>NZ_ALJC01000025.1 GCF_000282975.1 Pseudomonas psychrophila HA-4
GGATCAGCTAAGCGCTTTGAATGTGGGGTTTATGGAGCGCTTACACAGATCCCTGTGTGGGCGAGTCTTACAGACTTGTAGGTTTGTAAGCTGTAACCACTACCAGCAGGGACGCAGTTCTAGCGCTTTACGCAGAAAAATGCCGGATGCAATGGATTGCGCCCGTTAAACAGCGCAGCAATATTGATAACTTTTACCACTCTTACAAAAGCACTTTCTTAATGTATTTCCTGTGGTCAGGTCTTTTAGGGCGGCTAAATTTCCGTTGTCGTCTACTGGTCCGTTAGCTGATTTCCAAAGTAGCACCGGTCTGTCCATTAGCTTGTTCAGGAATTCTGAAGGTGGTGCAGGGTTCGCGATGACAATCTCGGTTTCCCTGGGTAAAGAGTCGACTATAGCGTCAATCTCTGGTCGGTCACATTCAAAGTAAGATATTCCAATGAAAATGCAGTGTGTGCATGATTTCAATTCCTGATTAAATGCGTTGTTGGCTTTTCTAACCCACTGAAAATTCTGGTATTTATTTTTCTCGTTAGGGATGATGCATAGTGGCTGAGTGCGAGGGTATAGCAATTCATTTAACTTGAGACGGTATATAGGGGTGTCGTTCATATCTAAGCGCCCGTTTAGCGGGTAAGATACTGGCGCTGAAATCCCAGTTATTTCAAAGTCGACTGATCCATGTGGCTTTACAAATGGAATGCCATAGTTGTTTCCATTGAGCTGAAGGGAGCTATAAAGTAAATTTATTTCGTCGAGGCATCTTTCGAGTAAGAGGTCGTAGTTTAAAGAAAAGGCGCACGTTATATTTTCGCGATGTAATTTTAACCATCTAAACCAAACCCAGTCTTTCGTGAAGGTGTTCATTTGTTCGACGGTAAAGTTTGAGAATGCGATTGTTAAGTAGTGTCGTGCTTCTATTTGGCAGTTTTTAATATTAATATCTAACGACTTGCAGATTTGCTCATCTTGAAGTTTCAAAAAAATATCGAAATCAGGTAGATCTGGAAAGGCGTCGCTGAGACGTTTAAAGTTTGGAAGGTTGTCGAGAAGTAAGTCTTCTCTTTGTGGACATTTGATATTCCATGAAAGAGGCTGTTGGGTGTTCCACTGGTGTATCAACTTAGAGAAATATCCAAAACTAATGGATAGCCCATTTCCAACAACTAGTGCGATTCTTGGTTTGCTCATGATTTCTGGCGACCCCTCCGATGAATCAGACGAACAGCCCAATACGGTCTGCAGCTGATTGCAGTACACACACCTAAAGACCCGAAAACGATGGATCTGATAAAGGGAATTGAACTTCCATTTATCAGCTTGGGGCGCTGATAAAGGGTTCACAACTGGACTGGAAATTAAGCCGTGATAAATGGTTAGTGCCGTTTATCGACCGCTTTATTAGCTGTACCAGTGTAGAGGCATGCCTTTTAGGTCGGGAGTGATACAGTTGATCATGAATGACTTTCCAAAACCTGTAATCTGCAGCGATTTTGGTTCGGCATAGTAAGACTCAATGCCACCTAGATGAACTCCTCTCTTGTAGCCTTCGATGTTGGCAGCGATTATTTCATCATAGCTTTGAGCGATTGCAGGTGCAATTTTCAACACGCCAAGTCTTAAAAGGTTATCAACGCTAATCATGTAATTACTATAGTCTAGGCCGGAGTCTAGAATGAATGGGCCGATATTTCCGAGTACTTTTCCTGTTTTGTCGTTGACGGTCATGTATAAGTCAATTGCTTGTATTTGCGTAGACTTTGAGTGGGCGAGATAGTTTAGTAACAAAATATCTTGAGCGCTACTTTGCTTGATGATCTCAACGAAGGCAGGGTGAGCGGTTTCAGCTGAGCGACCATCCATCGCAGAAGCTAAAAGTTTCAAGTACATGGATTTTAGATCTGGTTCATCAAGGGAAAATGCTAACCCTTGTAGAACTGGGGCTGCAATAGATGCCTTTGGTTCAGTCAATGCTTCCGGCGGAATATCTGATACAGCTTCTGCTAAGTCAGTTTCAAATTTTTCTTTGAGGTATACCCGAGCTTTATCCACTACAAAATTCACGACAGCTATAGGGATGAGCACGTTATTTACTGCAGCTGACAGAGTTGATAAAGCGGCGCCTGTGTTCGCTCCGATTTGTTTTTTGTGGGTTTCATCCACGGTTTTGTAAAGCTCGCCAGCAATCCCGGTTACCGCGGTTGCTGTTTCAATTATATCGTTCATTAATAATCCCTTAAGTGAATTTCGCGATAGAACCATAGCGGATCTTTACATAACCAACTGCCCGCACGACATGCTAATTTTTTGAAAAGCTCATTCAGGTGTCGGTTTTTCTACGGGCATATTTAACATTCATATTGGCAATTTTATCGGCTAGCTTCCAGGTTGTCATTTCTTGCTGCTTGGTTTCATGCTCGGTTATATGGTCCCAATAGAATCTCCAATGAGCTTTGTTGGGGGAGGCAATAATATTGTCCATAATTGAAACAAAGCTCATAAATGCGTGATGCATTCTTTCGAGCTTGACTATATCTAAGTCTCGAAGTTGATTTGTTAGATCTCGGTTAATAGCGGTTCCGTCGCTATTTAGTGCTATGGCCCATTGGCCGTGTGCTACTTTGTTTCTAACTTGGCTGGGCTCGACAATATACTTTAGTACGAAGTTACCTAGGCGCTGTCTAAGATTTGGGATATGGTTTTCCTTGCCCCCATCAATTCGGCTGGTAGCAATGTGAATGCATTTTATCCATGCTCGGGATATATTGTTTTTTCCCGATTTTTTGATTTGCTCTATTTGAGCGATACTTAGCGCGTTTGGTGTGTGGAGCAACTTTGAAAATAATGCTTCGGAGTAAGCGCAGAAAACGAGAGCTAAAACTTTTGTTTGAGTTGTTGCAAATGGCCTATCTCCCCGCTTATAGGCTTGATTTATTGATCGCTTAATTTGAGTCCAGGTAGATTGTAACATCCTAACATTTAGGACTTGAGCGTCGAAAATTTCTTGAATTGAAGAAAGGGGGGCTTGCGCGGGTTTTGGACTAAGCACTTGAGTATCCTTATCAAGCTAGGCAAAGCGCACTCAATGAATGCGCTTTGCCTAGCCGGAATCGAACCGGCACCCGTGTAAGTTCTACACGTGCATCTACCATATTAATACTATAGGCCTTCGAGAAGCGTACACACGTTGAGCAAACAGATCAAGCTTTAGGGAGCGAGAGAGAAGGGGTGGGATAGTGTCATCTACGAAGGTTACTGGTACGAATTTGGTACGGTGGAATTTGGAATAGGCTTTTTGGCCTTTCATTACGGGGCTATTGCGATTAATGCATCCGATCCATCATTCGGGCTAAGCTGAAGCGGCTGGGTAGGGTTTCATGCCGGTAGGCTTGGGATAGTGTTCGGTCGTCAGGAAGTCGGTGGGGGGCAAAAAAAGGCCGAGTGACTTTTCGAGTGACTTTGTCACTCACGGTTCAGCACTGTTGGGCATCGTTGCAGCGAGCGCCAAGCGCGAAGCCTTGAAAGTAGCGGCCTGTAGAGATACAAGCGTGCATGGGGTGCTAGGGGTCGAGTGTTCGAATCACTCCGTCCCGACCATATTTTTCAATGGCTTAGCCCAACTTTCGCGAGTTGGGCTTTTTCATGTGTGTTGACCCGTCCTGAATAAGGTTTTGTAAGTGTAAGTTAGCGTCGGATTTGGCACCGCCTTGCAGGATGATTGGCACAAGACACTTGCTTTAAAAACACTGAATTTTGCGCAATAGTTGGCACCGCAGCCATTCACTTAGGTGCTGTCTTTGACGGTTGCGGAAATTTTGCGTCTGGAAACCTTTTTGTCAGTGCAGCGTATAGCTCGTTGGCGACGTTATCCAAATCCTCGACTGATCGATCTACCCTGAATATTAGGCGTTTCGTCTGGTCTATCAATTGTGAAAATAGCCTTGGACCCAGCGCTTGCTCCAAAGACGCGTGTGATATTGGTCCGCCGTTTGGGATGATTTTTTCGAGAATTGGTTGCACTTCCACCAAGTGCAGCGTCGAGCGAGTTCTGATCACATCGACAGTATGAAGAAAATTCTGTTCAGCAATGACCAATGTTTCCAGAATTCCAGCGTTTCCTAAATCAAGAAAGAACGTAAGGCTGTCTAGATCTATCCTTGGAGGCTGATCCAATGGGTAGTCTATTGGGGGCAGTGTAATTGCTACTGAGGGGGTATCGCGGTACTGGTCTACAATGTCTATCTGTATCTGCGCGACAATATTTACTTGGCGCCACAGCGTTAACATGGCGCGCGCTCCCGCACCTATTTGCCTAATTCGCTCGTCCTCTTGAGCCGAATCTCGTACGAGCGATGCTCCATACCATGCACCGGCATAAGCGGCGATCAATGTCGCTATAGCCGGTAGAAAATCTTTTGCAAAAGCCGCCAGTTGTGGTGTTCCAAAAGGCGCGCTGAATGATGCTGCAACAATGATAAAAACCAGCAAAGTGAGTGGGTTTTTGAGTTTTTTCATGCATTTACTCTATCGAGGTGTCTTGGGGGGGAACGCATTGTGTAACGGTCAACTAATCCCGGACACGGCGTTAAGTTTTTCCTCGGTCTGAGCTACCCCTTTTTTTTTCGACCGTATCCCACTTAATACACAGTAGATACTCAAAAAACAGTAAATGAGAACTTGTGGCAAATGGTAATGATTGAGATATCATGCCTCGCAGAACTCCAGCCGGGTTCACCCTCCCAACTACTCATTCACTAGGTTCAACATCCATGCGTCGTACCCTGATTTCTCTCTGCGTTTTTCAGGCGTTTTCTCCTTTGGCCTGGGCGCAGGTTGCTGATCCCGAGAGTGCCAGCCTTGAGCTGCAAGCCATTAGTGTCACAGGAGACATGGACTCCGAGACGGCTCTGGGGCCAGTTAAGGGATATCGCGCCACACGTTCGGCCAGCGCGACGCGCACTGACACATCAATTCATGAGACGCCTCAGTCCATTAGCGTAGTGCCCAAAGACGTGGTCGAGGACATCGGTGCGACGCGCTTGCAGGAGGCCCTGGACTATGCAGGCGGCGTCGGCCGCGCGAACAATTTCGGCGGCCAAGGGCTAACCAGCTTCACTGTTCGAGGCTTTTCAACCGCCGAGTTCTACCGCAACGGTTTTCCGATTAACCGGGGCTACCCAAGCATGCCGGACGCCAACAGCATTGAGCGACTTGAAGTGCTTCGCGGACCCGCGACGATGCTCTATGGACGTGGCGATCCCGGCGGTACCTTCAACATAGTCTCCAAGCAGCCTCTGGTTGAGCGTACGGTCACCTTGGGTAGCCAGTTGGGTGATAAAGGTATGAAGCGCGGCACCCTTGATGCTTCCGGCCCGCTGGATGAGCAAGGGCGGCTGGCCTATCGCCTCAATGTGGTTGGAGAGGGCGGCGATACCTTCCGCGACCATGTCTCAACCGAACGCTATGGCGTAACGCCTGTACTGAGCTGGCAGGTCAGTGACGATACTAAGGTGATTTTCGAAGGCGACTTCATGCGTAACAATCATCCCCTTGATCGAGGCCTGACTCGTTTTGCCAACCAACGCGGTACCGCGTCCCGCGACACCTTTTGGGGTGAAAAATACGCCGGTAATCTGCACAACGATAACAACATGGCTCAGGTGCGGTTCGAGCATCTGCTCAACGACAACTGGAGCCTGGGCGGTGGTTTCCAGTGGCTGGACGGTACGATGAAGGGTAATGCTGTTGAGGCCAACGGTGCTGCCAGCATGAATGCCGATGGGCGAACACTCCAGCGCAACTTCAACTACCGCAAGTTGGAGTGGACCGACAAAGACTATCAACTGAACCTGACCGGGCACTTTTCCACGGGCGGCCTTGATCACACGTTGCTGACGGGCGTGGAGTACGAAGACTATGACTACAAGTCCATCATCCAACGCTCCAGCGCAGCGGCGGGGACTTTTCCAATCGACATCTTCAACCCGGTGTATGGCCAGCCACGTCCGGCGCTGACTCGTACACCTACCCACGATAAAGAAAACCTCAAAACTTACGCGGTCTTCGTCCAGGATCAAGTGGCGTTGACCGAGCGTTTGAAGGTGCTCGCGGGTGCGCGCCTTGAGCGCTTCGAGCACGAGTACGAATCCTACGTGCCCGGCGTGAGCCCCTGGAACGCCGCCGACAACGCCGTCACTCCGCGCGTCGGTGTGATGTATGACCTCACTGACACTGTCGCGATCTACGCGGATGCCGCGCGCTCGTTCAAGCCCAACACGGGCGTCAGTCGTCAAGGCGGCGGGTTTGAACCAGAGAAGGGCAAGTCCTACGAGGTGGGCGTGAAGTGGGAAGCGCTTGACCGGCAGTTGAGCGTCGACGCGGCGATCTATCAGATCGAGAAGAAAAATGTTCTGGGGACTGACCCCGTTGATTCGGCCTTCAGTGTCGCCACAGGGCAGGTACGCAGCCGCGGCTTCGATCTGAACGTGGCCGGCAACCTGACGCCCGAGTGGCGGATAATCGGCGGCTATGGCTATGTGGATGCTGCTGTGACCAAGGACACTACCGTGCACACCGGAACGCGTCTGGCGAACATTCCGCGCAATAGCTTCAGCTTGCTCAACGTGTATGAGTTTCAGGATGGCGCGTTCAAAGGACTGGGCCTCGGCGCAGGGGGAAAATACGTAGCCGAGCGTGCCGGGCAGACCGCCAATAACACGTTCTCGATGGGGGCTTATACCGTCGTCGACTTGCTCAGCTTTTACAAGGTCAACGAAAAGGTCAGACTTAACCTCGACGTGAAGAACCTGTTCAATCGTGAGTACGAAGAAGGCTCGTTCCTTAACTTCTACGCCTACCCCGGTGAACCGCGTACGGTTCAAGTGGGTATCTCGTACACCCTGTAGGTAAGTCTTAAACACGGCGGTCTGAGCGGTTGCCCTCAATCTGGGCGCACCATTAATCGGATGAGCTTCTCCAATGCACGATAGCCTTAGACGTGGCGATGAGTCTGGGGCGCGTGCGACCGCCGTATAGGGATCAGTACGTAGGGTGGTGCCATTGTTTGGGTCGTTGAGTGTTCTTGAGATGACTTTAGAGTCTGCGTCCCGACTCTATAATTCGAGAGAGGTTGAGTTTTTATCTCGCGATCCATTTTTTTATATTTTTCCCCGCGAAACGACTGGCTTTCGGTGGAATCCTCACCTCATCAAAATCAGCGATGCTTGCGTCTGAATCGCTAGACCCGATATAGCTTGAATGCAGGCTCATATTCCATAAACGAAGTACAAACTATTTTTATAGTGCGTTTTAATCTATTCATTATTTTGAATATATTGGAGCACTTGTCTGTGGGAACTAAGGCACTTTTACCTTTCGGCTTGGCATTACTGGCTACCTGTTCGACGGCTTTCGCGGGCGCCACGCTGGATCGCGTCACCAGTAGCAGGGAGCTGAACGGCGTTCTGATGGAAAGCTATCCACCATTCTCCTTTCTCAATGAACAGAACCAACTGGACGGGTTTGACGTGGATGTCGCCAAGGCCATTGCGCAACGACTAGGGGTGAAGCTCAAACTGCAAACACCGTCTTGGGATGTCATTGCAGCTGGACGCTGGAACGGGCGATACGACATCTGCGTCTGCTCGATGACTCCGAGCAAGGCGCGGGCCGAAGTGTTCGACTTCCCGGTGGAGTATTACCAATCACCGGCGGTGATTGTGGTGAATGCCAAAGACAAGAACACTGTCACGGGCAAGGATCTGTCAGGTAAAAAAGTTGGTGTGATCAGTGCGTCGACCTATGAAGCTTATTTGAACAAGGATCTGGTGATTGAAGGCGCTGAGGACAAGCCGTTGAGCTATCCATTCGAAAGCGTCCAGGTCGCGCCATACGACAACGAAACGGTAGCCTTCCAGGATCTGGCCTTGGGCACGGGCGTGCGCCTGGATGCCATGGTCACCAACCTCATCACTGCTCGCGAACGTATCGCCCAGGATCCTCGCTTCAAAATTACTGGCGACACGTTGTACGCAGAGCCCAACGTGGTAGCGATCGAAAAGGGCGACCCACAATGGAATGCCAAAGTCACTGAGGTTGTCACCCAGCTCAAGGCCGACGGCACATTAAGCAAGATTTCACAGAAGTGGATCGGTGCCGATATCAGCCAATGACAGCCCTCAATTCACACACGGCCAAGGCGGCTGTCACTCCCGAAACAGAGACGCATCGTTTCAGCCCGCTACTGAGTTTTCGCACTCGCTTGTATTTGACCTGGGCAGTGCTGTTCGGCTTGTGCGTCATGTTTTTCATGAGCTTCGATCTGAAGTTCTCGATCATTGCGCAGAAGTTGCCCAATCTGATCGGTCTGCATTTGGGGCCTGACGGTTTCTTGCAAGGCGCCGCGCTGACGCTGTTTTTATGCTTCTGCTCGATCTGGCTTTCGTTGCTTCTTGGTTTCGTGACGGCGCTGGCGCGCTTGTCTCGCAGTGCAGTGGCTTTTGGCATTGCCAGTTTCTACGCGTCTTTTTTTCGCGGTACGCCGCTGCTGATCCAGATCCTACTGATCTACCTTGGTCTGCCGCAGTTGGGTGTTGTTCCTGGCGCCATCAGCGCTGGGATCATTGCACTCTCGCTCAATTATGGTGCCTACCTCAGCGAGATTTTTCGTGCAGGCATCATGGCAGTAGCACCTGGACAGCGCGAAGCGGCGATGGCTCTGGGTCTGAGGCCTGCGGCAACGTTTCTGCATGTTGTCCTGCCACAAGCTATGCGTACGATCATTCCCCCAACAACCAGTCAGTTCATTTCAATGCTCAAGGACTCCTCGCTGATATCGGTGATGGGGGTCTGGGAAGTGATGTTTCTGGCACAGTCCTATGGTCGCTCGTCCTACCGCTACATCGAAATGCTCACCACCGCAGCCGTTATCTATTGGCTCCTGTCCATTGGACTGGAGTTGATACAGAACCGCCTTGAACGCCACTACGGCAAAGGTTTCAAGCATCAGCGCTGACCCGCGCGTTTAATGACTTTTTACAGGTACTACGATGTCCGATCCAAAACCTCTGTTGTTTGCGTTATACGAGCAAGCCAGTGTTGGCTGTGGCGGCGCGCCGAGCCTCTGGACGCACCCGGCTGACGAGCGACTGACCATCAACTCTCTGGGCTACTGGTCCAACCTGGCACGCATCGCCGACCAGGCTCATCTCGACATGCTGTTTTTTGGAGATGTGCTGGGCTTCTACGATGTGTTTGGCGGTAATGCCGACGCGGCCATGAAGTGGGCGGTTGAAGCACCGGCCAACGATCCGTTGATGATCATCCCCGCATTGGCCGCCGTGACGGAAAACCTAGCCTTCGGCGTCACTGTCACCACCAGTTACGAGCATCCTTTTACCCATGCCCGGCGTTTCAGCACGCTGGATCACCTGACCAATGGCCGGGTCGGCTGGAACATTGTCACCTCCTACCTCACCAGTGCCGCTCGCAACTTCGGCCTGGAGCAGATGATCAAGCACGATGATCGCTATGAACGCGCAGATGAATTTCTCGATGTGGTTTACAAACTTTGGGAAGGCAGTTGGGCAAACGATGCAGTGGTTGCCGACAAGTCTCGCCAGGTCTATGCCAAGGGCGATCGCGTGCGTCCGATCAATCATGTTGGCGAGTATTACCGGGTGGCCGGTCCGCATTTGACGTCCCCATCACCGCAACGCACACCCTTGCTGATCCAAGCCGGTTGGTCAGGCCGTGGTCGCGAGTTTGCGGCTAAGCACGCCGAACTCATTTTCATCGCCAAATCCAATCCGCTGGAGATTCGCCAAGGCCTGGAAGACATATGGGCGCAGGCCCAGGCACGTGGACGTCAGGCGCAGGATGTTAAATCGCTGACGGTCCTGCGTATCGTCACGGCCAAGACCGAAATCGAAGCCCAGCGCAAATATGACGCCCTTCAAAGCAACTATCACTTGCAGGCGCAGTTGGTGAGTTATGCCGGTGATACCGGTATCGACATCAGCCGCTACGCGGACAGCGATGCCTTATCCACTCACACTGAAGGCATGACGTCTTATGTGATGCGGCCTGATGGCAGCGGCAAGCCCTTGACCGCCGGCGATGTCAAACAGCGCTTTGCCAGCGTCACTCGGGGCAGTGATCTGATTCTGGTAGGCACGCCGCAACAAGTGGCCGATAGGATCGAGGAGCACGCCCGAATTTCCGGCACCAGTGGCTACATGCTCAACCCGCTGATCAGCCCAGGCAGCCTCGAAGACTTTGTTGAACTGGTCATTCCTGAGCTGCAAAAGCGTGGCTTGTACCGTACCGAACCACAGAGCGGTACTTTCCGTTCGCGGTTACGGGACGATGGTGCTAACCATTTACCGGATTCTGCCTACGGCGCCTCGTTCCGCTTCGATGAAGGTCTTTAGGATGGGGGCGCTTGTGCCGTTGTGATCAAACGACACCGTGTTGCTGGCTCAGTGACTTGAGCAGAAAAACGCTCAGTTGAGGCGTTGTCCTAGCCGTTACCTCGACCGCCCATGCTGGCGACTGGGTACGTTGGTTTCTGGGCGTAGTGACAAGCTAGGGGCCAGACGCGTTGCTGGCCCGTGCTTCGTCGCTCGCCGTGGGGTATCTGTCACCCGCGTGATGTCGACTTACTTCGATCCTCCACCGATCTGCCAAACGTAGGGCGGTTCGGTGCCGTTGATTTCCCAGTCGCCGATGATGCGTTCCTTGTAGATCAGCGGGTTGTGCGAGGCTGCGGTCCGAGCGTTGCGCCAGTGACGATCAAGGGCCTTGCCGGTGCTGGTGGCCGAAGCGCTGAGGGCGTTGAACAGATCGCTGGTGGCGCGCAGCACCAGGTCGGCGATCACCACTTGGGCTTGGGCGGATTCCAGTTCGGCAGCGATGTTGGCATCGCGTTCGGCTTCGTCGTTGTGGGCGAAGCGGCTTTCATAGGCCACCTGCAAGGCGGCAGCAGCGCGCAGGGTGGTGGCGTGGGCGGCGTAGACCTGCGCCGAAGCCTTGCCCACCACTTGCTGCACCTGAACATCCTGACTGACGTGGCTGGCGTTGCCGGTGCTGAAGATACGCGTGCGCTTGCGTATTTCTTCCGTGATGTCGCGCACCGCAGCACGCCCGGCACCGGTCTGGACCGCCAACAGCACCAGTTGATAGAAGGCCGTCTGGTATTTGAAGCGGGTAGTGAAGTCCAGCAGGTTTTCGGGCTCCACCACGGCGTTCTCGAATACCGAGGTGCCGCTGCCGGTGGTGCGCTGACCAAAGCCATCCCAGTCGTCGCTCTGCGTAATACCCGGTTGCTGTACGCGAACGGCGGCAATCACATCGGCGCCGTTGTCATCGCGCTGGGCATAGAGGTCGATCCAGTCGGCGAAGATACTGCCGGTGCTGTAGTACTTGGTGCCGTTGACCACCCATTGTTCATCTAAGCGCGAGACACGGGTGCCAACTTGGCCGATCTTGATGCTGCCGACTTCGGTCCACGCGTTGCCCACCAGGTCGCCGTCGACAAAACGCTTGAACCAGGTGTCTTGGGGCACATCAGCGTGGGCGTTGAGGCGGTCTTCGACAAAGGCAAAGTGACCGCGCAACGCCTGCGGCAGATTGGAATCGGCTTCGGCCAGTTCGATCAGCAACTCAAACAACTGGGGCAGGGAAGCGCCAGCGCCACCGTATTGCACCGGCACGCGCACGGCGCCAAAGCCGGCTTCCTTCAGCCACTTCACTTGTTCAAAGGGCAAGCTGCGGCTTTGCTCGCGTTCCAGTGCGCCGACGGCGATGCGTGCAAAGATCGGCCGGAAGCGCTCGGCCAGGGTCTGGTAGTCGGTACCGCTGGAGAGGGGGTGTGGCAGGTGCTGTTGCTGGACAGTCATAGTGCAGCTCCTTATGGAAGGCAAGAGAAGCAACAGAGCAGTCGTTCTGTTGCGTATTGCTGCCAGTGCACAGGTCGTGCCTAGCACTGCAAAAGCCGTTTAATCGGGCGCGCAAGGCTGTTCGCCAGAGTGATTGCTGTCGCCTGTCAGGCAACTTGTTGAAGCGCTGACTGCCCGGCAACAGCGGCTTGGACGCGCTGCATGGCATGGGCAGAGAGGCAGCTGTTGCGTGCGCAACAGTTGATAAACAGCCTGCCCGGTGGGCGACACTGCGGCGTTGTTATGAAAAGTTATAACTGATTGATTTTTATATAATTATTCAGGTGGCATGGTTGCTGCTTTAGTCCTTGTTCAGGTGCCGCGGTGGCCTCTGCCACCATGAGGACGGGCAATGAGCAACACACTGAAAGTGGTCGCGGTATCCGGGAGCGTGCAGCGGCCTACGCGCACACTGGTGCTGCTCAAGGAACTGGTCGCTGGCCTTGCGCAGCAACTGCCGATCGAGCTGCGGTTGATTGAGTTGTCCGCGGTCGGTCCAAAGTGTGCCGGGGTGCTGCGCCGTGAAGATTTGCCCGCTGCGGTCGAGACCGATCTGCGGGCCATTGAAACGGCCGACCTGCTGATTGCTGCCAGCCCGGTGTACCGCGCCTTCGAACGCATCGAGCGCGCTGTCGAGTCGGCGGTCCTGAGCCTCAATTCGACTGTTCAACCGGACGCCAGCGCAGCCTGACATCCCGGGTCAACGCTCACTTCAATGAATCAATGGAGTACATGCAATGAGCCAGAGCAACATCAAGTTTGCCTACTGGGTTCCCAATGTCAGCGGCGGTCTTGTGGTCAGCAAGATCGAACAGCGCACTAGCTGGGACATCGATTACAACCGCAAGCTGGCGCAAATCGCCGAAAAGGCTGGCTTCGAATACGCCTTGTCACAGATCCGTTTTACCGCCGGTTATGGCGCCGAAAACCAGCACGAATCGGTGTCCATCAGCCACGCACTGTTGGCCGCCACCGAGAAACTCAAGGTGATCGCAGCCATCCTGCCTGGCCCATGGAGTCCGGTGCTGGCCGCCAAGCAGTTGGCCACCATCGACCAGTTCACCAACGGTCGCGTCGCGGTGAATATCGTGTCGGGCTGGTTCAAGGGCGAATTCCGCGCCATTGGCGAGCCATGGCTGGACCACGATGAGCGCTATCGTCGCTCGGAAGAATTCATCCAGGCGCTGAAGGGCATCTGGACCCAAGACAACTTCAGTTTTCATGGCGATTTCTACCGCTTCCATGACTACACCCTCAAACCCAAGCCACTGCAGCAACCGCACCCTGAAATTTTCCAGGGGGGCAGTTCGCGCGCGGCACGGGACATGGCTTCGCGGGTCTCCGACTGGTACTTCACCAACGGCAATACCGTTGAGGGCATCAAGGCGCAGGTCGATGACATTCGGGCCAAGGCCGCTCTTAATGGCCACTCGGTCAAAGTAGGGGTGAACGCCTTTGTCATCGCCCGTGAAACCGAGGCCGAGGCCCGGGCTGTGTTGCAGGAAATTATCGCCAAGGCCGACCCCGAGGCCGTCAACGGTTTTGCCAGCGAGGCGAAGAACGCCGGTGCCTCTAGCCCAGAAGGCGAAGGCAACTGGGCCAAGTCCACCTTCGAGGACTTGGTGCAGTACAACGATGGTTTCAAGACCAACCTGATCGGCACGCCGCAGCAGATTGCCGAACGCATCGTCGCACTCAAGGCGGTGGGCGTGGACTTGGTGCTTAGTGGCTTCCTGCACTTTCAGGAGGAAGTGGAGTACTTCGGCCGCAAGGTGTTGCCGTTAGTGCGTGAGCTGGAGCGCGAGGCGGTGGCGACCCAGGCTGCGGCGCTGGCGTAAGGGGCGGGAAAGGTCATGCCGATATTCACCGATAATCCGCAACCCGCCGCGGGTACCTTGCCGCAGTGGTTGCAACAGCAGGCACGTCAGCAAGGGACGGGTATCGCTCTGCGCCATAAGCGCCTAGGGGTGTGGCAGGTCCGTACTTGGTGCCAACTGGCCGCAGAGGTTAAGCGCTTGGCAACGGCCTTGAAGGCGCGTGGTTTTGTGCCGGGTGCGACGTTGGTAATTGTCAGCCGCCCGCGGCCGGAGGCATTGATTGCGGCCTTGTCGGCACAGTGGCTGGGTGGCGTGGCTGCGTTGTTGGATCCGCTGGAGGCTGCGGCCGAGCAGGTGCCGGTGTTGTGCGAGCTGCACAGTGAATGGGTGTTCGCCGAAGGCCATGAGGAGATCCAGCGCCTGCACGCCGCCGGACTGGCGCCCAGGTTGCTGATTTACGCTGACGGCCGCGGCTTGGATGAGGTGAGTCAGGCCGGTGATACCTTGGCGTTCGCGCAACTGCTGCAGCAGGGAAGCGATCTTCAGCTTGAGCCCCAGACTCGAGCCACGGACACAGCCTTTGCCTTATACCGGTTGGGCGCGGGGCAGCGCATCGAGCAGCAGCGCATCTGCCACACCGAGTTGCTACAGGAAGGCCAGCGCTTGGTGTATAGCGAGCAGCTGGGGCACCAGGAAGAAGCCTTGGCAGCGCGAGCGTTCGCCACGGGTGGTCAAGCGCGTTACGTGCTGGCGCCTTGGTTGATTGCCGGCTTTTGCCTAAATTTTCCGGAGAACCTGGCCACCCGCGATCAGGACCGGCGCGAGCTGGGCCCGACCCTGGTGGCCGGCACCCGGGAAACCTACGAGCGCCTGCATGCGCAGGTTCTGGCCCGTTTGCCGGAGCCAGGCAGTTGGCGCCGGCGTCTGGTGGATTGGGCATTGGAAACGCGCCCCGGTGTGCTGAACCGGCACGTGGGTTACTGGCTGATCCGCCGACCGTTGCGCGATGTCCTCGGCTTTTCCCGCACCCGCGCGCCGTTGCTGGTGGGCGAGGCTCTGGCGGCACCTACCCAGGTGTTTTTCCAGGCGTTGGCGATAGAGGTCCGCACCTGGCCTGACCCGGCGCAGTGGCACCACCTCGCGCCTTGGCCTGCGTCGCGGGTCAACGGCTGGATCGAAGACAGCATGCAATCGGCCTGACAAGGACATGACGGATGGCACACACACAGGCGACAAAGGTTGAGCATCTGCTGGTGTTGGAAAACATTGGCTTGTCGTTCAAGGGCGTCAAGGCGGTAACCGACATCAGCTTTGCCGTGGCCGCCGGGGAGATTTGCGCCCTGATCGGCCCCAATGGTGCGGGCAAAAGCTCGCTGCTGAATGTGATCAACGGCGTGTACCAGGCTCAGCAAGGACGTATCCGCTTTGCCGGAGAAGAGCACAGGCGCATGCGCCCTCACGATGCGGCGGTTCGTGGCATTGCCCGCACCTTTCAGAACATTGCCTTATTCAAGGGCATGAGCGTGCTCGACAACGTACTCACCGGACGCACCCTCAAGCGTCGCAGCAGTTGGATCGAGCAGGCCCTGCGCATTGGCCGCGCCGCTGGCGAGGATGACCGCCAACGTGAGGCCGCCGAACGGATAATCGACTTTTTGCACATCCAGCCCTGGCGCGACACCCTTGTCGGCAAGCTGCCCTATGGCTTGCAGAAACGGGTGGAACTCGCCCGTGCCCTGGCCGCCGAACCGCGCTTGCTGTTGCTGGACGAACCGATGGCCGGGATGAACGCCGAAGAGAAGCTGCAGATGAGCCGCTTCATCGTCGACATCAACCGTGAGTTAGGCACTACGGTGGTGTTGATCGAGCACGACATCGGCGTGGTCATGGGCATTTGCGATCACGTGGTGGTGCTCGACTACGGCCGCAAGATCGGCGACGGCCCTCCCGATGAGGTGCGTCAAAACCCCGAGGTGATCGCAGCCTATCTCGGCACGCGCCACTAACCCCCCGGGTCGATAGCGCCGCCAGTCGTTTGGTGGCCAGGAACCCTTTGCCCGCAAAACAGGAAGGCTCATGGAGTTTTTTTTAGAGGTGTTACTCGGTGGGCTACTGGCCGGGGTGATGTACGCCCTAGTGGCCATCGGTTTTGTCCTGATCTACAAGGCCTCCGGCGTCTTCAACTTCGCCCAGGGGGCGATGGTGCTGTTTTCGGCGCTGACCTTTGTCAGTCTGTTGGAACGCGGGGTGCCGTTCTGGCTGGCGTTTGTCCTTAGCCTGGCGGCGATGGTGCTGCTGGCGGTGGCGGTGGAGCGGGTGGTGTTGCGTCCGCTGGTCAACCGCCCGCCCATCACCTTGTTCATGGCCACCCTCGGTTTGTCCTACGTGATCGAAGGATTCGCCCAGGCGCTGTGGGGCGCCCAGGTGCATGGCCTGGAACTGGGCATCAGTGACGAGCCACTGGAACTAGGCGGGATGCTGCTATCGCAGTTCGACATTTTTGCCGCCGTGACCGCCGCGTTGCTGGTGTTGGCGCTATCGCTGCTGTTCAACAAGACCCGTATCGGTTTGTCGTTGCGTGCCGTGGCCGATGACCCGCTGGCAGCGTTGGCTGTGGGTATCCGCCTGCAACGGGTCTGGGTGTTGGTGTGGGCGGTGGCCGGGTTTGTCGGGCTGGTGGCTGGCCTGCTATGGGGCGCGCGGCTGGGGGTGCAATTCTCTCTATCGCTGGTGGTGCTCAAGGCCTTACCGGTGCTGATCATCGGTGGCTTCACCTCGATAAGCGGGGCGATTGTCGGCGGCTTGATTATCGGCGCCTCGGAGAAGCTGGCCGAGGTGTACCTAGGCCCGATCATTGGCGGCGGCATCGAGAACTGGTTTCCCTATGTGCTGGCGCTGCTGTTCCTGCTGGTGCGGCCAGCCGGGATATTTGGCGAACGCGCGATCGAGCGGGTTTGAGGAGAGACGTAATGTTTTATCAGGAATCCGGTCAGTTCAGTACCCGCTATGCCCAGGACCGCAGGGTGTTTCGCCTGCGTCAGGACCGTTACGGCTTGGTTGCCTTGCTGCTGGTGGCCTTTGTCGGTGTGCCGTATCTGGGTAACGACTATTGGTTCAGCGCCATTCTGATTCCGTTTCTGGTGCTGTCGTTGGCCGGGTTGGGATTAAACCTGCTGACCGGCTATGCCGGACAGCTGTCGCTGGGCTCGGCGGCCTTCATGGCGGTGGGCGCCTTTGCCACTTACAACGTTGAACTGCGGGTGCCGGGCTCGCCGTTGTTGCTCAGCATGGCCCTGGGCGGGGGAGTGGCAGCGCTGGTGGCGGTGCTGTTCGGCCTGCCGAGCCTGCGGATCAAGGGCTTCTATCTGCTGGTGTCGACCCTCGCCGCGCAGTTCTTTGTGACCTGGGCGCTGACACGCTTCAGTTGGTTCTCCAACAACAGCGCTTCGGGGGTGATCAGCGCACCGCGCCTGGAGATTCTTGGTGTGGATCTGAACTCCCCGGTGGGTCGTTACCTGCTGACCCTGAGCGTGGTGGTGGCGTTGTTCTGGCTGGGTAAGAACCTGGTGCGCAGTGAGCTGGGGCGTAATTGGATGGCCGTGCGTGACATGGACACCGCCGCCGCAGTGATGGGAATTGCATTGTTCAAGACCAAGCTGCTGGCGTTTGCCATCAGCGGTTTTTTTCTCGGGGTGGCCGGAGCGCTGTGGGCCTTCACTTATCTGGGGACCGTGGAGCCCCACGGATTCGACTTGAATCGGTCCTTCCAGATCCTCTTCATCATCATTATCGGTGGCCTGGGCAGCATCCTCGGCAACTTCCTGGGCGCAGCATTCATCGTGCTGTTTCCAGTGCTGCTGTCCAACCTGTTGGCCTTGTTGCCAACCGGACTGATTGAAACCGGGCAAATTGAAAACCTGCAGAAGATGGCATTTGGCGCCCTGATCATTGTGTTCCTGGTCAAGGAACCGGAGGGCTTGGCGCGCCTCTGGCAAAAGTTCCGCGAGAGAGCTCGGTTGTGGCCGCTGCGTTACTGAACGACGCGGCGTGAGCGCCGGTTGCTCTGAATCCCTTCACGTGATGACTTGATAAGGAAAACATTGATGTTGAAACGATCTCTACTCAGTAGCCTCGCGCTGGCCGTTAGCCTGAGCGCTGCCACATTGACCGCGCAGGCGGATAACGAACAGTACTTCCCGCTGCAGAGCTATCGGGTCGGTCCTTATGCCGCCGGTGGTACCGGGTTTTTTGGTGGTTTTATCGACTACCTCAAGTACGTCAATGCCAATGGCGGGGTCAACGGCGTCAAGCTGACCTGGAGCGAGTGCGAAACCGAGTACGTGGTCGAGAAGGGCGTGGAGTGCTACGAGCGTCTGAAAAAAGGCCTCAATGGTGCGCCGGCCGCCGCCACTAACCCGCTGTCGGTGGGCATCGCCTATGCCACCCTGGAGCGCTCGACCGCGGACAAACTACCGCTGATTACCATCAACCACGGCCGCACAGACTCCACTGACGGCAGTGTTTTCCCCTATGTTTTTCCCCTGCAACTGAACCCGTACTCCGAGGTCTCAGCGATCATCAACTACATCGGCCAGCAGGCCGGGGGGCTAGACCAGCTCAAGGGCAAGAAGATCGTCACCCTGTATCACGGCTCGCCCTACGGCAAGGAAACCAATGAGGTGTTGCAGACCTTGGCCGACAAGTACGGCTTCAAACTGACCCTGCTGGAAGTGCCCCATCCGGGTAACGAGCAGCAGTCGCAATGGCTCAACATTCGCCGGGAAAAACCCGACTGGGTGATTCTGCGGGGCTGGGGCGTGATGAACCCGGTGGCGTTGAAAACTGCGCAGAAAGTAGGCTTCCCGGCGGATCACATCATCGGCAACATCTGGAGTAACTCCGAGGATGATGCCGCCCCGGCCGGTGCCGCCGCCAAAGGCTTTATCGCGATCACAACGCACCCCTCGGGCACCAATTTCCCGGTCTTGCAAGGCATCCAGCAGCAGGTAGTGGCCAAGGGCAATGGTGACCTGGCCGACCCGAAACGCTTTGGCACCGTGTATTACAACCTCGGGGTGGTAAACGGCATTCTCAACGTTGAGGCCGTACGCACTGCCCAGGAAAAGTTCGGCAAGCAGCCGCTCACCGGCGAGCAGGTGCGCTGGGGTTTCGAGCATCTCAAGCTGGACGAAGCCCGCCTCAAGGAGCTGGGTGCACTGGGCTTGGTGCAACCCTTGCAACTGTCGTGCTCGGACCATGAAGGGGGCGGTGCAGTGCGTTTCCAGCAGTGGGATGGTAGCCAGTGGAAACTGATCAGTGACTGGGTACAGGCCGACCGTGCCTTGCTCAGACCGATTATCGAAGCTTCGTCGCACCAGTACGCCAAGGAAAAAGGCATCACACCGCGCGATTGCAGCCAGGACAGCTGAGATGTGAATTGGGTCGGGGAGGCGTCCCCAATACTTTTCCGTCAAGGCCATGTTTGCTCAACACACATCCCGTGGCGAGGGCGCAAGTCATTCGCCACGCGTCACGTGTTTCAAGCTTTTATTCATTGAACAGTAGGAGGGCAGGCGGATGAACCCAGTACCGATCTTGCAGATCGACGCGATTGAAGTCCTGTACGAACAGGCCATCCTCGCCGTGTGCGGGGTATCGTTGGTGGTGCCGCAAGGGCAGATCGTGGTGTTGCTGGGGGCCAACGGTGCCGGTAAGAGCACCACCTTGAAGGCCGCCTCCAATCTGGTGCGCGCCGAGCGGGGCGAGGTCGTGCAGGGGCGGATTCTTTATCGAGGCGAGGATGTGACCCGAAGCACGCCCCATAGCTTGGTGGCCAGCGGCCTGGTGCAGGTACTGGAAGGCCGGCATTGCTTTGCCCAACTGACAGTGGAAGAAAACTTGCTGACCGGTGCCTTTGCGCGTCAGGTGTCCCGCGGGCAACTGAAATCCGATCTTGAGCGTATCTACAGCCAGTTTCCGCGCCTCAAGCTGCGGCGCAAAAGCCTGGCTGGCTACACTTCCGGCGGTGAACAGCAGATGGTTGCGCTTGGGCGAGCGCTGATGGCCCGGCCACAGTTGGTGTTGCTGGACGAACCGTCGATGGGCTTGGCACCGCAGATCGTCGAGGAGATCTTCGAGATCATCCAGCAGCTCAATCAGCGCGACGGCGTTAGCTTCTTGATTGCCGAGCAGAACATCAACCTGGCGCTGCGTTACGCCCAGTACGGCTACGTGCTGGAAAACGGCCGAGTTGTCAGCGAAGGCACGACCGGGGAGTTGGTCGCGCGCACTGATATTCAGGACTTCTACCTAGGGGGCGGGACAGCGGGTAAAGGAGCTGCTGCTTGACCGCTACCCGTTATTTAGGCGTGAGATTAGACGCAAGGCAGCATTCAGCCTTGCGCCTTCAACCACGCGCGAAGTCGGGTGCGAGCATTGGCGTAAGGGGATGAGGTGTTGAACTGGATCATGCGTCCCTTGGTCCATTTTCCGTACCAGGCGCTGTCATAGAGTTCGTCATCTGATCTGTCTGTGATCGTCGTTACTAAAGCGCTTTTCGCATTTTCCAAGCGGGCGAGTAGTGCTTGCCATTCGAGAGCGTTGTGATCGGCATAGAATTTCTGCGCCAGCAGGCCAAGTTGGTTCCATCTGAAGCCTGTCTCGGGATAATCAACAGACTCACCTCGGTCGTCGTGGTCAAGCCATTTCAACACCAACTCGTTCCACCCAATCAGGTAAGCCACCAGATCTGCTGGACTCATCAGGGTTCCTTTGGCATGTCCAGTCATCGTAGATTCTCGCGCGCGGTCTTGCGGAACTCTGGAAAGGTCGGACATCAGTCTGTCGAACGTTGTTTTGATGGACGTAAGCAGTTCTGCTTTGGAGGTTGGAACAGCCATGAGTTTCCTTACATTCAGTTGCGCAGAGGCTTGAGGGAGCCCCGGCTATTTCCCATCGAGGACAGCATAAGAGATTAGCAACTTTTTAAATCCCGACGTTGATCAGGGTCTAAACGTTTGGGCTTTGCCCAAGCCGGTGTAGATCCTTACCTGGGACGGCAAACCGTTGTGCGATGCTGAAATTGAATGAACCCCTTGAGATAAAGGGCTTCTAACGTCATGAAGTTCATCGGAGACGTACCGTGACCAAGATCATTACTGAGGAGAACCGTCTCCATCAGGAGTCTGCTTCAGACGTTTTACTATTTGGCACGCCTAAAGATCGTCTGGATTTCTATCGGAGAGAAATCCAGTATGAAACCACCTTGCTCTCAAATAGGACGAACGCCTATTTGACAGCCCAGTCGTTCTTGGTGATTGCATTCGCCTCTTCAATGGCGAACCTAAATCCTGAGTGGGGTGAGCTTTTCACCTTGGTTGTGCCGACGTTGATGGCCATTCTTGGCATTTTTAGCTCATTGCATGCGTGGCCTGGGTTTATGGCCTCGTACACCATTATTGATCATTGGCATTTCAAACAAAGTCACTTACTGCGAAGTGACCCGGTCATGGGTAAGGCCTACGATGACTCGCCCTTATTCAACGAAAAAGAATCGAGCCGGCAGGGGTATCGCAAATCGCTAATGTTCTCTATGCGGACACCCTGGCTATTTGTGATTTTCTGGGCGCTTCTGGCAAGTTTTTGTATTTATGTTCAGCTCACGAATTCCAGTTAGTCAGCGTGCTATGAATTGACACTTCAATGAGGCCTCTTTCAGTTGCCTGTCCCAAACCCGCTCAGAGAACGGGTTGTAGAGATGCTTTCGGATCAATCTGCGGCCTTATTTTTGGCTTGCTGAGCGAATCAACATAAATTCATACCGGAGTTTCTCGATAAAGATTGAATAACGTAATGTTCCATCGGTGGTCGGCTGAAGAATGCTTTCGGTCTGGGATTTATGGTAAGGGTGGCGGTACAAGTGTGGAAGGTCTGAATAGGCATAACTTTGAAAATGCAGTTCGTCGCCTACCCAGTGCACGTCGTTGTACAGGTAATTCCAGTTCTTGCTGGACGCCATGTAGAGGTAAGCGCTGCCGTTGGGATCCATAACGACTTCCACTTGGAGTTCGCCTTTATCGTCAGTCCAGTTGCCAATATATCGCTCTATGCCAGCGTGTTTAGGTATCACCGGATCCGGCATAAAATCACCGGACTTAAAAGGTGTTTGACGTGCAGTTTCAGCGGCGGCGTTCTGGTATAGGTCACACAGCGGTGCAACGTTACTGACTTTCACATAGTTGAAGGTAAGGCGTTGATCAGCAACATCCATCGCCAGTTTCATTGTGTGCGGGTTCAATGCCAGAACCTTTAGGTCAACGCTATCAGTCGGTGATTTGAGATGGATGACCTTCCCATCTTCGGACACCTTAAAGTCACTCACTTCTATTTCCTGGCGTTTTCCGGGCTCAGCACAGTTGAATGAGTGCAATTTTGCCTTGGCATCTGCACCGTATTCGACCACGTTAGCAATTCCGTTGCGTAAAGGTGTCATGGCCCAAATGCCGACCAGATTATCTTGAATCGCTGCTAATTCAGGCGATGGAGGCGTGGTGAGTTCGCTGGCGCACCCGGTCATGATCACGGCGGCCAGAGATAGAGTCAGAACGTTGATCTGCATAGTGCTTATCCATAAGAGAGTTCGAATTGATCCACCTGTTGCGGTCGGCAGACCTTCTGGCAGACAAGCAGCCTAGGTTAATCCTCCTAGGTCACATGCTTGAATTGATGCTCGTGGGCATTCACATCATTCATGCCAATAGTTGTGCATTTAGTTTTTTATTACGTAACGTTAACGTGGTTCTTTTTGTTAGGTTGATTTACTCAGACCCATTCAGGCCGCGGCGACTCAAAAAATAAAGGAATTAGCGAGATGGAAAAAGAAAATGGATGCCTGAGATTATTAAAACGTTACCGATACTCGATCTTGCTATTGATGGTTGCTGCATCGCTCTTGAACGCGTTCGTAAGATTCATCGGGGAGTGGGGTGATTTTTGGACTGCACTGATCATGCAGGCGTGGTTCGGTCAGGCTGTATTCGCTTACCTTCGTGGTGGATGGGTTGCGATAGGGCCGGGGGGCCTTCCCAAAGACGCAAACCCTGCGTGGAGAGCTTTGCTGGCTGGTTTTGCATTTGCCATTTACCTCATTTGTTTCGGCTTTGATGGCTATCCAAAAAAGCAATCGGTTTATGATCGAAGCCCTTCCGATTGGACCATGCCTACCCGAGAAGAGATCGGGCGTTCATCTGAGCACACGAAATAGTCTGACGTGTTAGGCCTCAATGAACGTTGCTGGCATGTATAGAAATCCGAGACGCCCGCTTGAAAATCGCGATGATTTGACTGTCTGAAATACACGATGTCTTCGCGCATTAATACTCTTATCCAGACAGAAGAAAATTTTACGACTGACGAGTACTTCTAAGGGGTCAACCAAGGCGCTGCTTGTTAATCACTGCCCAAGAAGTAGCGAGGATGCCGGCAATAAATAACGCTGGCTTGCCGACGAGTTTGTAGTCAAGCCAAACATCGAATGGCGTGGTGAAAGCGACTACAGCGTTCACGATTGCCATTGTTATCAGAAGGGAGGCCAACGAAAAAGTACATGTACGCCATTGCGCCTCGGACAAGTTCAAGCGTCTTCCCCAAAGAGCTCGGAGCGGATTGAGTTTGAACCCTAAATCGGCTAACACGACTACCAAGGCCAGTGTTCCATAGAAAACCGTGGGCCTAAGTAGTAGGTAGAATGAGCCCGCCAACAGAAACTTTCCGACTAGCAGACTAAAGAATAAGCCGCTGACTTGCAGCAGCACAAATGCACGCCAAAAAAGCCCAAAGGACACGTGCAGCCAATTTCGTGTAACGCTCATCGTTCTGAACCTTAGCAACACGTCTTCATCACGTTAGCGGTATTCAATCCGTCAGCCACACCCTAGACGGCGTGCACTGCTTCACGCCGTTATCCGGCCGTTACTGGCAGGCTCTCGAAAGAGCCTGCCAGAGTGGATTAGAAAGCCATACCGACCTTCACGCCGAACTCGTCACGCTTGAGTTTAGTGTTGTCGACAACAGGCGAATCCTCGTCGATCTTGTACTCCGTGCGCGTGTAGTACAGGCCCGCTTGGATTGGCATGTCGCCCTGTTGGTTCATCAACAGCGATACTTCCGCGTATGGATTGGTACGATCCTTCATGTCGACGCTGTCGCTGCCGAAATGCTCTACCTTGAGACGTGCTCGTCCATCGATGGTCTGGCGAGCACCCACTTCGACGCGCAGGGTAGAGGTGTCGAATTGGTGGTTGTAACCCAGTGCTGCCTTGGCGAACGGCGACTTGTACGTCAGCTTGGTGTCCAGATCATTCAACTCCGGCTCGAGGCGGGTCCAACTGTAACCGCCGCCCACGATCACGTCGACGAAGTTGCGCGCATCCAGCGCGGCTCGCCAACCCAAGTCGAGATCAGCTTGGGCTTCCTTGAGTTTGTTATCATTTTTATTACTGTATTTGGCTTCACCGCCTATTTGGTAAATGAAGCCGGATTCAGCAGTCATCTTGTTACCAAAGTTCGCGAACACACCGCCTTGGCCCATGTGCTCCTTCTCGGATCTGCTACCCCCCTCAAACTTAAAGTCTGTGTAGGAACCCAGTAAACCGATGGTGAACAAAGGGTCGGTGCTCGGGGCGGCCATCACTGCCAGTGGTGCGCCCAAAAGCGCTAAAGCACAGGTATGACGTAGCAGTTTTACAGTTAGCATTCGTGAAAGTCTCCATGACCGTGATAAAACCTCGAATGACCGCTTCGATCTAACGTTCAGGGAAAAAGTTCAAAAAAACGTCGGTAAAAAGGCTAAACCCTGTCCAGCGTTACGCCTTAATGCCGCTGGGTACGAGCACGCATTCTCATATGTTTAAACGTGGCTCACGCCTGACTATTAAAGTCGGGAAGGCATTATCCAGATGTACAAGGACTCAGAAAATCGGAAGGGTGTAGTTCACATACACACGATTTTCGCTATTGCGGTAGTTGTACTCAAAGGCCGAGGCCGTGCTATGGCCGATGGCATTGTAGTAGGAAATACCCAGCCCCTTGGCTGGACCGCTTTGGATCGCGTAGTGCAGAGCAATATCGCGTTCCCATTCCTGAGCATTGCCGGCATTACTCTGTTTGATGTCGGTACCGCGCCAGTAGGAGGTATTAAATATCAGCCCTGGAACACCCATCGCGGTGAAGTCATACGTGTATTGAGCGAATGTGGTTTGCTCCCCCGCACGGGTAAAACCGTACAGAAGGCGTGAAGTTTGCAGGTAGAAAGTGAATACTCCGGCCTCTTTGTTTGGCAACGATGACGGGATAATCGCTGCAAAATTACTGTTGCCGGACACGCTCTGATAGCCCGCCATAAATGAATGGGCGGTATGGGTGTAGGTCAATGAGGCTGACCACGTGTTGTTGTCGATAATACCGGTGCCGTCTTTGGTATAGCCGGCAATCCGGTAACCGGGATCTCCGTTTTTGCCATCCGAGCGGCTTCTGAAATAACGCAGATCGGCGAGCAGCGATTGGCTGGGGTTGAACTGATGTTTAGCGGTCAGGCCGAGGAAGTCTTGCTTGTAGTAATCTTCCAATTGACCAAAGTAATACTGTGCCTTGATGTTTTTAGTGGGCGTGTAATCAAAGCCTGCATAGTTGAAACCACCACTTTCTTGTGTACCGCCTGCGGCTGCCAGTCCGGCCCGATCTGACGAGTAACGCCCAGTCGCTTTGGTCAGCCGTCCTCCTGTGGCGACAACGTTGTCGATGTCTTTGGAAACGAAGTTCCACCCCTGATAGGTTTGAGGCAGTACCCGAGTGTCATCTGATACCAGTATCGGAATGCTTGGAGTGATAGCGTTTCCGGTAAAAACAGTGGTGTTGGAGTATTTGATTTTTGCATTGGCGGCGGCCCGAGCCCAACTGCCGACGCCCGTATCACCGTCACTCGGGATCATCGTGCCACGTTGATGGTGTCCGGCCCCCCCGTCGAGTTTGACTGCCAGCATGCCTTTAGCATCAATGCCCACGCCAAGCAGACCGGGCGTAAACCCCGACACAAAGTCCAGCCTGAAACCCTGAGCCCATTCTTGCGACTTACTGGTCAACTTTTTGGTCGGCGAAAAATAATCGGCGTAATGGTGCGTAAAGAACACATTGCGCAGGGATAAGTTAAGCGTCGAGTCATCAACAAAACCACTGGCCATTACTGAGGGCGAGAGGAGGCAAAGCAACGGAAAACCTAATGCATTGGGGTTCATATAATGCTCTTTCTATTGTTTTTGTTTTAAGAATAATGCTGCATTACTAAGTGTTGCCCCTGTGTTAACACACAGGGTGTTTGCGGTTAATAAGCGTGCGTCTTTACTCCGGGCCTGTATTACTTAATAACGTATATACCGCGTCGTGCGGCCACCGGGAACCTACCGGCTGGCGCTGGCCGAATCGTTGCGCATCGTTCAACGATGGAGTGTTTGGATGATCTACCCAATCGTAAATCACAGTACGTTGGGAAATTCTCCACTCTTCCCCGCGTTTTTCGAACAGGTCAGCATACCGGCCGAGAATCACCACCTGTTTCAGTACGCCGCTTTGATCAGGTCCGCGCTGGAAGGCACAAAACTTCGACTCTACTACCGCTGAGACTCCACGCAGTTCGATCAGGATATTGCTGATCTGATGCACGCTGCGGTCCATGTTTTCCAGTGCTTTAAGAGCCCATTCAATAAAGCCGGTAGCTGATCCCTTATAAGGGCCATGGCAATCGCTGGCGTCTTCCCAGTAAGCAGATCGCAACGCCTGTTCATCCATTAAGTCGATGCCCCGACAGTATCGATATAAGCAGTCGCGAATGGCTTCGCGGTCCAGCAGTTCTTCGAGCGTCGACATAATTATTGTGCCTGCAAGTCAGCCCGTCTCGGGTCACTTGACTGTATTTTCAGGCGCTGTAGGCGTCAACGCACAAGTCGACGGCACGTGTTGATTCACATCTGTGAATTGCACATTTTTGGCAGGTTCCGTGCGCCAAAATTCACATGCGTGATGTTGTGCTTCAAACCCGTGTTTGCGTTGACAGTGGCCTACCCGCACCGCGATTGTTAAGTCACGTTCGGGCGATAAAAACAATGCCCTGGAATATGGAGAACCGAACGCCGGAGGTTACATGCGCGCTTTAATGCAAGAGCGACAATTATTAATATCCACCTTAATTGACCATGCCGCGCTCAATCACCCTACCGTTGAAATCGTATCGCGTACCTGTGAGGGAGCTGAACACAGAACCGATTATAAAACTGTCCGTTCACGCGCATTAAAACTGGCCAAGGCATTAATAAAGCTGGGTGTTAAAGACGGCGACCGAGTCGGTTCTCTGGCTTGGAATACGCACCGTCACCTAGAACTGTATTACGCGGTGCCAGGGATGGGGGCAGTGCTTAATACGGTTAATCCTCGTTTGTTTGCGGAACAAATTGAATACGTCATTAATCATGCCCAAGACAACGTGCTGTTCTTCGACATCACATTTGCCGAACTGATCACTGAACTGCGTCCCAGATTGTTATCGACAGCCACCTTCGTGGTCATGACTGACCGGGCCCACAAACCCCCAGGACTCGACAACTGCCTATGCTATGAAGACTTGATCGAGGCCGAGGAGGACGACTACCAATGGCCGCAGTTCGAAGAGACTCGGGCCTCATCGCTGTGCTACACCTCCGGCACCACGGGCAACCCTAAGGGTGTGCTGTATAGCCATCGCTCCACGGTGTTGCATTCGTTTACAGCCTGTTCGATGGACGGGTTGCAACTGTCCAGCCAAGACAGTGTGCTGCTGATTGTGCCGTTGTTTCACGTCAATGCTTGGGGGGTGCCTTACGCGTCGGCCATGTGCGGCGCCAAGCTGGTGTTGCCGGGCCCTTGGCTAGACGGCCAAAGCCTGTTTAATTTGTTACGGGCAGAGCGTTGCAGCGTCTCCATCGGCGTTCCGACCGTATGGCTGGGCCTGCTCAAGTTCATTGAAGAAAACCCGCACCTGATCAGCGAAAAGCTGACGCTGGCACGTGTCTTGGTCGGCGGTTCGGCTGCCCCTCGGGCCTTGATCGAGCGCCTGCATCACATTCTGGGCGTTACCACTATCCATGCCTGGGGCATGAGTGAAACAAGCCCGCTGGGTACCATCGGCAACTTGCTGCCTAAGCACCGCTCTTTGCCCCTTGATGAACAGATCACCATTCGCGCCAAGCAGGGGCGACCCATTTATGGTGTCGAAGTGCATATCGCCGATGAACAGGGCGAGCGGTTGCCCCGTGACGGTAAGACGGCAGGTCATCTCAAGGTCCGTGGGCCGTGGGTTGCCTCGGGCTACTTCAGGGGCGAGGGCGGTGAGGTGTTGGATGCCGATGGCTGGTTCGCCACTGGCGACGTCGCCAGCATCGACGAGGACGGCTACGTACAAATCACCGACCGCTCCAAGGATGTCATCAAGTCCGGCGGGGAATGGATCAGTTCCATTGATCTGGAAAACGCCGCCATCGCTCATCACGCCGTACAAGAAGCGGCTGTCATCGGCCTGGCTCATTCGCGTTGGCAGGAACGACCGCTGCTGGTGGTTGTGGCTCGCCCCGGTATTGAGGTGACGAGCGAGCAGATCCTCGCATTTCTCAGCCCTCGAGTGGCCAAGTGGTGGTTGCCTGATGACGTGGTGTTTGTCAAAGAGCTGCCACACACCGCGACCGGAAAACTACAAAAAGTCCAACTTCGCGAACAGTTCAAAACCTTCGTATTCAGCAGCGATCGGCCTGAGGCCGCACCGACCCGGAGTGATGTAAATGCCGCAACTAATAATGGATGACGCCGATGGCGTTCTGGAGATGCTACGTGACAGCGTTGCAGCTTTCGCCCAAGGCCGTCCCGGGCCACAGAGCTTGCGTCAATTGCGCAGCAGCGAAGCCGACTTGGATCGCGAGCAATGGCAGGAAATGGCGCAGGCTGGCTGGATCGGTCTGATGCTACCCGAAGCTTTGGGGGGCGCCGGGCTGGGGATCCGTGAACAAGTGGTGATCAGTTTCGCCTTGGGCCGCGCATTAATCCCTTCGCCCATGGCGACGGCATCAGTCCTCAGCAGCGCGTTGTTGGCGACTGTCCCTGAATCTGCAGAACAACGACGTCTGGCATCAGGGCTGATTCAGGGGCAAGCAATACTGGCTGTGGCTGTTTCAGCGCCTGGCCTGACAGCGCGTCTCCTTGATGGCGCGATAGTGCTAGACGGGCGTTGCGAGTTTGTAGAAGCCGCGGCATCAGCCACGGACTTGCTGGTTCTTGCCCGTTGTGGTGAGGAAGACATGCTGGTCAGTGTGCCGTCTGATGTTGAAGGCCTCGAGCGCCATGAGCGGCCCGCTGTAGATGGCAGCCGGATTGCGTCTTTGCAGTTCAGCAGTTGCTTGGTCAAAACCGAACGACTGTTGGCCCGTGGCGCATTGCACACGCAGATCGAGACGGCGATCAACCTGGCGCGAACGGCCCTTGCAGCTGAACTCTGCGGGCTGGCTAGTCAGGCGTTCAATCTGACCCGCACCTATACCTGCGATCGCGTTCAGTTTGGCAAGCCCATCGCAGGTTTTCAGGTGATCCAGCATCGTTTGGTCGACCTCTGGGCCGAGGCAGAGTTTGCCTGCTCGGCGGTGGTCAACGCCGTAGAGCGTATCGAACAAGGCAGCGCTCGTGAGGCGCGGTTGGCGATTTATGCCGCCAAAGCTCGAGCTGCGGATGCGGCAACCCTTATCGGGCGGCAGGCCATCCACCTGTTTGGCGCCATGGGGTTTACCGACGAATGCGACATCGGTCTGTACCTCAAGCGCTCTATCAACCTGGGCGCCACGCTTGGTCAGGCCGAGAGCCTGCGCATCCAATTCATTCGTGAGGAGCGTGCGGCTTAGGCTGCGCGAATAAAAGCATGCAGAACAATTTACTCAAAGTAGACATAGTCGATCATGTGGCGGTAGTCACCATGGACGCCCCGCCAGTCAATGCTCAGTCGCGGGATTTCGCCGAAGAGCTGATCGAGGTCTTCGACGAACTCAACGACCTTGCCGAGGTACGGGTCATTGTTCTTACCGGTGCCGGCAAAGTGTTTTCCGCGGGCGCTGATATCAAGTCGCGTAGCAACATCGGTGCAGTTGCCGGCGATACCAATCGGCATCTGCGTCGGACCCGTGAAGTGGGCTTTTGCATTATGGAGTCCAACAAGCCGGTTATTGCGGCGGTCAACGGTCCAGCGCTCGGCGCAGGGATGGGGCTGGCAGTGTGCTGCGATATTATTCTGGCGAGTGAAAATGCGGTATTTGGCCTACCGGAAATTGACATCGGCCTGATGGGTGGCGTGCGCCACACCATGCGCCTGTTTCCTCACTCCCTGACTCGCCGCATGGTGTTGTCGGGTTACCGCGTCACGGCGGCCGAATTGTATCGACGCGGCATTATTGAAGCCTGCACGCCGCGTGAAAGCCTCATGGATGAAGCCATGCAGATTGCCCGTGAAATCGCCAGTAAAAGCCCAATGGCGCTGAAGCTGGCGAAGCGTGCGATCAACACCGTGGAAACCATGGGGCTCAAAGACGGGTACCGTTTTGAGCAAAATCTGACTGTTGAAATGACCCGCCATGAAGACTCCAAGGAAGCCATGCGCGCGTTCTTGGAAAAACGTGCTCCGATCTTCAAGGACTCAATCTGATGACTTTGGACTGCAATAGTTTGCCCGATGAAGAGTTCCGTACCCTATTTCGCGAGTGGGTACTGGAGAACTGCCCGGCGGAACTGCGTTACCTGCGCAAGCAGCGACCGGTATATGAAGAGGTCAAAGTCTGGTATCAGGCGCTGGCGAAAAAGGGCTGGCTGTCGCCCGTATGGCCGCGCGAGTACGGCGGTATGGGCCTGTCGCCGGGCAAGCACATGATCTATGTGGAAGAGTGGGGGCGCCTGGGATGTCCGCGCATCCCCGATCATGGCATCGGCCTCACCGGGCCGCTGTTAATTCATCATGGCAGCGAAGCGCAAAAAGCTGAGTTCCTGCCCAAAATTCTCTCGGGCGAGCACATCTGGTGCCAGGGTTACTCTGAGCCGAATGCAGGCTCAGACCTCGCCAGTCTGCGCACAACCGCAGTGCTTGACGGTGAGCATTTCATCGTCAACGGGCAAAAGATATGGACCACCTTGGCCCATTGCGCGAACTGGATATTTGTCTTGGTGCGAACTGACAAGGAGGCCAAGCCACAGCGAGGTATATCCGTGCTGCTGGTTGAGATGAACACGCCGGGTGTGGAAGTGCGTACCATCGAAAACCTGCGCGGTGAAGCCGATTTCTGTGAAGTGTTTTTTGAGAATGTTCGAGTCCCGGTGCACAACCTTGTCGGCGACCTGAACAATGGCTGGACCTTAGCCAAGTCGGTACTAGGTCATGAGCGCATCTTCTTGGGCTCTCCAACTCGCGCAGAATACGCACTGGACCGTCTTGACAGGCTAGCCGCCGATCGTGGCGCGTTTGAAGATCCGGCTTTTCTGTCGCGCTATGCCAAATTACGCTTGGATCTGTATGACCTGGGCTCCAGTTACGAGCGTTACGCCAAGGTATTACGTTCGGGTGGGGAGCTGGGCGCCGACGTGTCGGTGCTGAAAGTTTTTGCCACTGAACTGTACCAGCGCATCACCGAAGAAATGCTGAACCTGGCGCAAGAAGAGGCGCGATACAACGATGACCTGCTGATCGAGGGTGGGCAGATCGACGCCATGAACCTGTTCCTTGATGCGCGTGCTCCGGCGATATTCGGTGGTTCCAATGAGATCCAGCGCAATATCTTGGCCAAGGCCGTCTTGCAACTGCCGGGGTAGGGCGCAGCACGCGGTAAAGTGCGCAGTCTGCGGTAACGGGGGGGCAACCCGTTGCTGCAGGCGTGAGCGTTTACGTGCCTAGGTTAGAGTTCGATTTCAATGGGTGTTTCAAACCCGTCCACCGGCTCCAGGGCCTTGGCTGCTCGTTGCAGAATCTGCAGGTAGTGGTCGAAGTTATGGCGGATACGCTCAGCCGCGCCGCCGAGTCCCAGCGTTACCGGCTGACCCTGAATGGTGACCGGTAATAACACGCAAATAGAGGCGCCGCCGAGGAAGGGAATGTTTTCCGTGGCGGCATAGCCTTGGCTGCGAATACTGCGCACTTTATCCATCATCGCTTGCAAGTCGACACGCTCACCGTTTTTTTGGGTGACGATGTTGGCGCGACGAATGATGTTATCGAGCATCTTGTCGTTCATCGTCGACATCAGCATCCACCCGGTGGCCGACTGAGTCATGGGCCGCAATTCACTTTCATTAACCTGAAAGCGCAGTGCATGCACTGACTGGATGACCTGAACGTACTGCACGTAAATATCATTTTTGGTGTTGATGGACACCGACTCTCCGGTTTCGGCGTGTACATCGTTCATCGCGGCCAGGATACCGGGCGACGAAAAAAGCGTGGTGGGTACCCATTCACCCAGTGAGGTGACCTTAACCGTGGGGAAGTACAGGCGCTCGTGGCGATTGAAGTTTAGATAGCCCAGGGAAATAAGTGTTTTGAGTAAAACCGTTGTACTTGATTGCGGATAACCCAAGGCTGCGGAGATCTCGGACATGGCCCGCGGTTGCCGTACATGTTTAAAAAACTCAAGTATTTCAAGCACTCGCATGGCGGATTTAACTTGTGACGGTTGCATATAAAACGCCCCCTTGTGCGGTGATCTTTTTCACATGTGTGAAAGTCACGCGCACATATGTAGTTATTGTTGTTGGCCACAGATTCGGGTGACAGGATGGTTTTGTCAAGGCGCTAACCAGCGCCGATTTGAATGCAGTCCCACTCATAATAAGAGGCAAAAAAAATGGGCAGATTGGCCGGCAAAGTTGCACTAGTGACCGGGGGCGCGCGCGGTATTGGCGCAGCCATCAGCGAGGCATTTGCCCGTGAAGGTGCACTGGTAGGCATTCTTGATCTTAAGGAAGATGTCGCCCTCGAAGCGGTGCAACGCATCGAAGCGCAGGGTGGCCGTGCCGTCGCCTTGATTGGGAATGTGGCCCGTCGTGACGATGTGCTGCGTGCGGTCAGCAGCCTGACTGAAACGTTTGGCGCACCCACCGTGCTGGTCAATAACGCCATGTGGAACCGCTACGGGCCGCTGCAAGAGCAGAGCGAAGAGTTGATCGGGCGCATGATCGACGTAGGTTTTAAAGGCGTTGTCTGGGGGTATCAGGCAGTGCTCAAGGGCATGACCGATGCGGGTGGCGGTTGCATCATCAACATCGCCTCGCCGTCTGCGGTGCTCGCTATGCGCAACGGCATCATGTACAGCGCTGTTAAGGCGGCAGTGTTGGGCCTGACCCGTTCTGGCTCGGCGGAGTTCGGTCCGTACAACATTCGTGTCAATGCCATTGCCCCGGGGCCTACCCCCACTGATGGGGCTAATCTGGTGGTCGATGAGGCTGCCTGGGAACGCCGTCGCCAGCGCATGCCGATAGGTCGCCTAGGTACACCTGAAGACATTGCGAACGCAGCGGTATTCTTAGCCAGTGAAGAGTCGAGTTTCATTACCGGGGACATGCTGTTTGTCGACGGTGGAGTGACCTACGCGTTTTCTTGATTCGGTTCACGCTCGGTTGTCCCTGGCGTAAAACATTACAACAGGGCGCCACTTAATAACGGCTTAAGAACACTCGGTATCCCGATAAACAAGGCTTGATTGATGAGTGCCAGTGTTATGGCGCGACGAACGCGCTCGCCTTGAAGTTAGGATAAATAAGGAATGCCATGCCTATTACGTTTACGCGACTGGGCGAGTTACCGGATTTACTCGGTGAAAGTCCGGTATGGGACAGTCAGAACCAATGTTTATATTGGGTCGACAGTGTTTCAAAGTTAATTCGCCGTTACGAGCCCGCCAGCGGTGCATTCAGTCAGTGGCAAGCACCGTCCATGGTGGGTTGTGTCGGGCTGGGCCAAGGGCAAACGCTGGTTGTCGGCCTGGCCGACGGGATTTACCGCATGGCGCTGGACAGCGGTGAATTTACGCCCTTGCTGCGTCCACATCCGGTCAACCCCGACGTGCGTTTCAACGACGGTCGTACCGACCGTTTCGGCCGTTTCTTGTGCGGTTCTATGGGCATTCACGCCGATCCGCAGGGGGCTCTCTATCGGGTTTCGGCGGATGGCCATGGCGAGATGCTGGCCAACGGTATCCGAATTGCTAACACCCTGTGCTTTAGCCCGGACGGCGACACCATGTACTTCGCCGACAGTCTGGACCGCACCATCCGCGCTTATAAATATGGCCATGAGCGCCTGCCTCTGACCGAGCCGCGACGTTTTACCGAAACCGAAGTGTTGGGCTCTGGACCAGACGGCGCGACGGTCGACGCTGAAGGCTTCATCTGGGTCGCCCTGGTGCAGGTGGGACGCATCGCGCGCTTCTCCGCGGACGGCATTCTTAACCGCCTGATCAAGTCACCGACTGACATGCCTTCCTGCCTGGCGTTTGGCGGCCCGGATCTGTCGACCCTGTACGTCACGTCGATCAAGCACTCAGGCACAGGTCGTGCCATTTCTCGCCATCCTGACGGTGGTTTCCTGTTTGCCATCGACGGACTGGGTGTACAGGGCCTGCCGGAACCGCGATTTGGGCAGTGCCCGGTTACGGTTGAACCCATTGAGAGTATCTGCGTATGAGCAATCAGCCTTCTTTATCGGCACTGCTGGCCCCGCGTTCAATCGCGCTCGTCGGCGCCTCACAAGACCCTACCCGCATCGGTGGACGGCCGCTGCGCTACCTGCGGGAGAGTGGTTACGCCGGTGCTGTTTACCCGGTTAACCCCAATCGTGAAAGCGTTCAGGGCTTGCCAGCCTATGCCTCGATTGCCAGCCTGCCGCAGGTGCCTGACGTCGCTCTATTGGCTGTACCGGCCGCCGCGACCTTGCAGGCTGTACGTGAGTGCGCTGAAAAGGGCGTTGGCGCGGCGATCGTCTTCTCGGCGGGTTTTGCAGAAGCCGACGATGGCGGACGGGCTGTCCAAGAGCAAATCAGTGCGATTGCCCGCGCATCAGGAATGCGCATTTTGGGTCCCAATTGCCTTGGCGTATTTAATGCGCGAGCCAACTACTACGGCACGTTCTCGGCTATTTTCGATGCGAGTTTTATGCAGCCGGGGCCGCTGGCCATCGTCTCGCAGAGCGGCGCCTATGGGTCTCATCTGGCGCATTTAGCCCGTCAGCGTGGGCTGGGAATTAACTACTGGATCACCACTGGCAACGAGTGCGATGTCGACGTGGCCGAAGCCCTCAGTTGGGTAGTCGAGCAGCCGGACGTCAAAGTGGTCATGGCATACGCCGAGGGCATCCGTAATCGTGAGCGCTTTTTGGCGGCGCTAGAGAAAGCGCGGCAAAACGAAGTCGCGATTGTCTTCATGAAAGTCGGTCGTTCGGCTGTCGGCGCCCATGCTGTGAGCTCGCACACAGCCGCTCTGGCTGGCTCGGACGCGGTGTTCGATGCCGTCCTGCGCCAATACGGCGTCTACCGCGCGCGCACCACGACTGAGCAGCTAGACGTGGCCTATGCCGCCGCTCGTGGGCGTTTCATCAGTGGTAATCGGTTGGGCATATTCACCCTTTCGGGTGGTTTCGGGATTCAGATGGCCGACGATGCTGAAGCCGCCGGTCTGGCCGTGGCACCCATGCCCCCCGAGGCCCAGCAAACACTTAAAGCGCTGTTGCCCTATGCCTCGCCTAACAACCCGGTGGACGCAACGGCCCAGGCGCTTACTGACTTGCCGCTGATGAGTCAGTTTATTCGGGCCATGCTCGACCAAGGCGGCTATGACCTGTTTACCGCCATTCTGGGCAGCGGCCCGGCCAGCCCAACGTTCGCAGACTCGCTGCGCCAAGCCATGCAGAAGGCCACCGAAGGCAATAACGAGTGTCTCAAGTGCCTGACTATGTCGGCACCTGCCGAGGTCGTGCGCAGTTACGAATCTCAGGGTTTTCTCGTTTACGAGGACGGCAGTGCGCTGATTAACGCGCTTGGGGCGCTGGTGAGCTTTCGTAAAAGCTTCGACATGGCCCGGCAGGCGCGTGTGGCACCCGCCAATGTGCCTGCTATTAACATCCCCAAGCGTGCCATGAGCGAACACGAGGCCAAGTCGTTGCTGGCCCAAGCCGGGATTCCTTTCCCGCCCGAGGTACTGATTGCCCCTGGCGCTGACCCGTCTCCGGTGGCTCGCGATTTGGGGTTCCCCTTGGTCATGAAAATTTCCTCGGCAGACCTTCCGCACAAAACCGAAGTGGGCGGCGTTCGGCTGCACCTTAAGGACGAGCAGCAAGTGCGTGACGCCATGACGCACATGCTCGCGGAGGTTCGCACCCAGGCACCCGCCGCGCAGATCGATGGTGTCACCCTTGCGCCTATGGCCAGCGGCGGGGTGGAGACTATTGTCGGTGTCTTCATCGACCCGGTCATGGGGCCGATGGTGATGTTCGGGCTAGGCGGGGTTTTTGTGGAAGTTCTTAAGGACGTGACCTTCCGTGTGGCGCCTTTTGATTCAACCGAGGCGTTGCGCATGATCCGTGAAATTCGCGGCTTCGCACTGCTTGAGGGGGTTCGAGGTGCGCCGCCTTCGGACATCAATGCGCTGGCCGTGCTGTTGGCACAGCTGTCGCAGTTTGCGGCCAACCATGCCGAGCAGATTGAAAGTATTGATCTGAACCCTGTGCGGGTGTTGGAGCAGGGCAAAGGGTTGGTAGTCCTGGATGCACTGATTGTGGCTGCCGCTGGTTGAGTCCATCGGGCTTGCTTTATTACCACTATGAATCGTTTGCGCCGGGCACTGTATTGACTGCACCGGCGAGTAGAAAAGACGGATTAGGTTCACGCCTTGCGCGAACCCGACACACTCAAAAACCGGAGATTGCCTGTATGTCTATCGATCAGGAAGTACACGCCTTGGCCGCCGGATGTTTGCCACCGCACGTGTTGAACACCCATGTCGACCCTTCAGCCTTCAAGCTATCGATGCGCCAGATCGCTTCGCCGGTGGGGATCATCACGACCCGCCACGGCAGTTTACGCAATGGCCTGACGGCTACCTCGATCTGTTCGGTGTCGATGGAGCCACCCACCATGTTGGTGTGTGTCAACCGCAATGCCAGTGCCGAAAAGACCATCGCCGAAAGCGGCGCGTTTGCTATCAACATGTTGACGGACGCCCAGCATGGCGTGGCTCGACTGTTTTCAACCCCCAAGCTGTGCCCGGAAGACCGTTTTGCCGGGGCGCAATGGAGCGAAATGGTGACCGGTGCACCGATTCTGGAAGGTGCCGTTGCCACGTTCGACTGTGTGGTGCAGGCGTGTATTTCTTCCGGCAGCCACAACCTTTACATCGGTCGGGTTATTGCGACGCGGTCGTTGGATCAAGACATTTTGCTCTACCGCGACGGCTCGTTCCGCCGACTCGAATCCTCCAACTGAAGTACCCGTACACGGGGGCTCTATGACACAACAAGAAAAAGTAGTGGTCATCACCGGCGCTGCTGGCGGCATTGGCCGAGCGCTATGCGAGGGGTTTGTCGCTGATGGGTACCGCGTGGCGGCAGTCGATCGGGACGGCGTGGCCTTACACGCGCTGATGATGCAGTTGGGGGCAGGGCACCAGGGTTTTACCTGCGATCTGAGCAGTGAAGCGCAAATCGTCGAATCGGTGGGGCGCATTGCCAGCCACTTTGGGCGTATCGATGTGTTGGTCAATAACGCAGCGGTTGGGCCCACCATGGAATCGACTGCGCAGACCAGCGTCGAGGGCTTTGAGCAAGCGTTGGCAGTCAACGCGGTCGGCCCCATGCTGATGGCCCGTGAAGTGTCGCGCTACATGGGCGATACGGGCGGCGCGATAGTCAACGTCGCGAGCTTGGCGGGGTTGATCGCCAACCCCCGACGCAACGCTTACGCCGCGTCGAAAGCAGCGGTGCTCAGCATGACCCGCTCTCTGGCGTGCGAGTGGGCGCATCGGCGGATTCGGGTTGTGGCGGTCGCCCCGGGTTATGTCATGACACCGATGGTGGCCGATCTAGAGCGTGACGGCAAAGTCGACCTGAGCCGCGCCCGTCAGCGAATCCCCATGGGGCGGCTTGCTCGCCCTGATGAAATCGCCGCTGCGGTGCGTTTTTTGGCGTCTGCGCGTGCGGGTTATATCACCGGTACCGAACTCATTGTCGATGGCGGCTGGGCGTGTTTTAACCAGCCAGGAGACGCACACCCGAGCGTCCCTCTACCGCCAGTAGCTGAAAGCCAGCGAGATGTCAGCCAGTCGGGGCCGCGGGTCGTTGTGGTGACGGGTGGTGGTCGGGGAATCGGCGCCGAGATTGCGCGTAGCTTCCGTGGTCATGGTGACCACGTGATCGTGCTGGACCAAGAGGCAGGTGACATGCACCTCGACCTGCGCTCAGAACATGCCGTCTGCGAGGCCTTTGCAGGTATCGTCGAACGCTTCGGGCGCATCGATGTGCTGATCAACAACGCCGCGGTTGCCGACACGTTCATGCCCGCTGAAGAGCAGGGCAGCGACTACCTGATGAACATTCTTAACACCAACCTGACCGCGGCCTTTGTGTGCAGCCGTGAAGCCCTCAAACGAATGCCGGGTAACGGTTCTGTGATTATCAACCTGGGGTCGATCAATTCGTTTCGCCCGTTTGCCCCACGCCATGCCTACGGTGCTTCAAAGGCCGGACTTGAAATGCTCAGTCGCTGCCAAGCCGCCGAACTGGCTGAGCAAGGTGTGCGAGTCGTCACACTGGCGCCGGGATACATACACACCGCTGGTACTGCCGAGCTTGAGGCTGGCGGGCGTATCGATGCCAACCTGATTCGACGGCGCATCCCGCTGGGGCGCTTCGGCCAGCCGCAAGACATCGCTGATGCGGCGCTGTTTCTGGCGTCTGGCGAGGCGTCTTACATCAACGGTTCCACCCTGTATGTGGATGGCGGCTGGACGGCGTTCAGCAATGCAGGGGATGCCGCCATCCTGAGCCATGAGGAGCACAGCGCATGATTCTTGAGTTCAACAACGACAGCGGCCTTTCGGTGAGCGAGCCGGATGACTTTAAGGCGTTCAAGTTGCGTATCAGTGGATGCGCGCCAGGCGATAAACCGGTGATTGAGGGGGTTCGCTATCTGCCCGATGAGCATGCTTACATCGATCAAGCTCAAGTGATTCAGGCCGTCGGCGCCCACGCCAATGCCGACTGGCACGCAGGGTTCATGGCGATGCTTGAAGCCGCATCGAAGTACGGCTGGGTTGAGCCTGGCACGCAGGCTATCAAGGCGCACATCCAATGGACATGACTCTCCCTGTGGTACTCGTGCGTAAAGCGGCTGGTGTTACCGTCATAACGCTTAACCGTCCCGACAAGCTCAATGCCTGCACTGTGGCGATGCTCGAAGCCCTGTTGACGGCGTTGCAAGAGGCGTTTGCCGATTGTGCGTGTCGCGTTGTCGTGCTGACGGGAGCCGGGCGTGGCTTTTGTGCAGGTCAGGATCTGAATGAGCGAAAGCCGGTGCCGGGGCAATTGCCTGACCTTGGAGCCTCATTGATCGAGCATTACAACCCGGTCGTGCAGGCCATCCGCAGTGCTGAAAAACCAGTGGTGTGCGCGGTCAATGGTGTCGCCGCCGGTGCCGGCGCGAACATCGCCTTGGCGTGCGACATTGTGTTGGCATCGCGAACGGCGCGGTTCATCCAGGCGTTTGCCCGCCTTGGCCTTGGGCCTGATGCAGGCGGTAGCTGGTTTTTGCCGCGCTTGATCGGTGATGCCCGCGCCCGCGCCATTGCTTTGTTGGCTCAACCTGTAAGTGCCGAACAAGCGCATGCCTGGGGCATGATCTGGCAAGTGGTTGAAGCTGATGAGCTGATGACCACGGCAGAGAACCTGGCTGTTGAATTGACCACCCGCGCACCGGGCTCGATGGCAGCCATCAAACGGGCTTACCAAGCGTCGGCTGAACATACCTTGGAAGAGCAACTGGCCCTTGAAGTACACCTGCAACGCGATGCAGGGCATAGCGCTGATTACGCCATTGGCGTAAGTGCCTTTTTACGCGGGGAGCCACCGGTTTTTATCGGTCGTTAAACGCTTTATCACGTATCTGAATCTGCGCGGCTGCACGGTTAATTGTTGGAATAGCCAGCCATAGCTCACGTAGACTTAATCACGATAAAGACCCCATTAATAACACTAACTAACAGACTCAATAACCGTCTGTAAGTGTGGGTATGGAACTGAACTATTAGTTGATATTTGTTCGCCGTTTAACACTGTCCATCTTTGCAACCAACAATTATAAAAGGGCCTGCACATGGAATTTGGAACTTTCATCCTCGCCGCTCAGCGCGGTTACCATCAAACGTCTGAACATGTGATTCGTCACTCTATAGAACAAGCCATCGCTTCCGAGAAAGCGGGCTTCCATACCGCTTGGTTCGCCGAGCATCACTTCAATAATTACAGCCTAGTACCTTCACCGCTCATGATGGTGGCCGCCTTGTCCGGCCTCACCCGCACCATTCGCCTGGGCACGGCGGTGTGCGTGCTGCCGCTGTACCAACCGCAACGCCTACTGTCCGAGATCGGCTTTGCCGATATTGTGTCCAATGGTCGCCTTGAGCTGGGCGTGGGGTCGGGGTATCAACAATTTGAGTTCGAACGTTTCGGCGTCGATGTCAGCAATGCCCCTCAGGTGTTTTCCGAGTACCTGGATATTCTGCAAAAAGGCCTCAAGCAGCCGATTTTCGAACATGACGGTGAACACCTGAAAATCCCGCCCACGGCTATCTCAGTACGCACCGTGCAGCAGCCCGGACCGCCGATCTGGCTGGCCGCGGGCTCGCCCCGCAGCATGGCTCGTGCCTATCGCGAAGGTCACAACTTGTTCGTGACGGCTTTTCATGACGGTATTGAAATGGTGCAAACCCTGCGCGAGAGCCTTGAAAGCGCTGCCGCGAGTGAGGGTAAGCAGGTGACGGATGCACGTGTCGCCTTGCTGCGGTGCTGCTTTGCTAGCGACAACGAAAGCGAAATCAACAGTTACTTGGACAACGCCCGTTACCAGCGGCGCCTTTCCGAAGCCTTACAGAAGCGCCGCCAGCAAAGCAGCGATGGCTACCTGATGCAGGAAATGCCGACCGAGAAAGACCTGTCGTTCGAGCAAATGCGCAAGAACATGCCGATTGGCAGTGTGAATTATGTGATCGATAAATTGCTGGAAGAAATAGACGTACTCAAGCCCGATCAAATTGCCGTGCAAACACAGCTGGGCGACTTTGACGAGAAAACCATGCTGCGTCAGATCGAGTTGTGGGGTGAGACCATCATTCCTGCCGTCAATAAGGCATTGGCTAACAGCGGGCGCACTATTGTCCCGGCATGACAATGGTTAGCGGGCGTGGGCAAACATTGCACCATGTCCGCGTTTAGCGCAGGCGTTTCAAACGGTGATTTACATAATAAAGGCACATTGTCTTTACTTAGCGCTGCACCAATCAGTGAGATAAAAATAATGATAAAAAATCTTAGGTGGGTGATTGTTTTATTGCTGTTGCTTTTATATGTCATCAATTATTTGGACCGCGTTGCGCTGTCGATTGTTTTACCGCTGGTTGAGGCTGACCTTAATTTGTCACCGGAACAGTTCGGGATCATCTTCGGCGCCTTCTTTCTTGGCTATGCCATCTTTAACTTTCTCGGTGGCATTGCTGCTGACCGCTTTGGTTCGCTTTGGGTGCTGGGCGCGGCGGTGGCGTTATGGTCAGTGTTCTGTGGCCTGACTGCAATCGCCACCGGGTTTTGGTCGATGCTGATCCTGCGCATTCTGTTCGGTATGGCTGAAGGTCCGATCTCGGCCGCAGCGAACAAGATGGTTAATGCTTGGTTCCCCAGGCGTCAAGTGGCGACAGCGGTGGGCCTGGTGTGTGCTGGATCCCCCTTGGGTGGCGCTGTTGCCGGGCCGATTGTCGGTTACTTGGCGGTGTCCTTTGGCTGGCGGCTGTCGTTCGTCATCATTGCCGCCATTGGCTTTGTCTGGCTTTGTTTCTGGATCTACTTGGCAGCCGATGCCCCAGAGAAAAGCAAGCGAGTGACTGAGGCTGAAAAAGCCCAGATAGAGCAATGGAAACGTGAAGAGGTCGTGTCACTCAAGGGTGTCGTTGAACCGCGTCGGTCCATGTGGTCATACATCAAACTCCCGGCCATTCTCGGCACCTCCTTTGCCTTTTTCGCATCCAACTACACCCTGTTTTTCTTCCTGAGTTGGTTCCCGACCTATTTGATGAAGGCCCATGGCCTAAACATCAAGGAAATGGCCTTGGCCACAGTGATTCCTTGGGTGGTTGGCTTCATCGGCATGACCATCGGCGGAGTGCTGTCTGACTTTGTCCTGCGCAAGACCGGAAAACCGGTGCTGGCACGCAAAATTGTGATGGTCACTTGCCTCGGCTGTGCGGCTCTATGCGTCGGTTTGTCGGGTTTTGTAACCACGTTGTATGCGGCCGTAGGATTGATGTCCATGGCGCTATTTCTGCTCTACACCGCTGGGCCGTCCTATTGGTCGGTGGTGCTGGATAACGTCGACAAAAACTCGGTGGGTTCTGTTACCGGTTTCTTGCACCTATGCGGCAGTTTGGCCGGCATGGTTGGGCCGGTTGTCACGGGTTTTATTGTTCAGCAGACTGGCAAGTTCGACAGCGCTTTTCTGATGGCTGGTTGCGTCTCGCTGACCGGCGCCGTGGTGTTGTTTTTCCTGCTGCGTGAGCCGCGGATCAAGTCGGCGCCTATGGTTCCCGGCGAAGCAGTCTAACGCTTGTTCATGGCTGTCCCGTCCGGGGCAGCCATCCTTCTTTTACATGGCATGGCAGGGTATTGAAAATGTCCACTCCTGTTCCTGACGTGGTCACGGCCACGGTTCAATCCGATGGTGTCGCGCTGGTGTTGATCCATCGTCCTGACGTGAAAAATGCCCTCAACCTTGAAGTGCGGCAACGCTTGGCTCAGGTGTTTTTGGACCTTGCAGCGGATGAAGCCGTCAAGGCAATCGTCCTGACGGGAGGCCAGCAGTGCTTTGTCGCCGGCGCAGATGTGCGCGAATTTGCTGATGCCTCGCCGGTGCAGATGTACCTGCGCCACACCGAACGCCTGTGGCAAGCCATCAGTCAATGCCCCAAACCTGTGATTGCAGCCGTCAACGGCCTTGCGCTGGGCGGTGGCTGCGAACTGGCCATGCATTGCGACATCATTATCGCGGGGCGTCAGGCGCGTTTTGCGCAGCCCGAAGTCAAGCTGGGGCTGATGCCAGGTGCGGGTGGCACTCAGCGTTTAATCCGTGCGGTTGGCAAGTTCCAGGCAATGCGTATGTTGCTCAGCGGTTGTCAGGTAAGTGCTGCTGAAGCGCTGGCCATGGGCATGCTCAGTGAAGTGGTCGACGACGATAAAACGCTGGAGCGCGCGTTAGCCCTGGCGGCCGAGATTGCACGCTTGCCGCGCCTGGCAGTGGAGCAGATTAAGGAAGTGACTTTGCTAGGCGCGCAGATGCCGCTAGAGGGCGCCTTAGCCCTTGAGCGCAAAGCATTTCAGTTGCTATTCGACACCCGCGATCAGAAGGAAGGCGCGCAGGCGTTTCTGCAAAAACGGTCTGCGCAATTTCAGGGAGCGTGACATGCACATCATTGCTGTTATCGGTACAGGCGCCATGGGTGCCGGGATCGCCCAACTTTGCGCGCAGGCTGGGTTCAACGTTCGTTTATATGACGTACAGGCCGGTGCCGCGCACAAAGCCCGTGATCGGCTGGCACAGGTGTTCGAGACCCTTGCTGGCAAAGGGCGGCTTACGCCAGGGGACGTCACACAGGCCCTTGCCAACCTGCAGGTCAGTGTCTCTCTGAAAGAACTGCACGACTGCGACTTGGTGATCGAAGCCATCGTCGAAAAACTTGACGTCAAACAAGCTGTGTTCAAAGAGCTTGAACAGATTGTGCGTGCCGACTGCCTGTTGGCCAGCAACACTTCATCCCTGTCTATCACGGCCATTGCTCAGGGTTGCCAACGGCCGTCACGGGTTGCAGGGTTGCACTTCTTCAATCCGGTGCCGCTGATGAAAGTCGTCGAGGTCATCGCCGGGCTCGAGACCGACAATGCCGTCATCGAGCAACTGATGACATGGGTGAACCAACTGGGGCACTGGCCGGTGCGCTGCCACGATACGCCAGGTTTCATCATCAACCATGCGGGTCGGGCTTATGGCACCGAAGCGCTGGCCATCCTGGGTGAGCGTGTTGCACCGGTGCAGGTTGTTGACCGTGTGTTGCGTGAAGCCATGGGGTTTCGTATGGGGCCTTTCGAACTGTTTGACCTGACGGGGTTGGACGTATCGCACCCGGTAATGGAATCGATCTTTGAGCAGTACTACCAAGACCCGCGTTATCGGCCGTCGGTGCTGACTCGCCAAATGCTCAATGGCGGGCGGTTAGGGCGCAAGAGCGCTCGCGGATTTTATAGCTACCCACGGTCCGAGGAGGCGCAGCAGCCTCTTGTGCGTCCAACGTGCAATCCCCCGGTCTGGATTGGTGCCCAAGAGCCTGAAGATCACCGGGCCCTCGCCAATTGGCTCGCAGGGCAGGGTATTACGCTGGATAACGCCTCGATCCCGGGTGCCGACTCGCTCTGCCTCCTCGCACCCTATGGACTTGATGCCTGCGGTGCTGCTCAGGCATTTGGCACTGACCCAGCCCGCACCCTGTGTATCGACATGCTTCCAGGCATCGAGCGCCACCGCACCCTGATGCGTACGCCGGTGACACATACGCACTTGTGCGATTTTGCCTTGGCCCTCTTTGCCAATGACACTGTCGGCGCTTCGCTGATCGAGGACAGCTTGGGGTTTATCTGCCAGCGGGTGATGGCGGCTATCGTCAATCTGGCCTGTGACATGGCGCAACAAGGCATTGCCACTCCCGCAGATATAGATCGAGCTGTGCAACTCGGCCTCGGCTACCCCTCGGGGCCGCTGGCATGGGGCGATGCATTGGGCGCAGCGCGTGTGCTGAATATTGTGCAACGCATGGCCGAAACCAGCCATGACCCGCGATACCGCCCCAGCTCTTGGTTGCGCCGCCGGGTTGGCTTGGGCTGCTCGCTCGGCTTTGAGAGGTCTGCATGCTGAGCGTGGCGTTCCAAACCACGCCACCCCGGCTTATTGAGCCGGGCGCAACCACCTCGATTTTTTGGGAGGTGCTATGAACAGTCGTATCGAGCGTCCCGTTCGCTCGGCCTTTTCGCATTTCACTGCCGTCCACACGCGCTGGGGCGATAACGATGCCTTCGGGCACGTCAACAACGTGGTTTATTACTCGTACTGTGAGTCGACCATCTGCGCCTACCTGATCGAGCATGAGGCGCTGGACATTGTTTACAGCCCGGTGATCGGCGTGGTGGTCAGTTCTAGCTGTACCTACCATGCCTCGGTGTCTTTCCCCGACGTAATTACGGTGGGCATGAAGGTGACGCATCTGGGGACCAGCAGCATGCGTTACGAGCTGGCGCTGTTTCGCAACGATGACCCACAGGCGTCTGCGGTCGTGCAAATGACCTATGTGTATGTCGACCGCGGCACTCATAACCCCGTGCCGATCCCATCATTCATTCGCGACGTATTGGGCCGCTTGCTGGAGTGAGCCGCGTTGAGGCGCAGAGCTTTTCACCACGCCGTACCCGCTTAATGAACCCGCAGCAAACGGGTGACATGCCTATAGAAGGAAACCCCATGAGTGCCCTGATTAACTATCGCGCAGAGCATCGGCTAGCGCTTATCGGCTTGGTTCATGCACCGGTTAACGCATTGGGCCAACCCCTGCGCAGTGAATTACTGCAAGCCCTTGAACGAGCCGACGCCGACCCTGACGTACACGCCATCATTCTTCAGGGTGAGGGTCTGCCCTTTAGTGCCGGGGCGGATATTCACGAGTTTGGTACCCCGCGTGCTGTCGCTGCGCCGCATTTACGTGAACTGCTGCTTAGGTTGCAACAACTGAACAAACCCGTCATTGCGGCTTTGTCGGGTGTGGCTTTAGGGGGCGGACTTGAGCTGGCGCTCGCTTGCGGGTACCGCATTAGTGAGCCGACGGCCTGTTTTGGCTTGCCGGAAATCAAGCTAGGGTTGATACCCGGTGCTGGTGGGACTCAGCGTTTGCCACGCTTGATCGGTGCGCAAGCGGCCCTGGACATGATGATCAGTGGGCAAATGATCAACGCCCGGCGCGCCCTTGAGTTGGGCTTGGTGGACGGCTTGAGCAAAAGCCCTCAAAGCCTGCTGAACGAAGCGTGTGCCTTTGCCCATCAATTGCTTGAAAGAAATGCCCCGGCTTTTCCAGATCCGCGGTGGGGTTTTCCTGGTAGCGGGTTGCCTGATGATTTCTTCATCCAGTACCGCCTTACCCAGCAGGCTCGATGGCAAGGACAACTCGCCCCGCAAAGTGTCATATCAGCACTCGAAGCGGCCTGCACACTGCCTTTGACCGATGGCCTGGCGCTAGAGGCCGAACTGTTCCAGGCACTGGAAGCGTCGAGCCAGTCGGCTGCCTTGCGCCATGTGTTTTTCGCCGAGCGCGATGTTGGAAAGTTACCGGGTATTAGCGCTGACACACCGACTCGGCTTATCCGCAAAGTCGCGATTATCGGCGCGGGTACCATGGGCGGCGGGATCGCCATGTGTTTTGCCAATGCGGGCATCCCCGTGGCACTGCTGGAACTCAAGGCCCAAGCACTTGAGCATGGCTTGATGCAGATTCGCCACCTCTACCAAATCAGCGTGGAGCGCGGCAAATTGACCCCCGCTCAGCTGGAACAGCGCATGGAACTGCTGCACGGCACCCTAGACTATGCCGAGATCGGGGATGCCGATCTGGTCATCGAGGCCGTGTTTGAAAGCCTGCCCGTCAAGCAGCAGGTGTTTCGGACGTTGGACGAGGTCTGCAAGCCTGGCGCGATTCTAGCCAGTAACACCTCGACCCTGGATATCAACGCCATTGCCTCTGTTACGCGGCGCCCGTGGGATGTGATCGGTTTGCACTTCTTCAGCCCGGCCAGCGTTATGCGCTTGTTAGAGGTGGTACGTGGCCGGGACACTGGGTCTGACACCTTGGCAACGATGCTGGCTATCGCAAAGCGTCTCGGCAAGGTTGCTGTGGTCTCTGGCGTATGCTTCGGTTTTATTGGTAATCGCATGCTCGAGCCCTACTCGCGGGAGGCTCATCGGCTGTTGCTTGAGGGCGCCAGCGTGGCGCAAATCGACCGGGTACTCACCGACTTTGGCATGGCAATGGGCGTGCTGGCGATGCACGACCTGGCAGGCATCGATGTCAGTTACCTGATACGCGAATCGCGCCGCGACCTGACCGCCCATGACCTCAGTTATTGTCGGATCGCCGATGTTCTTTTCGAACAAGGGCGTTATGGCCAGAAGACTGCCCGGGGTTTTTACCTCTACGAAGGCCGCAAGCGGCAAGAAGACTGCGAACTCCTCTCGCTGGCTGAAGGTATCGCTCACGAATTGGGCATTGTCCGCAGGGTGATCAGCGATGAGGAAGTGCATGACCGCTGCCTATTCATGTTGATCAACGAAGGCATTCAACTGCTCGATGAAGGGATTGCCCAGCGCAGCGGCGACATCGACTTGGTGTGGATCAATGGTTACGGCTTTGCGGCCTGGCGCGGGGGGCCTTTGCATTACGCCGAAAGCCTGGGGCTGGCGCACATTTTGGAGCGCATCCGGCATTACCGGGACGCCTTGGGCGCTTATGGGCAGATGTGGTTACAGCCCGCGCCTTTGCTCGAACGCCTAGTTGCGGCGGGCCATACCCGTATCGAAACCCTCACCGTCAAGGACATATGATCATGCGTGAAGCCGTCATTCTTTCTACTGCCCGCACACCCATCGCCAAAGCTTTTCGTGGTTCATTCCATCAGCTAACGGCACCGAGCATGGCTGGCTACGCCATCCGGGGTGCCGTTGAGCGCGCTGGCATTGAAGCCGATGAAATAGAAGACTTGGTTATCGGCACCGCCATGCCGGGTGGAACCGCAGGCTGGAACTTGGGGCGTATGGCAGCGCTCGCCGCAGGACTGCCTCTCACGGTCAGCGGCCAGACGCTGGACCGCCAATGCGCCTCCGGCTTGATGGCGATTGCAACCGCCGCAAAACAAATCATGGTCGATGGCATGGACGTGGCGCTGGCTGCCGGTCAGGAACACATCAGCCTGGTCCAAAATCGCTATATGGAATGGGCCATGGCCGAGCAGGACCCTCGCGTTATCCGCAACGCCGCGCATGCTTATATGCCCATGTTGCAGACCGCAGAATATGTGGCCCGGCGTTATCAGGTCAGTCGCGAAGCTCAAGACGCCTATGCACTGCAATCACAATTGCGAACGGCGGCGGCGCAACAGGCTGGACGCTTCGACAGTGAAATTGTGCCCGTGACTTCATACCGAGCAGTCACTGACCCAGCCACCGGGGGTATCACTCACGAACCCGTGACCCTGTTGAGTGACGAATGCAACCGACCCCAGACCGTGCTGGAGGGGTTGGCGGCACTGAGGCCTGTTATCGAAGGCGGCAGTATTACTGCTGGCAATGCCAGCCAGCTTTCGGACGGTGCCAGCGCGTGTGTGCTGATGGACGCGGGGCTGGCCGCGCAACGCAACCTGACGCCACTGGGGCTTTACCGAGGGGTTGCAGTGGCTGGCCTGGCCCCGGAAGAAATGGGTATCGGCCCGGTTTACGCGGTGCCCAAACTGCTCAAGCAGCATGGGTTGCGCGTTGATGACATCGGCTTGTGGGAACTCAACGAAGCGTTTGCCTGCCAAGTGATTTACTGCCGTGACCAGTTGGGTATCGACGGCGCCCGAATGAACGTCAATGGCGGCGCTATTGCCATTGGCCACCCTTATGGTATGAGCGGTGCTCGCATGGTGGGGCATGCGCTGCTTGAGGGTAAACGTCGCGGCGTAAAATACGTGGTTGTCACCATGTGCGTGGGCGGCGGCATGGGTGCGGCGGGGTTATTTGAAGTCCTGTGAAAAGAATGGGATCTGGCAGTCAGATTCGATGTGAGTGTCATCGCGATGACCCGTGCTGGCAGGTGTGCCTGTTGCCACGCCTGCGAACACAGTACGTGAGCCTTCGTCGATTATTCATGCCACATGCAAGTATCAAGCATGGGAAACTCCAGCCAATTGCCTCTGCAAGCCAACCCTGGAGTTACGCCCATGATTGACCATCTTGACCATTTAGTGCTGACCACCATCGACCCGTTGGCTGCTGAAAATTTTTACGTGCGCGTCATGGGCATGCAGGTGCAAACTTTTTCGGGTGGGCGCAAGGCGTTCGCTTTTGGTCAGCAGAAAATCAATCTGCACGTACGTGGCCACGAGTTTGAACCCAAAGCGCATTTGCCGGTTCCAGGCGCGCTGGACCTCTGTTTTATCGCCTCGATCCCCTTGGACCAAGTGATTGCCCACCTGGCCCATGTCGGCTGGCCAATCATCGAAGGGCCTGTGCTGCGCACGGGTGCTACCGGGCCAATTCGTTCGGTGTATCTGCGGGACCCGGACCTGAACCTGATCGAGATTTCCGAACGCGCAAACCAATCCGGATGAGCGTGAGAGGAGGGTGTGAGAGGGTTGAGGTGCATCGCTTAATACTGACTCAAGTGCGTAGAGGATTGCGCAGGCTGCGATCTTTTGATTTTTTAAAGGATCGCAGCCTGCGGTAGCGACTACACGGTGAACCAGCCAATCACTGGAATAATCAGTAACGTGCTAATCGCCATCGACAACACATTGCCAATGTAAGGATGCATGTACTTCGGTAGACGTCGGCTAATCGTATACGCCAGTGGCGGGGCGATTAGAGCCCCGAGTAAAGCGCTTGCGATCATTACCGTCGCGCTGCCACCGTAGGTCAGCACTGCTGCGGGTACAACCGATACCAAGGGCACATAAGTGGGATACCAGCCGCATTTTTTCCATTGGCTACGCCAAATAATCACCCCTAGCAGCGAGGTTAATGCTTGCGCTGCCACTAGGTGCAGCAACAGGCCTGAACCATAAGCGGGGCTTAAAGGATTTAAGGCATAAGCCAGTAAAACCCCGGCCAACATTCCCAGGCTGGCCCATTCGTTGCCAAAGAACGGCGCTTCGGAAAAGTCCGCTAGTACCCGGCGTAACGTCCAGATCATGCCGTAGTCAGAGGTCGGTATAGCTTTAGGTTTTGCGGCGTTTTTTGCGACCTGACTGCTCACCAGTACAGGCATGAAACGGCACATGCCAAAAGCCACTGCACTGCCGAGTGCCATGCCCAGCACATTGCCAATCACTACGGGTAATCCTAAGGGCAGGCATACGAAATTAACGATCAGCAGGCAGCAAGGTGTGACTAGCAAGGCACCGAGAACTGCTCCATTGAGCGTGACTTTCCAGCCGCCACCAAACAGCAACACCATCGCGGCGGGTAATGACACAAAGGCAGCGAATGTCGGCTGCCAGGTCTTGGCAGTCAATGTCCAACCCCACAGTACATTGCTCAATACCAGTCCCAACAGTGAGCTGGCGACTAACCAAGGCCATAGTCCTGTGCCATAGCTAATGCTGAACCCTTGCCATGCTTTAGCGTAACGACTGGCCCAGTAGCCCAGAGCGCCACCCAGCAACAACCCCAACGAGGCAAACTCGTGCTTGTAAAAAGCGACCTCGCTGATATCGCCAACCACCCAGCGCAGCCACGCAAACGGCGAAGGCCAGTCGCCCATCATGTCGCCATATCCGGGCCAGTAATTGGAAGTCGATGAGGCGTAGAGCCAGGATGAACCGGCTATCAGCGCAACTGTCGCCAGCGCGAAGGCTATGAGCAACGCAAGGTAACCGACGGCGGTATTTGAAGACTCTTTTTGCGATAAGAACGGCATGACGGCGTCCTCGTTATCGTGGCAACTGCGGGTGATTTACATAACCGAGCATCGACTCATACACATCAACACGGCGGTCGCGGTGCAGGTCGTTCAAGCTGTTCCAGATCGGCGCGCTGCGTGAACTGCTCAGGTCAATATCGGCATACAGAATGGTCTGCTCATCAGATGAAGCCACTTCGCCGATGGGCCAGCCATTGGTTCCGGTAATCAGCGAGCAGCCCAGATAGCGCTCACCGTGTTCCTCACCGATGCGGTTGGCGGCGGCAATAAACACATTGTTGGCGTGAGCGGCGGTCATTGTCAGATACGAGGCCATGCACTTACCGGAAGCATCGAACAGCGGCGGTGGCGTCCAAATCCAATTATTCAGGCTGCAGATAATGTCCGCACCTTGCAGACTCAACAGGCGTGGCACTTCAGGAAACCAGATGTCCCAGCAAATCAGCAGACCGATGCGCCCAATCGGCGTATCAAACACTGGGAAGCCCAAGTTTCCGGGGGTAAACCAGAGCTTCTCGCGATTCCATAAATGGGCCTTACGGTACTTGCCAATAAAACCGTCCGGCCCTAGCAACACCGCGCTATCAAACAACTGCGTACCATCCCGTTCCGCCAGTCCTGCGGCCAGATACACCTGATGCTTTCGCGCAAAATCCAGCCAGGCCTGCACGCTTAAGCCATCAGGAATGAGTTCGGCATGTAGAAAAGCTTCTTGGCGAGTGCCGAACAAATACCCCGTGTTGGCCAACTCCGGCAGCACGATGAGATTTGCCCCGTTAATGGCAGCCTCGCGGGCCAGTTCCAGGCTATGTTCCAGATTGGCTTGGCTATGTTGTATGCCCACTTGTGGGTCGAATTGCACAACAGCAACGCGCACTGCACTGACCGCTTCGTTCATGGCTGACACCTCTTTTTATTTTATGACCCGCTGGATGGCGGGTACTTAGTAAGAAGATTTATCAGAGCTGGTGTATGTCGGTTGTGTCCGCTCGGTATGTAGTCTTTTGCCTTATGTAAGGTGTTACTTATCCATTTGGACTACGCAAGAAAGGACTTTTAACGGTTTGCTAAGGGCGCGTTTGATACTCTGGATACTCATCTAGACTGAAGCCTCCGTTGAACTCAGCTTGGGTGGTGTTACACAAGTTGATGACGGTATCAATTGCACCTCGCAGGCAGGGCTCAGTCCAGCCAGCATCGACAGAGAACGATTCTCCGGCAAGGTAGAGTCCGGAGACATGCGCATAATCACGGTTGTATTTCATCAGGCTGACCGCCTCGTAATAAGTGCCTGCGCGATACAGTTTGGCGCAGCCAAGCGCGTTCTTGTCCGTGACCCAGCGTTGAACAACAGCATTCTGAGCGTCGATGTAGGGAGATATTGGGCTCTTAATGTTTGAGGCTCGCAACAGGATACGATCCAGTTCGGTGATGCATTTTGCGACTAGGGTTTTATCATCAAAGGAGGCCAGTTTGGTTGCATCATCTTCCCACGTGTAACTGAGCAAAATGCAGTCGTAGGGATAGGTATCGTGATAGCGGTAGGTATACACATCGTGGACAAAACTGTCGGTAACGATAATTTGCGGTATTTTCTTGTTTTTAGATAAAAAGCCTTTTTTAAGTGGCGCGTAGACTTTGCAACTGGTCTCCCAATGAGCAGTTTTGTAGGCATTGATTATTGAATGCGGCAACATGCTTTGACTGAAGTTCTCCAGTTGGATATGGGTTTCAATAATCCAAGAGGGAAGGGTCATGATGACTGCATCGAAATCTTCATAGCGTTCAGATGTGCCTTTCGAACGGCTAACGTTCCAGTCGTAAGTGACGCGAATTTGACCTGACTCCAGTTTAGTTATTCGAGTCACTGACGTGTCTGTTAGGAAGCCTTCACCCCGACTCCGGCAATGATCATAGAAGGACAGTCCATTGACCGATATCTGTGTGAACATCAGGCATTCATCAAGTGCTGCCAGACCTAGATAGCGGGGTGGCTCAAAGTCCAGATCATTGCAGTCTTTGAGCGAAGGAACGCCCAGATATGGGGAAGGTATAGGGTTGCCTTCAGTGTCTACACGGCCATGCACCAACTGCAACTGGCTGCTAAATCCGAAGATTGCGGTACGTAAGGGATAGAGGCAGCAAACATCATAAAACGCTCCCCAACTGCCATCACCGATGCCGATGGAGTAGAAAATAGCGGATTCTTCCTGGCTCATGCCAAGCCCGCCAAAATCGCCTGGACTCTCTACTGCCCATTGAGCGAGTGCAGGCAGTGTTACCAAGTCACGAAAGGAAAGCGCTTGATAGCGTTCGACAATAGCCGCCCACAGCTTTTCCCATTGCGGCGAGCCATAGATGTGTGCAATTTCTCGCGTCATTTGGTCGGAAAAGTGCCGCCATTTCCCGTAGACCTGTTGAAGTTTTTCTGACGGCGGTGGTGTGTGGCCCTGCGGATTTTTCCAGATCAACATCTGTGGTTCGAGTTGGCTATCAAGCAGTCCTTCGCGCAGGTATATGCCTGTGCTGCGGACCTGTGCAGTACCAGGATTCGGGAAATCTGATAACTGCAAGTCGAACAGTTTGCAGTAATAGGCCATAAGTGATTGGCCTTCTGTAGCCGGTTCGCCTATTGAGTTAAACAGCGGCATGCGCATTGCCCCCATTTCAAACGGCGTGCTGCCTAACAAGGGCGATTGCCCGTTGTTGATAACAGACAAGTGGCGTCCGCCAATACGATGGGACTGTTCAAGCAGAGTGACGTTTGTGAAACCGCATCGCAGAAGTTCCCGCGCTGCAGTCAGACCAGTAACGCCAGCTCCGATGATGCAAATTTTATGGTCGGGTTGGGTCGCGCTGGCAATACCCAATGGTTGCTCAACCAATTTACGGTAGTTAAAACATAAATCGGGAGGCCCAGGAAATCGACCTCTCCATGAAGACGCCTCATGAGTGGGCAAATGTTTGGCGATGAATGCCGGGTAGTCGTAGGTTGATCCGATCGTCACAATTTTGCACTCCGTCGTGTGTTCAGCAGTGGAGTGCGCACCTTAGAAGTGAACGGTGAATCATTAGTGGTAGATATCTACGACATTGGAGCGCAGCGGCTACAAAGCGTTATCCAGCGAAACTGATGAACTCGCCCGCACCTGCAATTGGGGAGTCAGCATAATCGACTCCGCTGACTCGCCTTTGATGCGTTTAAGCAACAGTTCAACCGCATGTTGGCCCATCTCTGCCAGTGGCAAGCGCACGCTGGTCAATGGAACCATCAGTTCGTTAGCCAGCGGGATGTCATTGAAGCCGACCACGGCGATGTCTTTGCCTGGCACCAACCCCTTGTCGCGCGCAGCACCCATTAGGCCGATGGCCAGAAAATCGTTCACCGCAAAAAAAGCGTGCGGGCGTGGGTTAAGCCCAAGTAGATATTCGCCTTGTTTGTGCCCGGTGAGGCTGTCGAAAGGCCCGTTGACGGTCCACTCGGGCCGTAGGGTAATGCCTTGTTCTCGGTAATAACGGGTGAACCCGCGTGTGCGATCAGCGCCAGTCGAGGCATGCTTTTCACCGGCCAGAATGGCCACCTCGCGACAGCCCAATCGGTACAGGTGCTCGGCGGCCAGCCAGCCGCCCAGTTCATCGTCGCTGCACGCCGCCACATGTCCAGCAATCTGGCGGCTGACCAGCACGTAGGGGATGTGTTTGCGGGTCAGTAAGTCGAGCAGGGGCTGGGTTTCACCCACGTGTGAGTCGCCTACGATCAGCCCGGCTACCGAGCGGCGCAAGGCGTGTTCGGCACGTTGCATTTGGCGCGGTTGCTGGTCGTCGGTATTGGAAACGAAGGTGATGTAGCCAGCCTGTTCGGCGGTACTGTCGATACCGTCGTAAATGGTCGCCATCACTAGGTCAGTCAGGCGAGGCATCAGCACACAGATTTCCTGGCTTTTACGCAGCTTAAGGTTAGATGCCTGGGTGTTCGGTCGATAATCGAGCTCTTTTGCTAACGCGCGAATACGCTCTACCACTTCGGGCGACGCCGCTCGCTCGACCCCGGCCGGGTCGCCATTGAGTACCCGGGATACGGTGGAAACGTGCACGCCGAGCGCAGTCGCCATGGACTTCAGGGTAGCGGGGCGAGATGGATTCGGCATGTGTGAGAGGCTTCCTGCTGTCTGTTATTTAGCGCGCGAATTCTACCCGAACAGGGGTGTACGGCGCTTGGTTAAAATTTTTACCCAAACGTTTGACTAAAACTTTTGTGCGCTCTACATTTCGCCAACCCAAACGTTTGGGTCTCACAATAAAAATACGCCGGACGCGGCCGATTTTTTGACTTCTGCCATCATTTGAAGAGTCAGAGCCCTATGAACAGTCCTGCTATCCCGTCTTACCGCTACCAGATTTTCTTCCTGATCATGCTGATGGCATTGCTCAACTACATCGACCGTGGCGCGATTGCATATGCCTCGGCGAGCATTCTTCCCGAGTACGGTTTTGATAAGGCCGACTGGGGCAAGGTGTTGGGTTACTTTGGTTACGGTTACATCCTCGGCGCGTTAATTGGTGGCATTCTGGCCGACCGGTTTGGCGCCAAGCGCATTTGGCTTATTGCGGGTGCTACGTGGTCAATCTTTGAAATTGCCACCGCGTTTGCAGGTGACTTCGGCTTGGCGTTTCTCGGTGGTTCGGCCATGGCCGGTTTCGCCACTATCCGCGTGATGTTCGGCTTTGCCGAAGGCCCGGCCTACTCGGTCATCAACAAGAGCGTTGCGAACTGGGCGACCCCTAAAGAGCGCGGTTTTGTGGTGTCGGTTGGCTTGCTTAGCACCCCGCTGGGAGCACTGCTGACAGCACCGATCGCAGTGGGCCTGCAAACGCTGACCGGCGACTGGCGAAGCATGTTCGTGATACTGGGCGTTATAAGCCTAGCGCTGTTGATTTTCTTCATGACGCGCTTCACCAACACCCCTGATGAAAACCCGCGCGTGTCCAAGGCCGAGCTTGAGTTTCTGCGCAAAGAGCGCGCTGAATCAGTCAATGCTTCGACCCCTACCACCACCGTTTCGCCGGTGTGGCACTTCTTCAAGAATAAAGACCTGCTGCTTAACGCGGTTGGCTACTTTTCGTTTGTGTACGTGACCTTCCTGCTGCTGACCTGGACCCCCAAGTACTTGCAGGACGAGTTCCACTACAACCTGTCGTCTATGTGGTACATGGGCATGATCCCTTGGACCGGTGCCTGCTTCACTGTGCTGTTGGGTGGCAAAATCTCCGACTGGCTGCTGCGCCGCACTGGCAATCTTAAAGTCGCCCGTAGCTGGCTGGCCGCAACCTGCCTGTTGTTGACCACGCTGTGTTTCATCATGGTGTCGCAAGCCCAAACCGTGTGGGGCGTGATCGCCCTGATGACCTTGGCCAACGCCCTCAACGCGTTGCCTAACTCGGTGTACTGGGCTGTTGTGATCGATACCGCGCCATCGAATCGGGTGGGTGCTTACAGCGGCATGACCCACTTCATCGCCAACACCGCCTCGTTTATCGCCCCCATGCTCACTGGCTACCTGACCGTTCGCTACGGCTACTCGTCGATGTTCGTGGCCGCGGCAGTCGCCACTGCACTGGGCATGAGCGCCATGTTGATGGTGCGTCCCGGTGGTCGACAGGCAGTTGCATCCCCTCTACCTGCTGCAGTTTGATGGAGTTGTTTGTATGAGCCTGGTGAAGCCTGCCCATGCTGGATATTTTTTTGGCCTATCGGTCATTGCGCTGGCTGAACGCTTACGCGAGGGTAGCTTGACGAGTGTCGAGTTGACCCACGCAGCTCTCGACAGCATTGAGCGCCTCAACCCGACCCTAAACGCCTTCGTGCAGGTCGATGCCCCCATCGCATTGGCGCAAGCGCGTAAGGCAGATGAACTGTTGGCCGTAGGCCAAGACCTAGGGCCGCTGCACGGCATTCCGGTGGCGGTCAAAGATAACATCGACACGTTCGACTACATCACCACCTATGGCTCGGCGCATTTCGAGGGGTTTAAACCGAGTCACGATGCGTTCTGTGTAAAGCGCTTGCGTGAAGCGGGAGCGGTGGTCGTCGGCAAAACCTTGACCCATGAATTCGCCTACGGTCCAACTGGCGACCGATCGCTACAGGGAGCAGCCCGTAACCCGTGGGATGCCCGTTGCATCACCGGTGGTTCCAGCGCGGGCAGTGCAGCCGCAGTGGCCAGCGGTATGGTGCCGCTGGCGCTGGGTACTGATACCGGCGGCTCAATCCGGATACCGGCGGCCTTGTGTGGCGCGGTTGGCTTCAAACCATCTTTTGCCAGCGTGCCACTACAAGGCGTGTTCCCGCTGTCGTCCAGCCTCGACCACGTCGGACCCATTGCCAATCATGTTGAGGACGCGCGGCTGCTGTTCGACGTGATCGCCGGCCGTGAATCTAAGCCGCAGGCCCACCCGCGACCACTGCGTGTGGGTTGGATCACCTCCGGCAGCTTTGGCCCGGTCGACGCTGAGGTGGATCGCCAGGTTTACCAAGCGGCGCATCAGATATTTGGTGACGCGTTGCAGCAGGCTGCCGAACTGGCGCCGATGGTCGCAGGTATGAAAGAAACCTTGTTGGTGTTGCAACGTGCTGAAGCCTTCGATATTCATGCCGAACGCATGCAGAAAGCACCGCAGTTGTTCGATCAAGAAGTACGCGAACGCCTCGAGCTGTCGCAAGAAGTTAGGGGGTGGCAATACATTCGTGCGCAGGCCAGCCAAGCGCAGTACAAGGCGCAAATGGCCCACTTGTTCGAACGCTATGACGTGTTGGTTTCGCCCAGCGTGCCGATTACCGCGACCGAAGTGAATGCACGCGAGGTCCGCGTTGGCGAACAAGACATCGACGTGCGCGCCGCCGTACTGAGCTACACCAGTGCCTGGAACCTCACGGGCCTGCCTGCTATCAGCCTGCCGGTAGCGTGGGTGAAAGGTATGCCGGTGGGGCTTCAAGTGATTGGCGCAGCGGGGGAGGATGACCGTTTGTTGCAGCTAATGGCCGAGCTTTTTGTGCGCAGCCAAGTGCCCTAACACCTGTAGGAGCAGCCGATCGACGCTCGATTGCCTCGCGATCTTTTAGATCAAAAGATCGCGAGCAAGCTCGCTCCTACAACTCAATTATTTTTTTGGATTGAGTGCGGTGCAGCTCAACGCTGCAGCCCTTTGAATCCGTACCCTTACTTTTTAGTGAGTCCATTACCTTTCTGTGCGTTCTTGTGAGCTGTCTTGAACGTTCCTATCTTGGGGGCCACATTCGTCCCTCAGGAGTACTTTCTATGCCCCTCATACTTCCCGCCATCATCGTAATGAACGACGAAGGCTGCACCTACATCAAGATGGCTTCGCTGGAGATCTTGGTATGAGCTTTGATCTTGGGCTTGAAGGCCTTCGCGCATTGGTGACTGGCGGCACCAAGGGTATCGGCGCTGCGGTGGTGGCGGTGTTGCATGAGCAAGGTGCCCAGGTGATGTCGGTGGCACGTTCGGCAGATGACTCGACGCCCGAGAGCGTTCATTTTATCGCTGCCGACTTGGGTACCGCGGCCGGTTGTGAGATGACTACCGAGGCGGTTATAAAAAAGTTCGGCGGCGTTGATATCATCGTCAATATTCTCGGCGGTTCTAGCGCGCCAGGGGGCGGTTTTGCAGTGCTTGACGATGAGCAGTGGGAGAATGCCCTGGACCTGAATCTGATGGCGGCGGTGCGGGTAGATCGAGCGCTGTTGCCAGGAATGCTTGAGCGCGGGGCCGGGGTAATCATTCATGTCACATCGATCCAGCGGGAGTTGCCATTGCCGGAGTCGACCACGGCGTATGCCGCTGCCAAGGCAGCGTTGGCGACCTACAGCAAGAGTCTTTCCAAGGAGGTAACACCCAAAGGCGTTCGGGTCGTGCGAGTCTCGCCGGGCTGGGTTGAAACGGATGCGTCCGTGGCGTTGGCGCAGCGTCTGGCGCAGCAGGCAGGTACCGATTATGAAGGGGGCAAGCAGATCATCATGCAGGCGCTCGGCGGTATCCCTCTCGGACGGCCTGCCAAGCCTTCGGAAGTTGCTGATTTGATCGCCTTTTTGGTTTCGCCTCGTGCTGCGTCGATCAGCGGAACTGAATACGTGATCGACGGTGGCACGGTGCCGACTGTTTAAACCGGCGGTTTGGCGTTCTGCCATTTGAGCAGGCCGTCCAACACTGGGCACAGGCTCTGGCCCCACTCTGTTAGGCGGTACTCGACCTTGGGCGGCACCACCGGATACACCGTGCGATGCACCAATCCATCGGCCTCGAGTTGGCGCAGTTGTTGGGCCAGCATTTTTTGCGAAATATCCGGAATCAGGCGTTCAAGGTCTGAATAACGTTGCACCTGGCCGCCGAACAGATGGAACAAGATGATCAACTTCCAGCGGCCCGCGAGCCAGTTGAGTGTGGTTTCTACGTCGGCTGCAGCGGTGGCTGCGGTGTAGGTTTTGCTCATCGCATACGTCCTGGGATAGTGCGCAAAATTGCCATCAACTTTTACGGCTGTCCGGTCCTGGCTATTTTGTGGCGCATTCTACGGAAAATCGTCCCTGTACACAGTGTGCCTAGATAAATGCAACCAAAGGCTTTGTCAAAGCCGTCTTCGACGCCGTCAGCAGCGATGCGGAATCTATTGCGCAATGCGGAAAATGGTCGGCGAGATTTGGCTGTTGACGTTCGCCCCTGGAAGTCAAAAAATCACATTTGTGCGTGAAGTCTGCTCTTTCTTTAGCCAATGAATTGATGTCTGTGCGTGCAACAGCACAACGTTAAAAATCCTTAGTCTGAGAAAAAGTTTTATTGACTAAAAAATATTATCGGGTAATTATTTTCCTGCATCTGCTCTCATGCAGAGTCACTTTCAGGGGCAACCCGATGAGTCAGAACACCATGCCTTCACTGGCCTGTCTTTACGTCGAGACGAACGAATCTTCACTCGACACACGCCTAGCGCCTTTGCTTATGCAAGGCTTCCCCGCAGAGCCGATACGCCGCGTCACTTGGAAAAACTGGATGAGCCCCCCTTTCAATCAGTGGGGTTTCCGCAATTTGGCGCGCCTGCGTCCCACCATTGATGTGCAGGCCGGCTCAGGGCCGGTCAGTAAGTTTCAAGACTCCCCATTAGCGCTGGATGAGCTTCATTTTGACAGCGAGTGCGGTCTGGGTATCAGCGTCATCGACCACCTGGTGGCCAGTCAGACCGATGCGTTTTTGGTGATGCAGGGCGACACTGTGTTGTTCGAGCGCTACTTCAACGGTCAACGGCCTCGAGACCGGCACGTCATGTTCTCGGTGACTAAGTCACTGATCGGCACACTCGGTGAGCAACTGGTCACTGATGGTGTACTTAATCCAGCGTTACCCGCCGCGTTTTATGTGCCTGAATTCGTGGGCAGCGCGTTTGGTGATGCCACGGTACGCCAGTTGTTCGACATGGCCGTGGGCATTGAGTACAACGAAGTCTATGACGACCCCAATTCGCAAAGCTCGCAATACGGCTATGCCTGCGGTTTTCAGCCTGCGCCTGCGCAGTACACCCAGTTCGAGTCGCTGTACCAGTACTTGCCCTCGCTGAAAAAACGTGGCGCCCACGGTGGCTTTTTTCATTACGTGACCGCCACCACCGAAGCCTTGGCCTGGGTCATGGAGCGTGCCTCGGGCAAGGCCTGCGATCAGTTGCTGCAAGAAATCTGGGCACAGTTGGGGTGCGAGCGTGACGGCTACTTTATGGCCGACCCCTGGGGCCGTAGTGTCGCGGGTGCCGGGTTTAATGCCACCCCGCGTGACATGGCGCGCTTTGGCCGTCTTCTGGCTAACAATGGTCGCCTGGATGGACAGCAACTGCTGTCGACCGACACGGTCGAGCGCCTCTTCAAGGGGGCCGATCCGGCGATCTACGCCCAAGACGCCGACTTCTCTAAATGGACACCCGGCGCCTCTTACCGCAGCCAGTGGTACGTCTTTAACGATCACAGCCAAGCGATTATGGCGGGCGGTATTCACGGCCAATACCTGTTTGTCGATAAGCCGTCCGGTGTGGTGATCGTCAAACAGTCATCGTTAAACGAAGCGGTCAGCCAGTTCGATGCTGACAGCGTGCGGATGCTACGCGCTATTGCTGCGCACTTAAGCCACTGAAACACCCAATAAATACAAGAAATATGCGTCCTTTTCGCCTGGCTCGTCCAGGCGTTGGCGGCGCTCTGCGCCGCCATTTCACTGCCCTGTAACAACAATAATCACACAGGAGCTTCATATGGTTTCGATGACGCGTTTATCTCGAGCGCTCTTGGCGTTCGGCTTACCCTTAACCACCCACGCTGCGTTGGCGGGCTATACCTTCGAGGACGGCAACCTCAAAGGCGAGGTCAACTTCACGGCCGGCGGTGCGACCCTTTCCACCCGTAACGTCAACTTCGGCAGTGGCCGCGTTGATGCCCGCAGTGGAAAAAGAGGGGGTACGAAAATCAACTGGCAGGAGTTCTACATCAAGCCCGGCGTCAAGCTGGAGTATTCCCTGCAGCCAGATTTCAGCTTATTGGCCGGCGGCTCGCTGGTTGCTGCGACCACTTTTGGCGATGGCGACGCCGGTGGTCTTACGCGCAGCTCCGATGGTGATGTTGCCACGGAAGAGCTCTACGGCGGTTTCCGTGCCGGGGAATGGACGCTGACTGCCGGGCGGCAGAACTACATGATCGGTACGGGCTTCATCGTCATGGACGGCAACCTTGATCAGTTCAATGACGGAGCCTTCTGGCTTGGCCCAAGAACTGCTTTCAAGGATTCGGCCATCCTAGCCTGGGATCATGGGGCCTTGAAGACCCAAGCTTTCACTTTGCGAACCGACGATGACCTGGGTGACTTCCGCATGACGGGGGCCAACCTGGATTACACCCTCGACGAGCAGGTAACGCTTGGTGCAATGGCGATGAGGGTCAATGCGCTGGGTCCAAAAGGCAGAACGGCGCCACGGTTCCGGGACGGAATGATGGTGTACAACTTTAGGGCTCTCAACGCCAAGGTGCCGGGTGTGCCCGCCCTGACGCTCAATGCCGAATACGCGCTAGAGAAGGGCAGCGGCGAGGGTGTCGATTACGATGCCAACGCTTGGTATGGACAGGCCGAGTATGCCTTCAATACCTTGCCTCTGACGCCGGTGATTGGGTATCGCTACGCCAGTTTTTCCGGCGATGACAACCTCAGCGACAATCGCCAGAAAGCTTGGGATCCTCTGAGCAAAGGCTTCGTCGACTGGAGCACTTGGCTGGTGGGGGATATTGTCGGTAACTACTTGTTGTTCAACACCAACGAAAACGTTCAACAGTTCTCGATCAAAACCCACCTGAGTCCGACCGTGACCCTGGGCGCGATTCACTATCAGTTCTGGCTGGACGAGAAGAACTACATGGGCGCACCTGTTAGCGATCGACGTTTTGCCGATGAGAGTGTGGTCTTTCTTGACTGGACCCCGACTCCGTCGCTCTATACGTCGCTGTCCTATAACTGGGTCAAGCCGTTGGCCGCTGCGAAGCAAGTATTCGGCGACAATCAGAAATTCAGCGCGCTGGAACTGTACTTCACCTACCGCTATTAAGTGTCGCGAGCCGCCGCGGCCGCGTAGGAGTGCTTCACCATGAACAAGAATGTACGCAACACCCTGTTGTCCGTTGCGCTGTCATTGCTGACGACGGGCGTTTCCCTCGCGCAAGAGCGCACGGTGCGGATCTATAACTGGATCGAATACTTGCCCCCGGAAATCCTCAAGAGCTTTCAGGAGGAAACCGGAATCCGTCCTATCTATGACGTGTTCGACAGCGTCGAGACCTTGCAGTCCAAGTTGCTGACCGGCAACTCTGGCTATGATGTTGTCTACCCCGGCAGCGCCAACCTGAGCCACTTGATCGAAGCGGGTGCCGTCCAGCCTCTGGATCGAAGCCAGTTGCCTAACTGGCAGCATTTGGATCCCGAGTTCATGAAGTCCCTGGAGGCGGCGGGCGACACTGGCAACCGCTACGCTGCGCCTTACCTTTGGGGGACCACGTTGATTGGCTACAACGTTGACAAGGTTCAGAAGGTTCTGGGTGCCAATGTGCAGATGAACACATGGGACATGATCTTCAAGGAAGAGAACCTCTCCAAGCTGGCCAGTTGTGGTGTCGGTTTCCTCGATGCAGCCAATGAGATCGTGCCGATTGCCTTGCACTATCAGGGCCTTGACCCTAACAGCCAGAAGCGCGAGGACTACCCGCAGGCTCAGGCGGCGATGATGAAAATTCGCCCTTACGTCACCTACTTCAACTCGTCGCGCTATGGCATGGACCTCGCTAACGGTGACATTTGTGTCGCCGTAGGGTGGTCGGGTGGCGTGGAACTGGCCAGACAACTGGCCGATGCTGCGGGCAAGGGTGTGAGGGTGGAAATGGCCTTGCCCAAGGAAGGTGCGCCGATGTGGTCTGATGTGATGATGGTGCCGGTAAACGCCCCGAACACCAAAGAGGCCTACGAATTCATCAACTACATCCTGCGCCCAGATGTGATTGCCCGAATCAGTAACAAAATCGGATACCCCAACCCTAACAAGGATGCCTTCGCGCTGGTGAACGAGAGCATTCGTAAGAACCCCAATATGTATGTGCCGGACGAAGCGCGCAAAACGCTGTTCGCTCTGCAGCCCATGCCGCCAGCCATAGAGCGGATCCGCACCCGCCTCTGGACCAGCATCAAGACCAATCGCTGATCATCGTGGCCCGGCACGTGGTGCCGGGCTCGATAGGGATGTTAGCTGTGCCTGATTCAACGCGATCGCTTGGGTTGATTCCCGTCATTCACGTCTGCTGTTGAGTACGGCCTCAACAGCGGATGTCATGCCTGCCATATGCTAGGAATATCGCGAACAGCCCCTCTCAAAGGGAACTGGCGAGGTCCAGTCTTTCTAGGGTTTGAGCATCCAGTCTCAGCTGTGTCGAACGCGCCAGGCTATTCAGTTGCTCTAGATTGGTGGCACTTGCAATGGCAGAGCCAATGCCGGGTTGGTGCATGACCCAGGCCAAGGCGATTTCCGCTGGTGACACCTGTTGTTCCTGCGCCACCTGGTGCAGAACGCTTAAAATCCGCATGCCGCGCTCATCGAAGTACTTTTCTAGATCTTCGCGGCGAGCACTCTGCGTGAGGTCAATTAGGCGCTTGTATTTGCCGGTGAGGAAACCCGAGGCAAGGCTGAAATACGTCAGTACCTCGCAGCCCTCGGCCAAGGCAAAAGAACGCAACTGCTGCTCGAAATCATGCCGGTCATAGAGGTTGTATTCCAGCTGAAGGCTGGTGTAAGGCGGCAAGGCGTTGTCAGCGGCAGAGCGTTTAGCGGCTTGCAGATCTTCCAAGGTGTAGTTGGATGCGCCGATCGAGCGCACTTTGCCGCAGGCAATCAACGTAGCGTAGGTTTCCAGGGTTTCTTCGTGTGTTGTCGACGCATCCGGGTAGTGGGAAAAGTATAAATCGATGTAATCGGTTTGCAGCCGACGTAGCGAGTCATCCACGGCTTGCAGGATCCTGCCTTTTGAGAGCCCCTGTTGCGTAGGTGAGAGCTCGGCGCCAACCTTGGTGATGATTTTTATGTCACTGCGCCGGTGGCTGTTCAGGCTCAGCCATTTACCAATGATGGCTTCCGATTCGCCGCCGCTATTGCCGGTGACCCAGATGGAGTAGGCGTCTGCGGTATCAAACGTGTTGATGCCCAGTTCAAACGCAGCGTCGAGTAGCGACAGTGAATCTTGTTCGTTGACGGTCCAGCCAAAGACATTCCCCCCTAGGATCAGGCGCGAACTCTCCAGCGTTGAACTGCTCAGATCATCTTTTTTCATACCGGTCCGCCATTCGATTTAAAAATAAGTCTCTGGTTTTTGGTGTTCAACCAAACACCTTACGAGGGGATTGCATCGGACGCTCTTCTCAGGCCCGCATGCCGTAATACAGCAGTTCGGTGATTCGTCTTACCTGGGCGGAGTGGGACTCGACATCCGGCTGCTCCTGGTTGACCAACCTGAACAATTGCAGGTGTGAATAGTCATTCAACAAGAAAGCCGCCAAGTCGACATTGAGGTCAGCGCGCAGTTTGCCAGCCTGCTGCAACTCCCCAAGCAAGCCACTGATCTCAGCTTTGAGCGCATCGTTCATGGCGCGATAGCCTTCGGGCAGCCCGTTGTCGCCGCCAAACAGAATCAGCGGCAACAGTTCACGCCAGAGACTGGGGTGCATGACTTCCATTGCATAACCGGTCAGGCGGCGTTCCAAGTAACACATGGCGTCGACTGGATCATCAATGTCGAAGATCTGGCTGCGGGTATCCTTGAGCGCACGCTGGTCGGCGTCGTGCAGGATTTCCAGAATGATTTCTTGCTTGTTACCAAAATACTTAAACACGGTGGGCGCGGACACCCCAGCCTGGTTGGCGATCTGTTCGATGGTGGTGCTCTGGAAACCTTGGCGTTCAAACAGTTCGATCGCTGCCTTGCTGATAGCTTGGCGTCGTTCGACTTTTTGACGTTCACGTAGTCCGCTCACAGAAGATCCTTGTTGCTGTGAAAAAGGGGGGCAGATTTAGCCCAATCATCCATGCAAAATACTTAGTCGAGTAAAACTTTTAAAGCACTAATTTTTGTAGTGCGCTCTTTTGCAGGAACGCATGGTTTGGGAGACGGAGTTTGCGGTGAAGCGTTCAGCGGCCTTACCCCGAATGCCTACTCTAGCGCTGACTGTTGGTACTTCTTCAGACGATAGGCAAATTGCGCCCGACTCAACCCCAGCAGTCGCGCAGCCGCAGCCAAATTGCCTTCACTCTTTTGCAGTGCTTCGTCGATCAATCGCGACTCAAGGCCGTCAATGGAGAAGCCTTGTTCAAGCCGGGTCAAGGTTTCCAGCAAGGCCGGGCGAGGCTGTGCGCTGTCGGGGCTGCGGTCGATTGTGGCGAGGCTGCCCTTGTCGTCCAGAGAGTACAGCTCCTGGGGTATTGGCTCGTTGCGAAACAGGTGGATCAGGTCGATGGCTTGACCATCCTCGCTGGCGATTAGGCCGCGCTCTATCAGGTTTTGCAGTTCTCGCACGTTGCCGGGGAAGTCGTAGCGTAGCAATGCTTTGAGCGCGCGCATGGTCAGCCCGGCTGGTTTGCGCGCGTAGTCCTGGCAGAAGCGCCGCAGGAACGCATTGACCAGTAACGGGATGTCGTCGCGTCGTTCACGCAGTGGCGGCAGGGTGATGGGGAAGACGTTCAAGCGGTAGAACAGGTCCTCTCGAAAGTCTCCAGCGGCTACCGCTTTGCGCAAGTCGACGTTGGTAGCCGCCACCACCCGCACATTGACCTTTATTGGCTGAGCACCGCCCACTCGCTCTATCTCGCGCTCCTGTAAGGCCCGCAGTAGCTTGCCTTGGCCGGGCAGGCTGAGGCTGGCGATCTCATCGAGAAACAGGGTACCGCCGTGGGCCCGCTCGAAGCGTCCTGGGCGCGAATGGGTTGCCCCGGTATAGGCGCCGCGTTCGACACCGAACAGTTCTGCCTCAATCAAATTGTCCGGGATCGCGGCACAGTTGAGGGCCACGAAGGGCGCTTGATGGCGTGGGCTGTACTGATGCAGTTGGCGTGCAAATAGCTCTTTCCCGACCCCGGATTCACCGCTGAACAATACCGTGGCGGGGGTAGGTGCAACACGCTGCAAGGCAAGGGTGGCTGCGTTAAAAGCGGCGCTGGCGCCGATGAGTTTTAGCTCGCCCGGCATTTCTCGGTCGTCATCGGGGGCCGGTGCTGGTGCCGGGCGCTGCCTGGGAGTGACGCTGGATGGCGAGGCGGTGAGATAACTCAGGTCTTGTTCAACATTGCCCCATTGTTCGGCAGTCTTGCCGACGACACGGCAGGTCTCGTGTCCCATGCCCCGGCATTCGGTTTCACGGAAGATCACCATGCGGCCGAACAGCCCGCTGACATAACCAATGGCATAGCCAAGTTCGGTCCAACATACCGGGTCTTGGCCAATTCCGTACGCGGCAATATGCTCGTCGGCCTCGCAGGAGTGATGCCAGAGAAATTCACCTTCGTAGAAGCCCGAGTCTGCGTCGAACTTGAAGTGCAGGGGCTCGACCTTGGTCATGCCCTCGAGGGTGTGCAGGCGAGTGCCAGCAGAGAAAATCGCCGCCGCATCAGCGTCTGGCCAACGCTCGCGGATCAGCCGCGCATCGCGTGCGCCAGACAGGTAGCCGGTGCGGGTAAACAGCCCACGGGTCTGTTCTAGGCCTTGGCGGTCAATGATTTCGCGCCGCAGTGCGCCGAAGGATGAGCTGTGCAATAGCAGCATGCGCTGATCGTTGAGCCAGATGCGTCCATCGACCGGGGAAAAGAACAGGCATTCGGTCAACTCGGCCAGGGTCGGTGAGTTGCCATCAGTCAGTTGGGTACTGTCCCCACGGGGCGAGAAATGCGCTTCGCGCATGGCGAGGCTTTGCGGCAGCAAGTGGGGATTAGTCATGGTCATGCCCCTGGCGCAGTGAATGGTTTAAATGAGTAACTTCGATAATAGTTATTAAACATAACTTTATCATTTGAACAAGTGACCTGAAGCTGGCCGAGCGCAGAGGCCATCGCCCGATCGTTGAGTACTCCTCTTTAACCCTTAGGCCAGAGCCTTTGCCATTTAAATAACCGATGCACTCAGGAACACGGCACAGCCCTTGCTCTAGTGCTTTGACAACGCAGACGACTCCAGCGATTTAGCAAGGTGTCGTCGAGCGATGACAAACACAAGCGCCGGGAGGCCCAAATGTCGGTGAGTGAACACTCTGATTTTCTGCGGGACGAGTTGTGGTGCGAGCGCATCTTCAACGGTGATTGGGTACGCCCATTGGGCGGCAGTAATAGCGTACGAGAGCCCGCTACCGGCGAGGTGCTGACCGTCACCGGCTTGGCTGATGCAGCGGATATTGCGTTTGCCAGTCTTAACGCTTCCCGTGTACAGCCGGGTTGGGCGGCATTAGGTCCGCGCGAGCGGGCCGAGATCTTCCGCAAAGCCGCAGCATTGGCTCAGCAACACCTTGCCGAGCTGGCGCTGTACATCGCGCGGGAAAGCGGCAGCAGTCTGTTCAAGGGGGAGCATGAGGTCCGTGAGGCGATTGTCTTGCTGCATCAGGCAGCAGGGCTGCTCTCTCAGCCTCACGGCCTGGTTCTTCCAAGCGAGGCGGGGCGCTTGTCTTATGCACGTCGGCTACCCCATGGCGTGGTCGGAGTGATTTCTCCGTTCAACTTTCCTCTGGTGCTCTCCTTGCGCTCGGTTGCTCCCGCGTTAGCGGCCGGCAATGCCGTAGTGCTCAAGCCTGATCCACAGACGCCGGTCAGTGGTGGCTTCATCATCGCCCGGTTATTTGAGGAGGCCGGGCTGCCCAAAGGGTTGTTGCAGGTTTTACCGGGTGCAGCGGTGGCCGGCGAGGCGCTGTGCCGCGACCCGCATGTACGGATGATTGCGTTTACCGGCTCAACCGCAGCGGGGCGCAAAGTCGCAGAGGTGGCCGGACGGCATCTGAAAAAAGTAGCCCTGGAGTTGGGCGGCAAGAACTCGCTGATCGTGCTCGAAGACGCCGACCTTGAACTGGCGGCCAGCAACGCTGCGTGGGGGGCGTGGTTGCATCAGGGGCAGATTTGCATGGCCACCGGACGCATCCTAGCCCATGAGTCAATCGCCGAAGAACTGGTGCGCAGGCTTGCAGAGAAAGCGCGCGCAATCACCGTCGGCAATGCCGCGCGGGGTGAAGCAGTGCTGGGCCCTCTGATCAACAAGCACCAGTTGCAACGCGTGCATGAAATCGTCACTGAGAGTGTCAGTGCCGGGGCAACGCTGGAAGCTGGCGGCGAGTTTGAACAGCTCTTCTATCAACCCACGGTTCTTTCTGGCGTGCGTCCGGGGATGCGTGCGTTCGACGAGGAAATCTTCGGCCCAGTCGCCACGGTGGTGAGTTTTGCCAACGACGAGGAGGCCATCGAGTTGGCCAATCGTACGGAGTATGGCTTGTCCGCGGGGATCATCTCGCCTTCGGTCGGACGAGCGATGGCGATTGGCGAGCGCCTCAATTGCGGTTTGCTGCATATCAACGATCAGACAGTGGCCGATGAGTGCATCAATCCATTTGGTGGGCGTGGCAGTTCGGGAAATGCCGGCAGCGTTGGCGGCCCGGCGGACTGGGACGAATACACCCAATGGCAGTGGGTGACGATCAAGGACACCGCGCCGCGCTACCCGTTCTAACGGGAGCAGGCCTTAGCGTGTGCTGGGTCAGCCGGGTGAATACACAACAATAATAAGAGGACACACTATGAAACTCGACAACAAGATCGTGCTGGTGACCGGGGTTTCCTCGGGTATCGGTGCAGCCACTGCCAGTCTGCTGCGTTTTCACGGTGCTCACGTGATTGGCATAGACCTAAAGGCCCCGAACATGACCCTGGACGGCTTTGTCCAAGGTGATCTGAGCAGTGCCGAGAGTATCGACCGGCTGTTGCCGCAATTGCCGACACGGATCGACAGTCTGTGCAACATCGCCGGGGTCCCGGGCACCGCAAATCCGCTATTGCTGGCACAGGTCAATTACTTGGGTGTGCGCCACCTGAGCAGTGCGCTACTGCCACGCATCTCGGCTGGCGGCAGTATCGTCAATATCGCCTCGATCCTCGGCGCGGAGTGGCCACAACGCCTGGATCTGCATAAGGCGTTGGCGCGCATCGAAGGTTTTGCCACCGCGCAAAGCTGGTTGGCCGAGCATCCGGTACCCGCCGAGACCTGCTACCAGTATTTCAAGGAAGCCTTGATCGTTTGGAACTACCTCCAAGCCCAGCCTTGGTTTATGGAACATTCCGTACGCATGAACAGTGTGGCGCCAGGCCCTGTTTTCACGCCCATCCTCAGCGACTTTGTCAGCATGCTCGGTGAGTCCCGAGTCCAGGCTGATGCCCATCGCATGAAGCGCCCCGGGTACGCCGATGAAGTGGCGGCGGTGATTGCTTTCTTGTGTGCCGACGAGTCGCGCTGGATCAACGGCGTCAACCTGGCAGTCGATGGCGGATTGGCCTCCACCTACATCTAGAACCTTGTGGCGAGGGGGCTGCCCCCTCGCGACACGTGCAACGCTATGCCGAAAATAAAAATAATGAGGAGCGTCCATGGACAACGTTAAACGTTGCTTTCGTTTCAAGAATTGCGCCCTGTTTCTGGCGTTATGCAGCGCAGGCGTGATGATCGAGAGGGTCGAGGCCGTGCAAATGGACCTCGGTGATTCCGATTGGAAATTGCGCTGGGACAACACCATCAAATACAGCCAGGCCTGGCGTCTTCAGGGGCAGGACAGTCGTTTGCTCAATGCGCCAACCGCCAACGGTTTGTATCCCTCGATCCAGAGCCAGGGCGATAAAAACTTCAACAAAGGCCTGGTCTCCAATCGCCTGGACCTGTTTTCAGAAATGGACCTCAGTCGGAAAAATTACGGGCTGCGTGTGAGTGGCGCGGCCTGGTACGACGATATCTACAACCAGGACACTGACAGCAAAGAGCAACCGCACTTTCTCCGCGAGACCCGCAAACTCCATGGTCGCGATGGCGAAATCCTCGATGCTTTTGTGTTCCTGCGAGGTGACCTCGGCGAGGATTCCCAGGGTGTGGTGCGGTTGGGGCGGCATAGCCTGATCTACGGCGAAAGTCTGTTTTACGGCGGCAACGGGATTGCCAATGCTCAAGGGCCGACTGACGTGGTCAAGTTGCTCAGTGTCCCGGGGACCCAGTTCAAGGAGATCCTGCGTCCGGTCAATCAAATCTCCGGGCAGTTGCAGATCAACCCGCAGTTGTCTGTGGGCGCTTACTACCAGTTTGAGTGGGAGCGTTCCAATCTGCCCGGCGCCGGTAGTTACCTGAGCGATGTCGACGCCATCGGCTACGGCAGCGGTGCGCTGCATGAGGTTTTTGGTAACGACACCGTGAATGGCGGTGATCTAAAACCAAGGAATTCGGGGCAGGGCGGCATGCAGATTCGCTTTAAACCGACCGGGACTGAACTGGAGTTGGGTTTTTACGCTGCGCAGTATCACGATAAAACCCCGATTGGGCTGTATGCCTACCTCGACGGCGCAGCGGCGGCGGCCACCGGTTTGCCCATCCTAGGTTCGTACCGTCAGGTCTACGCCGAAGATATCAAGACGGCTGGCTTCAGCTTCTCCACCGCCTATGGCCCGTTCAACTTTGCTGGTGAAACCTCCGTGCGCTGGAATGCGCCTTTGGTGAGCAATCTGCAAGTGGTGGCACCGGGCATCGATGCCGATGGCGATGGCGACAACCACTCGCTGTTTGCGCGGGGCAAAACCGCGCACGCCAACCTGTCAGCGATTTACCTTTTATCACCGACCGCTTTTTGGGATGGCGGCTCGGCACTGGCCGAACTGGCCTGGAACCGAACCCTAAGCATCACCGAGAACGCGGCGGCTCTGGATTCCAACACGACCCGTGATGCGACGGCGTTACGCGTGTTGGTGGAGCCTGCGTACTTCCAGATTGTCGACGGGATCGACCTGACTGTGCCCATCGGCATGGGCGTGGTGCTCGACGGCCGCTCTTCGGCGGTCAACAAGTCGGGTTTCGGCAATACCCATTCCGGCGACTGGAGTGTCGGGCTCAAGGCCACTTACTTGCAGCGTTGGGACGTTGGCCTCAATTACGTGAACTTCTTCGGTGCGCCGAAAGCCGGGCTGCGCGAGGACGGGAATTTCAGCTACGGGCAGTCGCTGGCTGACCGCGACTTCGTCTCGCTCTACGTGAAAACCTCATTCTAATAAGGTGGATTCGCCATGCAGAACACAGCATTTATCAATACCTGCGTCCTCACTCTGGCGCTTGCTGGCATGAGCCTGGCACAGGCAGCGGTGTCGCCTGAGCAGGCCGCACGCCTGAAATCTGAGCTAATGCCCCTTGGCGGTGAGCGGGCGGGTAACGCCGATGCCAGCATTCCGGCCTGGGACGGTGGTTGTACCCAAGTCGCGCCGGGTTACAAGTCAGGTGATAAACGTCCCGATCCATTCGCCGGCGAGAAGCCGTTGTACGCGATCAAGGCCTCGAACATGGGGCAGTACGCCAGTGAACTGGCCGAAGGTACCAAAGTTCTGTTGAAGAAATATCCGGACTACCGGCTGGACGTTTACCCCACCCATCGCTGCGCAGCAGCCCCGCAATGGGTGTATGACAATACCGCCCAGAATGCCATCCGCGCCACGCTGGACGTTGAGACCGAGAAAGTCGCCAATGCCTACGGCGGCATTCCGTTCCCGATTCCGGAGAATGGCGCGCAAGTGCTGTGGAACTACCGCCTTTCCTGGCAGGGCGGCGATACCATCAACTCGCCTTTTGATACGTGGCTGATGACGGCGGGCGGCAAGAAAGTCCAAGCGACTCGTGCCCAGTACACCTACCAGTTTCCCTACTACGTCGAAAACGGCAGTCTGGAAAATTTCTCGGGCAAATACCTGATTGGCAAACTGCTCACCGAACTGCCGTCGTCCAAGGCCGGTGAAGGCCTGATGACCCATTGGGATCTGGACCCGGCTAACCGCGCAGCCTGGCAGTACCTGGTTGGCCAACGCCGGGTGCGTCGAGCGCCGAACATCGCCTACGACACGCCGGACTTCGTCACCTCGGGGGTTGGACTGTTTGATGAAGCGTTCATGCTGTTCGGGCCAACCGATCGCTACGACCTCAAGTTGGTGGGCAAGAAAGAGCTGATCGTTGCCTACAACAATAACCGCGCCGGTCTGGCCAAGAGCGATGACCTGGTCAAGCAGAACTTCCTCAATCCTGACTTGGTGCGCTGGGAGAAACATCGGGTCTGGGTGGTCGAGGCCACGCTTAAACCGGGTAAACGCCATGTGGTGCCGCGTCGGACCTACTACATCGACGAGGACTCTTGGCAGATTCTGATGGCTGACGGTTATGACGCTCAGGGCAAACTTGGACGCCAGATGTATTCGCTGACGCTGATGGCACCGGACCTGCCGGTGCTCACCGCACAGGTTATGTGGGGCAGTTATAACCTCGACACCGGTGCCTACTTCCTCAACTCCTCAAGCAATGACTTGGCGGTGCAGTACCAGAAAGTTGCAAAACCTTCCGCCTCATTCTTTACGCCGGATGCCATGGCCAACGAAAACATGCGTTGAACCCTGGGCGGCTGTGGCGGGCGAAAAGCCCGTCGCGGTCGCGTGCGTTTTTCCAAGCGGGATAAAGACATGAACGTTGAAAGATTTTTTGCGAGTTTCGGCCTGCGATGGAGGGGCTGCGCCCTGGCGTTGTGTCTGTTGGTGAGCATGTCCTTCGCTGCGCAGGCCGAGACCTTTGCGGTGCTGCAGCAGCCGTCAGTGCTGACGGGTAAGGCCACGCGCGCGGTATTACTGGGGTTGGCGCGGGCCGGGGAACGTTTGGTGGCCGTCGGAGAGAGGGGCATCGTGCTGCTCTCGGACGACTCGGGGAAAAGTTGGCGCCAGGCCCGTGTGCCGGTCAGCGTCAGCCTGACGGCGGTGCAATTCGTCGACGCCGAGCAGGGCTGGGCGGTCGGTCATTTGGGCGTGGTGTTGCACAGCGAAGACGGTGGTGAAACCTGGCGCAAGCAGCTCGATGGTGAAGGCGCCGCCAAGCTGGCAGTGCAGGCCGCACAGCGTGATATTGACCAGCCGGGTGGTGCCAGCAACCTGGAACAGGCACAGCATCTGCTGCGCGACGGGCCGGACAAACCCTTTCTCGATGTGTACTTCATTGATCGACGGCAGGGTTACATCGTGGGTGCCTACAACCAGATCTACCGCACGGACGACGGCGGGCAAACTTGGCAAGCCTGGATGCAGCATGTGGACAACCCGCAGGGGCTGAACCTGTATGGCATCCGCGCCTCGGGCACTGATCTGCTGCTGGTGGGGGAGCGCGGTTTGCTGTTGCGTTCGACCGATGCCGGGCAATCCTTCCAGACCTTGAAATCACCCTATGAAGGCAGCTTTTTCGGTGTGCTCGGCACCCGTGACGGCGCTTTGATTGCCTACGGTTTGCGTGGCAACGCCTGGTGGTCCGATGACCGTGGCAACCGTTGGCGGCGCCTCGATACTGGCGTGGAGTCAACGTTGGCAAGCGCTATCGAACTGCGTGACGGCAGCCTGCTGATGGCCAGCCAAAGCGGCGAGCTTTTGTTCAGCCATGACCAGGGCCGCAGTTTTGTAAAACGTCTGAGCCGCAGTGGCACGACCGTCGCGGCCGTGCAGCAAGCGGCCGATGGCAGCCTGGCCAGCGTCGGTTTGAGTGGCGTGGCCGCCGACCAGGACCCACAAGCAACCGGCAAACCTTGAACCTTCACGGTGCAGTGCTATCGGGCCTTAGCCCGTGCAACAGGAGTCAGACTTGAAAGACGACAAAATCCAAACCGTGATCGGCCGCCTGGCGGACTTCGACCAGACTTCAGGCAACGTTGCCGAACGGGCGATCTTCAACCATCGACCGCTGGTTATCTTGCTGTGTCTGCTGGTGACCCTGCTGCTGGGGTGGCAGGCCACCCGTGTCGGCATCAACGCCAGTTATGAAAAGACCATCCCGACTGGCCATCCCTATGTCGCCAACTTCTTAGAACACCGTAGCGAGTTGAGCGGCTTGGGCAATTCGCTGCGCATCGCCGTGGAGGTCAAGGAAGGCAGCATCTTCACCCAGGACTACCTTGATACCCTGGCCAAGCTTAACGACGAACTCTACCTGCTGCCGGGTGTCGACCGCCCTTACATGAAGTCGTTATGGACGCCGACCACGCGCTGGACGGCGGTGACGGAAGAGGGCTTGGATGGCGGCACGGTAATCCCCGATGACTACGATGGCTCCGCCGCCAGTATTGAACAGGTGCGGACCAACGTCGCCCGGTCCGGCGAGGTCGGACAGTTGGTGGCTGGCAACTTTAAATCCAGTGTGATCTTCGTGCCCTTGCTGGATATCAACCCACAGACCGGAAAAGCCCTCGACTCCGGCGAGTTTTCTCGGCAACTGGAAGCCCTACGAGACAAGTACCAGACGGATAACCTACGGATTCACATCACTGGTTTCACCAAAATCGCAGGCGATCTGATCGAGGGGTTAACCCAAGTCCTGCTATTTTTCGTCGTCGCGGTAGTGATAACCATGGTGGTGCTCTATTGCTACACCCGCTGTGCACGCAGCACTTTGATGGTGGTGACGTGTTCACTGGTGGCAGTGCTCTGGCAATTGGGGCTGCTCGCCATCCTCGGTTATGAACTGGACCCTTACTCGGCGTTGGTGCCGTTTCTGGTGTTCGCCATCGGCATGAGCCATGGCGCACAGAAGATGAACGGCATCATGCAGGACGTTGGGCGCGGCACCCACCGCGTGGTGGCCGCGCGTTATACCTTTCGCCGTCTGTTCGCCGCAGGCATGACGGCGTTGCTCTGTGATGCCGTGGGGTTCGCTGTGTTGCTGTTGATTAATATCCGGGTAATCCAGGACCTGGCGATAACCGCCAGCCTTGGTGTGGCGGTGCTGATCTTCACCAACCTGATCATGCTACCGATCCTACTCAGCTATATCGGGGTCAGCCCGGCAGCGGCGCAGCGCAGCCTACGCTCGGAAACCGCCGAGCTGCAAGCGCAGATCAAACATCCGCTGTGGCGTTTTCTCGATTTGTTCACTCAGCGGCGCTGGGCCATTGGCGCGATGTTGGGCGGTCTGCTGTTGGCAGCACTCGGTTTTGCCGTGAGCCTACACTTGAAGATCGGCGATCTTGATCCCGGTGCGCCGGAGTTGCGGGCCGACTCGCGTTACAACCGCGATGCGCTATTTATGACGCGCAACTACGCAGCCAGCTCGGATATTTTTGTGGTCATGATCAAGACCCCAGAAGATCAGTGCACTCGCTACCCCAGCCTATCAGCGGTGGATGCGCTGGCCTGGAGGCTCGAGCAATTACCTGGCGTGGAGTCGACCACGTCCATGGCGGCGCTGAGCAAGATAGCCACAGTCGGTTACAACGAAGGTAACTTCAAATGGTATGAGCTGATTCCCAATGACGGCGCGTTGGGTGCGGTGCAGACCCGGGCGCCGCGAGAGCTGTTCAACCAGGGCTGTTCGATGCTGTCGCTTTACGTTTACTTGACTGACCACAAGGCCGACACCCTGAACCGAGTGGTGGAGGCCAGTGAGACATTTATCCGTGAGCATCAGGTGCCAGAGGTCAAGTTCATGTTGGCCGCTGGCAGTGCGGGGATCGAAGCTGCGACCAATATCGTGGTGAAGAAATCCATGCATGAAATGCTGTTCTGGGTATACGGCGCGGTCAGTCTGTTATGCCTGTTGACCTTCCGCAGTTGGCGAGCGACCCTCTGCGCGATGCTGCCACTGATCCTCACTTCAATTCTGTGTGAGGCGCTAATGGTGGTGTTGGGGATGGGCGTTAAAGTGGCGACACTGCCCGTCATTGCCCTCGGCGTGGGCATTGGCATCGACTACGCGCTCTATGTGTTGAGCGTGATTCTCGCTCGAATGCGCGCCGGAGACACCTTGCCCCAAGCCTATTATCAGGCGCTGCTGTTCACAGGAAAGGTGGTATTGCTGACCGCAATGACGTTGGCAGTCGCGGTGTCGACCTGGGCGTTTTCGCCAATTAAATTCCAGGCCGATATGGGCATTCTGCTGGCCTTCATGTTCTTGGTGAATATGCTGGGCGCCTTGATCCTGCTGCCAGCATTGGCTTGGCTTTTGTTGCCGCAAAAGGTCTTTGCAAAAAAGCCTGAAACGAGGCCGCTTACGCAGTCAGTTTAGGAGCGCTAAGGGGGCCAATACGGCTGCGCCAACGTTGACTTCGCCCACCGGCAGAACAAGGCCGGTCCTGTTGATCTAGGTGGCCAGCCGTCAGTCACCCCTGAGATTTTTGTAGGAAAAGTGCTGAGTATTGCGGGTTTTGTTCATTCTAGGGCCGCAGGTTGCGGCTTAACCTGATTCCAGTCGAAGTGTCGTTTGTCTGCGGCACACGCTGGAGAAGTGAATGAACAATTATAAGAGTAATGATTGGCTCGGCCTGAGCGGTGCTGTGTGTGTAGTGACAGGCGCCGCAGGGGGCATCGGTGCCGTTGTCGCGCGTGAATTGGTCAAGCAAGGTGCTTCGGTCGTATTGCTTGATTTGGATGTCAGCAAATGCACCGAGCTGGCCGCGAATTTGAGTGAGCACAGTGAGGTGCCAGTCAGCGCCTTAGCCTGTGATATCAGCGACGCAGGCAGTGTTCAGCAGGCCGCCGCGCAGGTGCAGGCACTCCATGGCCGTTGCGATGTTCTGGTCAACAACGCCAGCGTCCTGCGCGCGGCGTCCCTCGAGACCATAACGCTTGAACAATGGAATCAGGTGCTCTCGGTCAACCTCAGTGGCTACTTACTGTGCGCCCAGGCATTTGGGGCGCAAATGCTTGCTCAAGGCAGTGGCCGTCTCATTAATATCGCCTCTATTGCCGCCCATTCGCCGCAGCCTTGGAGCGGCGCTTACAGCACTGCCAAGGCCGGAGTCGCGATGCTTTCACGACAGTTCGCGGTGGAGTGGGGCGGCCGTGGCATCCGCAGTAATGCCATTTGTCCTGGGCTGATCCGTACCCCGCTGTCAGCAGCCTTTTACGCCGACCCCGACATCGAACGGCAACGTTGCGCCATGACTGCCAGCCGCCGCATTGGCGAGCCGCAGGACATAGCCGATGCCGTGTTGTTTCTCGCCAGCGCTCGATCCAGCTATATCAATGGCACCGAATTGGTCGTAGATGGCGGTTTTGAAAGTATGCCGATGGCATTGTTGCCGCGGCCAGGTTTCGTGGGGTCGCGACCATGAATCGGGTGTGCGATGTGCTTGTCATCGGTGCCGGGGCGGGTGGGCTCAGTACTGCAATCGTCGCGAAAAAGGCCGGTCTTGATGTGATTGTCATTGAGAAGGCCGATTTTTTCGGAGGTACCACCGCATTTTCTGGCGGGGTTTTGTGGATTCCCGACAACCACCTGGGCAAGGCGCAAAACAGCGGCGACAGCCCTGACTTGGCCAGAACTTACTTGCGTGCTGAGGCCGGCAAGCATTACAACGCACCGGCGGTGGATGCGTTTCTGGAGAACGGCCCGAAGATGGTCGAGTTCTTCGAGCGCGAGACCTGCGTTAAGTTTGTGCCCACCTTGTATCCGGACTATCACCCTGACGCGCCCGGGGGGCTCGCCATCGGCCGTTCGATCCTCGCCGCGCCGTTCGATATTCGGGAGTTAGGGGCTGATATGAAGCGTTTGCGGCCCCCGCTTAAAACCATCACGTTCATCGGCATGATGTTCAACTCGTCCAACGCTGATTTAAAACACTTCTTCAATGCTACGCGCTCGCTGACGTCGTTCATTTACGTGGCCAAGCGGCTGGGTACGCATATGCGCGAGATGGTGATGTATCGGCGCGGTACTCAGGTGACCAGCGGCAATGCCTTGGCAGCGCGACTGGCCAAGTCGGCGCTTGATCTTGGCATTCCTATTGTCACCGGAGTCGCCGCTCGGCAATTACTCAAGGAAAAAGATCGTATTACGGGTGTGCTGGCTTCTGGCGCCCAAGGCGAATTTCGCATCGATGCACGCCGCGGCGTGGTCTTGGCGAGTGGTGGCTTCTCCCATGACACGCAGCGATTGCGCGAGGCTTACCCCCATGTGAAACGCGGAGGTGAGCATTTTTCGCCGGTACCCGACAGCAATACTGGCGACAGTCTGCGAATGGCTGAAGCCGTGGGCGGCCAAGTGGATATTTGTCTGCAAGCCGCGGCTGCTTGGATGCCGGTCTCGAAAGTGCCAACCGGTGACGGAGAGTTCACCGCATTCCCGCACCTTCTGGATCGCTACAAACCCGGCATCATTGGCGTCGATGTCGCGGGGCGTCGCTTCACCAATGAATCCAACTCTTACCATGACGTCGGTGAGGCCATGATCAACAACGACGCGACGCGCAGCCAGACCGCCATGTGGCTGGTCTGCGATGCCCGGACGCTGGGCAAGTACGGCCTGGGTTTTGCCAAGCCATCCCCCATGCCTCTGGGTACGCTGTTGCGCAATGGTTACCTGTTAAAGGGCCGTACGCTGGCTGAGTTGGCGCTCAAGGCGGGCATTGACGGCCCCGGGCTCGAGCAAACAGTTGAGCGCTACAACCAAGGTGCAAGCGTAGGCAAGGACGTTGAGTTTGGCCGTGGTACGACAGCATTCAACCGCTTCCTGGCGGATCCGCAACATAAGCCCAACCCCTGCGTGGCACCTATCGGTGCGGGACCTTACTACGCGGTCAAATTGGTGATGGGCGATTTGGGGACTTTCGATGGGCTGCGAACCAGCACCGTGGGTGAAGTATTGGACCAGAAAAACAGCCCGATCCCAGGGCTCTATGCGGTGGGCAATGACCGCGCCAGCATCATGGGTGGGAATTACCCCGGCGCCGGTATCACCTTGGGACCCATCATGACGTTTGGTTTCATCACCGGCCGTCATTTGGCCAAGACCTCTTTGGGCACTGAAAATACCGAAAAGGAGCAGGTCGCATGATCCTATCCAAGCCAGTCGTTGATCATCGCATTTACACCATCGTGCCCCGCGGGATGGCTGAATTTCTCAACGCGTTCGACCAGTTGGCGATGCCTTTGCTACTCAAGCATTTGGGCGCACCGCTGGCGTTCTACACCAGCAGCATCGGCCCGCTGAACCAGGTGGTTCATCTATGGGGTTACGACAGCCTCGACGACATGGAAAAGCGCAGCATGGCCCGCGACAGTGATCCAGATTTCGGCGCTTATCTACAGGCGACCCGTCATCTGATCGTGGCTCAGGAAACACGCATTATCAGACCCGTGCACTTGGCAAGCTTGGGTCACCCCAAGTAAGCGACCTACACGCTTGAGTCACCACAATAATAAAAATGAGGGACACTCGATGGACCAGCAAAAAACGATTGATGTGAGTGAGTGGATCGATACTCACCCGGTGGGTCGCTTTCAGAAATGGGTTGTATTCTTCGGCTTTTTGATCATCGCCCTTGATGGTTTCGACGTCGCCATCATGGGCTTTATAGCACCGCAGTTGAAAGCGGAATGGGGTTTGGGGCCGCAGGCGTTGGGTCCGGTGCTTAGCGCTGCGTTGATCGGGTTAGCGGTCGGTGCATTAACGGCCGGGCCGCTGGCTGATCGGTATGGCCGAAGGATCGTGCTGCTATGCAGTATCGGCTTGTTCGGGGGGCTGACCATCGCGACAGCCTTCGCCTCGGATGTGCAAACCTTGGTCGCCTTGCGCTTTTTGACCGGCCTTGGTCTGGGCGCCGCAATGCCGAACGCAAGTATCCTCGTGAGTGAGTACGCACCGGCACGCAGCCGTTCATTCTTTATCACCGTCGCTTTTTGCGGTTTCTCGTTAGGGGCGGCGGTGGGAGGTTTTGCCAGCGCCTGGATGATCCCGAATGTGGGATGGCAAAGTGTATTGGTACTGGGCGGTGTCTTGCCGTTACTGGTGCTACCGATCCTGTATTGCAAACTACCGGAGTCAGTGACCTTTTTGGTGTCGCAACGTGCGGCGCCTGAACGTATTCACGCCATCATGAAGCAGCTGGCGCCTGATCTGGTAACGGCTAACTTAACGTTTCTGATGCCCCAGGTGGGCAAGCCTGCGGCTGGCGCCATTGGTCTGGTGCTATCGCGGCGCTATCTGTTTGGCACGCTGATGCTCTGGCTCGGCTACATCATTGCTCTGTTTATGGTTTACCTCTTTAGCGGCTGGTTGCCCACGTTGATAAAAGAGGTCGGCCAATACAGCGTTGCTGATGCGGCTGTGGTCACGGCTATTTTTCAGATCGGTGGTCCAGCGGGTGCCATTTTCGTGGGCTGGGCGATGGATCGTTGGGGCAAGCGTAACGTGTTGACGCTTGCATTTCTGGGCTGCGGTGTGGCGATCTTTGCCATCGGCCAGTCCACCGGTCATTTTGTTTTACTGTGTGCAGTCGCCTGTATCGTCGGCTTTGGGCTCAACGGGGTGTCTGTCGGCATGAACGCATTGGCGGCTAGTTATTACCCCACTCAAGCCCGCGCCACGGGCGCTAGCTGGATGAGCGGTGTCGGTCGGATAGGGGCCGTTTTGAGTGCATTCGCAGGTGCGCAGATGCTCAGTCTGGGTTGGTCGCTGGCGGAGATCTGCATGACGATGCTGATTCCGGCCGGCGTTGCCGCGTTGGCGATTTATTGCCAGTGTCGGCACGCCTCTCGATTGACACACCCTTTGCAGTCGGCCGAGAAGGTCGCGCTCTCATGAGTGCCCAGACACACAGGGGCCATGTTGGGGTAATTACGCGGGCCGCTACAAGAATGGGTCACGCTACCGCGCTTGCTGGCTGAAGAGAGGGCTCACTGGCGCGAGGCGTGGGCCTGCTGGCGAAACTCGCTGGGGCTGAGTTGGGTGTGTTTGCGAAAGAATCGGCTGAAGTAGCCGACATCGAGATAGCCCATGCCATGGGCTATCTGCTTAACGCTTTGGGATGAATGGGCTAACTCGCGCTTGGCCTCAAGGATCAGCCTGGCGTTCAGCAAGGTCATTGGCGTCATTCCCAACTGTTCATGACACAGCCGTCCTAGGGTTACCACGGTAATACCGAGGCGACTGGCGTAGTCATTGAGCGACAAGTGTTCGCGAAAATGCTGATTCGCCAATTCGCGAAAGGCAATGATCTGCTGGCTGCGTCGATCATGATGGTGCGCAGGCAGGCCTTCGGTGTCCTCGCTCAGGCGTAGCATCTGGATCACCAGTGCGAGGAGTAGTGACATGCTGCACGCAACGTGCTCGCGCCCACGGCCGTGATACTCCTCGTACAACGCTCGATACAGCGGCATCAGCGGGTTATCGACAGGCTCCCAATGCGGTAGCGCCACGATATAGGGCTTCTGGATCTGCGGTAATAGGCGGGGGGAGAGCACCTGGATGATGTTTTCCAGCGGGTGCTGGACGGCTGTAATCACGTGCCCGTCGACCCGTCCGTGCCAAGCGAAGCCATGGACGATTTGTTCAGGGATAAATAGCAAGCACGGGGCCTTGACCTTGACCCACTGGTTGTCCAGTAGCACTTCGCCTTCGCCACTTTGCAGGTACAGCATCTGTAACAGCCCGTCGTGTCGATGGGCGGCGATCTCCCAGTTGTAACTACCGGAGCGGTGTGAGATTGATTCGACGTGTAGGAAGTCATGCCAGACCGGCGGAGTCGACTCGCCGAACAGGACATAGTAGGGAATCGTGTTCATTATATTTATAGTCTACGAGAGTACCTGGGCCCTACCTTAGCGAAGTTTTTTGGCGTTGGCTCATTGCCCCTCTTAATGGGTGTAAAAGTCTCGATAGTTGTCGGTTTTGTCCATGCTTGGGCGTGCTGTCGTATGAGTAGGCTAGGTATTACTATTCGTTTACATGCATCGATGTAATGAGTGATTAATTACAACGCTTAGTCATTGTTTGCGTTGTGTGCGTGTTGGTGAATACCGATGCGGAGCGTTTATTTATTCTTGAAAAAGTCATCAACGATGAGCGTTTTCTCCGTCGAAAAAATGGACTCGTAGATTGCTTCATGTAGAACGCCACGAACTAACCATGCGCTAGCGTTATAAGCACGGGCCTTATTGAAAAACGCTAGGTGCCTTTCGTCTCCGAGTTCAAAGAGTCTGAATTGTTGCTCCTCCATCTCGGCGATAAGTTCGTCGAACAGCGCGGGATCATTTTTTGAAAGTGCGACAACTATATCGGCTGTGTTTAAGCCCGCTTCATTGGCTGCCCACAAGACGATACGCGTTGCCACTTCCATCTTTTTGCTTGGGGTGAGAGCGTCCAATGCATCCTGAACATCTGGATAACTGGACGCCAATCGTGCAGGCATTGCCTTTTTTTCCGTAGTGCTCATTGCAGACTCCCGATGGCTTTTTGATCACCTCGCGAGCGCTCATCTGCCCGGCGGTCTTTCACCGTTATAAAGGGGCCAGTTAATCGGGTATTTTTTCGTTCACTGCCTGGCCGGCAAGCACTCTGGCTGCGATGTAACCGAAGGTCATACCCGGACCGAGAGTGATGCCACCGCTTGGGTAATGGCCGTTCATGATGCTGTTCATGTCATTGCCCACGACAAATAGCCCTTGAATGGGCGAGTCGTGTTCGTCTAATGCCCGCGCGCAGGCATCGGTTTTTAGACCGGCGAAAGTGCCGAGGCTGCCGGGCACCAGCTTAACCGCGTAGAACGGCCCTTTGCGCAGGCTACCAAGGGACGGGTTTGGCCCGTGCAGAACTTCGCCTTGGGCTTTGTTGTAGTGCGATTCTCCGCGATGGAAGAGCGGGTCACGACCACGTTCGGCGTCAACGTTAAAGGCGCTGACGGTGGCTTCCAATTGTTGCTCATCAATGCCGCATTGGCGTGCCAACTCGATCAACGTTGGGGCCTTTAGCAAGTATCCCTCGCGTATGTACCGCGCAGTTGGGAATGGAAAGGGTTTGGACCAGCCCAGGCCATAGCGACGTTGGGCATGGTGATCGCAGATCAGCCAAGATGTCGGGGTTTGTCCCGAACCCGTGGCTGCAAACAGCGCGCACATGTAGTCGTGGTAGGAGTCGGCCTCGTTGACGAAGCGTCGGCCATCTTGGCGCACGGCGATGAACCCGGGTTTGGCTCGTTCCATCAGGTGCGGAAAACCGCTGAACCCACCATCTTTGCGCTGCACACGCGACACCGGTGCCCACGCGGCGGCATTGCTCAGGTCGGAGGCCACGCATGCCCCGACGCTTTCGCCCAAGCGCAGGCCATCGCCGGTGTTGCCCTTGGGGGCAGCGCTGAAATGTTCGGTGCCATGGGGCGCATGCTTGAAAAGGCGGGCGATGCGCTGCCGGTCGTGGGGGAAGCCACCGCAAGCGAGCACTACACCACGTCGGGCTCGAATTTCGATCAGGCGTCCAGCAGACTCGACGCGTGCCCCGGCCACGCGTTCACCCTCACGTAGCAGTTCTCGCACGGGCGTATCAGTTAGCAGGCGGACCTTGCATTCCAGGGCGCTTTTTAGCAGCCGGGCGACCAGTGCATTGCCGTTCACCAGGTGCATGCCCCGACCATGGCGGAGCAGGTCGCGGGCGTGGCGCAGCAGGCGCTTACCGGCGTAAAGCAATGAGGAGGGTGACTGGCGGGCATTGAGGAAGTGGTTGAGGTCGGCGCCGCCAGCAATGCCCATTCCTGCCAGGCTGATCATGTCGAGCGGGGGTCGTAGTTTGTTGATCCAAGGGCCAAGGAGGCGACCGTCAAAGGGTTGCGCACAGACCGAGCGCCCCCCTTTTGCGTGGCCCTCGCTGGCGTGGAAATCAGGCATCTTGCTACCAGAGAAAAACTGCACCGCTGTATGGCGTTGGAAAAAATCAACCATCTTCGGGCCTTGTTCTAAGAACGCTTCGACGCGAGGATCGAGCACTTCGCTGTGCAGTTCGTTACGCAGGTACACCCTCGACTGCTCCACGTCTTCAACGATACCGTCGGCGATGGCCAATGGGTTGCGCGGAATCCACAGCCAGCCCCCCGACCAAGCGCTGGTACCGCCTAGTTGCGGCTCCTTTTCCACCACGATGACGTCGAGGTTAAGTTGCCCGGCAGTCACCGCCGCTGCCAGCCCTGAGGCACCAGAGCCGACGACTAGGACATCACAAAGCAGGGGGTCGCTGATGCACATAAAAATTACCGCGAGAGTGAATGGGGTTGGCCGCTCCCGAACAGAAGCGGCGCGATGCTGCGACGGGCTTACTTGAGCGGGGAAAAGTCGGTTGGACGCAGCAGTCGCGACTCCAACGTCACCACCGCATCCAGCGCCTTGTTCTGCCGCGCGAATTCCTGCCAACGCGCATCTGCCGCCATGGCGTTGCGGCGTGTCATGCGATCGTCAAGGCTGTCATAGCCCCAGATGTGCACCACTTGATTGACCTCACCTATTTCGGTCGTGAAGAAGCCAACCAGATTGCCCAAGTGTTCTTGCTGCACGGCCAATGCGGCGCTTTTGTACAGGGCCAGCCAGTCGCCGAGCTTGGTTGGTTTAATCGTATAAGTGCGCAGTTCGTAGTACATGGTGTTCTCCAGTGCAGATGGTTATGTCGTGTGTTGATCGAGTCGGCGGGCGATATCACTGGCGGCGAGGTAGCCGAAAGTGATGCCGGGGCCAAGGGTGATTCCGGGACCTGGGTAGGTGCCGTCCATGATTGAGTTCATTTCGTTGCCAGCGGCGTAGAGTCCGGGGATCGGCGTGTTGCTGCGATCAAGTACGTTGGCCTGGCCATTAGTGACGAGTCCACGGGCTGAACCCAAGTCGCCGGTAAACAAACGCACGGCATAGAACGGCGCTTTGAGCAGCGGTTTTAGGCATGGATTCGGCTGATGTAGCGGGTCGCCCATGTACCGGTTGTAGGCCGTACTGCCCTTGCCGAACTGGCGGTCGACACCCTGTTCGGCATCGGCGTTGAACTGCGTCAGGGTGTGTTCCAGAGCGCTCGCGTCGATGCCTGCGATGCGCGCCAATTCGCTGAGGCTGTCGGCACGCAGCAGATAACCCGCCTCGATCAGAGCACTGTTGTCGACGGGACGCGGTCGTGCCAGGCCCATGCCATAGTTGTTCAGGGCTTCGCTGTCACAGATCAACCAACAGGGGGCGTTCGCGCCGTTATTGGCGAACATGCCCTCGACGAAATGGTGGTAGGAGTCGGATTCATTGACGAAGCGTTGTCCGGCACGGTTGACCGCGATCACGCCAGGTTTGGCGCGATCGGTGACCAGATGCGGAAAGCGTTCTACGCTGCCGTCGGCCTTGTGCAACACAGAGACCGGGGCCCAGAAGAAATTCGCTGACAGGTTGTGACCGATTGCAGCGTTGACCGACGCAGCCAACCGTTGCCCGTCACCGACGTTGGCGGGCGGTGACATGCTCCAGTGCTCCGAATCCGTGTAAGGTCGCTGTTCTGCGGCTTGCGCTCCGGCAGCAAAACCGCCCATGGCCAGCACCACACCCCCACGTGCGAATACCGAATGGGTGACTCCGCCTCTGGAAATCTGTACCCCCATGACCGAGCCCTGTTCGGTGATCAACCCTTCGGGCGTCGCCTGGAGCCATATATCGACTCCGTTGGTCAGGGCAGTGGTGGCCAGGCGCGCAATCAAGGCATTGCCCACGGTCAGGCGGGTGCCGCGTGGGTGGCTGAGACGGTCGATGGCATACCGGCCCATCAGTTTTAGGCAGTGCCAAAGGGACTTCGGCGAACGCTTGAAACTCAAAAAGTGCTGAATGTCGACACGGTTGACCATCATGCCGCCGAATAGCAGCATGCCGTCCGGGGGGCGTTTGAGGTCTTTGAAATGCTCACCAAGGCGGCGCCCGTCGTACTCGTCTATTTCCAGCGCACGGCCGGTTTGAGTGCCTCCCGGCAAGTCCGGGTAATAGTCGGGCGACAGCGGCCGCAAGCTATATTTGAGTTCGCTGTGGGTTTCAAGGTACCGCAGGGCTTCACGCCCCTGCTCGATGAAGGCATCGATCAATTGCGGGTTGTAGCCGACACCGATCACCTCTTTCAGGTAACGGCGCATCTGTTCGGCGGGCAGGTGATGCCCGGCAGCCCGCGCCTGATCGGTATCGTGCAGCCACACAGCCCCACCGGAAATCGCCGATGTACCGCCGAAGGCATTGGTCTTTTCCACCAGCAAGACCTTGAGACCGTGGCAACTGGCAGTCACTGCGGCGGCGAAACCGGCGGCCCCGCTACCCAGGACAATCACGTCATAGCTCAGGTCTGCATCAGCAGGCGGCAGAGAGGTCGTAGTGTTCATTGTTAACGCCTGTTAAAGACACGGCCGGAAAATCAGATATCCAACGGAGTCACGCCCATGAAGTGACCGAGGTTGCCCAACTGGGCCAGGGCCATTTCGGGGCCAGTCTGAATTGGGCAGCCGAGGCTTCGGGCAAAGGCGAGAAACGGTGTCACGGCGGGTGATGTCACGACATCGGTCACCAGGGTGTTGGCGCTTAGGGTTTCCATCAGCGCTGCTGGCAAAGGCAGAGGACCGTCATCGCTGGTTGCACCCATGCCGACGGGTGAGGCATTGACGACAAGGTCGAAGTGCTCAAGCGAGGCTGGCCTGGTACTGATCACACTCTCGGGGAACGTTCTGCGCAAGAGTTCACCGAGCACCTCGACACGCTCGTCACTGATGTCGCTGATCACCAAGTGGCTGACCCCGGCTTGGCACAACGAATACGCAATTGCGCTGCCGACGCCGCCAGTGCCGATGACCAGGGCCTGTTTGTTTTTTGGATTGAAACCGTGCTTGCGAGCAGCGTTGAGAAACCCTTCGCCGTCCACTATATCGCCCACCAGTCGGCCGTCGGGTTCGCGGCGAATCACATTGACCGAGCGCAGCGCTGCCGAGCGTTCACTGACGCTGTCCAGGCGGCTGGCCAACATCTGCTTGTAAGGCACGGTCACCACGCAGCCGCGCAAGTTTTGCCAGCCGCGCAGGGTCTGGAGGAAGTCATCCAAAGCCGGCTGTGCAAGGTCGATGGCGAGCATGACGACGTTCTGCTGGTGGTCGGTGAACCAGCGATTGAAGTTTTCCGGCGATTTCACCTGGGCTATAGGTGAGCCGACGATGGCGACCAGTTCAGTCGAACCCTGAATCATGGGATGTTCCCGCTTATTGGCTGTGTTGTAGGGCCAATACTGCAAGCGGTGAACACAGCGAACAATCGAGCTTGAGAAGGATCAAGTTGATAATCGCATCGTCAGTGCGATAATCGCAGTCAATGTGCAATAAAAGAGTCCGAGTGATGAAGCAACCCACCATCCACCCCCGGGATTTGATCGTCGGCCTGCAAAAAGGCCTTGCGCTGTTGCAGTTGTTTTCTCAGGAGCACCCGCGCCTGAGCGTGCCTGAAGTGGCGCGCATGGCCGGTCTGACCCAGAGCGCGGCCCGGCGTTTTCTTCTGACCTTGGTGCATGACGACTTTGCGCAGACTGACGGCCGCCACTACTGGTTAACCGCCAAGACCTTGCGTATCGGACAGGCCTATGTCGATTCCGCCGTGCTGCCGCGCATGTTGCGGCCCATTGTCGAGCAGGTGGCGCGTACCACCCAGGAGCATGTGTCGGTAGGTGTTCGCGACGGTGATGACATTGTCCATGTGGTGCGCAGTCGTTATAGCCACATAACCTCAATGTCGATCCGCCCCGGGTCACGGGTGCCGATGTATTGCACCGGCAGCGGACGACTGTGGCTCGCGAGTTTTTCGCAAGAAGCGCTTGGCGCTTATTTCACACGCAACCCGCCCCAAGCCATCACGCCTTACACACTCACCGACGAAGCAATGATCCGCCGCGAAATCAGCTTGGCGGGCGAGCGGGGTTACGTAATGGTGGATCAGGAATACGAAGTGGGCATGCGGGTGCTGAGCGTGCCGCTGATTGATCGCGAAGGGCAATTGCAGGCAACGTTGACGTTAACCACGCACGCGTCGCGCATGACGGTTGAGGAGATGCGTGAGCGGTATTTGTCGGCGCTTTACGAAGGCCAGGCGCTGCTGCGGCCAATCATGACGCTGTGAACTTCATGAGCCATGGAACGGCGCATCAGAGCGCGTGTGCAGTAGCAATCTTTTGATACCGAGGCAAAAACCGATATCAAAAGATCGCAGCTTTCAGCATCTCCAAAGTGGGTTTTTTGTCAATTACGCCGCCTTAGTCTTCAACGCCTCGGCAATGTAATCAGCTTGTCGAATGGCCAGGCTGACGATAGTCAACGTAGGGTTCTCGGCGGCGCTGGTGGTGAACTGGCTCCCATCCGAGATAAACAGATTGGGCACCTCGTGGCTCTGGCCATGTTTATTGCACACCCCATCTGCTTCTTTAAGGCTCATGCGGCAGGTGCCCATGTTGTGGGTTGAAGGGTAGGGCGGAACCCGATGTGTTTTCAGCGCGCCGACCGCTTCGTACACCGCGCTGCCTTGTTTGAAAGCGTGCTCACGCATGGCCAGGTCATTAGGGTGGTCGTCGTAGTGCACGTTGGCCACGGGTATGCCCAAGTGGTCCTTGGTGTCGCTCAACGTGATGCGGTTAGTTTCGCGGGGCATGTCTTCACCCACCAACCACATGCCCGCCAGGTGCGTGTAGTTGTCCATCACGCGGGTAAAGTCCCGACCCCAAGCGCCCGGATTGAAAAACGCGGCCATGAACGAAGGCCCGAGCGAGATGGTTTCCATCTCATAGCCACCCACAAAACCGCGATCAGGGTTGAAGTGCGCTTCGTCGCTGATCAGGCCCGCCATGATGGTGCCTCGGTAAAAGTGCACCGGGTCGCTGAACTCAGCAAAAACCGAGCCGGTGGTGTGGCGCATGTAGTGCTTGCCGACCATCCCCGCGCCATTGCTCAACCCGTGTGGGAACAGCGTGCTGGATGAGTTCAGCAGCAATCTCGGGGTTTCGATGGCATTGCCGGCAATGGCCACGATGCGACCTTTTTGCCGCTGCAATTGGCCCTTGGCATCGGCATAGACCACGGCGTTGGCGTGACCTTTGGCGTCGTGTTCAATACGGACCGCATGCGCCTGGGTGCGCAGGTCAAGCTTGCCGGTGGCTTCGGCGGCGGGAATCTCGGTGTACAGCGTTGACCACTTTGCGCCCATTTTGCAGCCCTGAAAACAGAACCCAAGCTGCATGCATTGTGCGCGGCCATCGCGCCCACGGCTGTTGATTGCCATGTGCCCGGTCGAGCAGTGTTTGTAGCCCAGTTTCGTGGCGCCGTTGTACATCACCTGGAAGTTGTTGTTGCCGGGTAACCCCGCAATATCGTTGGTGCGCGTAACCCCCATCTTGTTTTCGGCGCGTTCGTAATAGGGCTCCAGTTCGGCCAAGGTCAAAGGCCAGTCCAACAGGCTGGCGCCTTTGACGTCACCGTACATTTGGCGAGCGCGAAATTCGTGCTCTTGCAGGCGAATACTGGCGCCTGCCCAGTGACTCGTGGTGCCGCCCACGGTTTTGCAGATCCAGGCGGGCAGGTTGGGGAAGTCTTTGGCAATCTGCCAGGAGCCCGATGTGGTGCGGGTGTCGCCCCAAGACAGTTGCGCAAACGAGGGCCATTCATCGTTGATGAACGTCGCCGGGGATTGCCGAGCGCCGGCCTCAAGCAGCACCACCGGGATGCCCTTTTGGCATAGCTCGTTGGCCAGTGTGCCGCCCCCTGCGCCGGAACCGATGATGATTACCACTGAATCGTCGTCAAAACTGTAAGTCGTCATGTTCGCTGCTCCTCACGAAAACGCACTGGGACTGGCTTCGGCTGGCGCGGCGGGTAGCCACTTCAGGTCGTTGAAGCCACGCATCAGGTAGCCGCCCTTAGGAAAGGAAGCGCCTTCGTAGCCAAAGTGCTCATAAGCCAGTTCATTGCTGTAGAGCGAATTGACCGAGGTGCCGCGCACCTGTTTGAAAAACGCCGAATCCTGGATTTTTTCGAGCAGGGCGACTTGCTGGTTTTCATTGAGGCTCGACCAGTTGCCGCCTGCCAGGGTGTCCAGTTCAGACAAGCCTTTCTCAAGCTGCGGCAACAAGGAAGGATCGGCCGACGCGCGCTCATCAAGCGCCTTTACGGCGAAGGCATAGACAGCGTCTTCCATACGGTCATGGGGGTAAATGCGGCGCACCACGAGCAGCAGCTTCGACGCTGTCTCGCTGGGCAGCGTGTTCATTTCCATGGCCCATGACCGGCTGGGAGCCAGTAACGCGATGGGGCCAGAGCCGAACATGAGGGTGCCTAACAACAAACCGCCACTTCCTTGCAGGAAACGACGACGATTGACCTTTAGGTCTTGCATGAAATGTCTCCTTTTTATTTTTATTTAGGAGTAACAGTGTCACAGGCAAATCTTGGGTCTGGGCTTCACGGGAAAGGTAATAGGGCGCTAATGCGTAACGCCTGTCCAGTCAGCCGTTTTTATTGGTAGTGACCTCCACGCTGTAATACCTCGATCTTGTAGCCATCGGGGTCTTGGATAAAAAAGAAGCGCGCAAGCAATGCACCGTCCCGTTTGAACTCCTTGATCGGAGCAGGCGATAGCTTCAGCTCGGTTAGCCGGTTGAACTGCTGATCGAGATCATCCACCACAAAGGCGGTGTGCCCGTAGCCCGTGCCATGGGTGTACTCGGTCTGGCCCTTGTTCCAGGTCAGCTCAATTTCTGCGCCGCTTTCGACATCCCGCAAATACACCAGAGAAAAATCATCGAAGTCCAGGCGATGAGATTCGATGAGCCCAAACGCCTGCTGATAGAAATCCATGGATTTTTCGAGATCGCCTACGCGGATCATGCTGTGAATAAACTTTGCCATTGCCCTACCTGCTTTTTTTGGAAGTGCTGTTTCTTGTTATAAGCCCCTTCCAATTGATCATGAGCCGAAGCGCAGGCCGATAGGTAATAGAGGGGTACTACGTTTTTCACCCTTCTATTCACGCATCGAGCGTAAAGTGTTGGGCGTTTCCATCGCTGAACAGAGGTGCCTGATGTCCCCACGCCGTTCAACCCTGATTGCCCTGTTGGTGGCCGTCACGTTCTTTATGGAGAACCTCGACGCCACGGTGATCAGTACCGCGTTGCCGGATCTGGCAAGGACATTTGGCGTTACCGCCGTGGACGTGAACATCGGCATGAGCGCCTACATGCTGGCAGTGGCGGTGTTTATTCCGCTCAGTGGCTGGTTGGCCGACCGCTTCGGCTCGCGGCGAGTTTTTAGCGTGGCCATCGTGCTGTTCAGCCTGTCCTCGTTGATGTGCGGCATGAGTGAAAGCCTCGAAACATTTGTGATAGCGCGGGTGCTGCAAGGCATCAGCGGAGCGCTGATGGTGCCTGTCGGGCGCTTGGCGGTGCTGCGCTCCACCGAGAAGAAAGACCTGGTGCGAATGATTTCATTCATCACCTGGCCCGGTCTGGTAGCCCCGATACTCGGCCCGCCGGTGGGCGGCTTTATCGTCACTCACGCTTCATGGCCTTGGATCTTCTACCTCAATCTACCCTTGGGCCTGCTCGCGCTGATTGGCGCCTTGGTGTTAATTCCTAAGGAGCACGAGGTCAGTACCCGAACCTTCGATTTCAGTGGTTTTGTGCTGGTGGGCATCGCCAGTTCGGCGTTGTTGTATGGCGTGGAAATGCTTGGGCAAAATCGCGCCAGTCTCTTGCCGGGCCTGATGCTGAGCGGTGCTGGTGTGTTGCTCGGTATGTTTGCCTGGCGCCACATGCGCCAGCACGTGCAACCGTTGCTGGCGCTGGGCGTGATGAGTGTGCGGACCTTTAGCGTGAGCCTGCTCGGCGGGTCGGTTTTTCGAGTAGCGATCAGCACCTTGCCGTTCTTGCTGCCGCTGATGTTCCAACTGGCATTCGGCCTTTCGGCATTCGACGCTGGGCTGTTGGTGCTGGCGGTATTTGCCGGCAACTTGGCCATGAAGCCGTTCACCACGTGGGTGATGCAACGTTGGGGCTTTCGACCCGTATTGATGGTCAATGGCGTCCTCGGGGTGCTGGCGATTGCTGCCTGCGCCTTGCTGGATGAACACATGAGCTGGGCGTTGATTATGTTCATCCTGTTTATGGGCGGCTTATCCCGCTCTATGCAGTTCACCGTCTACAACACCTTGGGTTTTGCCGACGTGCCCAAACTCCAGATGAGTGATGCGTCGACCTTGTTCAGTATGTTCTTCCAACTGAGCATGGCGATGGGCGTGGCCATTGGCGCTTTGTTGCTGCGCTTTGCCATGAACCTCCATGGCAATGAGGGGCAGGCGCAAACAGTCGACTTTCAACTGACCTTCCTGTGTGTGGCAGTGATCGCAACCCTCGCGTTGCTGGATAACCTGCGGCTACCACCCAAGGCCGGGGAGTCGGTGTTGCACAAGGGGGAGGGCTGAGCGTGCTGACGGCTTTGCGTTTCATGCCCTCTCCCGTGTTCAGTGGGGCAATGCCGCTTCGATCAGCTCGATCCAGTGTCGGACGTGGGTTCGACCTGCACTGTTGAGGTGTGACTGACAGCCGATATTGGCCGTAATAATGACGTCAGGGTGTCCGTTTTCCAGCGCGTTCAGCTTATTGTCGCGCAGTTGTCGGGACAGTTCGGGTTGGGTCAATGAATAGGCCCCGGCCGAGCCACAGCACAGATGGCTGTCGGCAACGTTGGTGAGGCTAAAACCTAGGCGAGTCAGAATCGACTCAACCGCGCCTCCCAGTTTTTGTGCGTGCTGCAAGGTGCACGGGCAATGGAACGCCAGCCGCTGGTTGCTCTGAGTACCTAGCGTTTCCAGCGGCTCGTCGCGCAGCACTTCAACCAGATCCTTGGCCAGCGCACTGACTTTTTTGGCCTTGTCGGCATACGCCGGGTCGGTGCTGAGCAGGTGCCCGTATTCTTTGATAAAGGCGCCACAGCCGCTGGCGGTTTGCACAATCGCTTCGGCGCCTTGTTCAATGCTCGGCCACCAGGCGTCGATGTTGCGGCGAGCGCGGTTCAGGCCTGCGGCCTGTGCATCGAGGTGATAATCCACGGCGCCGCAACAACCGGCTTCGCGGCTTGGAGTGATACTGATCCCGAGTCGATCCAACACCCGTGCGGTCGCCGCGTTAGTGTTGGGTGACAGGCTGGGCTGCACACAGCCTTCAAGCATCAATACATGCCGGACGTGACGGCTGGGCGGTCGTGCCTTGGCGGGCGGTACGTGGTGCGGCAATTTGGATTGCAAGGTGTTGGGCAGCAAGGCGCGGAGTACCTGGCCGCTACCGACCAGCCCTTTGAACAGCCCAGGATTGGGCACCACTGCGCGAATGCCCTCACGCAACAAGCGCTGGCCGAGGGGGCGCGCAACTGCCGCATCGACCACCGCCCGGCCAATGTCCAGCAAGTTGTGGTAGTCGACGCCCGACGGGCAGGTGGTTTCGCAGTTGCGGCACGACAGGCAGCGATCCAGATGCTGCTGGGTTTTGTGCGTGACTTCATTGCCTTCCAGCACTTGCTTGATTAGGTAAATGCGGCCTCGCGGACCGTCCAGTTCATCGCCCAGCAATTGGTAAGTCGGGCAGGTGGCATTGCAAAAACCGCAGTGCACGCACGTGCGCAGAATGCTTTCGGCTTCTTCGGCGCGCGGCAGTTGGCGGGCCTGTTGGCTCAAGGTGGTTTGCATGGCTCAAAGCTCCGCGTACAGGCGCCCGGGGTTGAAGATGCCTCTGGGGTCGAGTTGTTGCTTGAGTTTGCGGTGGTAGCGCATCAGTGTTGCTGGCAACGGTTGGAACGGGCTGTCGATCAGCGCGTGGCGGTAGCAGGTCACATGCCCGCCGACGTCTTCGACGACGCGGCGGATAAAGGCTGCTTCGGCGTCGGACTTGAGCCAGCGCTGGGCGCCGCCCCAATCAATCAATTGGCTGCCGGGCAGCGACAAAGACGGGGTGTTGTTCGGCAATGACAGGCGCCAAAGGGGCGGGTCTTGCTCAAAGAAACGCAAGCGTTGCTCATTTAGGTCAGCCCAGTACGAAGCGTCGAGCAACTCGCCTCCCAGTCGGTCATGGGCGGCGGTCACCGAGCCTTCGCCCCCCTCAAGTCGTAGGTGCAGGCGCTGCCCGTCGTGGCAGGCGGCGCTGATCGGAAGCGGCTGCTGGCCCCATTCTGCGAGGCGTAGCAGGGCGCGATCAGTGTCGATCTCTAGGCTGATGCTTAAGCACTTGCGCGGCTTGGGCAGGACTTTAAGCGACACTTCAGTGATCACACCCAGCGCCCCATAACTGGCGGCCATCAACCGCGACACGTCGTAACCGGCGACGTTTTTCATCACTTCACCGCCAAAACGCACATGCTTGCCGTGGCCGGTGATCACGCGGGTACCCAGTACGTAATCGCGCACGGCCCCGGCCCATGGGCGGCGTGGCCCGGACAGCCCGCTGGCGAGCATGCCGCCAACCGTGGCGTCGGCCCCGAAGGAAGGCGGTTCACAGGGCAGCATTTGCTGCGCCGCGTCTAGCACTTCGTGTAATTCGGCCAAGGGCGTGCCACAGCGGGCGGTGATCACCAGTTCTGTTGGGTCGTAGCTGACAATGCCCCGATGGGCGCGGGTATCGAGCACGTCCCCGGCCATCGGGCGACCCAGAAACGCCTTGCTGTTGGCGCCCTGAATACGCAGTGGTTTAGCGCTGTTTAGCGCTTGATTGACCTGCTCCAGCAGTGCAGCGCTGTTATCGATATCGAGTGGGTTGCGCATCAAAAGCGCTCCAGTTCGGGGAAGGGCATCCGCCCCATATGAACGTGCATCGCGCCAAACTCGGCGCAGCGATGCAGGGTAGGGATGTTCTTGCCGGGGTTGAGCAGGCCGCTGGGGTCGAACGCGGCTTTGACCGCATGGAACAGCGTTAACTCATCGCTATTGAACTGCGCGCACATCTGATTGATTTTCTCGCGGCCCACGCCGTGTTCCCCGGTGATGCTGCCGCCGACGTTGACGCACAATTCGAGGATCTTGCCGCCCAGTGCTTCGGCGCGATCAAGCTCACCCGGTTGGTTGGCATCGAACAGGATCAGCGGGTGCATGTTGCCGTCACCAGCGTGGAAAACGTTAGCCACCCGCAAGTCATATTCGGCAGACAAGGCGCTGATTGCGCGCAACACCCCGGGCAGTTCGCGGCGCGGAATAGTGCCGTCCATGCAGTAATAATCCGGTGCGAGGCGACCCACCGCCGGAAAGGCATTCTTGCGCCCAGCCCAAAAACGTACGCGTTCAGCTTCATCACGGGCCTGGCGCACTTCGGTGGCACCGGCCCGTTCCAGCACTTGGCGTACGCGCTCGCAATCATCGTGCACGTCGGCTTCAACGCCATCGAGTTCGCACAGCAAAATGGCTTCGGCCTCGACCGGGTAGCCAGCGTGGATAAAGTCTTCGGCGGCGCGAATCGCCAGGTTATCCATCATCTCCAGACCGCCCGGAATGATCCCCGCGGCAATAATGTCGCCAACCGCCCGTCCGGCCTTTTCGACGGAGTCAAACGCCGCCAGCAGTACCTTGGCGGTTTGCGGTTTGGGCAGCAGTTTGACCGTGACTTCGGTGATGACCCCCAGCATGCCTTCGGAGCCGGTAAACAGCGCCAACAGGTCCAGCCCTGGCGAATCGAGGGCATCAGAGCCCAGGGTCAGGTGCTCGCCGTCCACGGTCAATATCTCGACTTTGAGCACGTTGTGCACGGTTAGCCCGTATTTCAGGCAATGCACGCCTCCGGCGTTTTCGGCCACGTTGCCGCCAATTGAACAGGCAATTTGCGAAGAAGGGTCGGGCGCGTAATACAGGCCGAAAGGCGCAGCAGCCTGGGAAATCGCCAGGTTGCGCACGCCCGGCTGAACCCGTGCGGTGCGTGCGGCCGGGTCGATGCTGATGATGTTATTGAAGCGCGCCATCACCAGCAGCAGGCCTTTTTCCAGCGGCAATGCGCCACCGGACAAGCCGGTGCCGGCCCCACGTGCGACCACCGGTACCTGGCGTTCATGGCACAGCCGTAACACGCTCTGGACGTGCTCAATGTGGTGGGGCAACACCACCAGCATGGGCGTGGTGCGATACGCTGACAGGCCATCGCACTCGTAAGGTTTTAGTTCTTCGGGCTCGTGCAGGATTTTCAGGCCGGGCACCTGCGTTTGCAGGGCCAGCAGCAGGGCACTTTTGTCGACGGCGGGCAGAACGCCGTCAATGCGTTCGTCGTAGAGAATGTTCATAGGCGGTAGGCGACGCTCAGTTATTTTTATTAGAGGTTCGTTGCCGGATGCAGCTGACTTGCATCATTGGCCTGAGGCGTTCTACTGTCCATGGGGCATTAAACTGGTCGAACCAGTTTATGACCCGCTGATTTTTTGTATTCAATAAGAATAATCAATAAAACAAAGGCTTGAGATTGCATCTGAGCCGACGTGATGCGGATGGCCTGGCTGGTCATACCCGTTGGAGAGCTTCATGCAAAAAGCAGCATTGACCCGCCAGCCGCAAGTGGCCGACGTGGTAAGTGAACGCATTGAGCGCCTGATCGTCGACGGCGTACTCAAGACCGGGCAATTACTGCCTTCGGAACGCCGTCTGACCGAAAAACTGGGTGTGTCGCGCACAGCGCTTCGTGAGGGGCTTATGTTGCTGCGCGCTCGCGGCATCATCCACACCGAGCAGGGCAGAGGGTCCTTTGTGGCCGACCTTTCAGGCCATGCGGGCGTGTCGCCACTGATGCATTTGTTCAGCTCGCAACCGCGCACCCTTTATGATCTGTTCGAGGTTCGCAGCGTGCTGGAAGGGGAGTCAGCGCGTCTGGCCGCATTGCGTGGCACTGACGCTGATTTTGTCCTGATCACCCGCAGTTATCAGGCCTTGCTCGATGCTCACAGTCGCTCGCTGGAAGCCTGCGAGCACGCGCGTCTTGATCATGCTTTTCATCTGGCGATCTGCGAGGCCTCACACAACCCGGTATTGGTGCAAACCCTGCGGTCGTTGACCGACTTGCTGCTCAATACGGTGTTTGCCTCGGTCAACAATCTCTACCACCGCGAACCGCAAAAACGCCAAATCGACCGCCAGCATGCGCGGCTGTACAACGCCGTAACCGGACGCCTGCCGGAACAGGCACGCAAAGCGGCCATTGCGCATATCCAGAGCATTAGCGAAAACCTTAAGGAAATTGAAAACGAGGAGCAGCGCTTGGTACGGGCCACATTGCGACTTGAGGGCTGGACGTAAGCGCTTCAAGCTGGCGAACTCGGGCTTCCCGCTCACGCTAGGGTGATCATCTCTGCACTACACGTGCGACTTGACGTGCAGAGATGATCAATAGGCCTTAGGCAACTTTGCCGCGGATCGTCAACAGGCTTACGCCCAGCCCGATAAACGAAACCCCAAACAAACGGTTGAGCACTTTCGCGCGCCCTGGCGACGATAGGTAGCCTTTTAATGTCTGGGCCAGCAAGGCGTAAAACAGATGCGCAACAATTGAGCAGCCGGCAAAGGTGAAAATCAGCACGGCCAAGTAGGTCATGCTGGAGTCACCGCCCTGGATGAACTGAGGCAGGAATGCGGCGAAGAAAAGAATGGCCTTGGGGTTGGTAATCGCTACCGAAAACCCTTTGCTGAACAGCTTCCACGCAGAGAGGCTTTCGCAGGTTGCTGCCTGCACGTTATCGAACGCGCGATTACGGCTGCGCCACTGTTTTACGCCCAGGTAAATGAGATAGCTGGCACCGGCGACTTTCAGCACCAGAAATGCCGTGGCCGACGCTATCAGCAGCGCACCCAGCCCGGCACTGGTCGCCGAGGCAATAATCAGTAGCCCGATTGCGTTGCCAAGAGAGCCGATCATGGCGCGCCATGGGCCATGGCTCACGGAGTTGGACAACGACATGATGACCGCGGGCCCAGGGGTGAGCGTCACGAGCAGAGCAATAAAGGTGAAACTGAGCCAATCATTTATTGAAACCAACGGGAAAATCTCCAGAAGACTCAAGCAGCAGGGCAGGCAAGCCTCTCATAGTTTGCAAGGCTGTCAATGTGAGTGAGTCAGGTTTTTTTGCCTGCAGGGCCTCTAGGGGTTAACTCGCGTGTGAATCCGCATGCCTGAGGTGCCGGTTGATGCGTGGAAGTCTGTGTACGGCATTCAGTCGTGCCGGTGAGCGTTCGTGGCAGGCGTGCGCTGGCGAGGCAGCGTCGTGTTTTGTTACGCTCTGTCGCAATCGCAAAGGGAGTACTTAAAAAATGGAACTGAAATCACCCGACAAAAATATACGAATCGTCGGCTGCGCAGGGATTGTTGCGGGGCTGGGGATGATCGTTGCCGGGCATGCCAGTATTGGCACCAGCCTATTGGGCGGTGGGTTGCTTTTTCTGGCTTTGCCTTTGTTTAGAACTTCGGGCAAAAAATAAGAATTCCCTAACCGCTACGGGTTTGACCTTACTCGGCTGCCCATAAAAGCAACGATCCCCGGCCGCGACAGAACCCATGCGCAACTGACGTGTTGTAAGCATCCGGTGTTATCTGCGCCAGGAAATTATTTGACATATTTGATTTGTGATCACATATTGAGGGCCATAAGAACGACAACACAGGTTTGACTCATGACACACGGCCCAATCCCGCTCCCTGCTTTGCGCCAAGTTTCTCGCGATACCCTGCAAGATCAGGTGTACCGTCAAATCCGCGAAGCCTTGATGAGTGGCCGCTTTCAGCCAGGCCAAAAGCTGACCATCCGTGGTCTGGCCGAAGCCCTCGGCTCCAGCCCCATGCCAGTGCGCGAAGCCCTGCAACGCCTCAGTGCCGAAAATGCCTTTGAAGTCACCGAGACTTCGCGTCTGCGGGTTCGCCTAATGACGGTCGACCGCCTACGCGAGATTCGTGATGCGCGGGTTGCTCTTGAGGGGTTGTTGGCAGAAAAGGCCGTTCTGCTGTTGGAAAAAAACGACCTCGCTGAAATTTCCGACCTGTGCCAGCAGATGCAAGCAGCGGCAGATCAAGTGGATGTGTCCCGTTACTTGTGGACCAACTTCGCTTTTCACCGACGCATTTATGCCGTGGCGCGAGCCGAATTGACGATGGCGGCCGTGGAAAATTTCTGGCTGCACATGGGCCCTTGTTTTGCCCTAGTCGCCCCCGATAAAGCTCACTTGCAGCGCTCGATGGAAGCCCACACCCGCATCGTAGAGGCATTGACCGCCCGCGATGGCGCCGGTGCTCGCGCCGCAGTGACCGATGACATCATGCAGGCCGCCGATTCGCTGGCGCGTCTGCTCGTCAAGAACGGCCCCGCGCGGTCGTCTGTTTCTGGAGGAAAACGAGCATGAGTGTCTTACAACGGTTGCAGCCTTATCCAGGTTTACGCGTATTGATTTCTGGCGGGGCTGCCGGGATCGGTGAGGTGTTGGCGGCGGCTTATCTGGAAGCCGGTGCTCAGGTGCATGTATGCGATGTGAGCGAACCCGCCTTGGCGGCGTTCCGCGACAAATACCCTGGCACGGTCGCAACCCGTGCCGATGTCAGTGACGCGGCGCAAATCGAGGCGGTTTTCAAGGTCCAGCGTGAGCACTTTGGTGGCCTCGATGTACTAGTCAATAACGCCGGTATCGCCGGGCCTACCGGGGGTATTGACGCCATCAGCGATGCTGACTGGCAGGCCACCATCACTGTCAACCTCACGGCGCAATATCGTTTTGCACACCATGCTGTGCCGTTACTCAAAGAATCGCCCCATGGCCATTTACTGCATATCGCATCGGTAGCGGGTCGTCTCGGCTATGCCTGGCGCACGCCTTATGCCGCAACCAAATGGGCAATAGTCGGCCTTATGAAATCGCTGGCATCGGAGTTGGGTGAAAGTGACATTCGTGTCAACGCCCTGTTGCCCGGCATTGTCGAAGGGCCGCGCATGAATGGCGTGATCCGCGCCCGCGCCGAACAGGTCGGCGTGCCAGAAGCCGAAATGCGCCAGCAATACCTCAACAAAATCTCCCTTAAACGCATGGTCAGCGCCGAAGACGTGGCGGCCATGGCGTTGTTTCTCTGTTCACCCGCCGCGCGCAACGTGACCGGCCAGGCAATCAGTGTCGACGGTAACGTCGAGTACCTGTAAGCCGCTGATGTAGCACCTGGCGCTGGTCGCCAACGACGCACACACCGAAATACCCAGGATTTTTTTTCATAAGAATAAAAGTCGGAGAATCGTCATGTCCAAAAAACGTCCTGTCATCATCACCTGCGCCGTCACGGGGGCTATTCACACCCCTTCGATGTCGCCGTATTTGCCCATTACTGCGCAAGAAATTGCCGAGGCCGCGATTGGTGCTGCCGAGGCGGGCGCCGCCATTGTCCACTTGCATGCCCGTGACCCTATTGACGGTCGTCCCAGCCAGGACCCGGCGTTGTTTGCTGAGTTTCTGCCACAGATCAAGGCGGCCAGCGACGTGGTGATCAACCTCACCACCGGCGGCGCGCCGACCATGGGCGTCGAGGAACGCCTGCAACCGGTGCTGCAATTTCAGCCGGAGCTGGCTTCGCTGAACATGGGTTCGATGAACTTCGGCCTGTACGAAATGCTCAACCGCTTCACCGAGTTCAAGCACGATTGGGAGCGCCCGTATCTGGAAGAAAGCGACGACCGAATCTTCCGCAATACCTTTCGCGACATCGCTCACATCCTTAATTCATGCGCGGCAAACCGCACCCGGTTTGAAGTCGAGTGCTATGACATTGGCCACCTGTACACCGCGGCCCACTTCATGGAGCGCGGTCTGATCAAGCCGCCGCTGTTTATCCAGTCGGTCTTCGGCTTGCGTGGCGGGATTGGCGGCCACCCTGAAGACCTGGCGCACATGCGTCGCACGGCCGACCGCCTGTTTGGCGAAGACTACGTATGGTCGATCCTCGGTGCCGGACGCGGGCAAATCCCACTGGCAACCATGGGCCTTTCGATGGGCAGCAATGCCCGGGTCGGACTTGAGGATTCGCTGTGGGACGGCCCCGGCAAACTCGCGGCTTCCAATGCCGATCAGGTACGGCGTATCCGCACCGTGATCGAAGCCTTGGGCGGGCGAGTGGCCACGCCGGACGAAGCCCGGGAAATTCTCGATCTCAAGGGTCGATACAACGTCAACTTCTAAGCCCCGAGCAGGCCGCGTCACTGCGCGGCCATGCCCATCCCGCACAACAACAAAAAAGGGATAACACCATGCGTAATCAAGCCGCACCTCGTGATGAGCGGGTGCTGAACAAACTGATGTTCGTCAAATTGATGCCGTTGCTGATTGCCGCTTACGTATTGAGCTTTCTCGACCGTACCAACATTGCATTGGCCAAGCACCAGTTGGACATTGACTTGGGCATTTCTGCTGCGGCTTATGGCCTAGGTGCAGGACTGTTTTTCCTGACCTATTCGCTGTCGGAAATACCCAGCAACCTGATCATGCACAAGGTGGGCGCGCGTTTCTGGATTGCCCGGATCATGGTGACCTGGGGGTTGATTTCAGCGGCCATGGCGTTTGTGCAAGGTGAGACTTCGTTCTATGTCTTGCGCCTGCTGCTGGGTATTGCCGAAGCGGGTTTGTTCCCCGGCGTAATGCTGTACCTAACCTATTGGTTCAACCGTGAACAGCGGGCGCGTGCCACCGGTTACTTTCTGCTGGGCGTGTGTTTCGCCAACATTATTGGTGGGCCGTTGGGTGCAGCATTGATGCGCATGGACGGCATGCTCGGCTGGCACGGCTGGCAGTGGATGTTCATGCTTGAAGGACTGCCCGCTGTAGCCTTCGCGTGGGTCGTCTGGCGCAAATTGCCAGACCGTCCAAGCAAGGCACCGTGGCTCTCTGCCGAAGAGGCGCGGGGGATTGAGCAGCGCATCGCGCAAGAGACTGAAGAGGGTGCCGGCAAGGGTGGACACTCGATCAAGCAGTGCCTCACGCCGCAAATCCTATTGGCCATTTTTGTCTACTTCTGCCATCAGATCACGGTCTACACGGTGATCTTCTTTCTGCCGAGCATCATCAGCCGTTATGGCGAAATGAGCACCATGAGTGTGGGGTTACTCACGTCCTTGCCGTGGATAGCAGCGGCGGTAGGTGCGGTTTTCTTGCCGCGTTATGCAACCACAGCGCGACGTGCCCGGAGTATGTTGGTCGCTGGATTGCTGACCATGGCGGCGGGTCTGGGCATTGCGGCAGTGTCTGGGCCGGTGTTCAGTTTGATGGGCTTCTGCCTGTCGGCGGTGATGTTCTTTGTGGTGCAGTCAATCATCTTTCTGTATCCGGCTTCACGGCTCAAGGGCGTGGCATTGGCCGGTGGCTTGGGCTTCGTCAACGCGTGCGGGTTGCTGGGCGGGTTTGTCGGGCCGTCGGTCATGGGCGCCATCGAAATGAGCACCGGCAATGCCATGAATGGCTTGAAAGTGATCGCTGTGGTGCTGGTGGTGGCCGCATTGGCGGCGCTGCGTTTACGTCAGGGGCAAGAGTCGGCAAGACCTAAGACTGTCACGGGTCAACCCGCCACAGAGGGCGTTTAAGCTAGGTTAGACCGCAGCCAAGCCCGAAGTTGAGCATAAAAAGGTTGAATTTGATGCTGTGCAGCCACGTACACTAGCGCCTTGGCTGCGCACATCTGGAGGGGTGAAATGCTGTTTGTTGTGATGTTGGGAGGCAAGCACCCCAGAGCCAAAATCGAAGTTCACGACGTGGTCTTTGCTATTGCGGACAGCTTGGAAGATGCCTATCCACAGCTGCGAGAAGGTTGGTTTGGCAACCCAGCAGGTTTGCATATCGATTCATGGATGCGCGTTGACGGCGTCGAACGCTGGAAAGTCGAACTGAGCCCGCTGGCGCCTTTGCCAGGCACGCCGCGTTTGTACTTCATCAACCTTGGCGGCTATGAACCGCATGCCTTTGGTGAGGCCCATTGTTATGTGCTGGTGGTTGCCCACGATAAAAAAGAAGCCAAGTCCAAGGGCCAGCAACACATGGTCAAGCACTGGAAACAAGCCCACACCGACGCTCTGATGGATGTGGATGACTGCTTACCGATTGATCAGGTGGGCGGACGCTACATCCATCTGGTCGAGGGCGAGCACCGCGGTGTGGCCCAGCACAACGATTACATTGTTATCTAGGCGTTGTACGCGATTACTGAACAACCGAAGGCTTTTCTTTGTCGTGCAGGAATAACTTTATTTTCGAGTCCAACTCATCGGGGACGCTCTCAGTCGGCAGCGAAACAGTCTTTGCCGCTGAGGTAGTGTTCAGTTGATTCTGGTCATTTTTGAAGGGCGACATAATCAATGGCTTCTGCGAAGGCAGGCCGGTTTTTTGCGGGACTCGGTTGTAAGAGTATTCGGTTATGCAGTTTTCTTTTTCGACCCCTTCCGGGGCATTTCGGCAGGCTTGATGGCTGTTGTCTTTGTAGCATTTAGCGCGGTCGGCTTCGATTAGCCGGTTCTGACACAAACCCGCAGACAGCAGCACTTGCACAGCCACCGCCCAATCGGGTTCTTGAGAAATGACGGGGGCTGCCTGGGTCACGCTGGTCATCAACAAAAGGCTGGCGCCAAAGGCTTTTAAAGTCGAGGTCGAATCGAACATCAGAGCTGTCCTTAGCAAGTGGTGCGCGTATGTAACATGGTTTTATAAGCGCTCGCAACGGGGTGTTTTTTCGTTTTCGGTCAACAAAATGCAACGTTAGTGTGCTGTTTCTCCAGGTCCGTGGTCGCTCGTAAACAGGGCAGGGCGCGCGTCGATTTGCTATGTTGTCGAACGCTCTCTGATGAGGAAAAAGGTTATGCCAAAGATTGTGTTCGCGCCCCTTGCGGCAGTTTTCTTAGCGCTGTTATTGACTGCATGCAGTCAGCATGTGACTTCTACAACGGGTTCAGCCTCATCGTCTGCATCGAATGGTACAGCTGCGCAGTTCATCGCCCGCGGTAACGAGCCCTTCTGGACCGTCAAGGTCAATGGATCTACCTTGACGTTGATAACCCCAGAGAACCTGGGGGGTAAACAGCTCAACGCGTTGCAGTCGGTGTCGACCGATAGCCTGAAGTTCACCGGCCAAGACCAGGGCCACGCGTTTACATTGCTCATCGTTCCTGGGACTTGTACGGACTCGATGTCGGACGAGGTGTTCAGTTACACGTCTACCTGGACCTATGCGGGTGACAGCAACACCGGTTGCGCTGCCAGCGGAGGCTGACGCACAGCGCTTATGGATCACACGGTGTATCGCCACCTCGTTGATACACCCCTGGCTTTAAATCTGGTTACTCGATAGCGCAAGTGATCGCTCACCTGTACTTGCGCTGCGGGCTCATTCAGATAAGCGCACTAGTACTCAATACTTCAGAAAATTGCTGCGGGGTAGGACTTTGGACCAGCCCGCGTGCAGATGTCGTGGATCCGTACGCGAGCTGTTTGAACCTTTTAATCGCGCTCGATGGCCAAGGCCACGCCCTGACCGCCGCCGATGCACAAGGTGGCGAGGCCTTTTTTGGCGTCACGCTTGATCATTTCGTGCAACAACGTCACCAGTACGCGGCAACCCGAAGCACCAATCGGGTGGCCCAAGGCAATGGCGCCGCCATTGACGTTGACCTTGTCCATGTCCCATTCCAGCTCTTTGCTGACGGCCAGTGATTGTGCGGCAAAGGCTTCGTTGGCTTCGATCAGGTCCAGGTCGTCGAGACTCCAGCCAGCTTTTTTCAAGCAGGTGCGGGTTGCCGAGACCGGGCCAATACCCATGATTGCCGGGTCGACACCCGCGTTTGCGTAACCGGCGATCCTCGCCAGTACAGGCAGGCCCAGGGCTTTGGCCTTGTCAGCGCTCATCAGCACCACGGCGGCGGCGCCGTCATTGAGGGTGGAGGAGTTGCCAGCCGTGACGCTGCCGTCCTTTTTGAACGCTGGCTTGAGTTTGCTCAAGGCCTCTGCGGTGATGCCGTCTCGCGGCTGTTCGTCGACCTTGAAGGTCACCGGGTCGCCTTTGCGTTGAGGAATCAGGATCGGGGTGATTTCGTCAGCAAAACGGCCGGATTTGACGGCCGCGATGGCTTTTTGTTGCGAGGCGGCGGCGAAGGCATCCTGTTGTTCACGGGTCAGGTGGTACTTGTCCACCAAGTTCTCAGCTGTGATCCCCATGTGGTAATCGTTGAACGCGTCCATCAAACCGTCGTGCAGCATGCTGTCGAGCAGCGTGGCGTTGCCCATGCGCAAACCGATGCGGGCGGCTGGCAGCACGTACGGCGCCAGGCTCATGCTTTCCATGCCCCCGGCAATGATGACCTCGGCATCGCCGCAACGAATCGCCTGGGTCGCCAGATGTAACGCCTTGAGGCCAGAGCCGCACAGTTTGTTCAAGGTCAGTGCGGGTACGGCGTGGGGCAGGCCTGCGAGGATCGACGCCTGACGTGCCGGGTTTTGCCCACACCCTGCGGTCAGTACCTGGCCGAGAATCACTTCATCAATCTGCTCGCCTTTGAGGCCGGTTTTTTCCAGCAGTTGACGAATGACGGCGGCGCCGAGTTCAGTTGCTGGAATGTTCGCCAGCGAGCCCTGAAAACTGCCAACGGCCGTGCGCGTGGCGGCGACAATGACGACTTCTTGCATCACATTTCTCCAAAAAAAGTGGCGGTTTAGGCGAATTGCATTTCCGGGACATGGTCTGGAACGATCAATTTGCCGGCAGTCTTGCTGACGATTTCTTCAACGCTGACGCCGGGCGCCCGCTCTTTGAGAATGAACGCGCCGTCTTGGATTTCCAGGTAGGCCAGGTCGGTCAGCACCCGCTTGATACACCCGGCGCCGGTCAGCGGCAAGCTGCAACGCGCCAGCAGTTTCGACTCGCCGTCTTTGGATGCGTGGGTCATGGTGACGATGATGTTCTCGGCACCGGCCACCAGATCCATTGCGCCGCCCATGCCTTTGACCAGTTTGCCGGGGATCATCCAGGAGGCGATGTTGCCGTGAACATCGACTTCAAACGCGCCGAGCACGGTGAGGTCAATGTGACCGCCGCGAATCATCGCGAACGACTCGGCGGAAGAAAAGATCGATGCCCCAGTGCGGGCGGTGACGGTTTGTTTGCCAGCGTTGATCATGTCGGCGTCCGCTTCACCCACATGCGGAAAAGGCCCCATGCCGAGCAGACCGTTTTCCGATTGCAGCATGACTTCCATGCCCTCGGGGATGTAGTTAGCGACCAGAGTCGGAATACCGATGCCGAGGTTCACATAAAAGCCGTCTTGCATTTCGCGGGCGACTCGCTGAGCCATTTGTTCGCGGGTAAGTGCCATTATTGTTCTCCGTGCGCTGAATCAAGCGCTTAAGGCTGGGGTAGGGGATCAAGGGCGCTCAGTGAGCTGTTCGATACGTTTTTCAAACGTGCCGCAAATGATCCGGTCGACGTAGATGCCAGGGGTGTGGATCTGCGCCGGGTCCAGCTCGCCGGGTTCGACAATTTCTTCAACTTCAACCACGGTAATCTTGCCCGCCGTGGCCGCCAGCGGGTTGAAGTTCTGCGCGGTGTGGCGGTAGATCACGTTGCCGAAGTGGTCAGCTTTCCAGCCTTTGACGATGGCGAAGTCACCCGTGATGGATTCCTCCATCAGGTAGGTACGGCCTTTGAATTCTCGGGTTTCCTTGCCATCTGCCACGGGCGTACCGACACCGGTAGCGGTAAAGAATGCTGGGATGCCAGCGCCGCCAGCGCGCATTTTCTCGGCCAGCGTGCCTTGTGGGGTGAGCACGACTTCAATTTCGCCGCTGAGCAACTGCTTCTCAAAGAGCGCGTTTTCACCGACATACGAGGCGACGACTTTGCTGATCTGGCGGTCTTGGAGCAGGATACCCAAGCCAAATCCATCCACGCCACAGTTGTTCGACACCACGGTCAGGTCCCGGGTGCCTTTGCGTTTGATCTCGTTGATCAGGTTTTCCGGGATCCCGCACAGGCCAAAGCCGCCCGAAATCACCGTCATGCCATCTTCAAGACCTGCCAGCGCTTCCTCGTAGGACGCTACGCGTTTATCAAAACCTGCCATATGCACCTCTTTTATTGTTGGAGAGTGGTGGTTAGCCGTATGAAGCGAGTGTTACCCCGCTGGATTGATTTGTTAAGTTGATTTTTAAGGTTGATTAATAGATAAATCGAAACAATTTAACGGGAGACCTCGCCCCATGACTGTGAAACAGATTCGCGCTTTTCTGGCGGTAGCGCAAAGCCTGAGCTTCGCCGTGGCGTGCGAGCGCCTGCATTTATCGCAATCGGCCTTGAGCCTGACCATCAAGGCATTGGAAGAAAACGTGGGCGGGCGCTTGTTTACCCGCACCACCCGCAACGTCGCACTGACCCCTGAAGGGGAGGCGTTGCTGCCTCGGGCTCGGCGATTGGTGGCTGACTGGGACAACGTTGAAGATGAAATGCGGCAACTGTTCACCTTGCAACGTGGCCGCGTGACATTGGCGGCAATCCCTTCGTTTGCCTGCAACTTGTTGCCACCCATTCTCAAAAATTTTCGCGTGCGCTACCCCAAGCTTAACGTCACGGTTAACGACGTCATCAACGAGCAAGTGCTGGAAATGGTCCGTGAGCGACAGGTGGAATTGGGGGTGGCGCTTGAGCCTGCGCCGGGTTCGTCACTGACCTTTACCCCGTTGTACATGGACCGTTTTGTCGCCGTGGTGCCGGCCGATTCCGAGCTGGCGGGCCTTTCGATCATCGACTGGAAAACCCTACTCGAACAGCCCTTCATCACCCTGCAACGGCCATCTGCGGTACGTGTACTGCTGGAAGAACACCTCCAAGCGCGGCACATGAAATTGCCGGTGGAATTCGAGAGTCATCAACTCGCCACCGTCGGGCGCATGGTCGCCAGCGGGCTGGGGGTGAGCGTGGTTCCGGCCCTGTGCGTCAAGCAGATGCTCGAACTGGGTGCGCATTGCATCACCTTGCACGAACCGATAGTGGAGCGAGCAATGGGCGTACTGACCAAACCGGGGCATGAACTGTCGGCGGCTGCGCAGGCTATGTTTGACAGCTTGTTGGATGAATGGCGAGTGATGCTGTAGGAACGAGCTTGTCCTGCGCTCGTTTGTTTTTAAGATCAAAAGATCGCGGGACAAGCTCGTTCCTACAGGGGGTTATGTACGCCTCAAACCCCTTTAGTAGACGGCAACAAGATGGTCAAAACCCCTAGCAACGGCAGGTACGAACACACCGAGTACACATACTCAATGCCGTGAATGTCCGCCAAGTGCCCGAGCAGGGCCGCACCGATGCCGCCGAATCCGAACATCAAGCCAAAGAACACACCGGCGATCATACCGACATTGCCGGGCACCAGTTCTTGCGCATATACCACGATGGCTGAGAACGCGGAGGCCAGGATGAACCCGATGATCATGCTCAAGATGCCGGTCCAGAACAGGTCGACATACGGCAGTGCGAGGCTGAATGGCGCAGCGCCCAGAATCGAGAACCAGATCACGGCTTTACGGCCGACTTTGTCGCCAATCGGGCCGCCGAAGAAGGTTCCCGCCGCCACTGCACCTAAAAACACGAACAGGTAGAGCTGGGAGGTGGCCACCGACAGGTCGAATTTCTCGATCAGGAAGAAGGTGAAGTAGCTGGTGAAACTGGTCATGTAGAAGTATTTGGAGAACACCAGCATCGCCAGCACCACCAGTGCGGCCGTGACTCGTTGCTTGGACAGGCCATGGGTGGCCACCGTGCCTTGTTTGAGCGTGAACAGGTTGAGGTGCTGGCGATACCAGCGACTCAAGCCGTACAGAATCCCGATGGCGAAGACGGCAAACAGGCCGAACCACGCGACGTTGCCCTGCCCGTAGGGGATGACGATGGCCGCGGCCAGTAGCGGGCCAAATGCGCTGCCAGCATTACCGCCGACTTGAAACGTGGATTGCGCCAAGCCGTAGCGCCCACCTGAGGCTAGGCGCGCCACTCTCGACGTCTCGGGATGGAAGGTGGATGAGCCGATCCCGACCAGTGCCGAGGCCACCAGAATGGCGGTGAAGGTGCCGACAAATGCCAGCATCAAAATCCCGATCAAGGTGCACAGCATTCCGGCGGGCAGCAACCAGGGCTTGGGATGGCGGTCGGTGTAGTAGCCGACGCCGGGTTGCAGCAAGGATGCCGTTAGCTGGAAGGTCAGCGTAATCAAGCCAATTTGGGTGAAGCTTAAGCCGTAGTTGGCTTTTAGCATCGGGTAGATGGAGGGCAGCACGGCCTGAATCAGGTCGTTGATCAGGTGCGCAAAGGCGCAGGCAGCGATCACACGCATCACCAGCGGGCTGGCTTGACTGGCCACCGAAGCGCTGGGGCTAGGGTTTGCGGTGGCCGAAGGGGTCGTACTTATTGTTGACATCGACGTTCATCCGATCAGGAAAACAGGGGCGTTGGGGTGCACAGCGGCAAAGCAACGGCTATCCTAAATTTCGCGAAATTGCCTGTCTCGCGCAATTCGGGCAGCTACTCTCTCAAAAGGGGAATCATCATCAACGCGTTGAAAGAATTTCTGCTTGAGGTCGATCAAGCAGTCTGGCCAGTCAGAAGCAGCGCGACCGATTACCCGGCTGACTGGGTTATTGCACCTCACTCACACACCAAGCATCAGCTGCTGTATGCCATCGAAGGCGTGATGGTGGTGCATTCGGCGATGAGCCAGTGGACCGTGCCGCCGAGTCGCGGGATATGGATGCCCTGTGGCCACGTGCATTCCATTCGTTGCGTGGGGCCGCTGAAAATGCGCAGTGTGTTTGTGCGGCCCGACGTGGTGGCGCAATTGCCCACTGAGACCCGTGCGGTGAGTATTTCGGCGCTGCTGAGTGAGTTGATCAAGGCTTCGATTGAGATCACCGCGCCTTACGAGGCCCAGTCGCGAGGCGAGCGGATCATGAACCTGATTCTGGATGAGCTGGCCATTTTGCCGGTCTTGCCGTTGCACCTGCCGCAGCCGGTTGACCCGCGCATTCAGACTATTTGTGCGGTGTTGCAGCGTGACCCGGGCGACGGCTCAACCCTTGCGCACTGGAGCGCGCGGCTGGCGCTGGACGAAAAAACCATCCAGCGGCTGTTTCACAAGGAAACCGGCATGACGTTTGGCCAATGGCGCCAGCAATCTCGGCTACTGCTGGCGTTGGAGCGGATAGCCATCGGCGAAAAAATCATCGATGTCGCCGGAGCCTTGGGGTATGACAGCCCGAGCGCGTTCACGACTATGTTCAAAAAACAGTTTGGTAAAACGCCGAGCAATTTCTTCAAATGACTGCCGCGCTCTACGGGTCCGTTTTTGCTTATGTGCGTGTTTAAAATGTGCGCTATATAGTTATTGTTACAGCGAAAATCCCCTCGGCACACACAGGAAATAACCGTGAGCGTTCAACCCAAAGAGGCCGTAGGCCCAAGCTACAGCATTGAGTCTATGCGCTACGCCCAAGCGCAGACGTGGAAAGCCATTGAGAATCTGTCGAAAATGATCAAGCCCGGCATGCTTGAAAGCGAGGCCGTTGCCTTGGGCAAGCAGGTATTGGCTGATTTAGACATGCAACGAATCTGGCATCCGCTGTTGGTGCGTTTTGGCGCCAATACCCTAAAAACCTTCAAACAACGCTCCGACGGAGATCCGGTGTTGGGTGAAAACGATATTTTCTTTATCGACATGGGTGCGGTCTGGCAAGGGCATGAAGGCGATGCGGGTGAAACCTTCGTCACCGGTAACGACCCTGAAATGAAAGCCTGCGCCGAGGCGGCTAAAACCTTGTTCGACCGGGTTCAGGCCAAATGGAAAAACCAGCAGGTGGTCGGCCTAGAGTTATACCGCTACGCCGAAGAACAGGCACAGGCAATGGGGTGGGTCCTGAACCTTACTATCAAGGGGCATCGCGTCAGCGACTTCCCGCACGCCATTCACCGGGGTGGCGATCTTGGTGACTTTGATCACTGCCCGAATGAAGGGTTGTGGATTCTGGAAATCCAGATCGCTCACCCAAGCAAAACCTATGGTGCCTTCTATGAAGACCTGCTGGCCTGAGCCTTGGTGTGTTGGGGCTACCGAGCTTTCTGGGCACTCACAACACTTGCCTGCTCGCTCGGGAAACGCTTCCGTTATTGCAGAAAAGCGTTGGTCTAGAGCGGTTGGTGTGGGTCAGCTATTGGCGCACACACAATACGAAGATTGTATTGAATACGCTAAGGTAGTGCTCCCTTACAGGCGCTGACGTGTTCGGCGTCGTTCAGGCATGCGTTGCTGGTGGATACGCCCCGAGCATTGTTCGGGTGTGAGTATGCCTGCAACGACAGATCATTCTCAGAGGAACAAAGCATGGCATCGGCATCCGCAGTTATTGAAATTTCGGCTTCGGCCGAGCAGGTTTGGCAATTGGTGGGTGGCTTCAACTCACTGCCGGATTGGCTCCCGATGATTGTCAAAAGCGAGGCGGGCGAGGGGGGTCGGCTGCGCCACTTGCAGACTCAGGACGGCACGGTAATTGTTGAGCGGCTTGAGGTGTTCGACAACGCAGGCAAAACCTATAGCTATTCGATCACCGAAGGTCCGTTCCCGGTGACTGACTATTTGGCCACTGTGCTTGTTGAAGCACACGGCACGGGCGCGCGAGTGACGTGGTCTGGACGTTTCACCCCGGCCGGAATCAGCGAGGCAGAGGCGCAATCACTGTTCACAGGCGTTTATCAAGGCGGGCTAGACGCGCTGCGCGGCAATTTCCCGGACTGAAGCAGCGCTTTGCCAATTTAGGGTCGGCTGCAGAGGTTGCTTTACATGACCTGGATCAATACCGGCGCATAAAAAAACCTGCAAAATTTCTTGTTACTTGTTGTAACACTGGGATATTATCGCCCTGCGTTCACCTACCACGGTTTATGCATTTTTAAGCCCCAAGTTTCCATCAGCTACTTGGGCTTTTTTTTGCCTAAAATTCAGCGTTGGATCCACTCTTTTAATGCCGCTGTGGGGGCCGCCTAAGGCTGCCCCCACAACGTATGAGCCTCGTCCCCGTGCGTGATTAAGCAATCGCCAGCGCACTCCACTCGCCATTCACCAGACGCTGCAAGCCCAGCGGGTTGCTGTTCTGTAACGCTTCGGGAAGCAGGGCATCGGGGTAGTTTTGGTAACACACAGGCCGCAGGAAGCGATCAATGGCCAGTGAGCCAACCGACGTGCCGCGTGCGTCTGAGGTCGCCGGGTACGGGCCGCCGTGCACCATGGCGTCACACACCTCAACGCCCGTCGGATAACCGTTGACCAGAATTCGCCCAACCTTGTGCTCAAGAATCGGCACCAGCCACTGGTACTGCTGAAGATCTGCCGGTTCGCCGATCAGGGTCGCGGTCAGTTGCCCGCGCAAGGCCTGCAATGCGGCTTTTAGCTGAGCATCATCTGCGACTTCGATGAGGATGGTTGCCGGGCCGAAGACTTCTTCTTGCAGCAGCGGATCTTTGTTTAGCAGCAAGCTGACATCCGCCTTGAACAGTTGCGGCTGCGCTTGCGCACCCGATTGGCTGTTACCCGTGAGGTGGGTAATACCGGCGTGCTTAATGAGGTGTTCTACGCCCTTGGCGTAGTTGCGCAGCCCGCCTGCATTGAGCAGGGTGTGCGGTGCCTGTTCGCTCATGTGCTGGGTTAATTGCTCGATAAATGCTGAGAACTCAGGCGAACGTATCCCGAGAACTAACCCAGGGTTGGTGCAGAATTGACCGCCACCCAAGGTGACAGAGGCTGCCAGATCCTTGGCCACGGTCGCGCCACGCGCTGCCAGTGCGTGAGGTAAGACGATGACCGGGTTGATGCTCGACATCTCGGCAAATACCGGGATTGGCTGTTCGCGTTCGGCGGCCATTTTGCTGAGTGCGTTACCGCCGTGCAACGAGCCGGTGAAACCCACGGCTTGGATGGCAGGGTGCTTGACCAGCGGCTCGCCGACGCCTGCGCCGAAGATCATGTTGAACACACCCTTGGGCATGCCGGTCTTTTCGGCGGCGCGGATAATCGCGCAGCCCACTTGGTCGGCGGTTGCCATGTGTCCACTGTGGGCCTTGAACACCACCGGGCAACCTGCGGCAAACGCGGCAGCGGTGTCGCCACCGGCCGTCGAGAACGCCAGCGGAAAGTTACTGGCGCCGAACACAGCGATTGGCCCCACGCCAATGCGATATTGACGCAGGTCTGCACGTGGCAGGGGGGTGCGGTCTGGCAGCGCCAGATCAATACGAGCCCCTAAAAAGTCCCCACGACGCAGCACGTTGGCGAACAGGCGCATTTGGCCGCTGGTGCGACCCCGCTCACCTTGAATACGCCCGACAGGCAGCGCAGTTTCGCGACATACCAGGGCCACAAAGTCATCGCCGAGTTGGTCGATTTCATCTGCGATGGCATCCAGAAATTCTGCACGGCGCTCAGGGCTCAGTTGGCGAAAGGCAGCAAAGGCTTCATCGGCGGCATTGGCAGCGCGATCGACTTCTTCGGATGTGGCCTGATGGAAGTGAAACGGCAGCGCTTCGCCAGTGCTGGCGTCCAGGCTTTGAAGGGTGGTGGTGCCCTCAGCGCTGCGGGTGCCCGCGATAAAGTTGTGGCCTGTTACGGTCGACATGTATTCAGTCCTTGTTAGAGAGGCATGAGTGCTGCGCGAGGGTTGGCTCAGCGCACCAGACAGGGTTTTTTGTTGTCGAATTTCCAGCCGGGAATCATGAACTGCATGGCGACGCTGTCATCCCGTGCGCCCAGGCCCATCCCTTTATAGAGTTCGTGGGCGTTGGCCACGGCGTCCATGTCAATGTCTACGCCCAGGCCGGGTTTGGCCGGAACGGTGACGTGGCCGTCGACAATTTTCAGCGGTTGGCGGGTCAGGCGCTGGCCGTCTTGCCAGATCCAGTGGGTATCAATGGCGGTGATTTCGCCCGGCGCGGCGGCGGCCACTTGGGTGAACATGGCCAGCGAAATATCAAAGTGGTTGTTGGAATGCGAGCCCCAGGTCAGGCCCCACTCGTGACACATCTGTGCGACACGGACCGAACCCTGCAGGGTCCAGAAGTGCGGGTCAGCCAGCGGTATGTCGACCGATTGCAATTGGATCGCATGGCCCATCTCGCGCCAATCGGTGGCGATCATGTTGGTGGCGGTCGGCAGGCCGGTGGCACGCCGGAACTCGGCCATCACTTCGCGGCCCGAGTAGCCGTTTTCCGCGCCGCACGGGTCTTCGGCATACGCCAGTACGTGATGCTGGTCACGGCATAAGGCGATGGCCTCTTTCAGCGACCAGGCGCCATTTGGGTCCAGGGTGATGCGGGCATCCGGGAAGCGTTCAGCCAAGGCTGTCACGGCTTCAATTTCTTCGGCACCGCGTAATACGCCACCCTTGAGCTTGAAGTCGTTAAAGCCATACTTGGCTTGCGCCGCTTCTGCCAAGCGCACCACGGCCTCTGGGGTCATGGCCTTTTCATGACGCAAGCGAAACCAGTCATCGGCATCCGCCTCGCTGCGGTACGCCAAGTTGGTTTGCTGGCGGTCGCCGATGTAAAACAGATAACCCAGCATTTTCACCGCGTCGCGTTGCTGGCCTTCGCCGAGCAAAGCGGCGACCGGTATCTCAAGGAACTGGCCGAGCAGGTCAAGCAGGGCGGCTTCCATCGCCGTTACCGCGTGAATGGTGATGCGCAGGTCAAACGTTTGTAGGCCTCGGCCTGCCGCGTCGCGGGCGGCGAAGGTAGTGCGCATCTGGTTGAGGACGCTTTGGTAGTTGCCGATGGGCTGGCCCACTACTAGGCTGCGGGCGTCTTCCAGGGTTTCGCGGATGCGCTCGCCGCCCGGCACTTCGCCGACGCCGGTATTGCCGCTGCTGTCCTTGAGAATCACGAGGTTGCGGGTAAAGAAAGGGCCGTGGGCGCCGCTGAGGTTGAGCAGCATGCTGTCATGGCCGGCGACCGGAATCACGTGCAGGCTGGTGACGATCGGGGCTTTGGAGGCGTGGTGTGAGTGCTCGGCATTCATGGCAGGTCCTTAAAAACGTCAGGGGTTGGCCCTTCATTATTGTTATGGGGGTATTGCGCACCCAAGGAGATGCTTTTAGTTGACGGACATCATACGAGTTGAAAATTCGACTCGCAATCACTCGCTGCAAACCAAATGGTTATAAAAACTAGGGTTTATAGTTGCTTATCGCTGTTTTTGAGGCTTTTTGAATACCTTTATCGGTTTTAGTCTTTTGGAAGCTGCCTATTTGAGCTGAATTTTTTGTCAGCGAAGACGCTGTTTAAAGAATTTCTATGCTAGTTGTCGTACGTGTTGAGCGCTAAGGCCTACCGCCTGTAGAGGGTGAGGTCTGGATGAAAATGAATCTGCTTAACCCGCGTGCTATCGTGCTCAACTTTTTTGAGGGGGAACATCCAATGCGAATGTTGATCGGCGCCATGAGTGTGATCTTGCTGGCCGGCTGTGTGTCTCCGGCGATGAACGATGCGCGTAGCAAGACCCCGACGCGGGTTCTGACCTCGGCCAAAGAGGCCCCGTTGGTTGCTGAGTGCATCAAGTTTTCATGGCAGGACGAAAACGTGTTCGGGGTAGATGCCAGCGCGTATATCAACACTGAAAAATCCGGCCAGTTGACCGTTTATACCCGTGGTGCCGAGTCGTTTGCCGATCTGGTGCCACAAGGTACGGGCACGGCCCTGAGCTATTACGCCAAGCAGCCAGATGACAGCGCGGCGATGCGTCGTTTGGCGATGTTGGCGACGTGCCTGTAAACCTGCGGTTTACGTGTTGAGGCGGCTGCAGTGAGCTTGAAACCAGGCTTTGTGCTGACCCGGCACTGGCGCGACACGCCGTCGGGTGTCGAGGTTGAACTGTGGCTGGCCACCGATGAGGGGCCGCAACGGGTGCGCCTGCCACTCCAGACGTCGGTGGCGTTTATCCCGGTGGTCCAGCGTGATCAAGCTCAAGCTGTATTGAAGGATGAGCGCGACGTCGAATTCCGCGATTTGGCACTGTGTGATTTTCAGTCGCGGCCGGTGCTCGGCCTTTATTGCCGGCAGCATGCCCACCTGATCGACACCGCCCAGCGCCTGCGTCGCGCTGGGGTTGATGTGTATGAGGCCGACATTCGGCCGCCCGAGCGCTTTTTGATGGAGCGCTTCATTACCGCGCCGGTAAGTTTTAGCGGCCAGGCCCAGGCCGATGGGTTGCTGCTAAACACCCAGATGAAACCGCACCCCGACTATCGCCCGCGCTTGAAGCTGGTCTCGCTGGACATTGAAACCAGTGCCCAGGGTGACCTGTATTCCATTGCCCTTGAAGGGTGTGGTCAGCGTCAGGTGTACATGCTTGGCAAGGCGACCGAAGCCGACACACCGGTGGATTTCGACCTTGAGTTCTGCGCCACCCGTGGCGAGTTGTTGCAACGTCTCAACCAATGGCTGGCCCTTCACGACCCCGACGCGATCATCGGCTGGAACGTGGTGCAGTTCGACATGCGGGTCTTGCATGAGCATGCCCGGCGATTGGGCATCCCGCTGTTGTTGGGGCGTGGAGGCAGCGAAATGCAGTGGCGCGAGCACGGCACCCGCAAAAACCATTTCTTTGCCAGCGCCGCAGGGCGTTTGATCATCGACGGCATTGAGTCGCTGCGCTCTGCGACGTGGTCGTTTTCCTCGTTCAGCCTGGAAAACGTCGCCCAGACCCTACTCGGCGAAGGCAAGGACATCAGCACCCCGTATCAGCGCATGGACGAAATTAACCGCATGTTCGTCGAGGACAAGCCCGCACTGGCACGCTACAACCTCAAGGACTGCGAGTTGGTGACGCGCATCTTCGAAAAAACCGAACTGCTGACCTTTCTGCTGGAGCGTGCCTCGGTCACGGGGCTGGAAGCGGACCGCAGCGGCGGCTCGGTAGCGGCGTTTTACCACTTGTACATGCCGCTGATGCACCGCCAGGGTTTTGTCGCGCCCAATCTCGGCGATAAGCCGCCGCAAGCCAGCCCCGGCGGTTTTGTCATGGAGTCGCAGCCAGGTTTGTACGAGTCAGTGTTGGTGCTCGACTACAAAAGTCTTTACCCGTCGATTATCCGCACCTTTCTCATCGATCCGCTGGGGCTGGTCGAAGGCCTGCGCCAGCCTGACGCGGAACATTCGGTACCGGGTTTTCGCGGAGCGCGCTTTTCCCGCACGCGGCATTGCTTGCCGGCCATCATCGAACGGGTTGCCAATGGGCGAGAAGTGGCTAAACGCGAAAAAAATGCGCCGCTGTCCCAAGCCCTGAAAATCATCATGAACGCGTTTTATGGGGTGTTGGGCTCCAGCGGTTGCCGTTTCTTTGACACCCGGCTGGCGTCATCAATCACCCTGCGTGGGCACGAAATCATGCTCAAAACCCGGGCGCTGATCGAGGCGCAGGGTTTTAGCGTGATCTACGGCGACACCGACTCCACGTTTGTCTGGCTGCGCAGCGAACACAGCGAAGCGGACGCCTCGCGTATCGGGCGCGAACTGGTGCAGCACGTCAACCAATGGTGGCAAGCCCACGTGCGCGATGAGTACGGACTCACCAGCGCGCTCGAATTGCAGTTTGAAACGCACTACAACCGGTTCCTGATGCCAACCATTCGTGGCGCCGAAGAAGGCAGTAAAAAGCGCTACGCAGGCTTGGTGGCGCATACGGACGGGCGTCGGGAAATGGTCTACAAAGGGCTTGAAACTGTGCGCAGCGACTGGTCGCCGCTGGCTCAACAGTTTCAGCAGGCGCTGTACCTGCGGATCTTCAATCGCGAGCCGTATCAAGACTACGTGCGCGATTTCGTGCGCAGCACCCTGGCGGGCGAGCATGACGAACTGCTGATCTACCGTAAGCGTTTGCGCCGTCCATTGAGCGACTACGAACGCAATGTACCGCCCCATGTACGGGCCGCGCGGCTGGCCGATGAATACAACGACCAGCAGGGGCGGCCACGGCAATACCAACATGGCGGCAGCATCAGCTACGTCATCACCGTGGCAGGCCCGCAGCCGCTGGAAAACCGCACAGCTGAAGTGGATTACGACCACTACCTGACGCGCCAACTACAACCGGTGGCCGACGCGATTTTGGGGTTTGTCGACGACGACTTCAGCGCCTTGGTCGGCGGCCAAATGGGCTTGTTTTAAGCGTCGCTGGCTGGCGTCGCGGCCTTGGAGCGGGCGCGGTCTTTCGCGGCTTTGGCTTCAGCGGCCAGACATTCCAGGCAAAACTGCTCGGCGTAGCTCATCAGGATTTCAGTGGTATCGCCTTTAATCGTGCGTGAACCGGCGAGGATATAGCGCATGCGTTTTTCGGTGACACCGATGCGCTGGGCAATCCAGGCGGGGGTTTGGCCGATGCGGTCGACCAGTTTGTTCGCGTATTCGGTGGAGTGGTTATAGCGTTCAGCATTGGGAAACATAGGGGTTCCATGGGCGAGGAATAAAAGCCGGACGGCAGGTTACTCCTTTTCGCCGCAAACGCCTGTTTTTAAACAATTGGAGTGATAAGAGGCGATCTGTGGAGCGGGCGTGCTCGTGATCGTATAAAGGATCACGAGCACGTTCGTTATTACGCAGGGAGGATTAACGCGCCGCAGCTGTTTTCAAGCCAGTGCCCTGGGCTGAGCGCGAGATCACGGTAATCACCGCCAGCGCCGCAATCACCAACCCCGGCGATGTGGCCAGCAGGACGCCGGCTGTGCCTGCACCGGCGGCCAGAATCTGCCCGGCGGCCAAAGGCCCAGCGACTGAACCCAAACGGCCAATCGCCACAGCTGCGCCCACGCCTGTTGCACGCACGGTGGTGGGATACAGCGGCGGTGCCAGCGCGTACAGCACCAGCTGCGCGGCCATCACAAACAGGCCCGCCGCAAAGGCCGCGGTTGCCATGGGCACAATCCCGACCGAAAAGCCGACCCCGGCCAATGCCGCCAGTAGTCCGGCATATACGCTCAATACCACTTTGATCGGGTTGCAGCGGTCCAGCAGGAAGCCGCCCAGCAAGGAACCCAGCGCGCCACCGATGTTGAATAGCATCTGCACCATGCCTGCCTGCGGCTTGGTGAAGCCCTGTTCAAGCAACAGTGACGGCAGCCAGTTCAGCAACATGTACATCACGGTCAGGGTGAAGAAGTAACTCAGCCATAACCCGGTAGTAGAGGTGGCGCGGCCTTCGCCAAACAGCGCCTTGGCGGTTGATACACGAGTGGCATGCACGGCGCTTTGACGGAACACGTTGGATTCGGGCAGCAGCATGATCATCAGCGGAACCGCCAGCAGCGGGGCCAGACCGCCGATGATAAAGGTGGTTTGCCAATGGTCATGGGAGAACATTGCGACCACCGCAGCCAGTGCGCCGCCCAGCGGTACGCCGCAGTACATGACGCTGATAGCCGTGCCGCGACGACGCTCATCCACTGCCTCAGCACACAGTGCAATCAGGTTCGGGAGGGCGGCGCCCAGGCCCAGGCCGGTCATGAAACGCACGAGCAGCAAGTGCGAATAGGTGTCGACGTAGGCTGTCAACAGTGAGAAAACCCCGAACAGGGTGACCGCGCCGATCAAGATCTTTTTGCGGCCGATACGGTCGGCAATCCAACCGCCGAAAAACGCTCCGGGTAGCAGGCCAATGATCCCGACGCTGAACACCCAGCCCATCATTTTCGGGTCCAGGGCAAAGGTTTGACGCAAGCCTGCAGCAGCCGTTCCGGCGGCTTGCAGATCGAAACCTTCGATCAGTGCAACGATAAAGCACAAAGCGATTGTCAGCGTCGAACGCTGCTGTGGAGTGTTCATGGGTGAACCTCATTCTTGTTTTTGTAGGGGGAGGGCTTTCTGCGATCAAAATAAAGATTAACAAAGATAACTAAAAAAAGAATCTTTGATCTTAAAAGCCTCTAAATCAGCTTTAAGCCTTATAGAACAGCAGTGTAGACAGGCTATGTTGATAATTTTTGAAAATAGATAATAAAGTTAATGTTCGATTATCGGTCATTAGTGATTGACGTTGCCGTGGGTTGTTTCCATTCTCTGCCAGGAGAATCGCCATGAGAGCGATCTGTTCGTGCCAAAAACAACAATAAATGGACAATCACTATGCTTAAGCTCAACCAAGGCACTTCCCCGTTAATTCCTCTCTCGTGCATGGCGCTGAGCCTGTTTTCCAGCGGGCTCATGGCTCAAGGATTTATAGAAGACAGCCATGGCACCTTGACCCTGCGCAACTACTACATGGACCGTGATTACAAGGATGGCGGCGCCAAAACCGCTGCCCGAGAATGGGCGCAAGGCTTTATCGCCAACGTGGAGTCGGGTTTTACCGAAGGTACCGTTGGTTTCGGCTTGGATGTGCGCGGCTTGCTGGGGGTTAAGCTGGACTCGTCACCTGACCGCAGCGGTACCGAACTGTTGCCGGTCAATAAGGACAAACAGGCGGCCGACGAATATTCACGTTTGGCCTTCACCGGCAAATTGCGCTTCAGTGAAACCACAATCAAAACTGGCGACGTGTCGATTTTTCTGCCGTTTGCCTTTGCCAGTCCCTCGCGCCTGCTCCCGCAGAGTTTTCAAGGAACCATTGTCAGTTCCAAGGAAATTCAGGACCTGACCTTCAACACGGGCTATCTCGACCGCATCAACAAGCGTGATTCGACTGACTATCAGCCGATGACGATTGCTTCGCCCAACGGGCGCTTCAAAGGCTCGGCCACGACCTCGCACCTGGCTTATGCCGGGGGCGATTACCAGGTCAATAAGGACTTGAGCCTGCGCGCCTATCACGTTGAAGTGGCCGATCTGTACAAGCAGAGCACCTTCGCTGTGCTGCACAAATTGCCGGTGGGCGACGGCGTGCTGACCACGGACCTGCGCAGCTTTTTCAGTGGCGAGGCGGGCAGCGCCAAGGCAGGTAAGGTCGACAACATCAACGTTTCTGGGTTGTTGGGGTATCGGTTGGGCGGGCACGGCTTTGGCGTGGGCTATATGCATGCCAGTGGTGATACGGCCACGCCGTATATCTCGGGCACTGAGTTGATGGGCATGAGCGAACTGACCATGAGTTCGGACTTCCTGAACGCCAAGGAGCGCACCTGGCAAGCGATCTATGACTACGATTTCACGGCGGTTGGGCTGGTCGGTTTAAAAAGCCGCCTGCGCTATGTGCGCGGCGACAATATTGAACTGGCGTCGTTGAATGCCAATGATCGTAAGGAGCGCGAATTCCAGATGGAGTTGGGGTATGTGATCCAGAGCGGGCCACTGAAGAATCTTGGGCTCTTGGCGAGAAAGTCGATTTATCGCAACAACTTCCCGACCGGGGCGGCTTTTCGCGACGAAAACCAGACCCGCTTCATCGCGATGTACACCTTGCCGATTTGGTAACTCAACCCGCTTGCTCGCGATCTTTTAAAAAGTGTCAAAAGATCGCGACGGCGGTTAATCCTGATACACCTTCTTCAGCAACCTCAACAGCTCTTCGCGCTCGGCAGGGTCGAGCGCAGAGGTGGCGTCGATATCGCTCTGTGCAGCGATTTTCTTGAGCTCTTTGAGCAGCGTTTCGCCGGTCTTGCTCAAAAAAATCCCGTACGAGCGCTTGTCGGGTTTGCACCGAACCCGTACCGCCAAAGCGCGGCTTTCCAGCTTGTTCAGCAAGGGCACCACTTGCGGCGGCTCAATCGACAGTGCGCGCGCTAGGTCGGCCTGCATCAGGCCGGGATTCTGATCAATGATCGCCATGGCTGAAAACTGTGCGGGTCGCAGGTCGTGGACTGACAGTTGGTTTATCAGGTTTTGGAACAGCTTGAGCTGAGCGCGACGCATGGCATAGCCGATCAGGTCGTCGAGCGCTGCGTCTAGCGGCACTTGCACGTCAGTGCCAGCTGGCAGGGCCTCTTGAGTGTCGGGAAGCGTTGCGGGCTTGGCCATGGGCAGAGAAATCCTTGTGCGAATGAAGTTAAGAGACCTATCTATTTTGCCGAGGTTGCGAGTTGATAGCTACCGTTGCGTTATTTCACGTGCGGCTGGGGTTTAGAAACTTGGTTAATTAGATTAATAGTTAATTGACATAACTATATTTGAGCGTTAGTTTTTAGTCATCTTCAAGCGAACAACAAGAGAGCAATCGCTATGAGCAAATACGAAGGCCGCTGGACCACCGTCAAAGTCGAAATCGAAGACAGCATCGCTTGGGTGATTTTGAATCGTCCGGAAAAACGCAATGCCATGAGCCCCACCCTGAACCGCGAAATGATCGACGTTCTGGAAACCTTGGAACAGGACGCTGACGCTGGTGTGCTGGTATTGACCGGTGCCGGTGAGGCCTGGACAGCGGGCATGGATTTGAAAGAATACTTCCGCGAAGTGGACGCGGGGCCGGAAATTCTTCAAGAGAAAATTCGCCGCGAAGCCTCTCAATGGCAATGGAAGTTGCTGCGCATGTACGCCAAACCAACGATCGCGATGGTCAATGGCTGGTGCTTCGGGGGTGGTTTCAGTCCGCTGGTGGCCTGCGACTTGGCGATCTGCGCCGATGAAGCGACCTTTGGCCTGTCGGAAATCAACTGGGGCATTCCGCCGGGCAATCTGGTGAGCAAAGCCATGGCCGACACCGTGGGGCATCGCCAGTCGCTGTACTACATCATGACCGGCAAGACGTTTGGCGGGCAGAAAGCGGCCGAGATGGGCCTGGTTAACGAAAGCGTGCCATTGGCGCAATTGCGTGAAGTGACCGTGGAGTTGGCGCGTAATCTGTTGGAGAAAAACCCGGTGGTGCTGCGCGCCGCCAAGCATGGTTTCAAGCGCTGCCGCGAACTGACCTGGGAACAGAACGAAGATTACCTGTACGCCAAACTCGATCAGTCTCGCTTGCTGGACACCGAAGGCGGGCGTGAGCAGGGCATGAAGCAGTTTTTGGATGACAAGAGCATCAAGCCCGGCTTGCAGGCGTATAAGCGTTAACTCTGCTGTGGGAGCGATCTTTTTAAAGGATCAAAATATCGCGGAACAAGCTCGCTCCTACACGATGATGCGCAACAGCAGCAATCAGCATTCCCGATAAAGACAATAAAGAGGAATCACCATGTTGGACGTGCCCCTGTTGATCGGCGGTCTGTCGTGTCCGGCCCGTGACGGTCGAACGTTCGAGCGCCGCAACCCGGTGACCGGCGAAGTCGTGTCGCGCGTTGCCGCCGCCACTCTGCAAGATGCCGATGCCGCGGTGGCGGCGGCTCAAGCGGCGTTCCCTGTGTGGGCCGCGCTGGCGCCCAATGAACGGCGCACGCGGTTATTGGCAGCCGCCGATCTGTTGCAGGCCCGCAGCGCCGAATTCATTGCCGCCGCCGGTGAAACCGGGGCCATGGCTAATTGGTATGGCTTCAACGTCAAACTGGCGTCCGGGATGCTGCGCGAAGCCGCGTCGATGACCACGCAGATTAGCGGTGAAGTGATTCCTTCGGATGTGCCTGGCAGCTTTGCTATGGCTCTGCGCCAACCCTGTGGCGTGGTGTTGGGCATTGCGCCGTGGAACGCACCGGTCATTCTAGCCACCCGGGCGATAGCCATGCCGCTGGCGTGTGGCAACACCGTGGTGCTTAAAGCGTCGGAATTGAGCCCGGCGGTTCATCGGCTGATCGGTCAGGTGTTGCAAGATGCGGGCTTGGGCGATGGCGTGGTTAACGTCATCAGCAACGCCCCGGCCGATGCCCCGGCGATTGTCGAGCGGCTGATTGCCAACCCTGCCGTGCGCCGGGTCAATTTCACTGGCTCGACCCATGTGGGGCGCATCGTCGCCGAACTGTCGGCGCGTCACCTCAAACCAGCACTCCTCGAACTGGGCGGCAAAGCGCCGTTTCTGGTGCTCGACGACGCCGACCTAGACGCCGCAGTCGAAGCGGCGGCGTTCGGTGCTTATTTCAATCAGGGGCAGATTTGCATGTCCACCGAGCGCCTGATTGTCGATAACCACGTAGCCGATGTGTTTGTCGACAAGTTGGCGCGCAAGATCGCGACCTTGCCAGCGGGCAACCCCGGTTCTGCCGATTCTGTGCTGGGTTCGTTGGTGGACAGCAACGCCGGGCAGCGCATCAAAGCCCTGATTGACGATGCCGTGAGCAAGGGCGCGCGGTTGGTTGCTGGTGGGCAAGTTGAAGGCAGCATCATGCAGCCAACCTTGCTCGATCACGTCACGGCAGACATGCGTTTGTACCGCGAAGAATCCTTCGGCCCGGTGGCCGTGGTGTTGCGCGACACCGGCGATGAGGCGTTACTGCGTCTGGCCAACGATTCAGAGTTCGGCCTGTCATCGGCGATTTTTAGCCGTGACACCAGTCGTGCCCTGGCACTGGCGCAGCGGGTCGAATCGGGCATTTGTCACATCAATGGGCCGACCGTGCACGACGAGGCGCAAATGCCCTTTGGTGGGGTCAAAAACAGTGGCTACGGCAGTTTTGGGGGTAAGGCGGCGATTGAGCATTTCACTCAATTGCGCTGGGTCACCTTGCAGAATGGGCCGCGTCACTACCCGATCTGAGTGCAGCGATTCAAGGCATAACAATAATAAGGATGCAGCCACAGGTTGCCATGCTAGCCCCGTGCCGCTTGAGTGTCGGCCGGGAAGGGCATGCCTTGCAGGAGGAACACGACGTGAGTTTCGAATTCAAATCGCCGACCCAGCCGCGTTATCGCCAGGTATCTATCGGCCAGCCTCAGGTTGAAGTCAGCGAAACGTCGGGCATATTGCACATGCGCTCATTGGAGCCGTTGCAGGAGAGGCCCGAACGCTTGCTCGACCGTTTGGTGCATTGGGCACATGAGCGCCCGGACCACACGTTTATTGCTGCCCGTGAAAATGGCGGCGACTGGCGTCGGGTCAGCTATGCGCAGATGCTCGACGACGTTCGGGCCATCGCCCAGAGCCTGCTGGCGTACGGTCTTTCGGCAGACCGGCCCTTGGCGATCCTGTCGGGCAATGACATTGAGCATTTGCAGATTGCCTTGGGCGCGATGTACGCGGGCATTCCCTATTGCCCTGTGTCTCCGGCCTATTCGTTGTTGTCGCAGGACTTTGCCAAATTGCGGCACGTTTGCGAACTGTTGCAGCCGGGGTTGATTTTTGTCAGCGACGCTGCACCCTTTCAGCGGGCCATTGAGGCCGTATTGCCAAGCAGCACGCCGCTGATAACGGTGCGCGGCGAAGTGCCTGGGCGCGAGCAGGTGAGCTTTGCCAGTCTGTTGCTGCAACCCGGCGGCGCAGAAGCTGAAGTGGCGTTCAAGGCCACCGGACCCGATAGCATTACCAAGTTTCTGTTCACGTCGGGCTCTACCAAATTGCCCAAAGCGGTCGTCACCACCCAGCGCATGCTGTGCGCCAACCAGCAAATGCTCTTGCAGACGTTTCCGGTGTTCGGCGAAGAGCCGCCGGTACTGGTGGACTGGCTGCCGTGGAACCACACATTTGGCGGCAGCCATAACGTTGGCATTGTGCTCTACAACGGCGGCACCTTGTACCTGGACGGCGGCAAGCCTACGGCGCAGGGCTTTGCCGAGACGCTGCGCAATTTGAAAGAAGTGTCGCCCACGGCTTACCTGACCGTGCCCAAGGGGTGGGAAGAGCTGGTGACGGCGCTGGAAAACGAAGCTGACTTGCGCGATCGGTTTTTTGCCCGCATGTCGTTATTTTTCTTCGCTGCGGCGGGTCTTTCGCAAAGCATTTGGGACCGGCTGGACCGGGTTGCCGAGCAGCACTGTGGCGAGCGCATCCGCATGATGGCTGGGCTGGGCATGACGGAAGCCTCGCCTTCTTGCACGTTCACCACTGGGCCGCTGTCGATGGCCGGGTACATCGGTTTGCCCGCGCCGGGGTGCGAGGTGCGTCTGGTACCAGTGGACGGCAAGCTAGAAGGGCGTTTTCGCGGCCCACACATCATGCCGGGTTACTGGCGCGCGCCCGAGCAAAGCGCTGAAGCGTTCGATGATGAAGGTTTCTATCGTTCCGGCGATGCGCTCAAATTGGCTGACCCGTGCAATCCGCAATGGGGATTGATGTTTGATGGCCGTCTGGCCGAAGACTTCAAGTTGTCCTCCGGGGTGTTTGTCAGTGTTGGGCCGTTGCGTAACCGTGCGGTGCTGGAAGGCTCACCCTATGTGCAAGACTTAGTCGTGGCCGCTCCTGATCGCGAATGCCTAGGGGCGCTGGTGTTTCCGAGGTTGTATGAATGTCGACAGCTTTCGGGCTTGCCTGCCACCTCGAGTGACGCGCAAGTGCTGGCCAGCGAGCCGGTTCGCAGTTGGTTCACGCACTGGCTGCAACGCCTCAATCGTCAGGCCAGCGGTAATGCCAGCCGCCTTGAATGGATCGCGTTGCAGGATGAGCCCGCCTCGATTGATCGCGGTGAAGTCACGGATAAAGGCTCGATCAATCAGCGCGCGGTATTGCAATGGCGGGCGGCACAGGTGGAGGCGCTGTATCGCGGGCAGGAGCCGTCGATTTTGCGTGCCGGTGCCGCGTCATGAAACCGGCTGGGCAATATTGCGCATTCAGTGATGCCGCTATTGTCGAGGCGGTCCGCACCCCATGGGTAGATTTGGGGGGCGAGCTGGCGCATGTGTCGCCGATTGATCTGGGGATCAAGGTCGGTCGCGAAGTGTTGATGCGGGCCGGGCTAGATGCCCAAGACGTGGACTCGGTGCTGGCCGGCTCCATGGCCCAGTCCAGTTTCGATGCCTACATGCTGCCTCGGCATATTGGTTTGTACAGCGGCGTACCTCTGCAGGTGCCAGCTCTGGCGGTGCAGCGAATCTGCGCCACCGGTTTTGAACTGCTGCATCAGGCCGCACGGCAACTGAGCGAGGGCGTGGAATTGGCGTTGTGCGTGGGTGCTGAATCCATGTCGCGTAATCCGATTGCCGCGTACACCCATCGCGGTGGTTTTCGGCTGGGGGCTGCGGTGGAGTTCAAGGACTTCCTTTGGGAAGCGCTTTACGACCCGGCCCCGGGACTGGACATGATCGCCACCGCTGAAATCCTGGCCAAACGTTATGGCCTGAGCCGTGAAGCGGTGGATGGCTTTGCTCTCGAAAGCCATCAACGGGCCTTGAGTGCACAGGGCAGTGGCTGGTTTGAGGAGGAAATCGTCACGCTGCGCACTGAGCAGTTTGAGTTGGAGGGCTATCAGCCGCGGGGTATTAGCCTGCCGCGCCGTTGTGAATCCGTTAGCCGTGACAGTCACCCTCGCAGCACCGATGCCGTGGCTCTGGCACGGCTGGCGCCGATTCATACGCAGGGTGTGCAGACGGCGGGTAACAGCTGTGCTGTGGTCGATGGTGCTGCGGCCGCTCTGGTTGCCCGTATTTCGTCGCGTCGGCGGCCTGCGCTGGCGCATCTGTTGGCCAGCGCTGTGGTCGGCGTAGCGCCAGAGGTAATGGGTATCGGCCCGGTTCCGGCGATCCAGTTGTTGCTGCAACGCAGTGGCCTGACGCTAAGCGATATTGGCCGGTTTGAAATCAACGAAGCCCAAGGTGCGCAAGTGCTGGCTGTGGCGCGGGCACTGGAACTGGACACACACAGACTCAACTCCCGGGGCGGCTCGATTGCGCTGGGCCACCCGCTGGCGGCGACGGGCTTGCGGCTGGTGATGACCTTGGCGCGGCAACTGCGCGAAGACAACCTGCGTTATGGGATCGCAGCGGCCTGTGTCGGTGGCGGGCAAGGCATGGCGGTGCTGATCGAGAATCCGCATTTTTCGACGAATTGAGGCTTTTTTATGTGGCAATACCAAGCGCCGCTGCGTGACATGCAATTTATCTTCGAGCACTGGCTTGAGGCTCCATCGACCTGGGCCCGTACCGACGCATTCCAAGGGCTGGACTTGCCGCTGGCGTTGCAGGTGCTGGAAGAAGCGGGGCGCTTCAGTGCGCAGGTGCTGGCTCCGATCAATGCCAGCGGTGATCGTCAGGGGTGTCGGTTTGAGGCGGGCGAAGTGACCACTCCGGCAGGTTTTTCCGAGGCTTACCGGGCTTATGTTGAAGGCGGTTGGCCCGCGCTGGCCTGCGCTGAAACATTCGGCGGGCAAGGATTGCCGCAACTGCTCGATGCCGCGCTGCAAGAAATGCTCTATGCCAGCAACCATGGCTGGGCGATGTACACCGGTATCGCCCACGGCGCCTACTTGTGTCTTAAACATCATGCGCCGCAGTGGATCAAGGACCACTATTTGCCGCAGATTGTCAGCGGCCAGGCATTGCCGACCATGTGCCTGACCGAGCCTCAGGCGGGCAGTGATGTCGGCCTGTTGCGTAGTCGTGCCGAGCCGCAGGCCGATGGCAGTTATCGCCTTAATGGCAGCAAGCTGTTTATCTCCGGTGGCGAACATGACCTGACCGAAAATATCCTGCACTTGGTGCTGGCGCGTTTGCCCGATGCACCTGCTGGCAGTCGTGGGGTTTCATTGTTTCTGGTACCTAAGCGATTGCCGGACAGCTTGGCCAACGGCGTGCGCTGTGACGGTATCGAACACAAAATGGGTATCAAGGGCAGCGCTACGTGCTCGCTGGTGTTTGATAACGCGACAGGCTGGTTGTTGGGCGAGCCCAATCGTGGGTTGGCGGCCATGTTTGTGATGATGAATTCGGCACGTTTACACGTGGGTTTGCAAGGGTTGGGGCATGCCGAGGCCGCCTGGCAGAACGCTTACAGCTATGCTCGGGAGCGCAGGCAAATGCGTGCGCCGGCACGTCCGGTTGGGGTGGCCGCAGACGCCGCGGACCCGATTCACTTTCATCCGGCCATGCGCCGCGTGTTGCTGGAGCTTCGGGCCTATACCGAAGGCATGCGTGCAGTGGGTTATTGGGCGGCACACTTGCTCGATCAAGCGGATGACCCGCGAGCCTTGCGTCTGGCAGAGCTGCTGACGCCGGTGATCAAGGCATTCTTTACCGAGCAAGGGTTTCGCCTGTCCAGCAGCGCGTTGCAAGTGTTTGGTGGCTACGGCTATGTGACTGAATTCGCCATCGAACAAACCTTGCGCGACAGCCGTATTGCGATGATCTACGAGGGCACTAACGAGATACAGGCCAATGACCTGTTGCTGCGTAAAGTGCTGGGCGATGAAGGGCGAGCTTTCGGCGAGTTATTGGCCGTGGTACGCGAAGAAGCCAGGGCCGACGGCGGTGCTTTTGGCGAGTCGTTGGAGACGCTTTGCGACAAGCTTCACACCGTGTGCTGCGTGGTCCGGGAACAAGCACTTGAAGACCCTGAGTATCCCTATCGGGTCGCTGGGGACTTTCTGCGTCTGTGTGGTCTGGCATTGCTGGCGTTTGCTTGGGCGCGCACTGCCAGGGTTTCTCGGCAATTACCCGAAAGTGACCCGCTGCGGGCGAACAAGCTGGAAACAGCGGAGTATTTTTTTGCGTATGAGCTGTTGCAAGTGGACTACCGGATCGCCGCCATTCAAGCCGCAAAAGCGAGCCTGGCGTTTATCAATTAATGGATCCAATGGAGGTCTTTTGTCGTGTGGGAGCGAGCTTGCTTGCGATCTTTTGCTCGTTTAATAGATCGCGAGCAAGCTCGCTTCTGCCGTTCAGATGAAGTTGATCGATAATCGCACAGTAATATTTATGAAGTCTTACTTGTTTAACTCATTGATATATTTACATTTATTTTATTAATCCCTCCGTTTTTTGGGCCTTTCTCAGCTGCCTGAACCCGCTTCTGCTTGTCCCTCATCTTGCCTGTGGATCCATTAACGGTTTGACTAGCGGCATGGTGATGGCAGCCGTCTCGTGCCTGACCGTTGCCAATAAAAACTACAAAAAGGGTCTCGTTATGAACGCCTTCTCAAGGGCACCCACCCGCCTGGGGTCTGCCTACGTTGTGTCTATGTGTTATGCAGTGCTGTGCTTTTTTTTCGCTTCGGTGATGTCCGAGCAGGAGGCCCACGCATGGCTATCGATCTGAAAACTACCCTCGATAACGGCCCGATGAGTTCTTTCCAATGGCTTGCCATTGGAATTTGCATCGTGCTGAACATGATTGATGGCTTTGATGTGCTGGTCATGGCGTTCACGGCCGCTTCGGTGTCGGCTGAGTGGGCGTTGAGTGGTGCGCAAATCGGTATGTTGCTGAGCGCCGGGTTGTTCGGCATGGCGGCCGGTTCTCTGTTTATCGCACCCTGGGCGGATCGCATTGGTCGTCGGCCGCTGATTCTGTTTTGCTTGGTGGTGTCCGGCATCGGGATGGTGCTTTCGTCGTTGAGTCAGTCTCCGATACAGTTGGCGCTGTTGCGCGGGGTAACGGGCTTGGGTATTGGCGGTATTCTGGCCAGCAGCAACGTGATTGCCAGTGAATACGCCAGCAAGCGCTGGCGCGGGCTGGCGGTGAGTTTGCAATCCACTGGCTATGCCCTGGGCGCGACCTTAGGCGGCTTGCTTGCGGTGTGGTTGTTGTCACATTGGGGCTGGCGTTCGGTCTTTCTGTTTGGCGGTATTGTGACCTTCGCGGTGATCCCGCTGGTGCTGTTGTGGCTGCCTGAATCGCTGGACTTTTTGCTGGCTCGTCGTCCGGCAACGGCCTTGCAGCGCATCAATCGCTTGGCCCAACGCATGGGGCAACAAACCTTGAGTGCCATGCCGCCTGTGGTGGCGAGCGTAGCGGGTGAGGGCAAAGGGTTTACCAAGTTGCTGACCCCGGCACTGCGCCGAACTACGCTGTTGATCTGGCTGCTGTTCTTCCTGGTGATGTTCGGTTTCTACTTTGTGATGAGCTGGACACCCAAATTGCTGGTGTCTGCCGGTCTTTCCGCGCAACAGGGCATCACTGGTGGCGTGCTGTTGAGCGTAGGCGGGATCTTCGGTGCGGCGTTGGTCGGTGGTCTGGCTTCGCGCTGGCCGCTGACCCGCGTACTGTCGCTGTTCATGCTGGTGACAGCAGGCTTGCTGGTGCTGTTTGTCGGCTCGGCCTCTTCGGTGATGGCTGCACTCGGCCTGGGCCTGTTGATCGGGATGTTTTCCAACGGTTGCGTGGCTGGGCTGTATGCCCTGTCGCCGATTGTGTATGACGCTTCGGTTCGCACCACCGGCGTGGGTTGGGGCATCGGTATTGGCCGAATTGGCGCCATCCTGTCGCCAATCGTGGCCGGTTTTCTGCTTGATGCTGGCTGGCAACCGCTGCACTTGTACGGGGTGTTCGCCATCGTCTTCGTGATTGCTGCGGGCTGCTTGTTGCTGCTTAAACCGGGTAGCGCATCGCCGCAACCGGTACCTACTCCGGCCTGATTCAGGTCGTCGACCACTGCCCGGCCTGGCCGGGCAGGTTTCACAGCACACCTACACCTACACCTACACATCGTCGGGCGGGCTTTTTCAGCTGCGGGGAGCGGCTGCGCCTAAAAAATGGAGAACAATAATAATGAAGAACACTATTGGCTTGCTGTCCTTGACCTTGTGTGCGCCGGTAATGGCTCAGGATCAAGGTTTTTTTGAAGACTCAACCACTGACTTGCTGCTGCGCAACTACTATTTCAATCGTGATTTCCGTGATCCGGGTGCTCCTAAAAGCAACGTAAATGAGTGGGCGCAGGGCTTCATTCTCAAGTTCAATTCCGGGTACACCCCAGGCGTCGTGGGTTTTGGCGTAGACGCGATCGCCATGCTCGGGGTCAAACTCGACAGCAGCCGCCCGGCCAGCGGCTCGGAATTGCTTCCGGTGCATGCTGATGGGCGTGCAGCCGATAACTTCAGCCGTGCGGGCGTGGCGGCCAAGGCGCGTTTCTCGGCCACTGAAATCAAAGTCGGTGAGTTGATGCCGGATGTTCCGGTGCTGCGTTACGACGATGGTCGCCTGCTGCCGCAGACGTTTCGTGGAGCTATGTTGGTGTCCAAAGAGATAGACGGTCTGGGTGTGCAGGCGGGTCAATAACGCTCCGTAAGCTTGCGTAATTCTTCAAACATGCAAGACCTCTCCGCATGGGCTGCGCCAGGTGTGATGACTGACCGCTTCAACTATGGCGGTGCTGAATACCGTTTCAATGAGCAGCGGACGCTGGTCGGGGTCTGGCATTCGCAGTTGAAGGACATCTATCAGCAGAGCTACTTCAATGTGCTGCACAAACAGCCGGTGGGTGATTGGGTCTTGGGCGCCAACCTGGGGTATTTCATCGACAAAGACGACGGCAGTGCCCGTATCGGCAACGTCAGCAGTCGCACGGCTTATGGTCTGTTCTCGGCCGCCACGGGCGGTCACACCGTGTACCTCGGGCTGCAACGGGTGAGTGGCGATACCGGCTGGATGTCGGTGTTTGGCAGCAGCGGTCGGACCCTGGGCAACGATATGTTCAACGGCAACTTCAGCAATGCGGACGAGCGCTCTTGGCAAGTGCGTTATGACTACAACTTCGCGGCATTGGGTGTGCCGGGGCTGTTGGCGATGGTCCGTTATGGCCACGGCGACAACGCCACGACCAAGCAGGGCACTAATGGCAAGGAATGGGAGCGCGACACCGAGGTCGGCTACACCATCCAGAGCGGCAGCTTCAAAAACCTCAGCCTGCGGGTCAACAACGCCACCAACCGTCGCAGTTTTAACAGCGACTTTGATCAGACTCGCGTGGTGATCAGCTACCCACTGTCGATGTAATGACGTTGCCTCCTGTGGGACGGGTTTGTCTTGCTGTCTTTTAAGATCAAAAGATGGCGAGCAAGCTCGCTCCTACAGGCGCTTGCGTTACTATGTTTGCCCCCTGTTTTCTGGAAGTCGCTTGGATGAGCAAACCCGGCCAATTGGTGCTGATTGCACTGCGCAAAATGATTGCCTCGGGCGAGTTGGCCGCAGGCGAGCGTCTGATGGAAATCCCTACCGCTGAGTTGTTCGGTGTGTCGCGAATGCCGGTGCGCATGGCGTTCCGCACGCTGGAGCAGGAAGGCTTGTTGGTGCGTTTTGGGGGGCGCGGGTTTCAGGTGCGTTCGGTCAGTGCCAATGATATTGCCGGTGCGGTAGAGGTGCGCGGTGTGCTCGAAGGCCTTGCGGCACGCCTGACCGCTGAGCGCGGGCTGTCGGCAGAAGGCCGAGCAACCCTTGAGTTGTGCCTGCTGCAAGGGGATGAGTTATTCGATAAAGGCTTTGTCACCGAGGACGATCTTGAGGTTTATCACGACCTCAATATGCGCTTTCATCAGGCGATTATCGAAGGCAGCCACAACCCGGCGATTGCCGATGCGCTGGCGCGCAACGATCATTTGCCGTTTGCATCGGTCACGGCGTTGGCGGTGGATCGCAAAGACATGGTGCGCGAGTATCGCCGTTTCAATTACGCGCACATGCAGCATCACTCGGTGTTCGATGCCTTGGTCAGTGGCCAGGGTGCTCGCGCTGAAGCCATGATGCGCGAGCACGCGAATGCCACCTTACGCTATGCCGAGATTTTCAGCTCGGCGGTGGCCTGTGAGCGGATGAAAGTGATTCACCGCCCGGGCTGACACACCGGTTAAATATCCAGTACCAGCAAGGCGGACTTTGAGCGCGAACAGCACGGCGTGAACTGGTTGTTGCAGGCTTGCTCTTCTTCGGTGAGGAACATGTCGCGGTGGTCTGGCACGCCTTCCAATACGTTGGTCAGGCACGTGCCGCACACCCCTTGTTCGCATGACATGGGGATGTCGATGCCGTGACCTTCCAGAACCTGAACCACCGTTTTATCAGCCGGTATCTCAATGATTTGACCGGTGCTGGCCACCTTGACCGAAAAACTCCCGTCATTGCTGCTGTCGACCGGCGCAGCGGCAAAGTACTCGCGGTGCAGTGTGTCTTCGGCCCAGCCTTGGGTGCGGGCGCTGTCCAGCACGTGCTGCATAAAACCGCCCGGACCGCACACGTAGAGATGCATGCCGGCTTGCGGGTTGGCCAGTACTTGAGCGGCATTCATGGCGGTTTCGGGTTGTTCGTCGAAATGCAAAAACACTCGGTCCGCAAACGCTGACTGTCGGATTCGCTCAACAAACGCAGCGCGCTCGCTGGAGCGGGCGCAATAGTGCAGCTCGAAATCTGCGTTGATGTTGGCCAAACGCTCGGCCATGCACAGAATCGGGGTAATCCCGATCCCGCCCGCAAACAAGAGGCTGCGCTGAGCTTCATGCGTCAGCGGGAACAAATTGCGCGGCTCGCTGATCTGCAAGCGATCGCCCGTGTTGATGTGGGCGTGCAGGCTTTGTGAGCCGCCGCGAGAAGCGGGGTCCTTAAGTACACCAATCAGGTAGCGATGGCGTTCGTCCGGGTGATTGCACAGCGAGTACTGGCGGATCAAGCCGCTGGGCAGATGAACATCAATATGCGCCCCGGCGCTGAACGGGGGCAGGGCGCTGTTATCGACACGGGCCAACTCATAACTGCAAATGTCTTGTGCTTCGGTTGTGCGCGATACCACCACCACATCAATCATGCTGGATCCTCACAGCGTTACCGGCATTGGGCACGCTTGTGTTTAGTGTTCAAAAAGGCGCGGG
>NZ_ALJC01000026.1 GCF_000282975.1 Pseudomonas psychrophila HA-4
AGAGTGGCAATGACATCGCTATAACCAGCGGAGGCGCGGTGACCTTTGAGGCGGTCAAAGACCTGCTTCAAGAGAGCCACGAGAAGAGCAAAAGCGACCTCGCTTGGGTGAGTGCCAAAGGCAAGGGCAAAACCGATGAGACCTTGCGCCAGACCCAAATGCTTGCCGACGGCAACCTGGCGATCAAAGCCGTTGATGGCCTCAAGATTGACATTAAACAGATCGACCAGCACACCGTCAGCCAAGCTATCGACGTGATGGTCAAGGCCGACCCACAACTGGCCTGGCTAAAAGACGCTGAAAAGCGCGGGGATGTGGATTGGCGACAAGTGCAGGAAATGCACGACTCGTTCAAGTACAGCCACTCCAACCTCGGGCAAGGCGCCATGCTGGCAATCATCATCATCGTGACGGTGTTGACAGCCGGTGCAGGCAGCGCGCTGGCGGGTGGCGCAGCCGGTGCAACGGCGGGTTCAGGCACCGCCATGGCGGCTGGCGGGGTTGCAACTGCCGGTGCTTCAGCGGGCACTTTTGTGGCCGCGGGTTGGGGCAATGTCATGGCCACTTCCGCATTGACATCGCTGGCCAGTGGCGGTGCGGTCAGTTTTATCAACAATGGCGGAAATCTGGGGGCTACCCTCCAAGACGTTACCTCGTCTGACAGCTTGAAGAACTATGCCACGGGTGCTTTGACCGCAGGCTTCACGGCAGGGGTGCTGGACCCGGCCTTTGGCGTGTCGGGTGACAACGTCAATAAAGTCACCAAAGGCTTTGACCTTGGCTCCGCAACGGACATCGGGCGATTTGCTGCGTACTCGGGTGCACAAGGCGTTGCACAGGCTGGAGTAGGCACAGCGCTGCAAGGCGGTAGCCTGAACAAAAACCTGGGCAGCGCCCTCAGCTCGCAATTGCAACGTACGCTACAAGCCGTGGCCTTCAACGCTGTTGGTGACTACTCGAAAGACCAGCAATGGGCCGATTCGGGTGCGCAAAAAGTAGCGCTGCATGCCTTGGTCGGAGGCCTGTTAAGCCAGGCTGGCGGAGGCAGCTTTGCCACTGGAGCACTGGCTGCTGGGGCGAACGAAGCCCTGGTCAGCACGCTGTCGAAAGCGGTTGAAGGCGAACCGGGTTTACTGCTGGCGGCTTCGCAATTAATTGGTATAGCTGCTGCAGGCGCGACGGGCGGAGACGTCCAGAAAGGCGCAGAAATCGCTAAAAATGCGACGGCCTACAACTACCTCAATCATCACGAAGCTGATGACCTGATCAAAGACTTGAAAGGGTGTCGAGGGGCAGGAGACCCCACTGCTTGCAGAGCCGATGTCACCGCGCACTACCAGAGGCTCAGCGACACCAAAACCGGCCTTGCCATGCTGCAGTGCGAGGGCTACACAAATTGCAACGCACTACGCACCGATGTTGAGGCTGGCACCAAGGCGCTCGATGACCATGGCTACAGCGCAGGCCTTAGCCCGCAGGAACAGCAAATCGTTCGTGGTTTCCAAGATAAAAACCAAGACGACCTGCGGCTCACCGTCCAAAAAACAACACAGGCTACAAATGGCGAAGTTGCTGGTATTGTGCTTTCTGGTGGGTTGGGAGCTGGTGCCAGGGTTGTAGGTGAGGTTGGGGTTGTAAAGGGTGGGGCTGCCAGCGTTGGTGCAAAAGCAATTCCAGAAAGCAGCTACTCGTCGCTTGCCAAGCCAAGTCCAAATGCCCCAAGCAATGTAATTCTTGGCGAGCTTGACTCACTTGGTCGACCTACTGGCGTTACAGCAGTCCTTAGGGAGGATTCATTGGGAGGCGGTTCAAGCGCTAACCCAGCGATTCGACCTCCAGGTTTTGAGGGGCAGCCTGCTAACCATGCGCGAGGACATTTGCTTGCGAATTCACTAGGAGGGGCTGGTGATGATGCAAGAAATTTGGTGACACTTTTCCAGCGCAACGCAAATCATCCAAATATGAGTTCATTTGAGCGTCAAGTCAGGGGCGCAGTGCAGAGTGGCGAAACAGTAAGCTATAGGGCTGTGCCTATTTATACAGGTACAAACCCGATGCCAACCGGTGTAACGTTGTCTGCTCGTGGGTCAGGCGGTTTTACTCTTGATGTATCAATTCCGAACGTGAGTGGAGTTAAGTAAGAATGATAAATAAACTGATTGCTCTCCTTTCGCCACCATCTCAGCGAATCTTTGATAATGCGGCTTGGGCGACCTTTGAATCTGAGGGAGGTCTGCGATTACCGTCTGATTTTAAACAGTTCATATCAATTTACGGATGTGGTGCAGTAGACGATTTCGTATGGGTGTTAGACCCATTTTCAGAAAACTCAAATTTGAATTTTGAAAAGAGCCAATATTTTATAGACGCATACGCTGTAATGAGGCAGGAATTTTTATCGGACTATCCAAGGCCAGATTACCCTGCGGAAGGCTCTTTTCTTCCTTGGGCGGTAACGGATAATGGAGAAACTTTTGTTTGGTTGGTTGATGGAGAGCCAGACTCATGGAAAGTTGCTATTCATAGCTCGGATCAGGGGGAGGAGGAAGTCTACAACTTCGGCTGTGTTGAATTTATTTTAAAGCTGCTTAGCAGAGATATTTCGTCAAGAATTCTACCTAGTCAGTTTCCTCCTGTTGATCTAGATAAGCATTTTTTTACAGCTGCTGATTAGGGGCAAAAGGTAGTGCGTTCGCTGGAAAAAGCATTGATGATTTGTCGAATGCAGGAAAAATGCTTGATCCGGCCGATAAATCAGGACAACTTTCATTAGCTGGTCGAGCACTCCAAAAACACGGCAGTCGTGAAGGCAGTGCGTTCCCTAGCATTAAAGGAAGCCCTTCTGAAATCAACGCCCAAGGTCAAAAAATAGCTGACGAGATCTTGAGCAACCCGGCGACCACAGTAACCTATAAAGACACCGGTAGATTTGGGAAGGTTATGGATGTGATTGCCCCTGATGGCCGTGGGCTTCGCTACGATTCAAATGGAAAATTTATTGGTTTATTGGAGCCGCCGAAGCCATGAGTCTTTTATCTACTGTGATGACAAGCCCCCCAGATCGAGAGAATTGTGTATTCGAGATTTGGGCGGGGTTGAGTCAGTTGGCTGAGGTATCACATGAGCCAGGAAGACCAATTGAAATAGAAATTTATCCCCCAGTTGAGGGGAGTAAATGGAATTTCAAACTTGAGGACCTTATGGCTGCTTTGCATCAGGCGACTAAGGCTTTAGCTTCTCACGAATAAATTGGTGCAAAAGGAATAGGGAACGCTACAGAAGCGGGCTCTGTTTTTACTCAGCAGCGTAATTTTTGGTCAAAGGATCCTATTCAGTTTAGTGGGAATAAGGTCTATCAGCGGAATGATTTATTTGATCCTAATTTGCAAACTAGTTGGCGTGAAGGTGGCAAGGTCATAACAGGTAGTAATGCTGAACGTATGGCATCTGGTCGAGCGCCCATCGGGGTAGATGGTAAGTCGGTGAACCTGCACCATATGACGCAAACCCAGTCAGGGCCTATTGCAGAAATGACGCAGAGTTTTCACCAAACCAATAGCGCAACTATTCACATTAACCCTAATACAATCCCTTCTGGTATTGATAGGGCAGCTTTTGATAAGTGGAAGGTGCAGTACTGGCAGCAACGATCTGCAGATTTTAGGAATTGAGAATGAGCCAAGTTACGACGCATCAAATTGAGGATTTAGTATCACTGCATCCTGATATCGTGTGCTTTGGTAGTGAGGCCGATCGCGTGGGTGATGACTGGATTGAGAAGGCGGAGCAGAGGCTAGGGCTTGAACTTCCAGGGTCGTACAAGTGGTTTTTAAAGACGTATGCGGGTGGAGAGATTGGTACTGAAGAAATTTACAGTATCTATGGCGTGGACTTTGAGAATGTCAATGGGGGAGATATTGTCTATCAACATATTGTGGGCATAAAGAATAATCTGGTAGATGGCAAAAAGCTTGTGATTAGCGAAACTGATATGGGGGAGGTATTTTTCTTTGACTATTCAAAGTTTAAAGATGGTGAATGCCCCGTGAGTCTTCGGCTTCCGTCTGGCGAGAATGTTAATTACGCTTCAGATTTTTATGAGTTTTTATATAAACGAATTTCTGCTCATATTTGATAGCTATCCTCATCCCACACCGGTCATGCGCCGGTGTTGTTTTATCTGCTTACTGCAATACCTCCCTTCCTTCGCTGCTCGCTTTAGTCGTGGCCTGAGCGATCAGGGCATCGAGCATCTGCGCAACAAATTTCTGTTGGCTCTTGGGCAGTTGGTCGATGGCTTCCAGTTGCTGTTGCCATTTCGGAGCGGGGCCACGTTTACGCACAGTGGTTTCCTGCTGCTGATCAAACAGCTCTTCGAGTGTGGTTGCAAGCAGTCGGGACAGTTCTGGCAGGGCCGCTACCTGAATCCGCCGCTTGCCGGACTCATAGGCTTGGATGGTCTGCTGGGAAACGCCCGGCCAGCCTAATCGCCAGCCGGATAACCGCCGGTGACGAGGCGTATTTGGTGGCAGGCGGCAACCTTGCACTCTTGGCTGCGCAAGACAGC
>NZ_ALJC01000027.1 GCF_000282975.1 Pseudomonas psychrophila HA-4
CAGCACCTGAAGCTGGCGTGTCTACCAATTTCACCATCTGGGCAGCATCTTCAACGTTGCCGTTGTCGATGGCGCGCACTATACGGATGACCCTTTGACCTGTAAAGCGTTGTGATTAAAAATATTGCAAATATTTCGCGAACGGTTTGTCTACGGCATTAAAGCGCGTCAGAACGGGCTAATACGGCACTGTATGAACCCGAAATTTCCCGTTTCAATACGCGTATGCCAAACTAACCCGCATATAGACAAGGTGAAAACTATCTAATGGCCGATTGGCAGACCCTCGATCCCGAGGCCGCACGTGAAGCGGAAAAATACGAAAACCCTATCCCTAGCCGCGAGCTGATCCTTCAGCACCTGGCCGAACGTGGCTCGCCTGCTGCTCGCGAGCAGTTAGTCGAAGAGTTTGGTCTGACGACAGAAGATCAAATTGAGGCTCTGCGTCGTCGCTTGCGTGCGATGGAGCGCGATGCTCAATTAATTTATACCCGCCGTGGCACGTATGCGCCGGTGGACAAACTCGACCTGATTCTCGGCCGCATCAGTGGTCACCGCGATGGCTTCGGCTTCCTGATCCCGGATGACGGCAGTGACGACCTGTTCATGAGCCCGTCGCAAATGCGTCTGGTATTCGATGGCGACCGTGCGCTGGCCCGTGTGTCGGGTCTGGACCGTCGTGGTCGTCGTGAAGGTGTGATTGTTGAAGTGGTCTCACGTGCTCACGAAACCATCGTGGGTCGCTACTTCGAAGAAGGCGGCATTGGCTTTGTAGTGGCCGATAACCCGAAAATCCAGCAGGAAGTGCTGGTAACGCCGGGCCGCAATGCGGGCGCGAAGGTTGGGCAGTTCGTCGAAGTGAAGATCACTCACTGGCCGACGCCGCGCTTCCAGCCGCAGGGTGATGTGCTTGAAGTGGTGGGCAACTATATGGCGCCCGGCATGGAAATCGACATCGCGCTGCGCACCTATGACATTCCTCACGTCTGGCCTGAGGCTGTGCTTAAAGAAGCAAGCCGTCTGAAACCGGAAGTTGAAGAGAAAGACAAAGAGAAACGCATCGACCTGCGTCATCTGCCGTTTGTGACCATCGACGGCGAAGATGCGCGCGACTTCGATGACGCGGTGTTCTGCGAAGCCAAGGCTGGCAAGTTGCGTCTGTTCTCGGGCGGCTGGAAGTTGTACGTGGCGATTGCCGACGTTTCCAGCTATGTGAAAATTGGTTCGGCGCTGGACGCAGAAGCTCAGGTGCGCGGTAACTCGGTGTACTTCCCTGAGCGCGTGATCCCGATGCTGCCAGAGCAGTTGTCCAACGGCTTGTGCTCCCTGAACCCGAAAGTCGACCGTTTGGCCATGGTGTGTGAGATGACTATCTCCAAAACCGGCGAAATGACCGACTACAAGTTCTATGAGGCGGTGATTCACTCTCAGGCGCGTCTGACCTACAACAAGGTCAGCACCATCCTTGAGCAGCCGAAAACCAGCGAAGCCAAGCAGCTGCGTAGCGAATACGCTGATGTGGTCCCGCACCTCAAACAGCTGTACTCGCTGTACAAAGTGTTGCTGGCTGCTCGTCATACCCGTGGCGCGATTGATTTTGAAACCCAGGAAACCCGAATCATCTTCGGTTCCGAGCGAAAAATCGCTGAAATTCGCCCAACCACTCGTAATGACGCACACAAGCTGATCGAAGAATGCATGCTGGCAGCCAACGTGGCCACCGCGGAATTCCTCAAGAAGCACGAAATTCCTGCGTTGTACCGTGTGCACGATGGTCCGCCACCTGAGCGTCTGGAAAAACTCCGCGCGTTCCTCGGTGAGTTGGGTCTGACCCTGCATAAAGGCAAGGATGGTCCGTCGCCGAAGGACTATCAGGCGTTGCTTGAAACCATCAAGGACCGCCCGGATTTCCACCTGATTCAGACCGTGATGCTGCGCTCGTTGAGCCAGGCGGTGTATAGCGCTGATAACCAAGGCCACTTTGGCCTGAACTACGAAGCCTATACCCACTTCACGTCGCCGATTCGTCGCTACCCAGACTTGCTCACTCATCGGGCGATTCGCAGTGTCATCCATTCCAAGCAGGATACCCCGCACGTTCTGCGTGCTGGTGCGATGACCATTCCCAAAGCGCGTATTTACCCGTACGACGAAGCGATCTTGGAGCAACTCGGCGAGCAGTGTTCGATGAGCGAGCGCCGTGCCGATGAAGCCACGCGAGACGTGACTAACTGGCTTAAATGCGAGTTCATGAAGGACCGCGTTGGCGAGACCTTCCCGGGTGTCGTTACAGCCGTGACCGGCTTTGGCCTGTTTGTTGAGCTGACAGACATCTATGTCGAAGGTCTGGTCCACGTGACCGCCTTGCCGGGCGATTACTACCACTTCGATCCTGTGCATCACCGCTTGGCGGGCGAGCGCACCGGTCGTAGCTTCCGCTTGGGCGATACCGTCGAAGTGCGTGTTATGCGTGTCGATCTCGACGAACGTAAAATCGACTTCGAAATGGCTGAGAAAACACTCAGTGCGCCGATTGGTCGCAAGAATCGTACGGGTGACGCACCTGCCGGTAAAAGCGCGGGCAAAAATGTCGGCAAGTCCGGTACTAAAGCTACCGAGCCGCCAGTCGAGACGGCTAAACCAGCACGTCGCAGTGCGCCGGCCAAGACGGCAAAAAAAACTACTGACGATGCTTACCGTTCAAGCGATGCCGCGGCTAAAAATGCCGAGTTGCGCAAAAGTCGTGAATTGAAAAAGGCGCTTCTGGCCGATGCGAAAAGCGGCGGTCGGACATCGGAGCCGGGAAAGTCGGGGAGGGCAGCACCCGCTAAAGACGCGGGCAAGCCTTCCAAACCAAGTAAACACCGTAAAGGCCCGCCAAAATCGGGCACCGCTCCAGCCGCCAAAAGCGGCGGGGCGCGCAAACCTAAGGCCAAACCATGAGTCAGTTGGAAAAAATCTACGGCATTCACGCTGTAGAAGCGTTGCTTCGTCATCACCCGAAACGCGTCAAGCAAGTGTGGTTGGCTGAAAGCCGCAACGACCCTCGGGTTCAGACCTTGGTCGCGCTGGCAGCTGAAAATCGGGTCGATGTCGGCCAAGCTGAGCGTCGCGAAATGGACGTTTGGGTAGAAGGCGTGCATCAGGGTGTCGTGGCTGAAGTCAGTCCGAGCCAGGTGTGGGGCGAGGCCATGCTTAACGAATTACTGGATCGCACTGAAGGCGCTCCGCTGATTCTGGTGTTGGACGGCGTGACCGATCCACACAACTTGGGTGCTTGCCTGCGCACTGCCGATGCGGCCGGTGCCCTGGCTGTTATCGTGCCTAAAGATAAGTCTGCAACGCTGACGCCGACTGTACGAAAAGTAGCCTGCGGCGCAGCGGAAGTGATTCCGTTGGTGGCAGTGACTAACCTTGCCGCCACCCTGAAAAAGCTTCAGCAGCGCGGCCTGTGGATCGTTGGCACCGCAGGTGAAGCCGAGCAGGAGCTGTACGAGCAAGACCTGACGGGCCCGACCATTCTGATCATGGGTGCCGAAGGCAAAGGCATGCGTCGCCTGACGCGTGAGCATTGCGACTATTTGGTGCGTCTGCCAATGGCAGGCAGCGTCAGCAGCCTGAACGTCTCGGTAGCGACTGGCGTATGCCTGTTCGAAGCCCTGCGTCAGAGGGGCTTGAAAGCAGCCGCTACGCGCAAGCGATAAGCCTCAAGCGGCAAGCCTAAGGCGGCTTTGCATTGGGTTTGCCGCTTGCAGCTCGTCACTTGCCGCTACGACTTGCAGCTTACAGCTTGCAGCTTGACCTCTGCTTCTCTACTATTGCGCCCCTTGCCGTCATGGCGGGCGCATATGTGCCTCTCTAGGCAAGACACACAAGTGTCATTCACTCCTTGTCTGACCGCTTTTTAGTTAGCGGCAGGCTACAACCCGTAAGGAGCATTCATGCGTCATTACGAAATCATCTTTTTGGTCCACCCGGATCAAAGCGAACAAGTCGGCGGCATGGTAGAGCGTTACACCAAGCTGATCGAAGAAGACGGCGGCAAAATCCACCGTCTGGAAGATTGGGGCCGTCGTCAACTGGCCTACGCAATCAACAATGTTCACAAGGCTCACTACGTGATGCTGAACGTTGAATGCACTGGCAAAGCCCTGGCTGAGCTGGAAGACAACTTCCGTTACAACGATGCTGTGATCCGTAACCTGGTCATCCGTCGCGACGAAGCCGTAACTGGCCAGTCCGAGATGCTCAAGGCTGAAGAGAACCGCAGTGAGCGCCGTGAGCGTCGTGACCGTCCTGAGCATTCTGACAGCGCCGATGGCGATGACAGCGATAACAGCGACGCCAGCGATAACGCTGACGAGTAATCCACGGACCTTTTGAGGAGCCAATTACATGGCACGTTTCTTCCGTCGTCGTAAATTCTGCCGCTTCACTGCAGAAGAAGTGAAAGAGATCGATTACAAAGATCTCAACACTCTGAAAGCTTACGTATCCGAGACCGGCAAAATTGTTCCAAGCCGTATCACCGGTACTAAAGCTCGTTATCAGCGTCAGCTGGCCACCGCTATCAAGCGCGCCCGCTTCCTGGCCCTGCTGGCCTACACCGACAGCCACGGCCGCTGAGACCGGGCAGTCGACAAGTAGTAAAGGATTGAATGCATGCGCGCCCTAGCTGAGTTCATCATGCGAGGCCGTGTGCAGGCCGCGTTAATCGTGGCCGGATGTGCGGCATTGCCGTTTTTGTTCTGGTTGAGTGCTGCTGCGGGGTGCCTTGTGCTCCTGCGGCGCGGTCCGAGAGATGCCTTAAGCATCCTCTCATGGGCTTTACTGCCGGCCTTGGCCTGGTGGTATATGGGCGAACCACGCACCTTGATGGTGCTGCTGGGAACCCTGGGATTGGCGATGCTGTTACGCGCCGGTCGGCCTTGGAATCGCGTGCTGCTGGTCAGCGTAGCGTTGGGTGTGGTGTATGGCGTGATCCTGGGTACGGTTTTCCGCGAACCCATTGATGCGATGGCGCTGGGGTTGGAAAAACTCCTGCCGCAGATCCTCAATGGTCTCTACGACAAGTTATCTGACGTAGAGCGAGCGCGCCTTGGAGCACTGATTGCACCCGTCCTCACCGGTTTGATTGCAGCTTTGATGCAGGTCGTCAGCGTGCTTAGCCTGATACTTGGGCGTTATTGGCAAGCGCTGTTGTACAACTCGGGCGGTTTTGCCAGCGAATTTCGCAGCATCCGCCTACCGCTAGGTCCAGCGTTACTGTTGCTGGCGTGCATGCTTGTAGGGCCGAACTTCGGTCCACAAATGGCCATGCTCACGCCGTTGTGCAGCGTAGCGTTGTTCTTCGCCGGGCTGGCCCTGATACACGGGCTGGTGGCGCAAAAGCGACTGGGCAAGTTTTGGCTGGTGGGGTTGTACGTCACGCTGTTGCTGTTTATGCAGCTGATCTATCCGTTGCTCGTGGTCTTGGCCATTGTCGACAGCCTGATTGATTTTCGCGGACGTCTGGCGCCGAAAGACGCTGATAAAGGCTCTGCGGACGGTGAAGGTTAAAAGTTAAGAGGATTTTCACATGCAACTGATCCTTCTGGAAAAAGTCGCGAACCTGGGCAACCTGGGCGACAAAGTAAATGTTAAGGCCGGTTACGGTCGTAACTACCTGCTGCCGTACGGCAAAGCTACCGCTGCAACCGCTGCCAACCTGGCTGCGTTTGAAGAGCGTCGTGCTGAGCTGGAACAAGCAGCAGCTGACAAGAAAGCTTCGGCTGAAACACGCGCTGCCCAACTGGCTGAGCTGGAAGTGACTATCACTGCCACCGCTGGTGACGAAGGCAAGCTGTTCGGTTCGATCGGCACCCACGACATCGCTGATGCACTGACCGCCTCTGGCGTTGAAGTTGCAAAAAGCGAAGTTCGTCTGCCGAACGGCACTATCCGCAACGTTGGCGAATTCGACGTGGCTGTGCACCTGCACGCCGAAGTTGAAGCAACCGTACGCGTTGTTGTGGTAGCTGCTTAAGCAGTCTTAACTGACTGGCACCTTGTGTGCTGGACGGTTAACATCGGGCACGATCCTGTTTACAGGTCGTGCCCTTTGTTTTTCTGCAGTACCCGATTTTCAAATTCCTGCTTTTCCAGAACAACCAAGTGGCCATGAACGATATCTCCGCTCCTGAGCAATACGACCTGCAAACCGCTGCCCTGAAGGTGCCGCCGCATTCCATCGAGGCCGAACAGGCCGTGCTCGGTGGCTTGATGCTGGACAACAACGCCTGGGAACGCGTGTTGGATCAGGTATCGGACGGCGATTTCTATCGACATGACCACCGCCTGATTTTCCGCGCCATCGCCAAACTGGCAGACCAGAACTCCCCAATCGACGTCGTGACCCTTGCCGAGCAATTGGACAAGGAAGGTCAGACCTCACAAGTCGGTGGTCTGGGCTACCTCGGCGAACTGGCCAAAAACACCCCGTCGGTCGCCAACATCAAAGCGTATGCGCAGATCGTGCGCCAACGGGCGACCTTGCGACAGCTTATCGGCATCAGCACCGAGATCGCCGACAGCGCGTTCAACCCTGAAGGGCGCAGCGCTGAAGAGATTCTCGACGAAGCTGAGCGGCAGATCTTTGCGATTGCCGAGGCCCGGCCAAAAACCGGCGGCCCGGTTAGTGTCAACGACCTGTTGACCAAAGCCATCGACCGCATCGACACCTTGTTCAACACCGACAACGCCATCACTGGCCTGTCCACCGGCTACACCGACCTCGATGGCATGACCAGCGGCTTGCAGCCTGCGGACTTGATCATCGTTGCCGGTCGTCCATCGATGGGTAAAACCACCTTTGCGATGAACCTGGTTGAAAACGCCGTGTTGCGCAGTGAAAAAGCGGTACTGGTTTACTCGCTCGAGATGCCAGGTGAATCGCTGATCATGCGTATGTTGTCCTCGCTTGGTCGCATCGACCAGACCAAGGTCCGTGCCGGTCGCCTCGAAGATGACGATTGGCCACGCCTGACCTCGGCGGTCAACCTGCTCAACGACCGCAAGCTGTTCATTGATGACACCGCGGGCATCAGCCCTTCGGAAATGCGCGCGCGTACCCGCCGTCTGGTGCGTGAACACGGCGACATTGGTCTGATCATGATCGACTACCTGCAACTTATGCAGATCCCGGGCTCGGGCGGTGATAACCGTACCAACGAGATTTCCGAGATCTCACGTTCCTTGAAAGCCCTGGCCAAGGAATTCAATTGCCCGGTGGTGGCGCTCTCGCAGCTCAACCGCTCCCTTGAACAACGCCCCAACAAGCGCCCGATCAACTCCGACTTGCGTGAATCCGGAGCCATCGAGCAGGACGCCGACGTCATCATGTTCGTGTACCGGGACGAGGTGTACCACCCCGAGACCGAACACAAAGGCATTGCCGAAATCATCATCGGCAAGCAGCGTAACGGTCCTATCGGTACAACACGCCTAGCGTTTATTGGCAAATACACGCGCTTCGAAAACCTGGCGCCGGGCAGTTACAACTTCGACGACGATTAATCGCCCGGTCTCCTTGCCTTTGTGGAGCGGGCTTGCTCGCGATTCAGGCGCCGCGGTACATCTGCCGAATCGCAGCGATAGCATCGCGAGCAAGCCCGTTCCCACAGGTGAGCCCCCAAATCCGACCATCGCCGTCGGAATTGGTTATTTTTTGTGCTATATTCCGCGGCCGCGAATTTCTTGCGAAATGACGCACCCCTCTTTTCTGCACTCAACACCGGTCACCGACATGCAAGCAGCCAAGCCTCTATTTGACTATCCGAAGTACTGGGCCGAGTGTTTCGGCCCTGCACCGTTCCTGCCGATGAGCAGGGAGGAGATGGATCAGCTTGGCTGGGATTCATGCGACATCATCATCGTGACCGGTGATGCATACGTCGATCATCCTTCGTTCGGCATGGCCATTATTGGTCGTTTGCTGGAGTCCCAGGGCTTTCGCGTGGGCATCATCGCCCAGCCTGACTGGCAGTCCAAAGACGACTTCATGAAGCTGGGCGAACCGAACCTGTTCTTCGGCGTTGCTGCCGGCAACATGGATTCGATGATCAACCGCTACACCGCCGACAAGAAAATCCGTTCAGATGACGCCTACACCCCCGGTGGCATGGCTGGCAAACGTCCGGACCGCGCAAGCCTGGTCTACAGCCAACGCTGTAAAGAAGCTTACAAACATGTGCCGATCGTACTCGGCGGCATTGAAGCCTCCTTGCGCCGCATCGCGCATTACGATTACTGGCAAGATCGCGTCCGCAACTCGATCCTGATCGACGCCTGCGCCGACATTTTGTTGTACGGCAACGCCGAGCGCGCGATTGTTGAAGTCGCTCAGCGTCTGTCTTACGGTCACAAGATCGAAGATATTACCGATGTTCGCGGCACCGCGTTCATCCGTCGCGATACACCCAAAGACTGGTACGAAGTCGACTCCACGCGCATCGACCGTCCGGGCAAGATCGATAAGATCATCAACCCGTACGTGAACACCCAAGACACTCAGGCGTGTGCCATCGAGCAAGAAAAAGGCCCGGTTGAAGACCCGAACGAAGCCAAAGTTGTGCAAATTTTGGCCAGTCCGCGCATGACCCGTGACAAGACGGTTATTCGTCTGCCATCGGTTGAAAAAGTGCGTAACGACTCGGTTCTGTATGCCCACGCCAACCGCGTGCTTCACCTTGAAACCAACCCAGGTAACGCCCGTGCGTTGGTGCAGAAGCATGGCGAAGTGGACGTGTGGTTTAACCCTCCTCCGATTCCAATGACCACCGAAGAGATGGACTACGTGTTTGGCATGCCTTACGCACGTATTCCACATCCTGCGTACGGCAAGGAAAAAATTCCGGCCTACGACATGATCCGTTTCTCGGTGAATATCATGCGTGGCTGCTTTGGTGGCTGCACCTTCTGCTCGATCACTGAGCACGAAGGCCGGATCATTCAGAACCGTTCTGAAGAGTCGATCATTCGCGAAATCGAAGAGATCCGCGACAAAGTGCCAGGTTTTACCGGCGTCATTTCCGACCTCGGCGGCCCGACCGCGAACATGTACCGCATCGCCTGCAAAACCCCGGAAATCGAATCCGCATGCCGCAAGCCATCGTGCGTGTTCCCTGGTATTTGCCCGAACCTGAACACTGACCACTCGTCGCTGATTCAGCTGTACCGCAGCGCCCGTGCCTTGCCGGGTGTGAAAAAAATCCTGATCGCCTCCGGCCTGCGTTATGACCTCGCGGTCGAGTCGCCGGAATACGTAAAAGAGTTGGTGACCCACCACGTGGGTGGTTACTTGAAGATCGCCCCGGAACACACCGAGGAAGGTCCGCTCAACCAGATGATGAAGCCGGGCATTGGCAGCTATGACAAGTTCAAGCGCATGTTCGAGAAGTACACCAAGGAAGCAGGCAAAGAGCAGTACCTGATCCCGTACTTCATTGCCGCGCACCCAGGCACCAAAGACGAAGACATGATGAACCTTGCGCTGTGGCTCAAGGGCAATGGCTTCCGTGCGGACCAGGTACAGGCGTTCTACCCGTCGCCGATGGCCACTGCCACCGCGATGTACCATTCTGGCAAAAACCCGCTGCGCAAGGTCTCGTACAAGAGCGACTCGGTGGTGATCGTTAAGAGCGAAGAGCAGCGCCGCCTGCACAAAGCGTTCTTGCGCTACCACGACCCCAAAGGTTGGCCGATGCTGCGTGAAGCACTGACCCGTATGGGCCGCACAGACTTGATCGGTTCGGGCAAAGACCAACTGATTCCGCTGCATCAACCTGCGACCGACAGCTACCAGAGTGCGCGTCGTAAAAACTCGACACCAGCTGGCAGCCATAAGGTTGCGGGTGAGAAAACCACCAAAATCCTGACCCAGCACACCGGCCTGCCGCCGCGTGCCAGCGATGGCGGCAACCCGTGGGACAAGCGCGAGCAGGCCAAGGCCGCTGCGTTTGCCCGTAATAAACAGGCTGCCAAAGAGCGTCAAGAAGCCGCCAAAGGCGGTAAAGGCAAAAAGCCAACCCGCAAACCGGTAGTACCGCGCTAAGTCCACTTTGTAGCCGCAGCCTTCGTCAGCGGCTACAAAGCGATTTGCTCAACCAACGCCAGCCTTCGGGCTGGCGTTGTGCATTCTGGCCCACTGAGAAGCCGCCCACGCGCACGCAGGTTATTTCGTGTCTGCTTGTAGGGGATGGTTATTTAAAGCGTCTGAGGGCGTTACAAGGGGGTTAGGACTGCTGCGAGGATCAACAGCGTGGCTGCTGATCCTGATCACAGATCCTGTGGGCCGGGTTGTGGATAACCGGGCCGAGGGCGTTACGCTTTTGGTGCTGGTTCTTCTGTGGCGCCGGTGTCGTCTTCGGCGACTTCATGTTCTTCGTCGACTTCCAGATCCTGTTCTACGGTGCCGCCTTCAGCTGCTGCTTTCTTGCGCGCGAGCTTTTCCTCTTTCTTCTGCTCTTTAGCCAAGTCTCTTTGACGCTTAGCGAAGTTATAGTTTGGTTTGGCCATGGGCGATCCTCTGGGGGGTCGAAGGTGAGGTTAAGCGGCGCGTATTCTGCCCTGTATTAGTGCTTAGCCGTTAGCTGGGTTTTTGCAAGGTGGCTGTTTGTGTTGAGAAGTCGACTCTACACCGGTCAAAAAGAGCCATGTGGATTAAATCTCCGAAAGCAAAAGAATGGCCTAAGGTTATTGGCCCTGTGCTCGTTTGCCTGATAGAAGGTCATAACAAAAGCGTCATAACGTGACGTGGATCATTGGCGCTGCGACTGTTTTCATGCATCCTGTATACAAATAATGGATTTTTTGTACCCTACCTTGGAGAAAACCCATGTTTGCCAAAGTTGTTGCGGTATCCCTTTTGACTCTGGCCAGTGGCCAACTGCTTGCTGCTGAGTGCAAGGTCACTGTCGATTCGACTGACCAAATGTCGTTCGACACCAAAGCTATCGAAATCGACAAGTCCTGCAAAACATTCACCGTAGAACTGAAGCACTCTGGCAGCCTGCCCAAAAACGTGATGGGCCATAACTGGGTACTGAGCAAAGAAGCTGACATGCAGCCGATTGCCACTGATGGCCTTAGCGCTGGCATCGACAAAAGCTACCTCAAAGATGGCGACACGCGCATCATTGCGCACACCAAGGTCATTGGCGCTGGTGAGACTGACTCTGTGACCTTTGATGTCTCCAAGCTTAAAGCGGATGAGAAATATGGCTTCTTCTGCTCGTTCCCGGGCCATATCTCGATGATGAAAGGCACTGTCACCCTTAAATAAAAACCTGACGTGCTGACTGAGCAGCCCTGACGAGCTTACGCCGTCAGGGCTGTTTACGTTCAGGGTCAGGCTTTTGAGTCGGTCATCTTGAAAATCCCCTGGGCGTTGCTGCTGTCGAAATTCAGATCAATTCGCCCGCTGTCCGGGTCGACCTTGCGCTGAATAAACTCCACGAAAGAACCCGGCACCTGATGTGCGTGGCTTTGGCCCTGGGCATCCACCATCTCGCGGGTGACCGTGCAGGCGCGATAAGCGGTTTGCATGACCCGCTCCGAGGCTGAAACCTCAATGCTGTCTTTCATCGGCCGTTGCAGATCGCGCTGTTGGGCGACGCACGCTTCCAGATCCTGCACGCGGTCTGTCAGGTGATTGAAGCTGTTGCCTTCGGTGGCAATCCACGCCATTTCAGCGCTTTCATGGAGTAGGCACTGATAGTCCGCCTCGTGCACCACGCCATGCTGGCGGCCAAACGCACGATGCAACACCGGCAACAGGCGGCGGGCTTCGTCCAGGCTGCAATGGCGGGTGCGGCTCAGGCGATTGAGCAGACTCAGGTGTTCGGCTTGTAGCGGGTCGAGGCTGGAGTTGACCACGCGACTGACGGCGTGCTGAAACACCTCGCTAAAACGCCCCGGATGCAATTCCGAGACAAAGAACTGCGCGATGTCTTCTGGCAGATCCATCTGGCGATAGCCCCAACCCGTCATATTCAGCTTGGTCAGCGGATAGGTTCGTACATCGGTAAAGCCCAGCGGCTCCAGCAAACGTGAAAATGCCAGACGTCCACGCGGTAGTTCGCCGTTGTCAGGCCAATCCACAGTGCGAATCGCGCCGTGGTCAAACACCACCTTGCGCCCTTGCCGGGCTTGTTCTTCGACATAGCGTCGGCCGTCAGGTACGGCATTCACGAGCGTATGAAATAGACAGAGGTTCAGCGCTTGCGCGAGCCACACTCGGTGCAGCGCCTGTTCGCTCCAGTTAAAACGCTGTAACGATTGTGGCACCTCGACATGCTCGCGCAACCAATGAGCCGTTGGCTGATCGAGTGCAGACTCGACCAGAGAGAACAAACCATCAAAAGAAGACATGGGGGCAGGGCTCTGACGATGAAATAGACCTCTATCAAAGCCTTTGAAGGGAGGGGCGACAAGCGAAAAAAAATGCGGGGTTCATTCCGTTTTTTCTGGCTGCAGACTTGTTTGAATCAAAAGCCCCTCACCCTAGCCCTCTCCCGGAGGGAGAGGGGACTGACCGCCGCGTATTCAAAAGCGCCGCCAAACAAGCTCCTTCTCCCTCCGGGAGAGGGTTGGGGTGAGGGCAAGGGGCGTTCGCGGTTTCAAGGTGCGAACGGCATCTCACGCTTGTGGTGGGTCTTTTCATACGTGCTGCGAATGATGTTGAACGCCTCTTCACTCACCGGCTCGCCATGCAAGAACGCATCAATCTCGGCATAGGTCACGCCGTGCGACGCTTCATCAGGTTTGCCCGGCGCCAAGTCTTCCAAGTCCGCAGTCGGGACTTTCTCGACCAGCGATTCCGGTGCACCCAAATGCCGCGCAATGGCTCGAACCTGATTCTTCACCAGTCCGCTGAGCGGTGCCAGATCGCAAGAGCCATCGCCGAATTTGGTGAAAAAGCCCATCACCGCTTCTGCCGCGTGGTCGGTACCGATCACCAGCCCGCCTGTTGCGCCCGCGATGGTGTACTGCGCCACCATGCGCATGCGTGCCTTGGTGTTGCCCAATACGAAATCTACCGTTGCAGGTGGCTTGCCTTCAAACGCCGTGACCTCGCCAGCCAGTGCTTTGACTGCCGGGCCGATGTTTACGGTTTGGCGCTCATCTGGCTTGATGAAGTCGACCGCCGCCGTGGCATCGACTTCGTCGTGCTGCACACCGTATGGCAGGCGCACAGCGATAAAGCGGTACGCCTGATCGCCGGTTTGCTCGCGCAACTGCTCAACGGCACGCTGAGCCATCAGCCCTGCGGTCAACGAGTCGACGCCGCCGCTGATACCCAGTACCAGAGTCTTGAGCCTGGCGTTGTGCAGGCAGCACTGAATAAAGGTAATGCGCCGTGCAACCTCGGCTTCAAGGGCGTCGGTGTCTTTGAACGGCGGTTGGACCTTGAGCTCTTCAGCAATCTGACGCTGTACGGCCTGCATGATTCACTCCTTGGAGGATTGTTCAGGAATATGGAAAACGTGGCGCAAGTAGGCGGCGAAATTCGGGTCGGAGCAATGGGTCTTGCCCGGTTCATCCGAAATCTTGGCCACTGGCGAGCCATTACAGGCGGTCATTTTAAGCACGATGCTCATCGGCTCGACACCCGGAATGTCACAGGTCAGGTTAGTCCCGATGCCAAAGCTGACATTGATCCTGCCGCGCAACGCCCGGAAAATCTCCAGTGCACGGGGCAAGGTCAGGCTGTCGGAAAACACCAAGGTCTTGCTCATTGGATCAATGCCCAGGCGGTGGTAATGCGCGATGCATTTTTCGGCCCACACCACCGGGTCGCCCGAATCGTGGCGCAAGCCGTCAAACAGCTTGGCAAAGTACAGATCAAAATCAGCCAGAAAGGCATCTGTGGTGATGCAATCGGTCAGGGCAATACCCAGCAGGCCACGGTACTCACGCACCCAGCAATCGAGTGCAGCGCTTTGGCTGTCGATCAGCCGCGGGCCCAATTGCTGATGCGCCATGATCCATTCGTGGGCCATGGTCCCCAGCGGCTTCATGTCCAACTCGCGGGACAGGTTGACGTTGCTGGTACCGACAAAGCGGCCAGGAAAGTCATGTTTGAGCACCGTGACCACTTCTTCCTGCACGCGGTACGAGAACCGGCGACGCGTGCCGAAATCAGCCACTTGCAACTCGGACAGTTCGTCATCGTTGGCGTTGGCCTGTAGCCAGTCGAACTTGCGATACAACTGCTCGCGGGCCTGGGACAGCACGGTGCCCGCATAGCGCGAGCGATTGCGCACTTCACTGACGATCGACAGCATCGGCACTTCAAACAGAATCACATGCAGCCACGGCCCACGCAGACGGATAAACAACTCGCCGTTTTCGATCCCCGTGTGCACGTAGCGCATGTTGAAGCGAAACAGCCCCAGAAAGCGGATGAAGTCGGGCTTCATAAAGGTGATCCGCTCCAGAAACCCGAGCTGATCCGGCGTCATGCTCAATTCGGCCAGTCGTTCGATTTGGTGACGAATCTCGCTCAGGTACGGGCGTAAGTCCTCGCTGTTACGGCAGCGGAACTCCCATTCGACTTCAACGTTGGGGTAGTTGTGCAGCACCGCCTGCATCATGGTCAATTTGTAGAAGTCGGTGTCGAGCAGGTTCTGCACGATGCGATCGGCAAACACACTCTCGCTCATAACGGCAATCTCCATGCTGCGCGTGCCTTGATTGCCACGGCGTTCAGCTTTTTCAATGAATGACGCTAGTGGCTCATATCCGCAGGCTCTTTTGCCAGCGGTTTTTTCTCTAATCGGTAGTAGCGAGTTTATGCGTCTTCCATGTGTTCCATCATCCACGTCACAAACGCTTTTACCTTGGGCACACCGGCCGAATGCTCAGGGTAGGCCAGGTAATACGCGTCGCGACTTGGCAGCCTATGCTGCCAGGCAATGACCAACTTGCCGTCAGTCAATTCTTCTTCGACTAGAAACCGTGGGAGCAGCGCAACGCCGCAGCCGACCTGGGCTGCGCGAATACACATATAAAAGGTGTCAAAGCGCGGCCCGTGATAGCTGTGGTCGGTGTGATAGCCCTGACTCTCAAACCATTCATGCCACGCCTGCGGGCGCGAGGCGTTTTGCAGCAAGACCAGATCGGTCAGTTGCGTCGGGTCGGTGAATGGGTGGCTTGGCAAGCTTGAGGGCGCGCACACGGCCACCAACTCTTCGCCAAACAGCTTCACGCATTCGGTACCGGGTCGTGAGCCCTGGCCAAAATAAAACGCCAGATCGCTTCGCCCTTGCAGCAATTCGTCGGCTGGCTGCTCGTTGCACACATCCAGATGAATATGCGGATGGCGTAGTCGCCACCCCTTGAGGCGTGGCATCAGCCAGCGTGCGCCGAAGGTTGAAGGCGTTGACACGCGCAGCACCTCGGTTTCGCCGCCGTAAGAGCGCAGGGTGTGAGTCGACATTTCGACTTGGGTCAGGATTTTTCGGACTTCTACCAGGTACAAATCCCCGGCAGGCGTGAGCTGCAGGCGGCGACGTACGCGGCGAAACAGCAAATGCTGGAGCAGCTCTTCCAGCTGGGCGACTTGCTTGCTGACAGCGCTCTGGGTCAGGTTCAGTTCTTCGGCCGCGCGGGTGAAGCTCAGGTGCCGGGTCACAGCCTCAAAACACTGCAAGGCGGTGATCGATGGCAGATAGCGCTTGTTGAGCATACAGACCCCCAGGTTTTTGTTATTTGCCGACTTTACGCGCGCAGCATGAATTTTCGGAATGATATCTCGCTTAAAGGTCGTTTGTTACCACCGGGTGAGCCAGCTACAACTAAAGGCCTGAAAACCATTTTTAAGTTGAAGGAGTGCCCCATGGTTGCTGCATTACTGGATCGTCTTGGTGTGAACCCCGCGCTGTACCAACAGGGTAAACAGCCGGTACACACACCGATTGATGGCAGCCAGATAGGTGCCGTGCAGTGGGAAGGGGCCGCCGAGGCCGAGCAGCACGTGACCCGTGCCGAACATGCGTTCGAAGCCTGGCGCAAGGTGCCAGCACCGCGCCGTGGCGAACTGGTGCGTCAATTCGGTGACTTGCTGCGTGAGTACAAAGCCGATTTGGGCGAACTGGTGTCGTGGGAAGCGGGCAAGATCACTCAGGAAGGCCTGGGCGAAGTGCAGGAAATGATCGACATCTGCGATTTCGCCGTGGGTCTTTCGCGTCAACTTTATGGTTTGACCATTGCCTCGGAGCGTCCTGGGCACCACATGCGCGAAACCTGGCACCCGCTGGGCGTGGTCGGCGTGATCAGTGCGTTCAACTTCCCGGTTGCCGTGTGGGCGTGGAACACTACGCTGGCGCTGGTCTGCGGCAACGCAGTGATCTGGAAACCCTCCGAAAAGACCCCGCTCACCGCGCTGGCCTGTCAGGCGTTGTTTGAACGGGTGCTGCACACATTTACCGATGCGCCCAAGTACTTGGCTCAAGTGATTATTGGCGGCCGCGAGGCGGGCGAAGCCTTGGTGGATGACCCGCGTGTGGCGCTGATCAGTGCCACTGGCAGCACCCGTATGGGCCGCGAAGTGGCGCCAAAAATTGCCGCACGCTTTGCCCGCAGCATTCTTGAACTGGGCGGCAACAACGCGATGATCCTCGGCCCAAGCGCCGACTTGGACATGGCCGTGCGCGCCATCCTGTTCAGCGCTGTGGGTACGGCCGGCCAGCGTTGCACCAGCCTGCGTCGCTTGATCGCGCATGAGTCGGTCAAAGAAGAAATCGTCACCCGGCTCAAGGCCGCGTACTCCAAGGTACGCATTGGCCACCCGCTGGAAGGCAATCTGGTGGGTCCACTGATCGACAAACATAGCTTTGAAAACATGCAAGACGCTCTGGAACAAGCCTTGAGCGAAGGCGGGCGGGTGTTTGGTGGCGAGCGTCAATTGGCCAGCCAATACCCGAATGCGTACTACGTGGCCCCGGCGATTGTCGAAATGCCGGAACAGAGCGACGTGGTGTGCCACGAAACCTTTGCCCCGATCCTGTATGTGGTTGGCTACACCGACTTTGCCGAAGCGCTGCGCCTCAACAACGCCGTGCCGCAAGGGTTGTCGTCGTGCATCTTCACCACCGACGTGCGCGAGGCCGAACAATTCATGTCGGCGGTCGGCAGTGACTGCGGCATCGCCAACGTCAACATCGGGCCGAGCGGGGCTGAAATTGGCGGGGCGTTTGGCGGCGAAAAAGAGACCGGCGGTGGACGCGAGTCGGGTTCCGATGCGTGGCGCGGCTACATGCGGCGCCAGACCAACACCGTGAACTACTCGCTGGAACTGCCGCTGGCGCAGGGTATTAGTTTTGAGTAGCAGCGATAAGTTTCAAGCTGCAAGCCGCAAGTAAAGACAGAAAAGCAGCGGCAAGTTTCAAGCTACAAGCTGCAAGTAAGGTGAGCCGCAGGCCGCTTCTAACTTGTCGCTTGCAGCTTGGCGCCTGAAGCTGCTCCAAAGGAGCCCCCCATGCCTCTACAAGAACAGTGTTTATGGGAAACCCTGACCCCTCAACGCCCTCAAGCGCCTGCCTTCAAGGGCGAATTGAACGTTGATGTGTGCGTCATCGGCGCTGGCATCACGGGCCTCTCAGCGGCTATTCATCTGCTCGAACAGGGTAAAAGCGTCTGCGTGCTGGAGGCACATCGCACCGGACACGGCGGTTCGGGACGTAATGTGGGGCTGGTCAACGCCGGGATGTGGATCCCGCCGGATGACATCGAAGCCGGTTTTGGTGAGGCCATCGGCAGTCAGCTCAATCGCATGCTCGGCGCCGCGCCGTCGCTGGTGTTCAGCCTTGTCGACAAGTACCGCATCGACTGTCAGCTGCGCCGTGAAGGCACGCTGCACATGGCCCATAACGCCCGTGGCGAAGCCGATTTACGCAGCCGTGAGCAACAATGGAAACGTCGCGGCGCGCCTATCGAACTGCTGACCGGCGCGGCGTGCGAAGCCGCTACCGGCACCTCAAAAATTGCTGCCGCCTTGCTCGATCGGCGCGCCGGAACGCTTAATCCAATGGCGTATACATCGGGTTTGGCCAAAGCGGCCAGCGACCTAGGTGGGCAGTTGTTTGACCATTCCCCGGTCACCGGGCTTGAGCGCCAAGGCCAGCGTTGGTCGGTGCAAACTGCACGCGGCGCGGTCAGTGCCGAGCAAGTGGTGCTGGCGTCCAATGCGTACACCGAAGGGGAGTGGACCGAGTTGAGGCGTAACTTTTTCCCCGGTTATTACTACCAGGTCGCCTCCAAACCCCTGACCGATGACAGCGCCAAGCGCATCTTGCCCGGCGGCCAAGGGTCGTGGGACACGCGCCAAGTGCTCAGCAGTATTCGCCGCGATGCCGAAGGCCGTTTGCTGCTCGGGAGTCTGGGCAACGGCAATCAAAAGCCGATCTGGTTTCTCAAAACCTGGGCTGATCGCGTGCAGCAACACTACTTTCCCTACTTGAAAGGTGTGGAGTGGGAATGCACCTGGACTGGCTGCATCGCGTTTACCCCCGACCATCTCATGCGTTTATTCCAGCCTGCGCCCGGTTTAGTGGCAGTCACGGGCTATAACGGCCGGGGCGTGACCACCGGCACAGTTGTCGGGAAAGCGTTCGCCGATTACCTGTGCAATGGCGACGTCAACGCCTTACCCATCCCCTTTGCGCCCATGCAGCCAGTGTCTGGCGCGGGGCTGCGCAGCTGTTTATATGAAGCCGGTTTCTCGCTTTATCACGCGGGTCAATGCCTGAGAATTGTTATCTAGGCGTGATATCCGATCGCCAGCCCTACGTTTTTGCGTACAGCGACTAGCCTCTTGTGGTGCGGCTTGTAGCAGTTACGCACCGAGAGTGTGCAGTTCGGTGACGCGTGTGGTTACAAGGCGGTTGCACAACGCAGGGCAACCCGGTTGCAACATTTGTCACGCCGGGTGGCACCTGTGTGAAACAAGTGGTTTCACCTTCCTCGGTTTAGACGGTGCATGCCCAATAAAAATGGGCTCAAAACAGTCGACAAAACAATAAAACAACGGCTTTTCCAAGAATAAAAAACCAATGGCACGCGCCTTGCTCAGCACTTTATGTGAAGTCGCAGTGCCAACTAAAAACTCAGGAGCACCACCTCATGTCGCAGACGTTCTACAAGAAAGGCTTTCTGGCCCTCGCAGTGGCTACTGCGTTGGGCGTTTCTTCGTTTGTTCAAGCGGATGTGAAAATCGGTGTGGCGGGCCCGATGACCGGCGCCAATGCGGCATTTGGTGAGCAGTACATGACAGGGGCCAAGGCAGCGGCAGATGTTATTAACAAAGCGGGCGGCATTAACGGCGAGAAAATTGTACTGGTCGCAGGTGACGATGCCTGTGAGCCTAAGCAAGCCGTCGCCGTGGCCAACCGACTGGTCGATCAGGACAAAGTCATCGGCGTGATAGGGCATTTCTGTTCCTCGAACACCATTCCCGCGTCTGAGGTGTACGCCGATGCGGGTGTGATCATGATTACGCCGGGCTCGACCAACCCGCAGGTGACTGAACGCGGAATGGATGCCGTCTTCCGCATGTGTGGGCGCGATGACCAGCAAGGCATCGTGGCAGGCGACTACATCGTCGACGTGCTCAAAGGCAAGAAAGTCGCCGTTATTAACGACAAGGACACCTACGGCAAGGGGCTGGCTGACGCCACCGCTGCGCAACTGACCAAGCGGGGCGTAAAACCGGTCCTCGAAGAAGGCCTGACGCGGGGTGAGAAAGACTTCAGCGCGTTGGTCACCAAAATCCGCGCCACGGGTGCTGATGTCGTGTATTTCGGCGGTCTGCACCCAGAAGCCGGTCCGCTGGTGCGTCAACTGCGTGAGGCGGGCCTTAAAGACGTCAAGTTCATGTCCGATGACGGTGTTGTCACCGACGAGTTGGTGTCCACTGCGGGCGGTAAGCAATACGTTGATGGCGTGTACATGACCTTCGGTGCAGACCCACGTTTACTGCCAGACAGTAAAGTGGTGGTTGAAGAGTTCCGTAAAGCCGGCAAAGAACCCGAAGGCTACACCCTGTACGCCTACGCTTCGCTTCAAGCCCTGGCCGATGCGTTCAATGGCGCCAAGTCTAATAAAGGCGAAGACGCTGCCAAGTGGTTGAAGGCCAACCCGATTGAAACCGTGATGGGCAAGAAAGAGTGGGACGCCAAAGGCGACCTCAAAGTCTCTGACTACGTGGTGTATCAGTGGGACAAAGACGGCAAATATCACCAGCTGGAAAAACAGAAGTGAGATGAACTGCTCGCCTGAACGGCGCATTGCGTCCGTTTAGGCGGGAATGAATCTGCACAACCTGCCTTCTTTTCCAGGAGCTGCGTAAACCGCACCACCCAGGCGAATGCCAGTCAGTTAATAGATGCAACGAGAAACCTGTGGGAGCCTGGCTTGCCAGCGATGCAGGCGATGCGGTTTATCTGTTGAACCGCGTCGATACCTTCGCGGGCAAGCCCGCTCCCACAGGGGATACGCGTTAACTGGCGGGCATTAGTGTGGCGGGCGCGTGTTTGCGCAAGGGCTCAAATGCGTGAGATTGCGTTATGGACGGTATTTTCCTGCAGCAACTGCTGAACGGTCTGACCCTTGGGTCTGTTTACGGCCTGATTGCCATCGGCTACACAATGGTCTACGGCATCATCGGCATGATCAACTTCGCACACGGCGAGGTGTACATGATTTCCGCTTACCTCGCGGCAATCAGTCTGGCTCTGCTGGCGTACTTCGGTATCGAATCCTTCCCGTTGCTGATGTTGGGCACTTTAATCTTCACCGTGGTGGTCACTGGCGTGTATGGCTGGGTGATCGAGCGTGTGGCCTACAAACCTCTGCGTAACTCCACACGGCTGGCGCCGCTGATCAGCGCCATCGGTATTTCACTGATTCTGCAAAACTACGTACAAATCGCCCAAGGCTCGCGCCAGCAAGGCGTTCCGACCCTACTGAGCGGTTCCTGGCGTGTCGATATCGGCACCGGCTTTGTGCAACTCACCTACACCAAAGTCTTCATTCTGATCGCCGCCTTTGTGGGCATGGGCCTGCTGACCTACATCATCAAGTACACCAAGCTGGGCCGCATGTGCCGGGCCACCCAACAAGACCGCAAGATGGCCTCGATTCTGGGGATCAACACCGACCGGGTCATTTCCTACGTGTTTGTGATCGGTGCCGCCATGGCCGCGCTGGCTGGTGTGCTGATAACCATGAACTACGGCACCTTCGACTTCTACGCCGGTTTTATCATCGGCATCAAAGCGTTCACCGCTGCGGTACTCGGCGGAATTGGATCACTGCCCGGCGCCATGCTCGGCGGGCTCATCTTGGGCATATCCGAGTCGCTTTTTGCAGGCTTGGTTAACTCTGACTACAAGGACGTGTTCAGCTTCTCACTGCTGGTGGTGATTCTGATTTTCCGTCCCCAAGGCCTGCTGGGTCGTCCTCTCGTGGCGAAGGTGTAAGTATGTCTGCAGCCATTAATAAACCGATTGATATTAAAAAGAGCCTGGTCGATTCGATTCTGGCCGGGTTGATTTCACTGATTGTGTTCGGGCCTATCGTGGGGGTCGTGCTCGACGGCTACAGCTTTAACCTGCAACCGGCCCGTGTTGGCTGGCTGGTCGGGATTGTGATGGTGGGGCGTTTTGCCCTGAGCCTGTTTTTGCAAACGTCCAAGGGCCTGAGAATCCTTCAGGGCTTTGAGTCCAGCGGCTCCGGCGTACACGTGTTGCCCCCGGACTACAAATCGCGACTGCGCTGGATCATTCCGGCACTCATTGTGATTGCCATCGTGTTCCCGTTCTTCGCTAACAAATACATCCTGACGGTGGTCATTCTCGGCCTGATTTACGTGTTGCTCGGCCTTGGGCTAAACATCGTGGTCGGCCTGGCTGGGCTGCTTGACCTGGGTTACGTCGCGTTCTACGCCATCGGTGCTTACGGGCTGGCGTTGGGCTACCAGTATTTGGGGCTTGGGTTCTGGTCGGTGCTGCCGCTGGCGGCCATTGCCGCGGCATTGGCGGGGTGCATTCTGGGGTTCCCGGTATTACGAATGCATGGTGATTATCTGGCCATCGTGACCTTGGGCTTTGGTGAAATTATTCGTCTGGTGCTCAACAACTGGCTGTCGTTCACGGGTGGGCCAAACGGCATGCCGGTGCCGTCACCGACCTTCTTCGGGATAGAGTTTGGTCGCGTCGCCAAAGAAGGCGGGGTGCCGTTCCATCAGTTTTTCGGTCTGGACTACAACCCCAATATCAAATTCCTGTTCATCTACATCGTGCTGTTTTTGGTGGTGTTGTTGGTGCTCTACATCAAGCACCGCCTGACCCGCATGCCGATTGGTCGCGCCTGGGAAGCCCTGCGCGAAGACGAAATCGCCTGCCGTGCCATGGGCCTTAACCACGTACTGGTCAAGCTCTCGGCGTTTACCCTAGGTGCTTCGACCGCGGGCTTGGCCGGTGTGTTTTTCGCCAGCTACCAAGGCTTCGTCAACCCGTCCTCGTTCACCTTTTTCGAGTCAGCGCTGATCCTCGCGATTGTGGTGCTCGGCGGTATGGGGTCGACAGTGGGCGTGGTGATTGCCGCGTTCGTGCTGACCGTGGCCCCGGAACTGCTGCGCAGCTTTGCCGAATACCGGGTGTTGCTGTTCGGCGTTTTGATGGTGCTGATGATGATCTGGCGACCGCGAGGTCTTATCCGTATTAGCCGTGTCGGGGTGACACCACGCAAGGGAGTCGCGCCATGAACAATCCCTCCATGGACAAAGACGTGGTGCTCTCGGTCGATAAACTGATGATGCACTTCGGTGGCATCAAAGCCCTGAGTGATGTCAGCCTCAAGGTCAAACGTAACTCCATCTTTGCCCTCATCGGCCCTAACGGCGCGGGCAAAACCACGGTGTTCAACTGCCTGACCGGTTTTTACAAAGCCACCGGCGGCAAGATTGAAATCACCGCCCGTGGCGCTCATACCAATGTGATCAAACTGCTGGGCGAACCATTCAAGCTCACTGACTTCGTGTCGCCCACAGCCTTCGTCAGCCGCCTGTACTACAAAATGTTCGGTGGTACCCACTTGGTCAACCGCGCAGGTCTGGCCCGCACCTTCCAGAACATTCGCCTGTTCAAGGAAATGTCGGTACTGGAAAACCTGCTCGTGGCGCAACACATGTGGGTCAACCGCAACATGGTCGCGGGCATCCTTAATACCAAGGGTTATCGCAAGGCCGAAAGCGATGCGCTGGACCACGCCTTTTACTGGCTGGAGGTTGTTGATCTGGTGGACTGTGCCAACCGTTTGGCCGGTGAGTTGTCATACGGCCAGCAACGGCGCTTGGAGATCGCCCGGGCCATGTGCACGCGCCCGCAGATCATTTGCCTGGATGAGCCCGCAGCCGGCCTTAACCCTCAGGAAACCGAAGCCCTGAGCGCGATGATTCGCTTGCTGCGGGACGAGCACGACCTGACCGTGGTGCTGATTGAGCACGATATGGGCATGGTCATGAGTATTTCCGATCACATCGTGGTGCTCGACCACGGCAACGTGATCGCCGAGGGCGGGCCAGAAGCGATTCGTAACGACCCGAAAGTGATCGCCGCCTACCTTGGCGCAGACGAAGAGGAGCTGATATGACGAGCACGATCCTCGAACTCAAGGAGCTGGATGTGCACTACGGGCCGATTCAGGCCCTGAAAAAAGTCTCGATGCACATTGAGGAAGGCGAAACCGTGAGCCTCATTGGCTCTAACGGTGCGGGCAAGTCGACGTTGCTGATGTCGATTTTCGGCCAACCTCGGGCCAGTGGTGGGCAAATCATTTATCAGGGCGTGGACATCACCCAGAAGTCCTCGCACTACATCGCCTCCAACGGCATCGCCCAATCGCCAGAAGGGCGGCGTGTGTTCCCCGACATGACCGTCGAAGAAAATCTGCTGATGGGCACCATTCCCATTGGTGACAAGCACGCCAGCGAAGACATGCAGCGCATGTTCGAGCTGTTCCCTAGGCTCAAGGAACGCCGTACCCAGCGCGCCATGACCATGTCGGGTGGTGAGCAGCAAATGCTCGCCATTGCCCGTGCACTTATGAGTCGCCCTAAATTGCTGCTGTTGGACGAACCCAGCTTGGGGCTGGCGCCGATTGTGGTGAAACAGATCTTTGCCACCCTGCGCGAGTTGGCGAAGACCGGCATGACCATCTTCCTGGTCGAGCAAAACGCTAACCACGCGCTGCGTCTATCGGACCGAGCCTACGTGATGGTCAACGGCGAAATCCGCCTGACCGGCACCGGCAAGGAACTGTTGAGCAATGAAGAGGTGCGCAACGCCTACTTGGGCGGGCATTAAGCAACCCCGCTTCCCAGTAGGAGCGAGCGTGTCTCGCGATCTTTTGATGTTTTAAAAGATCGCGAGGCAAGCTCGCTCCTACAGCGCTGCCGCAAATTGTGGAAAACAATATTGCAACCCTACGAAAGCGCGACATAAAGACGCTGCAAATCACTGTTTTGTCATCGTTTTGACTTGTCCCCGTTTGCTGTGGAGGTGGCTGTGGGTAACGTGGGAGTAGTTGGCTGTAGCCCTTTGTTTACAAGCCTTTCAGGCGAGTGGTTGATTTTTGATCAGCTGTTTTTGCTTGGCTTGTCGTGTAACTTGTCAACAGATTTATTGGTTTTTTAACAACGATAAATGGGCATGACTAACCTGTGGATAAGTCTGTGATTAAACTCTGGAAAGAACGCGCAAGGCGGCGTAGTGGCTGGCTTCTGGCTATCTGTCGGATTTAGCCATCCGCACCCTTTTGGGGCGCCTGCATGCCCGGGGCGTCCCGGTCAAGTAAAAAAACCCTTCAAGTTGCGCTGTAAGCCTTGTGCATAAAGGCTTTTGGCATTCTCGAGTTGCCCCCAAAGACTGTGGGCGGGCCTGTGGATAAGGTGAGTGTAAACAGCGCCAGCCCATACAGAGCAAGGCTTAGATGGGTTTGGTTGTTTTTTGTACAGTTTGCTGGTCTTGATGCTGGCGCGAAGGCCGGGCATTCTGCTGAGGGTCTTATTTTAACGGCGGTCAAAGCCCGCCAGCCAAGGAGAATACGATGACTTCCACGCTGTTTATTACCGGCGCGACATCCGGATTTGGTGAGGCGTGTGCGCGCAAGTTCGCGCAAGCAGGTTGGAAACTGGTTCTCACCGGCCGTCGTGAGGATCGTTTAAACGCACTGTGCGAAGAGTTATCCCAGCACACCGAAGTGCATGGCCTGGTTGTAGACGTGCGTGATCGCGCAGCGATGGAGCAAGCGATTGCCAACTTGCCGCCTTCGTTCAGCACGTTGCGTGGACTTATCAACAACGCAGGGCTTGCGTTGGGCACAGACCCGGCGCCCAAGTGTGACCTCGACGATTGGGAAACCATGGTCGACACCAACATCAAAGGCCTGCTGTTCACCACCCGCCTGCTGTTGCCACGACTGATTGCCTACGGGCGCGGTGCCGGGATCGTTAACTTGGGTTCCATCGCGGGTAGCTATCCCTACCCTGGCAGCCACGTGTATGGCGGCACCAAGGCGTTCGTGAAGCAGTTCTCGCTCAACCTGCGCTGTGATTTGCAGGGCACTGGCGTGCGGGTCAGCAACATTGAACCGGGCTTGTGTGAAAGCGAGTTCTCCATGGTGCGCTTCGGCGGCGACAAAGCCCGCTACGACGCGACCTATCAGGGCGCAGAGCCGATCCAGCCGCAAGACATTGCCGAGACGATTTTCTGGGTGCTCAACACCCCGGCGCACATCAACATCAACCGCCTTGAGCTGATGCCTGTCAGCCAGTCGTGGAGCGGCTTCGCCATCGAACGCAACGCCAAAGAATAACGTAGCGTCTTTCTACAAGGGTTAGCGTCAGCTTAGGTAGTGCGCCAAGCCGCTGTAGCAGGTGGCCAGGTGATAGGGCGTGGTTGAGGGCATGTCTTCGCGGCTGACGTTACCCGCCGCATCCCGGCATTCGTACCAACCGCCGGCGTGCAAAAAGCGCTGTTGCAACGCCAGCAATTGGCGTTGTACGCGCTCAAGGCAGTCGGGGCGCAAGGTCAGGGCGCGCAGGTACTCGGCCTGAGCCCAGATGCGCTGGGTGCCGTCACGCAAGGTGCCATCCGGGGCGAGCATGCCGCATACCGCGCCAGTCTGCGGGTCAACCCCGACCTGCTCGGCAAAGCCGAACGCGCGGTCCAACGAGCCATACAAGGCGGTCTTGCGCAGCAGGGGTGAGGATTCCAGCAAGAACAACCACTCAAACTGATGGCCCGGCTCAAACCAGTTATCCACAGCCTCGCGTGGTTTCTCGAGCATTACGTTATGCACAGGCTCAACGAAGCGCTGCTGCATGCCTTCGGCCAGCGCCAGCAAGGCAGCTTGCGTCGGGGCATCGTCGCGCACCGACAACGTGGCCAAAAAGGCTTCAGCCAAGTGCATCAGTGGGTTTTGCAGCGGGCCGCTGCCCAGTGACGACCAGTCTTGGTCGAGGCTGGCTTCATACAGGCCGTTGCCATCACTGAACTGCTCGGCCACCACTTTGAGGGCGGCATTGAGCACCGAGGCCACCAACGGCTCGCGCACTTTGGCCCAGTAATGGGCGCAGGCGAAGATGATGAAAGCGTGGGTATAGAGGTCTTTGCGTTGATCCAGCGGCGCGCCGTGCGGGTCGATGCTGTAGAACCAGCCGCCATGTTCGGCGTCGTGGAAACGGCTCTGCAACGAGCGGAATAGCGCCGCAGCGCGCTCGGCGGCATCAGGGAAAGCAGGGTCGTCGATCAGGCTGGCAAACACATACAACTGACGGGCGCAGGCCATGGCGCGATAGCGCTGGGGCGGCAACGGTTGATGCGTCGGGCTGAGTGCCTCGTAAGGCAGCGCCAGTTCGGCATTCCAGCCGGGGCCTTGCCAGAGCGGCACGATGACCTGACGGAAATGCTGCTGCACGGCCGCAAAGGTTGCGGTCAGTTCAGGCGAAAAGGTGGAGGTGGCTGCATCAGGCATCGGTGGGCGTCGTCACGGCTGGGCGTTTGCGCGACATGATACACGCAAAACTTGTAGCCGCTGCCGCAGGCTGCGATGGGTTGCGCAGCGACCCTGCTTCGCCTGCGGCAGCGGCTACAGGTTCGGTTTTAAACCAACAGCCCCTGTTTCTCGATAAACGCCACGATGGTGTCCAGGCCGTGCCCGGTCTTCTGGTTGCTGAACACAAACGGTTTGCCACCGCGCATGCGTTGGGTATCGCTGTCCATGAGCTCCAGCGAGGCACCGACCAGCGGCGCAAGGTCGATTTTGTTGATCACCAGCAAGTCGGATTTGCAGATCCCAGGCCCGCCCTTGCGCGGTAATTTATCGCCCGCCGACACGTCGATCACGTAGATCGTTAGGTCAGACAGTTCCGGGCTGAAGGTGGCCGACAAGTTATCCCCACCCGATTCGACCAGAATCAGGTCCAGCCCTGGAAAGCGTCGGTTCAATTGGTCGACGGCCTCAAGGTTGATCGACGCGTCTTCGCGGATTGCCGTGTGCGGGCAGCCGCCGGTTTCAACGCCGATGATGCGCTCCGGCGCCAGCGCTTCGTTGCGCACCAGAAAGTCGGCGTCTTCGCGGGTGTAAATGTCGTTGGTCACCACGGCCAGGTTGTATTTGTCGCGCAGCGCTAGGCACAGGGCCAACGTCAGTGCGGTTTTGCCGGAGCCCACCGGGCCACCGATGCCGACACGCAAAGGGTGTGTGTTCATTACATTCTCCTAGGAACGAAACAGGCGGCTGTACTGGCGCTCGTGGGCCATGCTTGCCAAAGACAGTCCGAAAGCGGCGCTGCCCATGTGGGATATGTCGAGAGTGCTGGCGTGTTGTTGTGCCTGCTGCAAGGCGGGCGACAGTTCGCTGGTCATGCGTTGCGCGGCTTGCTGGCCCAGCGGCAAGGTTTTCATCAACACCGCCAATTGGTTTTCCAGCCAGCTCCACAGCCAAGCGGCGAGCGCATCCTGTGGGCTGATCCCCCAAGCGCGGGCAGCCAATGCCCAACCGAGCGCCAGATGCGCCTCGTTTTGTTGGCTGAGAAACAGGCGGGCAGGGGCATCCAGTTCGGGTAAGCCGGTGAGCAACTGCTGCAAGGAGTAGCCCATTTGTCGGCTTTCCTGATGCAGTTCGCGGGTTTCGCGGCTGGCGCGGTGTTCGTCACAGAGGCGCTGCAAGGCGCTCCAATCCTGGTCGGCGGCGGCTTGGCAATGGGCGAGCAACAACGGCGCTTCAAAACGCGCCAGATTGAGCAGCAACTGATCGCGGATCCAGCGCGCAGCCGTCGCCGGGTCAGTCACGCGGCCATTGTCGACGGCCATTTCCAGCCCTTGGGAATAGCTGTAGCCGCCAATCGGCAACTGCGGGCTGGCTAGGCGCAGCAGCGCCCATGCCGGATTCACAAACGCACACCAAACTGATGCAGGCGCGGTGCGTAGTTGAAGTCTTCTTCACCTGCGCGTGAGTGATGATGCCCGCCGCCATAGGCGCCGTGTTCAGGTTGGAACGGCGCTTCAATGGCTTCGGCGCTCGCGCCCAACTGCTCCAGCATGGCCTTGAGCACGTAATCGTCGAGCAAACGCAGCCAGCCATCACCGACCTGCAGGGCTACGTGGCGGTTGCCCAAGTGATAGGCGGCGCGGGTTAGTTCAAAGGCATTGAGGCAGGTTACGTGCAGCAACTGTTCGGGGCTGGCACACACACGCACGATGCGTCCGTCCTGGGCTTGAAGAAACTCGCCATCGTGCAGGGGCGGCTGACCGCGCTCAAGGAACAGGCCCACGTCCTCACCGTCACTGCTGAAGCAACGCAGGCGACTTTTGCTGCGGGCTTCATAGTTGAGGTGTAGCTCGGCGCTCCACACGGGGTGGGTTTCGACTCTGCGATGAATCACCAACATTAGAAGGCTTCCTGCAATGAACAATACGTGAGGCACAGCAAGGGGCTTGCCAACCTTGGGCAAGCCGCAAATGCTAGGCCCAAACACGGTGCACAAAGATGAAGATGTTCTAAATAAGGGCGGGGTAACGACCGCTGCGCACCAAACAAGTGCGCGCGCAGTTATTCAGTGCTGCCTAAGCCTTGCCAGTGCTTGAGCCCAATAAAGATAAAGCGCAGTTGCTGGCTGATTTTGGCTTGCGGCTGTAGGTACTCGGGCAGCGCCTCGGCAGGCGGATCGATGACGTCTGGCAAGGCGGCGAACACGCTTTTAACCACCAGATCAGCGATTACGGTGAGGCCAGCGTGGTTCAAGTGTTGCAATTTGGGTTTGGAGCCAAGGTCGGTCGCCAAGTCTGAGGTGATGTCTTCACGCAGTGCGCCAATGGCTTGGCGAACCAGCTGTGAGCCGCCGTACTGCTCGCGGGCCAGAAATAAAAACTGTGAGCGGTTGGCTTCGACCACATCGAGAAAGATACGCACCGAGGCGTTGATCACACCGCCCATAAACAGCTCGTTGTGACGCACCAGACGAATGGTTTCGCGAAAGGTCTGGCCGACTTCACTGACCAGCGCCAGGCCCAATTGGTCCATGTCGCTGAAGTGGCGATAAAACCCGGTGGGCACGATGCCAGCAGTTTTAGCCACTTCACGCAGGCTCAGGCTGCCGAAGCCGCGACCCGATTCCATCAAGTGGCGGGCAGCATCCATCAGCGCAAGGCGGGTTTGTTGCTTCTGTTCGGCGCGAGGCAGCATTGGGGCTGGTGTTCCAGACAAGTACAGCCGGGCACTCTAGCAAATCGGCTTTGATAACGTCGAACGGTGTGTTGCTCACAAACACAAACCCCGTGGGAGCGGGCTTGCCCGCGATACAGGCGCCGCGGTCTATCCGGGCATCTGGGGTGATGCTATCGCGGGCAAGCCCGCTCCCACACAAGCGCGCTTAGCTTGCACGTTGATTGCGCTCGGCCAGACGATCCGCGCCACCTTCAGCGACCATGTTGGGATTGCGCTGGGTGCGATCGTAGCCATCTTCCGCGACACGGCTTTGCTGATCGAGGGTGCGCTGTGCGCCATCTTCCGCTACGCGGTTTTGCTGATTTAGCGTACGTTGCGCGCCATCTTCGGCGACCGAGTCAAGCGGCTGGCTCAAGGTACTTGTAGCCGGTTGTGCCATCGGGGTTGGCTCATCGTCAGCAGGCATGGCGAAGGCGTTAAACGCGATCAGGGAAAGGGAAAGACCAAACAGGACAGGGCGTTTCATGGTGTTGTGCTCCGTAGCAGTGCAACTAAGTAGGAATGTTGGTAATGCTACGCTTGGAAAATCGATATCAAAGTTCATACGGCCAATGGTGATAATCGACAAAATTGATTATCCCTCGTCAAAGGCTCTAGCCTAGGGGTCTGCAAGGGGTTGGAGTGCACGCGCTTGGCGCGTTTGCAGCCTGGCGTGGCCTATAAAAGAGCAGGGGATGTGTTGGCAATCGTGACTTTTTTCTACGAAAACAGCCTTCGAGTTAAACCTTGAGCCGTCTTAGCCAGTCGTACCCACATAGCCATCAGGACGTTTAGTCGTTATTTAAGGAGCCGCAGCATGACGCGCACCCGTAAAACCCTTGCCTGGATTGGCGGCATTTTTGTTCTGCTGGTGGTCGTGCTGGTGGTGATCCTGTCTACCTTCGACTGGAACCGCCTCAAGCCCACCATCAACACCAAAGTGTCGGAGCTTCTCCATCGCCCGTTTGCCATCAACGGTGATTTGGCCGTGCGCTGGCAGCGTGAAGAGGATCAAGGCGGCTGGCGTGCCTGGGTGCCGTGGCCACACGTCGTTGCGCAAGACCTGACCCTGGGCAACCCCGAGTGGTTGAAAACGCCGCAAATGGCCAGCCTAAAACAAGTTGAATTGCGCCTGTCGCCGCTGGCGTTACTGAGCCAGACCGTGGCCATCCCGAGGATTAATCTCACCGAGCCCAGCGCCAAACTTGAGCGTTTGGCCGATGGTCGGGCGAACTGGACCTTTACCTTCGACGCCAAAGACCCGAACGCCGAGCCGTCTAACTGGACGGTCGATATTGGCGCGATTGGGTTCGACAAGGGCCACGTGACGCTGAATGACCAAATCCTTAAAACCCGGCTTGATGTGCTGATTGACTCGCTGGGCAAGCCCATCCCGTTTAGCGAAATCGTCGGCGAAAGCGAGGCGAAAAAGGCTCAAGAGAAAGGTTCTGTCCCTCAAGACTATGCATTTGCTTTGAAGGTCAAAGGTGAGTACCACGGCCAGAAACTCAATGGTTCCGGAAAAATCGGTGGCTTGCTGGCGTTGCAGGACGCGACCCAGCCGTTCCCGTTGCAAGCTCAGGTGGACATTGCCGACACCAAAGTGGCGCTGGCCGGGACCTTAACCGACCCGTTGAACCTTGGCGCGTTGGATCTGCGACTGAAATTGGCCGGCAGCAGCCTGGGTAACCTGTACCCGCTGACCGGCGTGACCCTGCCTGATTCGCCGCCTTACTCCACCGATGGCCACCTAACCGCCAAACTGCGGGATGCCAGTGGCGCAACCTTCACCTACGACAACTTCAACGGCAAAATCGGCAGCAGTGATATTCACGGCAGCTTGGGGTATGTGGCGAGCAAACCACGGCCAAAATTGACCGTCACGCTGGTGTCCAACCAATTGCTGATGGTCGACTTGGCGCCGCTGATTGGCGCTGACTCCAACGCCAAGCAAAAGGCTCGGGGTGGCGAGAGCAAACAACCTGCAAATAAAGTATTGCCCGTAGAAGAGTTTCGCACCGAACGCTGGCGCGACATGGACGCCGATGTCGAATTCACCGGCAAGCGCATTGTGCAGAGCGCGGAATTGCCATTCACCGACCTTTACACCCACGTGGTGCTCAAGGACGGCGAATTGAACCTTGAACCGCTGCGCTTTGGCGTGGCAGGCGGCAAGCTGGATGCGCAAATCAACCTCAATGGCCGCGACACGCCGCTGAAGGGCCGGGCCAAGCTGACGGCGCGCAACTTCAAACTCAAACAGCTGTTTCCCACTTTTGAACCGATGAAAACCAGCTTCGGTGAACTCAATGGCGATGCCACGATTGCCGGTACCGGCAACTCGGTGGCCAAGCTGCTGGGCACGGCCAATGGCGATTTGAAGATGATCATCAATGACGGCGCAATCAGTCGCAGCCTGATGGAAATTGCCGGATTGAACGTGGGCAATTACGTGGTGGGCAAAATCTTTGGCGACGAAGACGTGAAGATCAACTGCGCGGCGGCAGATTTCGGGATTAAAGACGGCTTGGCCAGCACCCGGTTGTTTGTGTTCGACACCGAGAACGCCATCATCTACATCGACGGCACGGCTAACTTCGCCACAGAGAAGCTGGACCTCAAGGTCACTCCCGAGTCCAAAGGCCTGCGTTTATTCTCGCTGCGTTCGCCGCTGTACGTGCGTGGCTCGTTTGCGCACCCCGATGCGGGCGTCCAGGCGGTGCCGTTGTTGTTGCGCGGCGCGGGGATGGTTGCGCTGGGTGTGATTGCTGGCCCGGCGGCAGGTCTACTGGCATTGATTGCTCCGAGCGGAGGTGAGCCCAACCAATGCGCGCCGCTGCTGCAACAAATGCAGCAAGGCAAAGTGCCTAAAACCGTGAAATAAAACCAACCGTTACAACCCGAAGGAGCGAGCTTGCTCGCGATCTTTTAACCCTCAAAAGATCGCGAGACAAGCTCGCTCCTACAGGGGTTAGAGGTCTTGCAGAATATCCGCCATGTCGTCGGCGTGTTCTTCCTCTTGAGCCAAGATCTCTTCGAAGATGCGACGTGTGGTCGGGTCTTTGTCACCGATGTACTGGATGATTTCGCGGTAGCTGTCGACAGCAATACGCTCTGCAACCAAGTCTTCGTAGACCATTTCTTTCAGGTTTTTGCCCGCCACGTACTGCGCATGAGCATTTTTGGACAGCAGGTCGGGGTTGAACTCCGGCTCGCCCCCCAGTTGCACAATGCGTTCTGCCAGTTTGTCGGCGTGTTCCATTTCTTGGTTGGCGTGCTCCAGAAACTCGTCGGCGGCGACGCTGGCCTTGAGCCCATTGGCCATGAAGTAGTGACGCTTGTAGCGCAGCACGCACACCAGTTCAGTGGCTAATGATTCGTTGAGCAGACGCAAAATTTCTTCGCGGTCAGCGCTGTAGCCTTGGGTCACGGCACCGTCTTCGACGTTCTTGCGAGCGCGATCACGCAGGGTGTTTTTATCGGTCAGCTGTATCTGGGTCATTTCATTCTCCTCACTCATCAGGTGGCTGCCACGCTCTGTTGGCGAAGTCAGTTCGTTAGTTGTGAGTTCTGCACGCCGAGAAAGTTTTATCTAATTTCAACCGGCCTGGATTTACCCAGCGGTGTCGTCCAGCGCTCAGACAAGATCACCCCACCCAACGTCAGCGCGCCGCCAATCACGTGGTAGGCGTGCAGTTGTTCGTTGAGCACCACTGCCGCAATGAGCGCAGTCATCAATGGCAGCAGGTTGAAAAACAGCGACGTGCGGCTAGGGCCAAGCACGGCGACGGCCTTCATCCAAGCCAGCGGTGCGAGCATGGACGCCAGCACGCACGCGTACAGCACCAAGCCAATGTTGTGCAGGTTGGGGCCGACTTTGGGCGACACCACGTACAGCGGAAACAGCAGCACAATCGCCACCAGCACTTGCAGGTACAGCATCTGCAACGGCGGTAGGCGCAACTGCCACTTCTTCAACAGCGTGCTGTAAATCGCATAGGCCAGGGTGGCGATCAGCATCATTGCGTCACCCAGGTTTAAACCGTGGGCGAGCAGTGCCTCCAAACTGCCGTTCGATACCACCACCAGCACCCCGGCAAACGACAGCACGGCCCCGACCAGCGCCCCGACGGTCAGGCGTTGCCCCAGGCTGATGATTGACAGGGTCAGCACCATCAGGGGCATCAATGACAGGATGATGCCCATGTTAGTGGCCGACGTGAGGGCGGCGGCGAAGTACGCCAAGCTCTGGTAAATCACCATGCCGAGCAGGCCGAGGATGAAAATCTTGCCCACGTTAGGGCGGATCACCGACCAGTTGGCGATCACCGGTTTAAGCACAAACGGGGTAAACAAAAGGCCCGCCAGCAGCCAGCGGTAAAAACTGATCTCGGTCGGGTAGATGACGCCGACCGCCAGTTTGTTGATGACGGTGTTGCCGGCCCAGATAAAAATGGCCAGCAGAGGGAAAGCGTATTGCATCAGAAACGACCACACGGTGAATGAGCGGTGATTATCCGTCTGTCTGTTTGCAGGCCTATACTTCGATCCAGCCAACCTCGTCGTGAATCCAGACAGCATGCGCAAAAATCTAATCAGTGTTCCCGAATTTGACGGTTTGCCCGCGCCGGTTTACTTCCGTTATGCCGAATTTGATGCCGACAGCCACGCCGTGTCGCACCGGCATGCCTGGGGGGCGCTGGACTACGTGGCCAGCGGGGTCATGCGTTTTGAGGTTGCCGGGCGTCGCTTTATGTCGCCACCTCAGTACGCGGTCTGGGTTCCACCTAATACCGAGCACAGCTCCTACAACTCCAAAGCGATTGTTTACCGCTCGGTTTACCTGGATGCCGTGCATTGCCAGCATTTGCCGCGTGAGCCCGTCACGTTGGCCATCAGCGACATTCTCAAGAGCATCCTCAGCGACTTTGCTCGCCGCGACATTCACATCCCGCAGAGTGAGGCCGACATTCGCTTGGCGCAGGTGTTGGTCGATCAACTGCGTCTGGCACCGGTGCATCAATGCTATTTGCCCTATGCCAGCCATCCAGGGCTACAGCTGGTGCTGGAAGCCCTGCAAGGCCAGCCCGGTGACAACCGGCCGTTGGGGCAATGGGCCGAGCAGGTGCATGTGAGTGAGCGAACCTTGGCGCGCCTGTTTGTGCGTGAGTTGGGTATGAGCTTTGGTGAGTGGCGCCAGCGCCTGCGGTTTCTGGCCGCAATTGAAGCGCTGGAGTCCACCCGCAGCGTGCAAGATGTGGGTTTTGACCTGGGCTACAGCACGTCATCGGCGTTTATTGCGATGTTTCAGCGCCAGGCTGGATGCACCCCAGAGCAGTATCGTCGGCAAACGCGGCACCCTTGAACACCACGGCGCTTGATGTAACGGAGTTTGTCTACACTGAAGAGCGACCGCCACCAATCGGTGCGGCAATAAGGAGAAAACTCCATGAAAATGCTGCGCGTTCCTCTGCTGATGGTGGGTTTGCTGCTGTGCTCTCACGCGTTTGCCGACACCGCCCAACAAAACAAAATGACCAGTTGTAATGCGGATGCCAGCGCCAAGACCCTCAAGGGTGATGAGCGCAAAGCGTTTATGAGCAACTGCCTCAAAGCGACCCCTGCTGCGGCCATGACTCCACAAGAGCGGATGAAAAGCTGCAACGCCACGGCTACCACTCAAGCCCTCAAAGGCGACGCGCGCAAAGCCTTCATGAGTGATTGCCTGAAGAAGAAATAACTCAAAAACCCGAACGGGACCTTGTGGGAGCGAGCTTGCTCGCGATTGAATCGCCACGGTTTTACTGAGACATCGCGTTGTCTGAATCGCGAGCAAGCTCGCTTCCACGGGGTCAGGGTTTCCATCAGTCACAATTTGTAGTGAACTGCGTCGAAGGCTGGCAGACTGCCCATCCCTTTGCGCTGCTTGTTTTGAGGCTGTATGCCATCGTTTTCTCAGCGTCACATTCTGTTTGCCAGCTACACCATCATGGTGGTTGGGCTGTTACTGGTTTTTCCGTTGCGCCTGTTACCCAGCCTGTTGGCGGGTTTGTTGGTTTACGAGCTGGTCAATATGCTCACGCCACAACTTCAGCGCTTAATCGCCGGCCGGCGGGCGCGCTGGCTCGCCGTGGCGTTGTTGGGCACTTTAGTGGTCAGCATTCTGTCGTTGATCTTTGCCGGTGCTATTAGCTTTTTGTTGCATGAAGCCGAAAATCCGGGCGCCTCGCTCAATAAATTCATGGAAGTGGTCGACCGCGCACGTGGTCAGTTGCCGCCATTTTTGGACGGCTACTTGCCTGCCAGCGCTGCTGAATTCCGCATCGCTATCAGTGAGTGGATGAGCAAGCACCTGAGCGACCTGCAACTGGTGGGCAAAGACGCGGCGCACATGTTCGTGACCTTGCTGATTGGCATGGTGTTGGGGGCAATTATTGCCTTGCAGCGCATCCCGGACATCAGTCGGCGCAAGCCGCTGTCGGCCGCCCTGTTCGACCGTTTGCACCTGCTGGTACAGGCGTTTCGCAACATTGTGTTTGCACAGATCAAAATCGCGTTGCTCAACACTGCGTTCACCGGGGTGTTTCTGGCGCTGATTCTGCCACTGTTTGGCGTACACCTGCCGCTGACTAAAACCCTGATCGTGCTGACCTTCCTGCTGGGCTTGTTGCCAGTGATTGGCAACTTGATCTCCAACACACTGATCACCATCGTCGCGTTATCGCTGTCGATCTGGGTGGCGGTGGCTGCGTTGGGCTACCTGATTGTTATCCACAAGCTGGAATACTTTCTCAACGCCAAGATTGTGGGCGGGCAAATCAGTGCTAAGTCTTGGGAGTTGCTGTTGGCGATGCTGGTGTTCGAAGCAGCCTTCGGCCTGCCGGGCGTGGTGGCTGGGCCGATCTACTACGCGTATTTGAAAAGCGAGCTCAAGCAGGTGGAGCTTGTCTGACGACAAGCAGCGGTAAGCGGCAGGCTACAAGCGGCAAGTTAGAGCACAAGCAGAAGCAGCACCGCGCACTGCTCTTAACTTGTAGCTTGCCGCTAAAAGCTTGCCGCTGCTTTTATCAGCCGTAACGCTTTTTAGCTTCAATCGCCAAGCCGCTGCCGATGCTGCCGAAGATGTTGCCTTCTACATGGCGTGCATTGGGCAGCATGGCCGAGACGCTCTGGCGCAACGCCGGAATGCCGCTCGAACCGCCGGTGAAGAACACCGTATCAACCTGCTCAACACCCACACCGGCGCTGGTCAGCAGTTGGGTCACGCTGTTGCGGATGCGTTCGAGTTGGTTGTCGATAGACGCTTCAAACAACGCCCGGCTCAGCTCAACGCTCAGTCCTGCCTCAACCCGGTCCAGCGGCACATGGCGGCTTTCGCTGTGGGTCAGTTCGATTTTGGTTTCTTCGATTTCCATGGCCAACCAGTGACCGGCACGCTGTTCGATCAACTTGAACAGACGGTCGATGCCGCCCGTGTCGACGATGTCGTAACGCATGCTGTTCAGCGCGATCTGGGTTTTTTGCGCGTACACCGAGTTAATGGTGTGCCAGGTCGCCAGGTTCATGTGGTGGCTGGTTGGCATGTAGGCACCGCTTTTCATGCGGCTGCCGTAACCGAACAAAGGCATCACACCTTGCAGGCTCAGTTGTTTGTCGAAGTCGGTTCCGCCGACGTGTACGCCGCCAGTGGCCAGAATGTCGTCCTGGCGGTTGTCTTGGCCGCGACGCTCGGGTGACAGGCGCACCAGCGAGAAGTCGGACGTACCCCCGCCGATGTCGACAATCAGTACCAGTTCTTCGCGCTCAATGGTCGACTCATAGTCAAAGGCGGCCGCAATCGGCTCGTATTGGAATGTCACTTCCTTGAAACCGATGGCCCGGGCCACGTCGATCAGGGTGTTTTCGGCTTCTTGGTCGGCCAGCGGATCGTCATCAACGAAGAACACCGGTCGGCCCAACACCACTTCTTCAAACTCGCGACCGGCGGTGGTCTCAGCGCGTTTTTTAAGTTGGCCGATAAACAGCCCCAGCAAGTCCTTGAACGGCATCGCTGTGCCCAGAACACTGGTGTCGTGCTTGATCAGTTTGGAACCCAGCAGGCTCTTGAGCGAGCGCATCAGGCGGCCTTCGTAGCCTTCCAGGTACTCATGCAGCGCCAGACGACCGTATACCGGGCGGCGTTCTTCAATGTTGAAGAACACCACCGAGGGCAGGGTGATCTTGTCGTCCTCTAGCGCAATGAGCGTTTCCACGCCCGGACGGAGCCAGCCGACGGTGGAGTTGGACGTGCCAAAGTCGATGCCGCAGGCACGGGCTGGAGAGGCGCTTTTCATGTCTTTCGAGTTCCGGTTAAAAAACGGCCGCGCAGTGTATGTCAGACGCTCAAAGAATCGAAGCGCAACGAATCTTTAATTCGCAGGTTTTAATCCTCTTGAAAGACTATCCTTCATCCCCAAACTTCCAGACATGGCTTGGTAGTTGAGAGGCGATTCAGTGAGGCCCGTAGGCTGCCGATAAACTTTTGTAGCGCTGTTCAGTCACACGATTGAGATCGGTCAATCTTCAGGCTGAGTTTCCAGAGCATTCTGGGATGCCCAAAGCTGCGCGATATTGATAACGGATGGTGATCCTTACATGGACTTCAAAGACTATTACAAGATTCTGGGTGTTGAGCCCACGGCTGACGATAAGGCAATCAAGACCGCTTATCGCAAGCTCGCGCGCAAATACCACCCGGATGTGAGCAAAGAAAAAGACGCCGAAGAGAAGTTCAAGGACGTCAACGAAGCGTATGAAGCGCTTAAAAGCGCCGATAAACGCGCTGAATACGATGAAATGCGCAAATACGGTCAGCATGGCCAACCGTTCCAAGGACCGCCGGGCTGGCAGGGTCACTCGAGCGGTGGTTTCGAGGATCAGGGCGATTTTTCAGACTTCTTCAGCTCGATTTTCGGATCGCGTGGCGGCGGCTTTGGTGGGCAATCTGGCCGCAGTGCGGGCCGTCGTGGGCAGGATGTAGAAATGGAATTGCCGATTTTTCTTGAAGAAACCCTGTCTGGCGAATCGAAGCCAATCAGCTTCCAGATTGGCGGTGTCAGCAAGACATTGAATGTAAAAATCCCGGCGGGTGTGACAGACGGTGAACGTATTCGCCTAAAAGGTCAGGGCGGTCCGGGCGTGGGTGGCGGCGCGAACGGCGATTTGTTCCTGATCATTCGTTTTGCGCCGCATCCTAACTTTGATGTTGAAGGCCACGACTTGGTCATCACCGTACCGCTGGCGCCCTGGGAAGCGGCGCTGGGAACCAAGGTGGCAGTGCCAACCCTGACCAGCAAACTCAACCTGACTATTCGTCCCGACAGTCAGAGTGGCCAGCGTTTGCGCATCAAAGGCCATGGCTTGGCGGACAAGCAAGGTCAGCGTGGTGATTTGTATGCCCAATTGAAAGTGGTCATGCCCAAACAGTCCGACGAGGCCACCAAAGCCCTGTGGCAAGAACTCGCCGAAAAAGCGGCATTTGATCCGAGAGCCCAATGGAGTAATTGATCATGAGTAGCACCCTGATCGTTCAGCTGGACATGGAAAGGTTCTGCGAAGAGGCCAATATCCCGGCCACTTACGTGATAGAGATTGTCGAACACGGAATTATCGAGCCTCAGGGCCACGCCCCAAGCGTGTGGCGGTTTGCCGACTATGAGCTGACCATTGCAAGGCGTGCAGCCAAGCTGCATCGAGACCTTGAGATGGAATGGGCAGGCGTCGCATTGGCGCTCGACCTGATCGAGGAAGTGCAGCAGTTGCGCTCTGAGAACAGTCGGCTCAAGCAGCAATTAGGGCGGTTTTTGACCGACTAAATGCCCAAGCCATGCGGCAAGTGCTGCCCATGACTCAACGGTAGGAGCGAGCCTTTTAAAGATCAAAAGATCGCGAGGCAAGCTCGCTCCTACAGGGCCGCAGGTGCGCTACGCGTTTTTTGGCAGCACTACGGTAAACGTCGTGCCTTCGGCTTGCGTTGAGGTCACGTCAATCTGGCCGTGGTGCGCGTCGACTACTTCCTTGACGATAAACAAGCCCAACCCCAGGCTGGTCGACGTGCCGGGCAGTGTGGGGTCTTCGCTCGGGCTGCGCACCAGTGGATCAAACAGGGTGCTAATCGCCTCCTCAGCAATCGGAATGCCTCGGTTGTGTACGCGCAACGTCACTTCGTCGGCGCTGCCCGTCACACTTAACGTGATGTCGCCTTTGCGGGCGCCATGTTGCAGAGCATTACCAATCAGGTTTTGCAGTAACTGGCCGATACGGCTCGGGTCCCATAAACCTTCAACCTCACCCTCGACCCGCAAGGTCGGTGTGCAGTCGGGTTGTCCGGCGCCCGCTTCCTCAAGTGCGCTCTGGCAGGCGTTGCCTAGATTCATCAAGCGCCGTTCAATGGGCAAGCCGGTCCCTAAGCGGCTGCGTACAAACTCCAGCAAATCACTGACCATCGCCCCCATGTGGCGCGCGCCATTTTTAATCGCGGCCACATAGCTCAGCGCATTGGCATCCAGCTTGGCTTTGCGTTCGAGCATTTCGGTGGACATGCTCACCGCTTGCAGCGGAGCACGCAGGTCGTGGCCCAGAATAGCCAGGAAGATATCCCGCGAACGGTTGACCTGTTCGGCATAGGCTGCCGTGGACTCGGCCAGCGCTTCATCAATCGCTTCGTTAAAGCGAATCATGTCTTGCAGATGAGTATGCGCGGGGCTGTCGACGCTTTTTACCCACAGGCGAATCACGCACGCACGCAAATGGCGGAACTCTGAAGTCATCTGCACCAGATCAAAGCCGACGGCATGGCGCAACTCACCATGGCTGGCAGAGGCGCGGTCCAGGCTTGGGGTTTTGTCCAGGATTTCGCCCTCGGCTTTGGCCTGTTGTTCGCTGGCGGTTTGCGCGGTGTTCATGTCGCGCGAGGCCGCCAGCAGCATGGCCTTTGCATGATCACGCAACTCGACGCTGTCCATGTTTTCGGCAGCGGGCGTGATGGTTGTGGCGAATTGCTCCCACTCATCGACGATGCGGTCAACGTTTTGCACGATGAATTCTGACAGGCGCATGGCCAACTTCCTGGTTTAAAGAGCTGTGATAAAGCGGGTGTTGCATCTTAGCCGTTAAAGTAACTTTGCAATACAACCACGGATCTACCTGTGGTGCGTGCACGGAATATATAGATACCTCTTGAGTGATTCACCTCCTCGATAAGCTGATGGCCTCACCATTTATCAAGGAATTTTCTATGTCTGAGACGACAGTCCGTGTGTTGCCTCCCGGCGCAACGCCGATCACCAAGGCGCGCCATTATGAGCTTATAAAGGCCTCTATCCCCCAGTACCTAGTAGAGGCTAAGCCAGAGCATCGCGCTTTACTTAAAAGCACCAAGCCACGTATTCCGGACTGGTATAACGCTTTGACACCCGTTCGTAAAAAAGACCTCAAGCCTCTGCTGGCGGCGCGGTTTACCTCGCAGAATCGTCTGGATAAGCTCTTGAGCAAAGTGCTGACGCTTGAGGCGTTTGCACAGCCATTATTGGACGCCGCCCTTAAGAAAGCAGGGTTTCCCTTAGCCGTGAATGACGTGTATCTGCGGCTCTACACGCCCACGGAAGATGCTTTTGGCATCGTCACTGGGGGCTACAGCGTGCGCACGTTGTCATTGCTACAAGCGGCATTGCACAACTTCGAACAGTCCGAAACGCAAGCCAATTATTTTGCTGGAGAATCTGGCTTTACAACGCCGCCCGATAAATTAGGCCGATTCAAACCTTATGTCACCGCACTAAAAATTGAGTCATTTACGCAACTGTGCCGTGTCCTCGATATTGGCGCTAAATACCAGGAGTACCTCAAACCTCATTTAGATCCGGAAGAGCCCGTGCCCCGAGCCGAATTGGAACGGTGTTACGTCACTCAGCAAAAAGACATGCTCAGGTTGGATGCGCAAATCGCGTTAGACAAAGGGGATATTGCCCTCGACAAGTTTGACCTGATACTGCGAGTGATTAGCGGTGAGCGCAACATCAAGGTAGGCGATCAGCAACTGTGGTATTGGACCCCCTATATCATGAAAATCGTGTTGCACGGCTGCGTGGTCTTTGCACCAAGCGTGAAATACAAGTATGCCAAAGACTTCATTGTCTGGATTCCAGGCGACCCCGAACATCCTTTGAAGTGGTATGCCACGTTTGATGATTTTCGCGACGAATTGGTGCGCAAACTTACGGCTCCCAGTAAGGCATTAACACAGACCGGTCTTACGCCTTATCAGGCGTTTCTGAGTCGGTTTGTCCAGCAAAGTGATCAGCCTCGGTACTACCAACATTTAACCGAACTGGTTAAGGATGCGCCTGCCCAGCCTTGGGGCATGGAATGGTTTCGCTCTGAAAACACCCAGTCCTGGATCCGCGTATTAGCGCCGATACCTTCGTTGCCGCTCATCGTACCGCCCAACCCCGACACCCATAGCTCGCGTGTTCAAATTGCACATCCCTCAATCCGTGTAAAGGCCACCACGCTGGACGGAGGCAGTGATTGGGCAGACCTAGATCTATGGAGCACCTTGCTCGGCAATATGCGTACGCAAACCTATGCCAATGCGCAATGCATGGCGCTACCCACTGCGATGGTCGATGCCAATAATCGCTCGTTGCGCTACTCGCACTACCTGAACCTCGGGCTGCTTGTAGCCAACGTGGTAGCGATGGTCGTACCGCCCTTGGGCCAGGTCATCATGGTGGTGATGGCGGGGCAATTGCTTCACGAAACCTTCGAAGGTCTTATCGAATGGGGCGAGGGTGACAAGGATGCAGCGTGGGCTCACATCAGCGACGTGCTGGAGAATTTGGCAACACTGGTGGTAGGCGCTGCGGTATTCCACGTTGCAGCGCCGGCTGTCGAAAAACTCAAAGTGGTGTTCTTGCCCAATGGTTCAAAACGGCTGTGGAATGAGGATCTGAGGCCCTATGAAAGCTCAATTGAAATTCCTCTTAATTCCCGGCCGGATGAGACGGGGCTCCACACAATAAATGGAAAGAGCGTGCTGTTGCACGAAGGCAAACGCTATGAGCTGCAATTCGATCCCATTTCCGGGGATCACGGTGCCGTTCATCCTTCTAAGCCACATGCTTATAAGCCCGTGTTCAAACACAAAGGGCAGGGTGTTTGGGTGCATGAGGGCGAGAAGCCGCTGACTTGGGATCTACCGATGCTTAAGCGCCGCCTGGGGGCCTTGAGTACAGATTTCAGCGATACCGAATTCGACAACATCCTTAAGATCAGTGATGTGCAGGAAGATGACCTGCGCCGTATATATGCCGAGGACCAGCCATTACCCGGCTTGCTGGTAGACAGTCTGCGTCAGTATGGGGCCTATACCAAAGCCATGAAGGCTGTCGAAGAAGTACGGGCCGGGCCTCTTTCTAGGGATCTGAGTACGTACAGTGTGGTCTTTACCACCGAGCTTGAGAGGTGGCCGCAGACCATCGCCTTTGATGTCTACGATGAGGCTATGCCGCAGGTAAAAGCCAAGCGTTACGGCAGCGAGCTGGCAACGGGCCGCAACGTCATCAGAATCAGCCAACAAGAGCTGATGAAGGGGGAGTTGCCGGGGCGAGTGCTCCATGTGCTGAGCCCGTCGCAAATAGAAGGGTTACTGGGCCAGCGGATTACCATTGACACCGAAGATCGAGTGCGTGTGTTCAAAGAGCGACTGGCCATGCACATGGAGAACACTATTCATCGCCTTTATTCAAGTTTGTCTGGTGAGCCTGTGGCGAACACCGACCCCGCACACGCATCTATTCAACTCATCAAGCGTCTGTTCCCCAAACTGTCCCCTACCCTGGCTCGTGAGCTCGTGGTTGAGGCTAACCCCGCGGAAAGTCTTCAGCTCAAGGGCGGTAAATTACCGGTGCGCCTGCACAGGCTCGCCCGCCAATGGCAGCGTCAAACCCGCTTGTCTGCCGCTTATTTAGGTGGGTATTTGGACGGTTTGATTACGGCCGATACCGAAACCCTGGTATTGAACTCCCTTGGAAATCTGCCGGGCTGGGAAAGCAACCTGCGTATTGAAATACGCGATGGCGACTTCAGAGGGAAGTTGCGAACCAGTTTTGGCGAGTCTGACACGAGCGACTATAAGGTCTTAGCCCGAATATCGGACGGCCGTTATCAGGCGTTTGACCGCGAAGGCAATCATCTGCACGGTGTTGATGACCTTTACAGCAGCCTGCAGCATGCCTTGCCGGATGGGCATCGCAAGGCGATTGGCTTGCCCCATGTCGGCCAAGGGGGGCAGTTAAAGCTCAAGCTCCAGCAGCACGCATTACCGCGCCCCAATTTACGCGAACTATTAGGCATGCAAGCAGATAACCGCCCCCATTTTCTACCTCCCGAGCGTTTGTCTGACGGGCGACTGGGTTATCCGCTCAGTGGTCGAGGCGCTACAGGCGCTGCCCCCGGAATCAATGAGATTTTGAAGATACGGCTTAAAAACCTCTATCCCGAGTTAGGTGAGTCGGGGCTGTCGGGTTTTTTGGATGCCCATGGGGAAAATGCAGCGGCGCGTATAAGGGAGTTGGAGGATGAATTAGCCCAGTTGGACAGCGCGCTCAATCAATGGCTTATTTCGACTAGTGATGGGCACGAGCTGGACCCGAGTGGTGTTTCGTGGGATCGCCGACGGGTAGTGCTAAAAAACCGGCATTGGGTCCGTGACCGTCTGAAGAACGCCTGGCGTCGAGTGGGCGAAAGGCATGTGTACAAAGGCCGCACTATTGGTCAAGCCTTGGTATTCAATAAGCCGGGGTTAGGCCCCGTCTTGGAGTCCTTGCCGCAACTGTCGGCGGACTTTGGTCATGTCACCCGGCTAGTCATGGATGGAATAGGCGCAACTGATAGCATCGATGGCTTTATGTCTCACTTCAGCAAGCTGCGCTCGCTGGACATCACTGGTTGCGACCTCACGCAATTACCCGCGTCGATTGGACGTATGCCGCGTTTGGGCCAGTTGGACTTGTCGTTTAACCACATTGAGCTGACGCCTGAGTCTGTGATCCAACTGAGCCGTTTGCCTCGCATGCAACTGATGTCGCTGGAGCTCAACCCGATCAAGTTGCCCCCGAATATCAGTCACATGCCTCATCTGGACGGATTGAATCTAAGAGATTGTGGGGTTACGCAATGGCCAACAGGTTATTTGGCTGTCCCACGGCCTCGAGGATTTCAGATGTTCCTTGATCGCAATCCTTTATCAAGCATTCCTGAGGTAGCGCCAGGTTCTGATAGGGCTAATACCTTGGCCCGAGCATTGGTGACTTACGATGACTTGCCATTTGAAGTGCGCGATAAGTTGAAAACTTACAGGGAGGCAGCAGGACTTGATCCTGAACGGCAAATGCCCGCTGGACTCGAAGGGGACAGCGGCAATTGGTTGCTCGGTTTAAGCGCTGAAGAGGTCGCGAGTAACCAAGCCTTATGGAATCGCATAGAACTGGAGCATGGTTCAGAACCCCTGTTTAATCTTTTGAAACAGCAAGTTTGGTCGTTCAAGGATCGCCCACTCGAGGTGCACAAGGACATGCAAAGCAAGGTCTGGCGGATGTTGGGGGCGATGGACGAAAGCCCTCAGCTTCTCGACAAGATTTTTCTAATGGCCTCTGCGCCTGCGACCTGTGTGGATGCCGGGGCACAGATTTTCAATTCATTGGGCATTGAGGTGATGTTGTATGAAATCTACCAATTGCCACAGGAGTGGCTGGTTAAGTTGGAGATCTTAGACCTCTCCAGAGGTAAGGCGCGTCTCAATCAATTAGGCAAAATTGCGCGCGCGCGGGTGGATGAACTGATCGCCGAAGGGCGTCGTGTTCCGGAGTACGACGAGGCGGGTAATTTTGTGCCTAATATCCGTAACGGCATTGCGCTGAAGTCCATCGATGAAGTCGAAATCTACCTCAAATACACGGTCGAGCTTAAAGACCAGCTCGACTTGCCTTGGCAAATAGACCATATGGTCTTCCCCGAGGAAGATGTCACTGAAGAGATGGTAGACAGAGCAGCCGTCCACGTGAGGGCTCTGGAAGCGGGCACAGGGTTGCGTGATCAATTACTTGAACTGCCGATGTGGACTGAGTTCCTTGAGCGCTCTAACCCTGAGGCATTTGAAGCGATAAAAAATAAAATAAATGCCACGATCGACTTGCAGGAAGCGCAAGAAAAATTAGCAGATCCGGGTGCTAAGTTCTCCGAAGGACAAAAGGAGGCATTGCGCAAGGACGTCCAGACGGCAGCCTACACCCTCGGCATCACGGTAGTACCAGGGCAGGTACTTACTGATGAGGCGTATTACACGCAATTGAACGCTATTAACCTAGAGAAGACGGAGATGATGCAATCGCTGACGGGTAAAGTGTTGAATTAAGCCCGACACTGACGAGACGAAACAGGTAAAGCTGACACCTGATTCGCCAGTTAACTGATGCGACGCCGCGTGTTAAAAGCCGCGTCTATTCACGTGAGCGGCACTACATAGATAGCCCTTGCTGCCGGTTGACCCTCGATAAGCTGATGACTCAGACATTTATCGAGGGTCAACCATGTTTGATTCCAGCACTCAAGCCTCATCCCTGATGATTCAACCTGCACGGCGAGGGCGTCATGATGCCTTTCTTAAGCGGTCATTTCCTCAATGGCTGCTCGACAGCAGCGTTGAACGCAAGACCGAACTCAAGAACACCCAACCCCATATTCCGAACTGGTATGCCACTGCGCCCGACAGGCAAAAAGCACAGCTAAAATCGTTACTGAAGGATCGATTCACTTCGCAAAATCGCTTGGATAAGCACCTGCAAGCCTTGCAGACGGCGCAGGCTTTCGCGCAACCGCTGTTAGAGGCCGCCCTCAACGCAGTGGGCTTCTCACTGCCCGTGAATGACGTGTATCTGCGTCTATACACGCCGACGACGGATGCCTTCGGTGTCGGGTCTGGGGCACACAGTGTGAGTACGTTGTCATTGCTGCAAGCGGCGCTGCACAACTTTGAACAGCCTGAAACGCAAGCCAATTACTTTGCTGAAGAGTCCGGCTTTATTACACAGCCCGATGAACTGGGGCGTTATCAACCCTATAGCACTTCACTGAAAATCGAGACATTCACCCAGCTGTGCCGCGACCTTGATATTGGCGCTCAATACCAGGAACACCTACAGACGTACTTCAATCCCCAGGGCTTGGTGTCCCAAGGCATATTGGAACACCGCCATGCCACGCAGCAAAAAGCCATGCTCAAGCTGGATGCGGAAATTGCCTTGCTCAAAGGCGATATTGATTCCATCAGCCATGCTCTGGTGCTGCGCGTGATCAACGGTGAACACAACATCAGAGTGGGCGAGCAGCAACTGTGGTACTGGACCCCATGTGTGATGGGGCTTGTGCTGCATGGCTGTGTGGTCTTAGCCCTTGGCAGGAAATACCGCTATGCCGACGAGTTCATCGTCTGGATTCCGGGCGATCCTGAGCACCCCCTTAAGCGGTATGCCACGTTTACAGATTTTCGTGACGAACTGGTGCGCAAGCTAACGGCACGTAGTACGACATTGAGGCAGAACGGCCTGACGCCCTATCAGGAGTTTCTAACCCGGTTTATTAAACAAACGGATCTTGCTTATTACTACAAGCGCTTAACCGAGCAAGTTGATGATGCGCCTGATCAGCCTTGGGGTATGAGATGGTTTCGCTCCGAAACCACCCAGTTCTGGTTTCGCGCATTGGCGCCGCTAGCTTCGTTGGCGCTAGCCGTACCGCCCAACCCTGAACTCCACAAACGCCGTGTACAGGCTGACCACCCATCGATCCACGTCAATGCCATTACTTTGGGTGACGAAGCCTATTGGGCAGAGCTGGATCCCTGGAGCACATTGCTCAAAGAAATGTGTGCCCAAGCCTTTGCCAATGCGCAAGCCATGGCGATACCCACCGCGATGGCCGATGCCAATAATCGCTCATTGCGAACTTCGCACTACCTGAACATCGGGCTGTTTGCAGTCAACCTGGTTGCGATGGTCATACCGCCCTTGGGCGAAGTCATGCTGGTGGTGATGGCGGGGCAACTGCTTTACGAAACCATTGAAGGGATTCATGAATGGTCCGACGGCGACAAGGAAGCTGCTTGGATCCACCTCAGTGATGTACTGGACAATGTGGCGATATTGGCAGTAGGTGCGGGGGTCTTCTATATGGCGTCACCGATTATCGATGGACTCAAAAGAATCACCCTGCGCAATGGGGCTCAACGGTTGTGGAACGTTGACCTGCGTCCCTATGAGCGTCTGATTGAAATTTCTCCAAGCACCAAGGTGAATGAGCTGGGGCTTCACTTGATCGAGGGAGAGGAAGTGTTGTCGCACAAAGATAAAACCTATGTGCTGGAGAACGACCCCATTTACGAGCAATACCGTGCCATTCACCCCTCTAACCCAGAGGCTTATAGGCCCAAATTTAAGAACAGTGGCTTCGGGGTATGGGTCGATGAAGAAGATCAGCCTCTGACATGGCGTCGCCCAACGCTGAAGCGTCGCTTGGGGCCGTTGGTGAAGGGGCTACGCGACATAGACATCGAACTCATGCTCAAGGTGTGTGACGTGCAAGAGGGTGACCTGCGGCGGATGTATGCCGAAGGCGAGCCGATGCCGGTATTACTGCTGGAAAACTTGCACCAATTTGAGGCGTACACCAAGGCCGAGCGTGCAGTCACTGAAGTGCGGTCCGGTCGTATTTCCGAAGAGTTGTGCGGCTATGCGGCCGCGTTCACGGTTGACATGCCCGGCTGGCCAGCAGCCAAAGCAGTTGCGGTGGCAGATTCATCAGCGCTCAATGCAAACAGCATTCAATATGGCAATGCTCGTGCAGCGCAGGCTGATGTGATCAAAATAAGCCGTGCTGAGGTGATGGCAGGTGGGCTGCCGGGCCGCGTGGTGGACGCCTTGAGCATGCCGCAACTTGAAGCGCTGATGGGCAATCGTCTGCCCTTTGATCGGGCAAATCGCCTGGATATGCTCAAAGAACAGTTAAGCGGGCATATGGAGAAAAATATTAAGCGACTGTTCAACAGCTTGCGTGAGGAACCTGTCGCCATGGCAGACCCTGCGCGTCCATCCATTGAGCTGATTCAACAGATGTTTCCCACATTACCCAACGTAATGGCTCGGCGATTGATCGCCCAGGCGGGGCCTGACGAAATCAAACTGCTCGCCACGGGCAAAGTACCGTTACGTTTGATGACATCGGCCCGTACGTTGCAGCGCGACACGCGGCTTTCCTCTGCGTACTTAGGGTTTTACCTGGACGGATTGGTCACGGCAGATACCGAAGTCTTGGTCTTGAATACGCTCCAAATACTGCCGGGTTGGAAAAAAAATCTGCGTCTTGAAGTGCGTGAGGAGTCTTTCACCGGCCGACTGAGGGTCAGTGTTGGCAAAAAAGATGATCGCTATCGAAAAGTGCTGGTGAGAACCTCCGATGGCAAATACCAAGCTTTTGATGCCGAGGGCAATCAACTGCACGGCATTGATGACCTTTACAGCAGCATGCAACACGCCCTGCCGGATGATTATCGAAAAGCGCTTGGGGTGCCTCATGTCGGGCAAGGGTTGCAGTTAAGGCGAGGCTTGCAGCGTCGTGCGTTATCGCGCGGCCGACTGCAAGAGCTGTTGAAATTGAAAACCGATAGCCGCCCCTTTTTCTTGCCACCCCAGCGTTTGATTGATGGCCGGTTGGGGTATGTGCTCAGCGGTAGTGGTGTGATTGTTGAGGATGATGCCGAGTGGGTGGCGATAAAAGTTCGGCTGGGACGGCTTTATCCAACGTACACGTCAAACGAGATAAATGAATTTTTCAAATATAAAGATGTGCGCTCCAAACTCCGCCTCCAAACGTTGGAGGATGAATTTGATGCGTTTACCACCGCACTGGGGAACTGGAATTACCAGCCCATCGAAGGCAGACCTTTGAGTGCCACAACAACACCGCAAGAGCAACACATTCTAGGGCTCAGGCGCCAGGTGCGTGAGCGCCTGGAAAATGCATGGCGTCGATCTGGCCAGCCTTACTTTGAGCGTACGGGGCAATCACCGGGCCAACAGCTGAGTTTTCCAATGGCGGGCGTGGGGCCGGTTTTACAGAGTTTGCCGGCGCTGGGTGCTGATCTGAGTCACGTCAGCAAACTCAATTTGTCAGGGCTTGGGATCACCGACGGGATTGACACATTTCTTTCCAGTTTCAAGCACCTGCGGGAACTGCACATGACGGGCGAGTCGTTGACTCATCTGCTCCCAGCCATCACGGACATGCCATTTTTAGAGGTGCTCAATCTCGAAGGCAACCCTATTGTGCTGACCCAGGAAGCGGTCGCTCAGTTACGAACCTTGACCCTTATGCGGACGTTGAACCTTGAGGGCTGCCCGCTGGGTTTGGCCCCGGATGTCAGCCGTATGCCGTACCTGTCGAGTTTGACGCTGACTCAATGCAACCTTGATCGTTGGCCGACGGGGCTCTTCGCGCACCCGCGTGCGCGTGAATTCAAGCTGCTTCTGGATAAGAACCCGCTTCGTCACATTCCCGATGTAGCGCCAGGTTCGGATAAGGCGGCCATCGTTGCTCGCACCTTTTTGACCCTGAGCGAGGTCTCCGAGCAGGTGGCTGAGCGCTACAACCTGTATGTCGAGTCGGTGGGACTAGAACCGCTGCGACATATTCCGTCGAAGTTTGGGCTTGATAGCAACTACTGGCTCAATGGTTTATCGCCCGAGCAAGTGATTCATAACCTAACGCTGTGGAATACGGTTGAGGCACATACGGGTTCTGAACCTTTTTTCAATGTCATCCGCGATCAGGCTCGCCACTTGGACCTTCGTAGTCAGGCGTTCAAGCAGGACATGAGTGCCAAGGTCTGGCGCATGCTGCAAGCGATCTCCGATAGCACCGTACTTCGCGACACGTTGTTCGAGATGGCCGCAGCTCCTTTTCTTTGCGTGGATGCGGGTGTGCAGTTGTTTAATGCGATGGGGGTTGAAGTCAGGGTGCACGAGATTTATCGCGGTCCGAGGTTATTAGCAGGCGTCAAACTTTTTGAACTGGCTAGAGGCAAGGTGCGGCTGGATGAGTTGGGTGCCATTGCCCGTTCACGGGTTCGTGTGCTTGAAGCCGAAGGGCGTCTGCACCCTGAGTACGATGCGAGCGGTAAACGAGTGCTGCACGTTGACAGCAATGGCAGGCCAGTCCGCGACATTGATGAGGTTGAAATCTACCTGGCCTACACCACTGAACTGGCGCAAAGGCTGGATTTACCATGGCAGTCATCCGAAATGATGTTCCCCGAGGCTGATGTGCCCCCGGCAATGATTGAGCGTGCCTTTAAACGCGTTAACGAGCGGGAGCAAGGAGGCGGCCTGATTGATCATCTTTTGGATCAGCCCATCTGGACTGAATATTTGAAAGGTGCTTATGCGGAACAGTTCAAGCCGATAAGGAAAAAAATGATCGCCTTGACCGATTTGCAGGTAGCGCTGCGCGACTGGGTCGAAGCGCCGGGCTTAACGGAGCAACAGCGGGCGAAGTTACGCATAACCATCGAAACATCCGCCCGGTTGCTGGGTAAATCTGCTGACGAGGTGGCCCTCGGCAGATTGATGTCCAATACGGTCTATGACGAGTACATGCGTGAACTTGATGGCGAGGAGCGTGAACTCATGCATAGCTTGACAGCAACCATTTCCAGGCCACCGCTGGATTCCCTGATGAGCGATTCAGACTCTGACTTTGAGTAAGAGCCTGAGTGCTAAAGGCGCGTTTTAAAATAAAAAATAACGCTGTGCCATGGGCAGTACGTCGGCCGGCTCACACCACAGCAACACGCCATCGGCCTTGACCTGGTAGGTCTGTGGGTCGACTTCAATGTGGGGCAAATAGCCGTTGTGAATCAGATCGGTTTTTTGCACATCGCGACAGCCTTTGACCACAGCGATTTGCTTTTTAAGGCCGAGGGCTTCGGGCACCCCCGCATCAAAGGCCGCCTGGCTAATAAACGTCAGGCTGGTGGCATGTCGCGAGCCGCCATAGCTGGCAAACATCGGTCGGTAGTGAACCGGCTGCGGGGTCGGGATAGAAGCATTGGCATCGCCCATCAAGCTCGACGCAATCGCTCCACCCTTAAGAATTAACGTTGGCTTGACCCCGAAAAACGCTGGGCGCCACAGCACCAGATCGGCCCATTTACCGACTTCAATCGAGCCCACTATATGGCTCACGCCGTGGGTAATCGCCGGGTTGATGGTGTACTTGGCGATGTAACGCTTGGCGCGGAAGTTGTCGTTGCCAGGCGCGTCTTCGGGCAGGGGGCCACGTTGTTTTTTCATCTTGTCGGCGGTTTGCCAGGTGCGCGTAATCACCTCGCCCACACGCCCCATCGCTTGGCTGTCGGAGCTGATCATCGAGAACGCGCCCAAGTCGTGCAGGATGTCTTCGGCGGCAATCGTTTCGCGACGAATGCGGCTTTCGGCGAAGGCCACGTCTTCGGCAATGCTAGGGTCTAAGTGATGGCAAACCATCAGCATGTCGAGGTGTTCGTCGATGGTGTTGCGGGTGAACGGCCGGGTCGGGTTGGTGGAGCTGGGCAGCACGTTGGTTAGGCCGCATGCCTTGATGATGTCTGGCGCGTGCCCGCCGCCTGCGCCTTCGGTGTGGTAGGTGTGGATAGTGCGACCCTTGAACGCCGCCAGAGTAGATTCGACAAAGCCCGACTCATTGAGCGTGTCGCTGTGAATCGCCACCTGCACGTCATACAGGTCGGCCACGTTCAGGCAGTTGTCGATAGAGGCGGGCGTGGTGCCCCAGTCCTCGTGCAACTTAAGGCCGATGGCACCCGCTTCGACTTGCTCGATCAGCGGCTGCGGTAGGCTGGCGTTGCCCTTGCCGGTGAAGCCCATGTTCATCGGGAACGAATCGGCGGCTTGCAGCATGCGCGCCATGTGCCATGGGCCGGAGGTGCACGTGGTGGCGTTAGTGCCCGTGGCTGGGCCGGTGCCGCCGCCGATCATGGTGGTCACGCCGCTGTTGAGCGCTTCTTCGATCTGCTGCGGGCAGATGAAGTGAATATGGGTGTCGATGCCGCCTGCGGTGAGGATCATCCCTTCACCGGCGATGACCTCGGTGCTGGCGCCAATGGCGATGGTCACGTTGGGCTGAATGTCCGGGTTGCCGGCTTTACCAATAGCGTGGATGCGGCCATTTTTGAGGCCCACATCGGCTTTGACGATGCCCCAGTGATCGATGATCAGTGCATTGGTAATCAGCGTGTCCACGACCTCGGCGGCGAGCAACTGGCTTTGGCCCATGCCGTCACGAATGACCTTGCCACCGCCAAACTTCACTTCTTCACCGTAGGTGGTGAAGTCCTGCTCAACCTCGATCCACAGGTCGGTATCGGCTAAACGAACCTTGTCGCCCACGGTAGGGCCGAACATATCGGCGTAAGCCTGGCGGGAAATTTTCATGGAAATATCCTGTGTAGCAGTTGCCGAAGGCGACGTCCGGTTGCGAAGCGACCGTCAATGCGGCAAGTGCGTTGTGTCAGAAATGCAGCGTTGGTTGGTTTGACGGCCTTCGGCCGGACGCAGCCTTCGGCAGCTGCTACGGGTCAGGTTTGGGTTAATCCAGATTGCCCATGACGCGCCCGGCAAAGCCGAACACGCGACGCAGCCCGGCAAGCTCTACCAGTTCCACTTCGCGGGTCTGACCCGGCTCGAAGCGCACTGCCGTGCCTGCCGGAATATTCAGGCGCATGCCACGGCTGTCGCCGCGATCAAACATCAGCGCGTCGTTAGTCTCAAAGAAGTGGTAATGCGAGCCC
>NZ_ALJC01000028.1 GCF_000282975.1 Pseudomonas psychrophila HA-4
AATAGACGGCTTATAAAGTTGCTGAACTGTAAAGATATTAATATCAATCAACCTCCTACTCCTGGTGGGCCTGTAGCGGTTTATACCTTGGATCAGCTTCCGGGTAAGACAGTGAAGATGAAAATAAGTTTAGCTGAGAAAGAGAGGCCTTCGACAGGCGATACTTGGGTGGAATTTTCTAAAGGGTGGAAAAAATGCATGGGGAAAGGTTTTGAAGATCCTTATGCATTTTGTCGTGGGAATACTCAGGATTTTAGCCAGTTTATGATGCCCGATGGCAAGCAGTGCACTATTTATCCGGGATGTACTGAATAAAAAGGTTTAGCCATGAAACGTGTCATTGGTTGTTTAATACTGATTATTAGCAGTGTTGTAGGTGTGATGTGGTATTTAAAAGAACCCAACACTTTTACGTTAAGCGTGGATATGCCGCCGGGTTTTAAATACAGAGC
>NZ_ALJC01000029.1 GCF_000282975.1 Pseudomonas psychrophila HA-4
GACAGCCACCTGCAAATCGACGGCCAGCGTGAAGAAACCATCACCGGCAACAGCGTCTCGGTGCTTAAAGGCGAAGACCAGCGCACCGTGACCGGGGATCGCAAAGTGCAACTCAACGCCAACGACTTTCGCCTCGTGGGCGTCAGCAGCCACACCACCGTGGGCGTGGCGATGGCCGTCGAAGCCGGCATGGAAGTCACGGTCAAGGCCGGGGCCCACGTGGTGTTATCGGCCGGCGCCTGTATCTCGCTGATGGCCGGCGGCCAACACCTGCTTGTGAGTGCGGCCGGGATCTACGTCAGCTCACCGATCTTGCTCGGCGGCGTGCCAATACCGGGGACGGCGGCGTTGCCTGCCATCACCTCTGACGTTGCGTCGCTGACAGCCGCCGTGCTCACCCCCAGCCAAATCAACAGCCTCAAGCGCAACGCACCTTTCTGCGAAGAGT
>NZ_ALJC01000030.1 GCF_000282975.1 Pseudomonas psychrophila HA-4
TCAAACACGGCGGCATGTCGGTGGCGATGGCGGTCAAGGCGCGTCGTATTTCGACGACATGACCCCCGCCGAGCTCAAACAACGCGAAGACCTGCAAACACAGTACGAAGCCATGCAGGCGCGACAAGAAGCCTACATGGTGCGCCGCCGAGCGGATTTCGCCGCGCAGGAGCGCCTTGATGCCGAGCGCCGGGGGTGCGTGTTCGCCAAGTCCTGCAAACTCCCCGACGCCGTTATCAACTACACCGACCCCGCAGGCTTTGTGCCCGTCGACAGCCTGAGTGATTACGGCACCTTCGCGATTTTGGGAGCCCGGCAGGCAGACAGTTCCGGGTCAGTACCACTGGAGCTAATCAGTGGCGCAGTTCCCGCGGGTGTGGGCGGTTTGGCTTTGGGCGGTGCGGCCACTGGCGCGACCGCCACTGGAGTCGTCGCAACCACTAGCGGAACAATGCTTACCAGCGGTTTATTAGGTGTTCTTGCCTTGTTCTGGCCGTCTTCACTGGGCGACAGCGCGCTGTACACCGAAGACCAACTGCGCTCACTCAAAAAAGCCCGTACCCGAATGCGCTTGTACGTTGAGCCGCAGGCAGATGGTTCGCTCAAAGGGTATGGCTTCTACACCGGCTCAAAACCCGAATGGGAAATGATCGACGTCATCCAGTTCAGCCAACGCGGCACGCAACAGGTTGCCGACTTTGGTGACGGCGTCGAACTAATCTGGACGCCCGCGATTGATCCCACAAACACCCTCGGCATTCCCCCCTTAAAAGGCGCGTCACCCACGCC
>NZ_ALJC01000031.1 GCF_000282975.1 Pseudomonas psychrophila HA-4
TCAGCTAAGCGCTTTGAATGTGGGGTTTATGGAGCGCTTACTTTCGTTTTGGGGTTCTGTCGGATTCCAATCGGTTTAAAGCAGCATCTGAGATAAAAATCGCTTCGGTAAAGGGAGGAACTTCCCCATACCCCGCACCACTGCTCTACTCCCCCCAATTCGGCTTGCTGCTCAGCCAAGCTCAAAATTCGCGAACCAGACCTGACCGAACGTCACTCGTTTAAAAGCAAAAACGTGGCGCAGTTGAGTAAGCGCTCGGTATTTATATCTCTGTGATGCGCTTGTCCACGCAAGGCCATCAACAAAAGCAGGCACAGATAAAACTCATTCCCTTTAATTCCCCGGAATTAACTATTTCCTATCGGAAACTTCAGGCCCGACAAATCAACACACCCTCGAAGAGGCTGATCTCCCAACCCCCGTATCAAGGCGACTACCGTTTCATGCTGCGTTCGTAAGCTGCCAGGACAGTTCGCTCAGATTGCACGAGGTAGGCATCCAGCATGGTCGTAGCGTCGACTGCTCGGCCCTCTTCAACGCATGTAAGTATCGATGCGTTCATATCGAGGAACGGCAAGTGCAGAAATTGGGGGTCGTTGAGAACCCCGAAGGCGAGCCGCAATTCAGCCGAGATCTGCCCATAAAACACCTGTAGGCGCGGGCTATCGGCCAGTTCGACAATTGATTTGTGAAACATCATGTTGGCAGTGCCGACCGCGACCCAATCTTTCGATTCGCGCGCCCGCACGCCGAGTTCGACAGCCTCACGCATGTGCAAGGTGCCAGGGTGCTGGGGGTAGGCTTGGGCGATGGCCTTGCACTCGATGAAGCGGCGCACCCGGTAGATGTCGATGATCGAGGCCATGTCAGGCTCGGCAACCGTAACTCCGCGGTTAGGTTCGTGTTTGAGCAGGCCTTCGCGCGTCAGAACCCGGAATGCCTCTCTCAATGTGTTCCGCGAAATGTCGAGGTGTTCGGCCAGTGCGGCTTCTGAAAGGCGTTGGCCGGGCACCAGTTCACCCTCGACCAGCATTCTGCGTATTTCTTGGGTGATGGTTTCTCCCAGTGTTCGGGGAAGGATGGGAGAGGCGTCGTTCATAAGAGATCCAGAATGAGGAAAACCGCCGGGATATTCCATCAGAGCTTAGTACGCGGCACAAGGATGAAGCGTGAGGCGTGCTTCATTAAGTAGCACGGCAAGCACTTAAGGTAACAATTTGGTGCTTATGAATCAGTCATAGCGCATGGATTGTTCAACAAAGAATCCTTTATAGACCTACATTCAATTGGTGATTCTTGAGTGTTGGCATGCTCATTGCTCAGTCGAAGTACCTCTCACCGTAGGAATGATGCCGTGACAACGACAACAAAAGAGTTCACAAAGGCGCGGCGGGCGTCTTTAGTCGCCGCCGTCTTCATGATGGCCACGTCTGCTATCGGTCCAGGCTTCCTGACCCAGACCGCTACGTTCACGGCAACATTGGGTGCTGCCTTTGCCTTCGGAATTCTGGCGTCAATCCTGATTGATTTCGTCGTTCAACTGAATGTCTGGCGCATCGTGTCTCTGACTAAAATGCGCGCGGCCGATCTGGCCAATGCGGCTATTCCGGGCAGTGGCTACTTGTTGACCTTGTTGGTGCTATGCGGTGGCCTGGTGTTCATGCTGGGTAACATTGCCGGTGCAGGTCTGGGCTTGAACGCGCTGACCGGCCTTGATCCTAAATGGGGCGGTGCTTTGAGTGCGCTGCTCGCCATTGCGATCTTCTCGTCTCATCGCGCAGGCGTGGCGATGGACCGGATAATGATGGGGCTGGGCATCTTGAAAATATGCCTGATCGTGTTTGCATGCTTCGCGACCCATCCTCCGCTGGGCGAAGCCCTGCGCCAGTCGGTATGGCCTGACTTCATCGACTTTGCCTCTATTACCACCATCGTCGGCGGCACAGTAGGCGGTTACATCACTTATGCAGGCGCTCATCGTCTGCTTGATCGCGGCACCGTGGGTGTAGAAAACATTCAGGCCGTATCCCGCGCGGCACTGACCGGTATCTTGGTCACAGGCATCGCTCGCTACGTGTTGTTTCTGGCTATTCTCGGTGTGGTGGCAAGCGGAGTGGTTATCGACGTGTCTGGCAAGGGTGCAAACCCTGCTGGTCAGGCATTCCAGGCAGCGGCAGGCGACATCGGCATGATGATGTTCGGTCTGGTGCTGTGGGCGGCGGGTATCAGCAGTGTCATCGGCGCGTCTTATACGTCGATGTCCTTTATCACGGTGTTCTCCAAGAAGATCACTGAGCGTGTGCGTAACCTCGCCACCGTGTTTTTCATCGTCATCTGCATGACGGTGTATATGGTGCTGGGCAAGCCACCGGCTGCGTTGCTGGTGTTTGCAGGCGGTTTCAACGGCTTGATCCTGCCGCTGGGCCTGAGCATCTTCATGTACGTGGGCTGGGCCCGGTCTGACCTGATGGATGGGTACCACTATCCACGTTGGTTGCTGGTGCTGGGCATTCTGACCTGTCTGCTGTCGTGGTACATGGCGTACAAGTCCGCCGGTGCCATCTTTTCGTTCATTGGCGCAGCCTGATTACAGGAGGTAGTTTCAAATGCGTGCGATTGATCTTAATAGCGACCTAGGTGAAAGCTTCGGCGCCTGGGACATGGGCGACGATGCAGCCATGCTCGACATCGTGACCAGCGCCAATGTCGCCTGTGGTTTTCACGCCGGTGACCCGGCGGGCATCCTGCGGACACTGAAAGCCGCTGCCGCAAAGAACGTCACGATTGGCGCTCACGTTTCCTATCCAGACAAGGTTGGCTTTGGCCGCCGTAACATGGACGTCGCGAGCGACGAACTGACCGCCGACGTGATTTATCAGATCGGTTCGCTGCAAGGCCTGGCCAAGGCTGCGGGCACCTCTGTGCGCTACGTCAAACCTCACGGAGCCTTGTACAACACTATTGCTCACGACCGCCGACAAGCGATGGCGGTGATTGAGGCAATCCGCGCCATTGACCCCACGCTGGTGCTCGTCGCTCTGGCGGGCTCCAGCCTGATTGAGCTGGCCCGTAGCGAAGGCTTGCAGTGCGTCGCCGAGGCCTTCGCTGATCGTGCGTATACGCCGCAGGGCACTCTGGTTTCGCGGCGCGAGCCTGGGGCCGTTCTTCACGACCCCGAGCTCGTGGCCCAGCGCATGTTGCGTCTGGTTCAGTCGGGCTCCATCGAAGCCATTGATGGCAGCCTAGTCAGAATAGAGGCCGACTCGATTTGTGTGCATGGCGACAGCCCCGCCGCCGTAGAGATGGCCCGCGAACTGCGCCGCGTACTGAAACAAGCCAATACATCGTTGCAACCCTTTGCCGGAGAACGCCCATGAATGCCTTTGATCGAGCCCGTCAAAGCGCCATCGCCGCAGCCCGCGAGGCACGTGGCACTTACCGCAACGGTCTGGTTAGCCCCACGGCAGGTATCGCACCCGGCATGACCCAAGCCAACCTGATCGCCTTGCCCCGCGACTGGGCCTACGACTTCCTGCTCTACGCGCAGCGCAATCCCAAAGCCTGCCCGATCTTGGATGTCAGCGACGCTGGCAGCCCGATCACCCTCTTGGCTGAAGGCGCGGACCTGCGGACCGACATCCCGATGTACCGCATCTGGCGCGATGGCACGCTGGCGGAAGAAGTCAGCGACGCAACCCAAGCCTGGGCTGAACACGACGACATGGTCGCGTTTTTAATCGGTTGCAGCTTTACCTTTGAAACCCCGCTGCAAGAAGCGGGCATCGAAGTGCGACACATCACCGAGGGCTGCAATGTGCCGATGTACCGCACCAACCGCGCCTGCCGTCCTGCCGGTCGGTTACAGGGCGAAATGGTGGTTTCGATGCGTCCGATTCCGGCTGATCGCGTGGCCGAGGCCAGCAGTATTTCCGGGCGCTACCCCTCGGTGCACGGCGCTCCAGTCCATATCGGTGAGCCTGGGCGACTGGGTATCAACGACCTGAGTCGGCCCGATTTCGGCGATGCCGTTAGCATCAAGCCTGGCGAAGTGCCGGTTTTCTGGGCCTGCGGTGTCACACCTCAGGCCGCAGTCATGGCATCAGGTGTGCCCTTCGCAATCACCCATTCGCCGGGCCATATGTTCATCACCGACGTGCCTGACAGCACTTACCACGTCTAGGAGTTCCCTGTGCGCTTTCTACCGGTCAACCTGGACGTCTTGCTCGTCGAATTGAAGGATATGGACGAGACCCTGGCCTTGTTCGACGCCCTGACGGCGGACCCCATTGCGGGCGTGGAGGAGATCGTTCCTGCCGCACGCACGTTAATGATCCAATTCCGCCCCAGCACCCTCGAGCGTCAAACGCTGGTCAACCGCATCGCTGGCCAAGACCTCAGCCAGCGCCGCGAGGGCGAACACCGTCGGGTGGAAATCCCGGTGCATTACAACGGCGAAGACCTCGACGAAGTCGCGACTTTGCTCAATATCAGCCGCGCAGAAGTCATCCAGCGTCACACCGCTCATGACTACAGCGTGGCGTTCTGCGGTTTCGCGCCGGGCTTCGCGTACCTGACGGGCGGCGCCGGGTTCCAGGTGCCTCGTCGGCAAACGCCGCGCACTCGCATCCCTGCCGGTGCCGTGGCGTTGGCGGGCGACTTCAGCGGTGTCTATCCCAAAGCCAGCCCTGGTGGGTGGCAGATCATCGGCGTCACGCCGTTGCAGATGTGGGACCTGAACCGCGCCGAGCCTGCCCTGTTGCGCCCTGGCTATAAGGTACGTTTCACCGACGCAGGTCCATTGCCTGCCTGTGGCCTGCCAGCACCTGCGACGCCAGCACGCACCGACGCCACGTCAGGCACGTATCTGGAGATCATCAGCCCAGGCCTGCATAGCGTATTGCAGGACATGGGCCGCCCCGGCCAGACCGGCCAGGGCGTATCCCGCTCCGGCGCGCTGGACCTTGGTGCTCTGCGCTCGGCCAACCGCGCCGTCGGCAACCCCTCGGACATGGCCTGCGTAGAGTCGGTACTTGGGGGCCTGAGCTTCATTTGCCATGGCAATGCCGTGATCGCCATCACCGGCGCGCACACCCCGGTCACCATCACCAACGCCAGCGGCCTGCAATGGCAAGCCAGCAACTATCAACCCATCGAGCTGGAAGCGGGCGACCGCGTGAGCCTGGGTTCACCCAAGGCCGGGTTGCGCAGTTATCTGGCAATCCGTGGAGGTTTCGACGTCACGCCGGTGCTCGGCAGCCTGTCCACCGATACCTTGGCGCAGCTTGGTCCTGACGCTCTGGCAGTTGGCGACCAACTGGGCTTTACCGAACCGGTCACCGGCACCAGCGTATCCCTGAACGAAGCCCCAGCCTTTGAGCTGCCGACCACCGCCAACATTGTCACCCTCGATGTGGTGATGGGGCCGCGCACCGATTGGTTTACCCAAGACGCCATCCAGCGTCTGAGCAGCCAGCTGTGGCGCGTCACCTCTCAATCCAACCGAGTCGGTATCCGTCTGGCCGGTGATACACCACTGGAGCGCAGTCATCATCAGGAATTGCCCAGCGAAGGCACTTCAGTTGGCGCGATCCAGGTTCCCGCCAGCGGCCAACCAGTGCTGTTCTTGGCCGACCACCCACTGACCGGTGGTTATCCGGTGATTGCCTCGGTTGCCAGCCACCATTTGGATTTGGCTGGACAGATACCGGTCAATGCACAGATTCGTTTCAACCCGCTGGATGCGTTTGAAGAAATACAACTCAGCACCGAAGCCTCTTTCTCAACTGCCGATGCGAAGAACAAGTCATGAAAAAATTATTGATCGCCAACCGTGGCGAAATCGCCGTCCGCATCGCTCGCGCTTGCCGTGACTACGGTGTGCAGTCGGTTGCCGTCTATGCCGACGCAGACATTGACGCGCTGCACGTGCGCCATGCCGACGAAGCTTATTCTCTGAATGGCCAACGCCCTGCCGAGACCTACCTGGACATCGAAAAGCTACTGGCTGTCGCCAAACGCAGCGGAGCCGACGCCGTGCACCCAGGCTATGGCTTTCTGTCTGAGCGGGCCGACTTCGCCCGTGCGGTGATCAACGCTGGGCTGATCTGGGTTGGCCCCACCCCGCAGACCATTGATGTGTTGGGCGATAAGGTCGAAGCGCGCAAGCTCGCCCAGCAGGTTGGTGCGCCTTTGGTGGCCGGTACGCCTGGGCCGGTTGAAAGCGCCGCCCAAGTGCTGGCCTTTGCCGAGCAACACGGCCTGCCGATTGCCATCAAGGCCGCCTTCGGGGGCGGCGGACGCGGCATGAAAGTAGCCTGGCGCCTAGACGAGGTGGCCGAACTGTTTGCCTCGGCGGTGCGCGAAGCCGAAGCAGCGTTTGGCCGTGGCGAATGTTTCGTTGAGCAATTCCTCGACCGCCCTCGGCACATTGAAGCGCAAATAATGGCCGACAAACACGGCAAGGTGGTGGTGGTTGGCACGCGTGATTGCTCGCTGCAACGACGCAACCAGAAGCTGGTGGAAGAAGCGCCCGCGCCGTTTATCAGCGACGCACAGCGCCAGCGTATTCATCAATCGGCCCACGATATTTGCGCCAAGGCCGGCTACGTCGGCGCTGGCACCGTGGAGTTCCTGCTGAGCCAAGATGGCACCCTGTCATTCCTGGAGGTCAACACACGCTTGCAGGTCGAGCACCCGGTGACCGAAGAAACCACCGGCGTCGACCTTGTGATTGAGCAACTGCGTATCGCCGACGGCCTGCCGTTGTCGTTCAGCGAAACGCCGACCCCGCGCGGCCACAGCTTTGAATTTCGCATCAACGCCGAAGACGCAGGTAAAGGCTTTTTGCCCACCCCCGGCCAAATCACAGCATTCATGCCACCCTCTGGCCCCGGCGTACGCTTGGACAGTGGCGTGGTCAGCGGTTCCAGCGTGCCGAGCACCTTCGATTCGATGATGGCCAAGCTGATTGTCACCGGTGCAACTCGTGAGCAGGCGATCACACGCGCCCGTCGCGCCCTGGCGGAATTCAACATCGAAGGCATCGCCTCAGTGCTGCCGTTCCACCGGGCCGTGATGGACCATGCCGACTTCACCAGCGCTGACCGATTCGACGTGCACACTCGCTGGATCGAGACCGACTTCGCCGAACAGATCACCATCGCCCCCCGCAACGCTCAAACGGGGAACCCAGAAGTCCTGCGCACCTTCGTCGAAATTGACGGCAAGCGCCACGAGTTGGGCCTGCCCGCAGCCTTGTTGCGCGGTATGAGCCTGAACACAGTTGGCCCAGCCAGCGAAAGCGCGAGCCCAAGCGAGGCAGTTGATCCACAGGCGATACTGACGCCGGTAGCGGGCAACCTGCATACCTGGGTCGTCGAGGACGGTGAGACGGTGAGTGCCGGGCAAGTAATCGCCGTATTAGAAGCGATGAAAATGGAAACTTCGGTTCTGGCGCCCTGTGCTGGCGAGGTTCAAGTTACCCAACAACCGGGGACTTACTTTGAATCCGGCTCGCTGATCGGCCGTATCAAAACAGCTCGTTGATTTAAACGCGTCTTGTAGGGGCGAGCTTGCTGGCTCCTACAAGGTCTGCTTGCGCTTAAGGACTGATCAGGCCAGCGAATCACCAAGGGCCACGGTCTGAAAAACTTGCACGCTGGCTGGCAGTTTTCCTGGGCGGTTTGGGTTTGTGTTCACACATGGGGAAACTCGAACATGAGCGAAATTCCCCGTATGGCCCTTGGCGAAGGACGAATACGCCAATTTTGCAGATCGGGCAACGATCTTCCTGAATCGGCTCCCCCCGGACATTCGTCACGTTGACAGCGCCTTCCTTGACCATTTCATCGAGAAAGGGCGAATTTTTGCCCATGACCGTGAACATCGCCACTGAACGACGCGCACGGGTCAGCGCTACGTAGAATAAACGCCGCTCCTCGCTGTATGGGTACGTGTCCCCTGCTGGCATGACGAGCTCCAGCAAAGCGTCATCGCTCTTAATGCTAGGAAAGCCTCGGTACACCAGGCCCGGGAGGACGACATAGTCTGCTTCATCACCTTTCGAGGTGTGGATGGTCTTGAACCTGACGTCGATCAGGTTGCCAAAGTGCTCCTGCCAGCTCTCTGGAATGTATTGCCGGTCGTTCCTGTAGCGACCCAGGATGAAGACCGTGACTTTGCCATTCTTTCCTAACGGCACCAAACCTTGCGCCAAACGACTCTGTAACTCGGCAAGGTAATGATGGATCGCCCCTTGGATTTCGTTCCTGTTTGGGACTTGAAACGCCTGAATCGGAACATCCAGTTCAGGACTTACCGAGGTCACCCGCTTCTGTAGCTGGGACGGATTTTTAGACACAAACTGGCTCGACACATCACAGATCGCTTGTGGGCATCGGAAGGTTGTTTCCAGTCGATAGACTTGGCCGTGCCCAAACCATTCTCGAAAGCCGGTCATGACGCTGAGGTCTGCACCGGCAAAGCGGTTGATCGACTGCCAGTCGTCCCCCACCGCAAAAAAATGTCGACCGGGTTCGGCCACCAACGCCCGGCACAGGCGCGCACGCGCTCTCGATGCGTCCTGGTACTCGTCCGCCATGACCAAGCTGTAGGGCGAAGGATGACCTCGCTCTAAAACCTCGGCAGCCATGTTAATCATGTCCTCAAAGTCGATTCCTTTCTCCAACGACAGGGCCATGTTCCAGCCATCAAGTGCCGTAGTTGCCAGCTTCAGAAACGCCTCGAATCTGTATCTGAAGACACCGGTCGGCAGCTCTTCGATCCGCTCATGAAGGGACTCGACGGTAAGGCTATTACTCTTGAAATGAGTGATGAACATGCGGATCAGTTTGACCAAGTCAGCATGCTCCATCGGCACCATCCCTTTGGTAGGGATAGGACGGTCTGGATTGGGCTCAAGTACCAGCCCTCGAGCCGTCAGCTCATTGGACAGGTGCTTGAATATCTCGCCGCTGTGCAACTGATGTGAGGTCGTCTCGATGAGCGCCGTACCCATTTTTTGATGGGTCTCACGCTTCCATTTAACCCCCTCAACATAGCCCTTGAAATGCTCCGGAGCCTGACCCGACGCGTCTAGGGCGAAGTGCTCGTGGTAGAGGTTGATGTCAGGGTAGAAGAAGTCTGGAAAATATTGACGGTGCATGGCGGTGGCGGTGTCATGCTCGTAAGCACGTTCATATTGATATTCGACACCGTTGTAGAAAAGCCAGTTGGCGATGACTCGCTCCTCCTGACTCGCCACATGGTCACCCTTGAGCGAGACAAGGCGACCAAGTCCTTCCTTATCCCACGCCTCGAATAATTGATCATCCCCGGCTGCCGGGATGTCTCGCCCAAGCACCAGGCGAAACAGATCCCACTCCATTCTGAACGCTTCAGATTGATCCTTGAGGTCATCGACAAGGGTCATGAGCTTCTGAAAACCTAAGGCATTCTCCACTGCCCAGTCAGGAACATGCGGCTTGCGCCCAGTCGCCTCGGCAATAATCGACAGGCCAAGGGAGTGAAAGGTTTTGGCCTCGATCTGTATGTCTTCGATACCAACACGCTCAAGAGACAGCGCGACCCGCGCCTGAAGCTCTTCGGCGGCCGATTTATTGAATGCCAGCATCACGATAGCGCTAGGAAACACCAATGTGCGGTGCAGGGCATAAACAGCCTTGGCCACCATGGTTGATGTTTTTCCTGAGCCTGCAGAAGCAATGACTTGCACTCGGTTATCGAAACAGATCACCGCACGCGATTGTTCATCGGTGAGCGGCTTGCTTTCCACTGCTGCCAATAGCGCTTTGCACGCTTCAAGTTCGCGCTGCATGTGATCGTCGTTTCGCTGGGCCCAAGCTTTGGGCCAGTCGCACATCCAGCGCTCCAGATTCCGCTCAACAGTCGTGTCGGCTTCTGGCAAGGAAGACTGAATTTCTGGGGTCTGGAACAGCGTGTTTAACGCTTGATTGTCGAGGTTGAGAATCGGCTTAGCGGCTAGCAGCGCTTGCTGCATCTCATGTGTCAGCCACACGCATTTCGAATCAGCCGTTTGCACAGACTCTGCGACAGTGTTTAGCCAGGTTCGAATGGCCGAGTAGCACGCTTGAAAGCGCTGCCGGCGAGTAATGGTGAGGAGCCGGCCTATTTGCTCGCGCAGCAGTGGCTCCTTCGCGTTAGGCAATCCATCCACGCGGAATGTGCGGCCTTCACGGAGGGTGATATCCGTCCACAGCACCCCACGGTTGATCTCTACAGTAGGAAGGTTCTCAGGATGAACCTCGACGACATGATCGCCAATCCTCAAAAAAAGCCGCTCGTCCTCGACGTGCAGACGCCATGGCTCAGTTTTTGTCAGCAACCGCCCCCACGCGGATGCTCGCCATTCCATTGTCATCCTGATTCCACAAGCGCATAAAAATCGCAGTCTACCTCAAGGCGTCCTACATTCATGCGCGAATCTGCCTACAGGCTTATTGGCTCAAGTGCATTTTTTCTCCTTCAACCCGTGGCGGCATTAATGGCCCACGCCGCCTAGTCTCAAAACCCCCTGAAACGCCATGTAACCGGGCCAATTTGACCAAGGCAGAAATAGAGCGGCACCCTCCATGACTCACTCTGCAGTCATACAAGGCGTGTCATGAAAAAGGATAAAACGGACGACCCTTTTCTAAGACACGACTGGCTGCCACGACTTCCGAACGGTGGCGCTTCATGGGCAGCATGGAGCCCCCCCCCTCCAAGCCAGAACCGGTCTACATCGCAAAAGATGAATGGCCGTCCCCCAAAGCGCGAACAGACCTGGTATTTGCCAAGTCGTGCGTGTCTAAAAATTGGTGCCGCACCGACGCTGGGACGACCACAGAACCTGCTTCACATTTCGGCAACGTCATGGTGGCTGGCGCGATGCTTTTGCCTGACGCTTCAACGGCTATCGCGCTAGCCCTCGGCGCCGATGCAGGACTAGGCCGCATGGCCGGTGGTGGCATCATGCAGCAGCGCATGACCTGGGCTCTGCGTGGCGCCGGCGGGCCTGCCAGCGTTTTTATACTCGGCATGCTGCCCACCAAAATGGGCGACGGCACACTGCACACTGACGACCAGCTACGCAGCATGAGCAGGGCCACCACTCGGGTGCGCTTTCAGTTCCGTCGCGATGCTGAAGGCGTGTTACAGGTGTACGGCATTCACACGGGCGCGTCAGGCGACGACTCGGTACGCACGGTGCAGGTTAAGTGGAATGCGGCAAAAACGGCGTTGGAAGCCGAGCTAAATGGCATCACTATTCTCTGGACACCGCAGAATGGGCGCTTGGGTCACATGCCTCCGCTGGTCTACCCCGATAACAGCGGCGCGCAACTGGGCACGATTCTCGTGCACCCGATCGCAGACAATATGGATAGTCAACTTGAAGGGCTGCCCGGCGAAGACATTACAACCGACGACTGCATTCTGGTTTTTCCGGCAGACAGTGGGCTGACGTCGCTGTATGTGGTGTTTGCAAAGCCGGTTGGTGGAGACCACAGTTACCATCCTCCGCCAAAGGGGCTGACAGCCTTTCCTGATGCAAAAGTGGCGCCTAGGAAAACGCCTCTACAAGGCGGAGGCGGAGTGCGTAAAAGATGGAAGACTAAGGATGGGGTTATTTTTGAATGGGACAGCCAACACGGTACTGTAGAAAAATATAACAAGCGCGGAAAGCATCTTGGTGAGTTCAATCACGAAACAGGTGAGCAAACAAAAGATGCGGATAAAAAAAGAGAGGTTGAGCCATGATTTATATTGTTGAAGCATTTGATAAAGAAGACGAATCTCTAGCCTTTGAAATTGCGCTTCCAGAGGGGTGCGAAACTCAACTAGCAAAAATAATGAACTGGACATCACCACAACGAGGCGATGAGGGCTACAACCTCAATGACGCTCAACTATCAAACATTGAGGTATTGACAAATAAGTGCTTCAAGAACGAAAAATATATATTCCAACTTACCTGTAACGTGGGTTGACGCATTGCAGAATACACATCAACCGTCATCGAACAGGCCAATGTGCTTGGTCGAGAAGCAATGCGAAGCAAATGAAATACTGACAAAGCCTAGCAGAACGACACCTAACCAGATCAGGAGATGAATCATGCATTTGTGTATCAGTGGATTCTTGCTGGAAAGCTCCGAAGATGACTCACTTAAGTTTGAGCATGATTTGGATAGTTCCCTTAACGACCAAATCGTACAGATCTTGGGCCATAAAAATCTTAATGCTATGGCTGAAGGGGAATGGCTACTCACGGACGAGCAAATTGCACACCTATCAGAGATCACCGGAGTAGCACTGCCAACCGATTTAAAGTTATTTATTGGTGTTGAAGCCTGAGCGAAAAAAATGGCCCGGCAAATGACGCCTAAATAAATCAGGACATGAATCATGCTTTTATGGATCAGTGGTTTTTTAAAGGGTGACGATGAGGACGATTCTTTGAAGTACGACCTGACCGTTAAACCTGAGTATGAAGCCGCTGTAATGGCAATTTTTGGTAGGAAAAGTCTGGACCAAAGCCCAGAGGGTGAATGGTTGCTGACGAACGACCAAATAAAGCAGCTCAGTATCGCAATTGATGAGCATCTGCCAATCGACTTAGAGCTTTACATGGGTGTGCGTGCCTGATAGTTGGGCTTTTTGTGAACTCAGCTGTACAGCAAGAAGGGCAATAAATTGGGCAAGCTCAATCACGAAACCGGCGAAGAGATAGCTACAGCCCAAAAAAAACCTCCCCACCCCCACCGCCTTGTCCCTGAAACAAACATCGTGTTTACTGTGCCATCACTCGCGCCAGCAGGCGCCAACACCCTATTCCCGCTGCTCCCTGCCGATTTTTTTGCCTTTTGATTAGGTACGAACGCGATGACGAATGCTGCGCCCTCGATAAAGCTCAGTACGCTTCGGCACATTGCTCCTTATCTGGGGATGCGCGGTGTGTCGCCGCTGGAGTTTTTTCGGCGTTATGGGATTTCCCCACAGGTGTTTCAAAACCCTGAAGCCTGGGTTCCGCGTGCAGCCTGTTTTCACATTGCCAATGAAATGGCCGCGGTCGCCCAGGACCCGTTTGCCGGTGCGTCGGTGGGGCATCTGATTGAGGTGCGTTCGCTCGGTGCCTGGGGCGAACGGGTATTGGGCTCGACTAATCTTGCTCAGGCGTGTGCATTGGCGGCGGTGAATACGGACTTGCTGCACAGAGGCAGTGACGTAAAGATCATCACCGAAGGCCGGATGACGAAGCTGATTCATCACTTTAACGGGCACCACGGGGCGGACCCTAAGCAGGTGATTTTGGGCACGCTGGCGCTGCTGAGAAAACTCCCGATGATGTCCGGTGAGCCTGGCGCCATTCGTGTGTACCTAAAAAACTCGAGAGAGCGAGGCGACGAGGCGCTTGAAGAGTATTTGGGCCCCAATCTCGAAATGAACGCTGAGTACAACATGATCGAATTTGATCGTGAGTTGCTCGAAACGCCTCTGCAGCCGGTTCGGGATGTTGCCTGGAAAACCACCCAAGCCCTGAAGTCGACCGCTGACGCAGCTGACGTGCTCGCCCAGCAGATAGCGGATCAAGAACTGTCCAAACTTGTCACTATTTCACGAAAAATCGGGCTGTCTGCTCGAACGCTGCAGCGGCGTCTCGAACATTGCGGCATCGACTTCGAGGCATTACGTGACGAGACACGTCGCAGTGAAGCCCTGCAGTTGATTGCCAGCGGCCGATATAGCGCAACCGAAATTGCCTACATGGTCGGTTACAGCGATCCGGCGCACTTTACCCGCGCCTTCAAGCGTTGGACGGGCAGCCCGCCGTCGCACTATCGCGCCCTCTTGAAGCAAGGCCGTTAACCTCCCCGTCTAACCTCCCCAAAAAACACGTGGCCCCTTTGCTAGGCGGCCTTCGCGTGCGCGCTCGCATTACGTTTGGCACCAAATGGCAAGTTTGCGCAAAGGGGTTCTTATACAGTCCAAAAATTAACGCCAACTTATAAAACCAAGAGGTTTAAATGTCCCGTTCATCCTCGGTCTGCATCCTTGCCATGGCGCTGGCAGCTTTTGGAAGTGCAAACGCTCAGTCATCCCCAGAAGCGGCGATACCGGTGGGTGTGGATAACTTTGCCCGTGCCGAGTCCGACCTTTACTTGGGGAAAATGGTGGCAACTGGGAGTTTGGGCCGGTTTGTTCACAGCCGCGAAGCAGTGCCCATCGACGCCCAGAATGTAGTCCGAATGAATCGGGACACGCTCTATTCGTCAGCCGTGTTCGACCTCGATGCAGGCCCCGTCACAATTACCTTGCCTGAGGCAGATGGGCGTTTCATGTCGATGGCGGTCATCAATGAAGATCACTATGTCCCCGCCGTCACTTACGGCGCCGGCAGCCAGACACTGACGAAAGAATCAGTCGGCACACGCTATGTATTTGTGGCCGTGCGTACCTTCTTCGATCCCGCAGACCGCAAAGACCTTGAAAAGGTACATGCACTGCAGGATGCAATCACCGTCAGCCAAGCCAAGGTTGGGGAGTTTGTAGTACCCAAGTGGGACCAGGCCAGCCAGGCAAAGGTGCGTGAGGCTCTGGAAGTCTTGGGTTCGACGATTCCTGACTACAACCAGTCCTTTGGCCCCAAGGGCTCGGTCAATCCAATCCATCATTTGATCGGCACGGCGACGGGGTGGGGTGGCAACCCAGCCAAGGACGCTATCTACCTAGGCGGCGTGATGCCTGAGAACGATGGGAAAACCGTTTATCAACTTAAGGTTGGAGATGTCCCCGTCAATAGTTTCTGGTCGGTCAGTGTTTATAACGCCGACGGTTACTTCCAGAAAAACCCCTATGACGCCTATTCGTTGAACAACCTCACCGCCCAGAAAAGTGAGGATGGCTCGATTGTTATCCAGTTCGGCGGTTGCGACGCGAAGACCGCTAATTGCCTGCCAACCACGCCCGGCTGGAACTACACCGTCAGGCTTTATCAGCCGAGCGAACAAATACTGAATGGCCAATGGCATTTCCCGAAGCCGCAGCTTGTAGCACGCTAATTGATAACGCCCGGCGTTTATAACCCCGCACACATGCCACTACGTTTGGTTTACACCCAAGGAAAGAAGCAATGACAACCCTCGGCGGTTCACACTTTCTCAAGCATCCCATGACACTCATTACAGGTGCGACGCTCGCAGTTGCGATGGTGCTGCCGGTACACGCAGACGACTCAAGTAAGCCGTCCGTGACCGTCGGTGGCGGCATTGGTGTCGGCCCGCTGTACGAAGGTTCGTCGCACTACGCAGCTTTCCCGTCGTTGAAATTGAAGGCCGTGTTGCCGACCGAAGAATGGGGCACGTTTAGCGCGGCGTTCCCTGAGGGCTTGCGTTGGGACTTGCCGGGGTTGTCGCCTTTCGGGTTTGCGCTATTGATTGGTTATGACCAAGGCCGCAAAGAAAGAATCCACACCTTGGGCGGTCGCGATGACTATCTGCGGGGCATGGGCAACCTGGACAGCACCGCACTGGTCGGGGCAGAAGCGTATTGGGCGCTGCCGGCCGGGCGCCTATTTGTGCGAGGTCTGCGCTCCAGCGATAACCGCAATTACGGCGGCGAGCGTCTGGGCCATACCGCGTATCTAGAGGCTGGGGTCGCCACGGCCTACGAACTGTCTTCGACATTGACCCTGGACTCGACGCTCTACGGCACGTGGAGCAATGAGAACGACATGATGGCGCGCTTTGGCGTCACGGCCCAGCAAGCGGCCCGCACCCAGTTCGAGGAATACCGTCCGGGTGGCGGGATGCGCGACGTGACCTTGAAGTTGGGCCTGACTTGGCAATGGCAGCCACAAATCGCTCTAGAAGGCGGGATCAAGACTTACGCACTGGTCTCCGACGCTCGCAATAGCCCGCTCACGGGTGAAAAGGTGGGCGCAGGCGCCTACCTGAACGCTCTGTACTCGTTTTGATTAACCGCTCACGCCGCAGCCATCCGCGACACAGCAGACAAGGGAATACGCGATGAAACAACGACATAAGCAGTTGGGGCTCACCGTGTCCCTGACTGGCCTGCTGTGGTCGGGGCTGGCGCTTGCCGAAGAGGCCGCTACCAAGATCACGGACCCTCATTTCAAGCTGGCTCCAGGCTACTTGGACACGGCCGATTTGCCGCTGCGTCTGGCGTTGCTCGGCGCGCCGCCTAAACCAGACTCTGCGGCGCTGGCGCGGGATGAAGAGGCACGGCGGGCGGCGCTGGCACTGCGTGGCACGGCCCGGGAGAAACTCGCCGCAACGGATGCAGAGCTCGCATTCCCAGGCCCGGCGAACACGTTCTCGTGTGCGATGGGCGTGCAGATCAGCGAGAAGACCACACCGCATCTTTACACCTTGATGCAACGCACCTTGACGGATGCCGGTGGCTCCACGTATGCCGGGAAAAACGCCTACAACCGCACCCGTCCTTTTGTGGTGCATGACGAAAGCACGTGCCGCAAAGACATGGAGCCGCTGCTGCGCACCGACGGCTCCTGGCCATCTGGCCATTCGGCGGCGGGCTGGGCCTGGGGCTTGATCCTCGCGCAAGTGAACCCGGCACGCGCCACTAAACTGATGACCCGTGGCCTGGCGTACGGCCAGAGCCGCGTCATCTGCAACGCGCACTGGCAAAGCGACGTGGATGCGGGGCGCATCATGGGCGCCGCCACGGTGGCCAGCCTGCAGAGCAATCCGGCGTTCCTGAAGGATCTGGCAGCCGCGAAGGAAGAAATACAGGCGGCACAAAAGGCCGGCAATAAGCCGACAGAAAACTGCGCCGCCGAGGGCGTGGCGCTCTCGTTGACGCAGCACTGAACGGGGATGCGCCATGAGGCTCAGTAACACTTCGTTGCGGCGCAAGCACACTCGCTTGGCCCTGCTGTTTGGGGCGTTGGCGAGCGCCGTAAGCGGCCTGCCGACTGTCGCCAACGCGGCAGACAGCGATGAATGGCAGTTCAACGGCGGGCCTTACCTGTGGGGCGCCGGGATTCGTGGGCACGTCGGTCACAAAAACACCGGGACTATGTTTGTGAAGTCCGACTTTTCTGACATCGCGCGTACCGTCGATATGTCGGTGATGTTCATGGGCGAAGCGCGGCGCGGCCCCTACAGCGTGCTCGCTGACCTGATGTACATCGACACCGACACCCGTAACCGCCTGCCAACCGGGTCCAAGCTGGAGGTTGAAGGCAAGACAGCGTCAGGATTCTTGGGCGGCGGCTATACGGTACTCGGCGATGACGATTACCGGGTCGACGTCGCGGGCGGCGTGCGCGTCTGGTACAGCAGCACCACCCTGACCCTTCATGGTGGGCAAGCTGCGGGGCATTCTGGCTCTGACAGCGCCACGTGGGCAGACGCCATGGTCGGGCTGCGGGGGCGCTATGCCGTGAGTGAGCGGTTCTGGTTGTCGTCTTGGGGCATGGTGGGTGCCGGGCAATCGCGTGAAGACTGGGACGTGGCAGCACTAGCAGGCTGGGAGTTCACCCCAGGCTTTTCGGCGGTGGCCGGGTATAGGGCCATGGGCGTGAATTATCGCAACGACGGGTTTGTGTACGACATCGTGCAAAAAGGCCCGCTGCTTGGGATTAGCGGACGGTTTTGAGAATATGCACCGCGTAGCAGTTGCCGAGCCTGCGAGGCTACGTCCGATTGCGCAGCAAGCGTATACCCTGAAAGCGCGGTTTAACCGAAAGGCCGTGACAACCTGCTTTACGACTGTTTCACAGTCGGACGTAGCCTCGCAAAGCTCGTCAACTGCTACGAGAGTGGTGCAGGCCGTATCCATGTCAAAAATCATGGCTAGCAGGCTGGGAATTTACACCCGGCTTTTCGGCGGTGGCCGGGTATAGGGCCATGGGCAACGACCGGTTTGTGTACGATATGCACCCCGTAGCAGTTGCCGAGCCTGCGAGGCTACGTCCGATTGCGCAGCAAGCGTATACCCTGAAAGCGCGGTTTAACCGAAAGGCCGTGACAACCTGCTTTACGACTGTTTCACAGTCGGACGTAGCCTCGCAAAGCTCGTCAACTCCTACGAGGGTAGTGCAGACAGCCCTCAAGGTAGTTGCCCTTCCCCCTTGCATAAACCCCAGACCATCACGACAATGAGAGCGATTACCATTTACGCTCTTGGTGACTTTCTCATGTCGGCGCTCGATCATTCAGCTCTTCATCAGTTGTACAGCGAACACAACAGTTGGCTGAAAGGCTGGTTGCGCGTGCGCCTGGGCAATGCGGCCGATGCTTCGGATTTGGCTCAGGACACGTTTGTGCGGGTGATGACGGCCCGCACTGATATGCCGATTCGCGAGCCGCGTGGCTATCTCAGTGCGATTGCCCGTTCGCTGTTGATCGATAAATCTCGCCGCCGCACGATTGAGCAAGCATATTTGTTCGCGCTGTCTCAGAGGCCCGAGCCGGTGGAGGTGTCGCCAGACGTGCGTTTGTCGATTATCGAGATGCTGATTGCGATCGATACGCTGCTCGATGAGTTAGGCCCCAGAACGCGGGAGATTTTCCTCGCGGTTCAGCTTGAAGGGCTGACGTATGTGGCGGCAGCAGAACAGTTTGGGGTGTCGGTGACAACGGTTAAAAATCATCTGATTCGCGCAATGACCCGCTGCCTTTTGCTGGTCGAGCCGTGATGTCGTGTTCATTGGACCTTAAAACCCTCGAAGCCGCCGCCACTTGGTATGTGCAGCTCAATGACGGGACGGTCAGTGAGGCCCAACATCGCGCTTGGCAGGCTTGGATGCACGCCAGCCCGCAGCATGCGGCGGCTTGGGCGCGCGTCGAAACGCTGCAACGGCAATGGTCGATGATGCCCAAACAAGCCGCGTTATCCAGCCTGGGCGCCGCCAAGGCGCAGCGCCGCGAAGTGCTGAAAATGCTGGGCATGCTGGTGGCCGTGGGGGGCGCTTCATGGCTGACTGTTGAGCAGGTGCCGTACCGCGCAATGCTTGCGGAGCAACGCACGGGCATGCGTGAGCGCCGCTCGCTGCGTCTGGATGATGGCTCGCAATTGGAGATGAACGCCGACACGGCGCTGGATATTCGCTTTGACTCGCAGCAGCGCCAGATCCAGTTGCACCGGGGCGAGATGCTGGTCCAGACCGCAAAAGCCCAGGACCCTCGCCCCTTTGTGGTTCATACCGCTGATGGCAGCGTTCGTGCGCTTGGCACCCGTTTTAGCGTGCGCCAATTACCCGACCAAACACGCGTCTGTGTGCTGCAAGCCGCTGTTGAAGTACGCCCGCTTCAACACCTCGATCGGCCTGTGCGCCTGGAGGCCGGGCAACAAGCCTCATTTGATCGCGATGCAGTGAATGCCGTCAGCCTTTTACCCGCGGGGTCGACGGCTTGGGTGCAAGGCATGTTAAGCGTGGACGACTGGCGGCTGGGCGACTTTGTCGAAGAACTGGGCCGTTATCGCCCAGGCGTGCTGCGCTGCGACCCGACGATTCAAGGGTTGAGTATTTCAGGGGCTTTTCGGATCGATGACACCGACACGGTGCTGCAAAACCTGAGCAAAACCTTGCCGGTCAAGGTGCGTTATGTGACGCGTTATTGGACCAGCATCGAGCCTGCGTGAACTCAATGCAAAAATGTCAGCCAACAACCTTGCTGATTTTGATTCTCATCCGTCTTTGACACAAACCGCGAATACAGCGGCTCTCTGCCAGACTAACGGAAGGATCACCCGATGGACCCGCTTCCTCTCAATGCCACAACAAAGATAACGCGCGCTGTTCGGCTGGCGGTGTTTGGCGCGTCCCTCGCCAGCCTGCCCGGTCTGGCGCTGATGCCGACCCAAGTGTGTGCGCAAAGCCAGACGGTTTATCACATTGGCGCAGGCCCGCTGGGCAAGGCGCTAACCCAATTTGGCGTGCAAGCGGGAGTGACCATTTCGTTCGACACGGAACAGGCTCGCCACCTCAAAACTGACGGGCTAGAAGGTTCATACAGCGTTGAAGAAGGCTTGGAGCGCCTACTCGCCAACAGCGGCTTACACGCTGAGCGCCAGAGCAACGGGGGCTATGTGCTGGTCGCTCGCAATTCGCCATCGTCACTGGAACTGGGCGCCACTCAGGTCACCACCAACCAGTTGGGGTCGGTTACTGAGGGCACGGGATCCTACACGCCGGGCACCATCGCCACGGCCACGCGTCTGGTATTGACCCCACGCGAAACGCCGCAGTCGATTTCGGTGGTGACCCGTCAGGTCATGGACGATTTCGGGCTCAACTCCATTGATGACGTGATGCGCCACACGCCGGGCATCACCGTGTCGACCTACGACGCCGAGCGCACAAACTACTACTCCCGCGGCTTTTCCATCGTCAACTTCCAATACGATGGCATTCCAACCCTGCGGGACACCCAATATTCAGCGGGCCAGACCCTGAGCGACATGGCCATTTATGACCGGGTCGAAGTGCTCAAAGGCGCGACCGGGCTGCTCACTGGAGCGGGCGGCGCAGGCGGCACCATCAACCTGATTCGTAAAAAACCCACTGCAGACTTCCAGGGCAGCATCGAACTGGGGGCGGGATCTTGGGACAACTACCGCAGCCAAGTTGACGTCAGCGGCCCGTTGACCGAAACCGGCAACGTGCGCGGCCGGGCGGTTGCGGCTTATCAAGACAAACAGTCGTTTCTCGACCACTACTCACGCAAGACCGGCGTTTACTACGGCATTCTTGAAGTTGATCTGGATGAAGACACTCTGCTGACCTTGGGGGCGGACTATCAGGACAGCGATCCAAAAGGCTCAAGCTGGACGGGTTCGCGTACTGTGTTCGATGCGGTCGGCAACCGTCTGGATGTGCCCCGCTCGTTCAACAACGGCCCAAAGTGGAGCGCTTGGGCGCAGTACAGCCGTACGGTTTTCGCCACCCTCGAACATAGCTTTGCCAATGGCTGGGTGACCAAAGCGCAGTACAACCATCAGATCAACGGCTATGACGCGCCTTTGGGTTATATCTCTCAGGACTCCGCCACCGAGAGTTCCATCTGGGCGCAAAAGTACACCGGCAAAACCACCAGTGACAGCCTGGATGTGTACGCCTCGGGGCCGTTCGAACTGCTTGGCCGGGAACACCAACTGGTGGTGGGCCAGTCCTTGTCCACTGCCAAGTGGAAAGGCAAGGACTACGGCAGAGCCACCTATTTCGACAACTCATACGATTTCTACCAGTGGCACGGCGAAGCTATCGAACCCGAGTGGAACCAGCCCACCCGAATCAACGACGTCACCACCCGCCAGACGGGTACTTACATCGCCAGTCGCTTCAGCCTCATGGATGACCTGCACCTGACGCTAGGCACCCGAGTCGCCAACTACCAGGTCACCGGCACCCGAGACAGCCGAGCAAGCGGTAAGGTCCTGCCTTATGCAGGCGCGGTGTACGACCTCAACGACAACTTCTCCGCATACGCCAGCTACACCGAGATTTTTCAGCCGCACACCGAATACCTGGACCGTACGCGCAAAATGCTGGAGCCCAACGAAGGCAAGAACTATGAGCTGGGCATCAAAGGCGAGTTTTACGGTGGCCGCCTGAACACCAGCCTTGCCTATTTTGAAGTGCATGAAAACAACCGGCCGATACAAGACACGCTCTTCAACGCCGTTCCGGGCAACGACATTGCGTACATGGCTGCCAAGACCAAAACCAAAGGTTACGAAGCAGAAATTTCCGGCGAGCTCAGCCCTGGCTGGCAGTTGCAGGCAGGCTACACACACAAAATTGCCCGCGAGAACAACACCGACGAGAAAGTCTCGACTTGGGAGCCGCAAGACCAAGTCAGTTTCTATAGCAGCTACAAACTCAAGGGCGACCTAGACAAACTCACGCTTGGCGGCGGCGCACGTTGGCAGAGCGCTGGATGGCAGACGCTGTATAACAGCGGCAAAAGAAGCTCAGAAAAATTCACCCAAGACCCGTACTGGCTGGTGGACTTGATGGCCCGCTATCAAATCACCGACAACCTGTCGGCGACCTTCAACGTCAACAACCTGTTCGACAAGGTGTACTACACCAACATCGGCTTCTACACCTCCGCCTACTACGGCGACCCGCGCAACGTGATGGTCACCACACGCTGGGATTTCTAAGACGGTAGAACCGCCTAAAAGTGCGCAACAAAAAAACGCCCCGAACCAATCAGTTCGGGGCGTTTTTTATTCAGATGTCCGGCCTGCTATCAGGCCAGTCGCATCAGAAAATGCTGATTGGGTAATCAACAAATACACGTACTTCGTTGCCGCCGATGTTGTAGTCGCTCGCGCTGCTAGAAACGCGCAACCACGAACCACGCAGACGTACGCTCAGGTCTTTAACCGGACCGCTTTGTACAACGTACTTGGCCTGGTTGTAGATTTCGCGCTCGGTACCACGGCCATCGCCTGAACCGTCGTCGATGTTGCTGCCGCGAACGTAGGCAATGTTGTAGGTCAGGCCCGGAATGCCAACGGCACCGAAGTCGAAACCGTAACCCAACTGCCAAGAACGCTCGTCTTTGCCGTTGAAGTCAGACCAGTAGGAGTTGGCCAGCAGGATGGTGTTGCCGCCGTCGCCCACGCCGCGGTCGTTGCGGTAGCCGCCGTAACGGTAACCCATGTCACCGGTGCTGCTCTGGTAAGCCAGAAGCAAGGAGTGCGGGCCGAAAGCGTAGGTGGTTGCCAGGCTCCAGATCTTGTTCTTTGAACCGTCAGTCTGAAGTACGTCACGCGCATAGGCCGAGTCAAAGTGAGTGCGGTAACCGTTGAAATCAAACGTCAGTGACTGTTTGTCTTCCAGCGGCAGCACGTAGGTCATGCCTACGTACTGTTTACGCATCTCGTCTTTCATCTCGGAGCCGTACAACGAGGCCGAGAAGTTGTCGGTGAACTTGTAGCTACCGCCGAACACGTTGATGCTCTTCAGGCCGCCGCTGTTACGCGCTTCAGCACTTTTACGCGACTCCTCGGTGAAGCGACCCACATTCAGTTCCAGGCCGTCGATCTCTTTGGAGGTCAACAGAGTACCGGTGTAGCTTTCTGGCATCAGACGCGAATTGTCGTACATCAATACCGGCAGCGCAGGCATTTGATCGCCGTACTTCAGCACGGTATTTGACACACGGAACTTCACAGCAGCGCCCGCTTTGGCGATGTCGTGAGCCGCTTTACCGTTATGGTCTTGTTTGAAGAAGTCGATACCGCCCTGGCCACTTTTGCCACGGCCACCGTCCAAGCGCAGCGCGTAGATGCCGAACGCATCCACACCCACGCCCACAGTGCCTTGGGTGAAGCCCGAGGTGAACGTGCCGAGGAAGCCTTGGCCCCACTCGGCGCGGTCTGGATTGCCATCTTTGTAGTCACGGCTGATGTAGGCGTTGCGTGCCAGTACATTGAGGTGGCTGTCTTCTACAAAACCTTTTGCGTCAGCTTGATCGTTTGCCATGGCTTGGGTAGCACTGAGTACGCCCAGAGCGAGTAGACCTATCCGTTTGTTCAACATTTTATTTTCCTTATGTCTGAATAGAGACGCGCTGTGGGAATCAAGCTGAAACATTGAGTGGTGGTTGCTTCACAGAAACAAAAAAGACCCTTACGAGACTCCGTAAGGGTCTTTTAAAAAAGTTGGTGCATGGCTTATCGCCACAGGCGTTGGTGCGGATCCTAGCCGTCGTTAAGGCAACGTGTCAATTTCGTGAAAATTTTGTCAAAAGACCACATTTTCCTTACCGATAATCGACTCGTCGACTTTTATCCCCCAGCAACCATCCAGTCCGCAGGCTAGCGCTAAATCAGTTAAGCCTTATGCGGCGCGGGTTGTTGCTGGGTCAGGCAATGGATATTGCCACCGCCCAGTAGCAACTCACGGCCCGGCACCATCACCACTTCGTGTTGCGGGAAGATGTTTTGCAGGATGACTTTGGCCTGCGCATCCATCGGATCATCAAAACTTGGGGCAATGATGCCGCCGTTGACGATCAGGAAGTTCACGTAAGAACCGGCCAAACGCTCCGACGGATTACGGTCCTGACTACCAGCGACTTTGTCCACGCCGTCGCATTCTTCCTGGGTGGCATACATCGGCCCCGGAATCGGCATTTTGTGCACCACAAAAGGACGGCCCTTGGCATCAGTGCTGGAGGCCAGGACGTTCATCGCTTCATGGCAACGCACGTAGTTCGGATCGCGCTCGTCGTCGGTCCACGCCAGCAACACTTCGCCCGGTGCAACGTAGCAGCAGAAGTTATCCACATGGCCGTCGGTTTCGTCGTTGAACAGACCGTCCGGCAACCAAATGATCTTATCCACAGCCAGTTGCGCGCGCAGAACGTCTTCAATTTCCTCACGAGACAGGTGCGGGTTGCGGTTGCGATTCATCAGGCATTCAGCCGTGGTGATGAGCGTGCCTTCGCCATCGACATGGATCGAACCGCCTTCAAGCACAAAACCCTCGGTGTGGTAGCGCGCGGAGCGCTCTATTTCAAGGATCTTGCCGCCCACTTGCTGATCGCGGTTCCAAGGGAAGTACAGGCCACCGTCAAAGCCACCCCACGCGTTAAAGTCCCAGTTCACACCCCGCACTTCGCCGCTGTCGTTGATGACGAAGGTCGGCCCGCTGTCACGCACCCAAGCGTCATCGCTGGAGATCTCAACCACACGGATATTCGGCACATCCAGTTGCGCACGGGCATTTTCGTATTGCGCAGCCGACACGCCGACGGTCACCGGCTCAAAACGGGCGATGGCCTTGGCCACGGCCGCGTGCGCTGCCTGCGCGGGTTTACCGCCGAGGCGCCAGTTGTCCGGGCGCTCAGGCCAGATCATCCAGACTTGAGCGTGTGGAGCCCATTCAGCCGGCATATGGAAGCCGTCAGCGCGGGGCGTGCTGTGCAAAGTAGTCATAACCGTCAGGACTCCTGGGAACCGTCGAAGAGGTGAATGGGATCATAAAAATGCCAGACCGCAAACTGTGGACGCCAGTCTTTATTGCGTCAACGCAGGGCGTCTTTATAGCCGATATATATCTACAATAAAATCCATTTATCGCATAAAACCCGCTTAGAAGAGACTTTAAAACAGATATAAATCGATATAAAAACCAAGGTTTCTGAGTTCTGGGCCGTTAAACCGCATTTTCCCGACCGCTCTCACTTGCGCCACACTGAACCGCACCACATGATTTAGGGCCGTCAGGGAATAAGGAATATCCACATGCGTATTTTAGTCACCGGCGGTGCCGGTTTTATTGGTTCAGCGCTGATCCGACACCTGATCAAGAACACCGCGCACGACGTGCTCAACCTCGATAAGTTGACCTACGCTGGCAACCTTGAATCGCTGCAGAGCATCGCAACAGATACCCGCTACGAATTCGCTCAGGCAGACATTGTCGACCAGGCCGCTGTCAGCGCCATTATCGAGCGCTTCCAGCCGCAGGCGATCATGCACCTAGCGGCCGAGTCGCACGTTGACCGTTCCATCGACTGCCCGGCGGACTTCATACAGACCAACATCGTCGGCACTTATAGCCTGCTCGAAGCCGCCCGCGCCTATTGGTCGACGCTGCAAGAACCGGCTAAAAGCGCCTTCCGCTTCCATCACATTTCGACTGACGAAGTGTATGGCGACCTGCACGGCGTGGATGATCTGTTCACGGAAGCCACACCTTACGCGCCAAGCTCGCCGTACTCGGCCAGTAAAGCGGCGTCTGACCACTTGGTCCGCGCCTGGAACCACACCTACGGCTTGCCGGTGCTGCTGACCAACTGCTCGAACAACTACGGGCCGTTCCACTTCCCGGAAAAACTGATTCCGCTGGTGATCCTCAACGCTCTGGCTGGCAAACCGCTGCCGGTGTATGGCAATGGTCTGCAAGTGCGTGACTGGCTGTTTGTAGAAGACCACGCCCGTGCCCTGCTTAAAGTCGTGACCGAAGGCGTGGTCGGCGAGACCTACAACATCGGCGGCCACAACGAGCAGAAAAACATCGACGTGGTTCGTGGCATCTGCGCGCTGCTCGAAGAGTTGGCACCTGAGCATCCAACTGGTGTCGCGCAGTTTGCTGACCTGATCACCTTTGTTCAGGACCGTCCGGGCCACGACCAGCGCTATGCGATCGACGCTAGCAAAATCGAACGTGAACTGGGCTGGGTGCCTGAAGAAACCTTCGAAACCGGCCTGCGCAAAACCGTGCAGTGGTACCTGGACAACCTGGAGTGGTGCAAACGCGTTCAGGACGGCAGCTACCAAGGCCAACGCCTAGGTTTCACCGACGCCCGGGACCTGATCGCATGAGCCAACCTTCGGCGCCGTTGAAAATCCTGATTAGCGGTAAAACCGGCCAAGTGGCCATCGAACTGCAAAAGCATCTTGCTGGGTTAGGCGAGTTGATTGTGCTGGGGCGCGACGCGCTGGACCTGAGCCAGCCCGAACAGATCCGCGCTCAAGTACGCGCCCACATGCCTGACTTGATCATTAACGCAGGCGCACACACCGCCGTGGATCTGGCTGAAAGCGAGCCAGACCTGGCATTTGCGATCAATGGCACAGCACCGGGAGTGTTGGCCGAAGAAGCGAAAGCGCTCGGCATTCCGCTGATCCATTACTCCACCGACTACGTGTTCGACGGCAGCAAACCCGCGCCTTACACCGAAGACGATCAACCCAACCCGCTGGGCGTGTACGGCAAAAGCAAACTGGCGGGCGAGCAAGCCATCGCCGCAGCGGGCGGGCAGTATTTGATCCTGCGCACCAGTTGGGTGTACTCCACTCACGGCAAAAACTTCCTGCTGACCATGCAGCGTTTACTGCCGGAGAAAACGGAGTTGCGCGTGGTGGCTGACCAGATTGGCGCACCCACCTGGGCGGGCACCATCGCGCAAAGCACACGGGCCTTGATCGAACGCTGGCAAGCCGGTGAGGCCGGGGCATGGGGTGTTTACCACCTGACGGCCCAAGGTGAAACCTCTTGGTTTGGCTTTACCCAAGCCATTGCCGAGCACCTGACAGCCCAAGGCAAGCAATGCGCAACGCTGGAGCCCATTGCGACCAGCGACTACCCAACGCCAGCGGCCCGCCCGCAAAACTCGCGCCTGGATTGCAGCCGTCTAGCGCGCGAATGGCACGTCAGCCAGCCAGACTGGCGCGTTGCACTCGATGCATGCGTGGCCGAGCAACGCTGAAAAGCCCTTTGTAGGAGCATCCGGTCGACGCTCGATTGCCTCACGATCTTTTAATCGTTAAAAAGCAAAAGATCGCGAGGCAAGCTCGCTTCTACAGCGTTTCAGCGTAGGTATACTGCGCCGTATGATCACGACCCCTTCAGTTCCTCGCAGACCCCGCTGGCGCAGCCTGGCCCTACTGGCGCTATGCCTGGCGCCTTTGTTGTGGCCGCTGCAACACTTGGCCGAACGCTATTACCGCAGTGAACTGGCCGGGCAAAACCGTCAAACCCTCGACCTTTACGTCGCCAACTTGCTGGGCACGCTGCACCGCTATGAGGTGCTGCCGCAAATCCTCGGCGAACTGCCCGCACTGCGCAATTTGCTGGTCGAGCCGGAAGACCCACAAGCCATCGCAAAAGCCAATCAGTTGCTCGCAGAAATCAGCAGCCAGACCGGCGCTGAAGTCATGTACCTGATCGACGCCAACGGCAACACAGTGGCGACGTCGAACTGGGATAAATCCGACAGCTTTGTAGGCCGCAACTTCGCTTTTCGTCCGTATTTCAGCGAAGCGATGGCTGGCAAGCTGGGGCGTTTCTTCGGTCTGGGCACCACGTCCGGCAAGCGCGGTTATTACTTTGCCGCGCCGGTGATCGAAAACGGCAAGACAATGGGCGTGCTGGTGGTCAAGGTCGACCTTGATCACACCGAACGTCTATGGGGCAACACCCCGGAGCAATTGCTGACAACGGACAACAACGGCGTGGTCATTCTGACCTCGCGTCCCGATTGGCGCTTCAAAGCCACGCGAGAACTGTCGCCGCAAGAGCGTCAGGATATTTTTGCCATCCTGCCCTACCCGACTCGCGACTTGCAGCCATTGAACCTCGACATGAATGCCTGGCTGGTGCAAACCCAGATCATCGACGAGACCGGCTGGAGCGTGAACATTCTCGCGCCACGGACCTTGGTCGATCGTCCCGTACGCACGGTACTGGCCATTGGTGGCGCCACGTTGCTGGTGGTCATGCTGTTGATCAGCTTGATGATGCAGCGCCGTCGTCACTATCTGGATCGCATTGCTTTTGAAGCGAAGGCCCGCCGCGAACTCGAAGGCCGTGTGGTCGAGCGCACTAGAGACCTTGAAGGCCTCAACCAGCGCCTGCGCAAGGAAGTGCTGGAACGCGAACACGCGCAGCAAGAACTGGTACGCGCTCAAGATGACCTGGTGCAAGCGGGCAAACTGTCGGCGCTGGGCACCATGTCGGCCAGCATCAGCCACGAACTCAACCAACCGCTGGCGGCTATCCGCAGCTATGCCGAGAACGCCGAAGTGTTGCTTGATCATCAGCGCCTCGATGACGCCCGCGGCAATCTCAAATTAATCAACGAACTGACCGGGCGTATGTCCTCGATCATCGCCCACCTACGTGCGTTCGCCCGGCGTGATCGGCACGCCCCGGAAAGTGTTGCTCTCCAGCCAGCGCTGGACGATGCGCTGGCCTTGCTGGCCAAGCGTCGGCGCAGCATGGAGGTCGAGCTGATCCGCGACCTACCCGCCGCCACGCTGTGGGTTGAAGCTGGGGAAACACGTTTGCGCCAGGTCTTGGGCAACCTGCTGGCCAACGCCCTTGATGCCCTCACCGAGAAAGGTCCGCCGCGGCGTTTGTGGCTAAGTGCCCAATCCACAGCTGAGGGCGTCACTGTGTACATTCGCGACAACGGCCCGGGCTTTTGCATGGAAGCCTTGGGCCGCGCCGGTGAGCCGTTTTACACCACTAAAACCCGCACTCAGGGGCTGGGCTTGGGGCTGGCCATTTGTGACACGCTGATTCGCGCGTTTGGCGGTGAATTGTTGTTCGCCAACCACAAGGAAGGCGGTGCCTTAATTACCCTACGACTGCGCGCCGGTGCGCCGGGCGTAAGCCTGCAAGCTAGCGAGGACTCTCGATCATGAGCCAACCCATTGATCCGCAGGTTCAGGTCATCTTGATCGATGATGACCCGCACCTGCGTCAGGCGCTCTATCAAACCCTGGATCTGGCCGGGCTTAAGGTCTTGCCGCTGGCCGAAGCGAGCGGCCTTGCCGAGCGCATTCAGCGTGACTGGGCAGGCGTGGTGGTCAGTGACATTCGCATGCCGGGTATGGATGGCCTTGAGCTGTTGGCTCAATTGCACGCCCAAGACCCAGAGCTGCCCGTGTTGCTAATCACCGGCCACGGCGATGTACCGCTGGCCGTGCAAGCCATGCGCGCAGGCGCCTACGACTTTCTGGAAAAGCCGTTTGCCAGCGACGCGCTGCTCGACAGCGTACGCCGGGCGCTGGCCCTGCGCGCTTTGGTGCTGGATAACCGAAGCCTGCGCCTGGCGCTCAGTGATCGTCAGCAACTGAGCACCCGCTTGATTGGACACTCCCCGGCCATGCTGCGTCTGCGCGAGCAAATCGGCGCGTTGGCCGCGACCAAAGCCGACGTACTGATTTTGGGCGAAACCGGCTCTGGCAAAGAAGTGGTTGCACGCGCGCTACATGACCTGTCGAGTCGACGCAGCGGACCGTTTGTGGCGATCAACGCGGGCGCGCTGGCCGAATCGGTGGTCGAAAGCGAGCTGTTCGGCCATGAACCCGGCGCCTTTACCGGCGCGCAAAAGCGTCGCATCGGCAAATTCGAATTCGCCAATGGCGGCACGCTGTTCCTCGACGAAATCGAAAGCATGAGCATGGATGTACAGGTCAAACTGCTGCGCATGCTGCAAGAACGGGTGGTTGAGCGTTTGGGCGGCAATCAGCTAATCCCGCTGGATATTCGGGTTATCGCCGCGACCAAGGAAGACCTGCGCCAGGCAGCCGATCAAGGCCGGTTCCGCGCCGACTTGTACTACCGACTGAACGTCGCCCCTCTACGTATCGCGCCGTTGCGTGAACGAGGTGAAGACGCCCTGATGCTGTTTCAACACTTCGCCGACGAAGCCAGCGCCCGCCACGGCCTGACGCCCAACGTATTGCAGCCAGTACAGCGTGCCTTGTTACTGCGTCACAGTTGGCCGGGTAATGTGCGCGAACTGCAAAACGTCGCAGAACGCTTCGCTTTGGGGTTGGAGTTGTCTCTGGACAATGGCGCGGACGAAAGCGCCCAGCCGTCGGACCTTGAAATCTCGGGCAGCTTGAGCGAGCAGGTTGAGCACTTTGAAAAGAGCCTGATCGCGGCTGAACTCGAACGCTCGCACAGCTCGATGCGCAGCCTGGCGCAAGCGCTGGGCATACCGCGCAAGACACTGCATGACAAATTGCGCAAACACGGGCTGAACTTCGAAAGTGGCAGCCACCCCCACACTGATGAACTTGATTGACCTGAACAGGATGCCCCTGCATGAGCCGCGACAGCCGTTATCTGGAATCCATCCTTCATCACGACATCCCGCTCACCCGTGAAATGGGTCTTAAGGTGATTGCTTGGCACGACAAGCAGTTGCGTTTGCAACTGCCGCTCGAAGCCAACATCAACCACAAAAGCACCATGTTTGGCGGCAGCCTGTACTGCGGCGCAGTGCTGGCCGGTTGGGGCTGGCTGCACCTGAGCCTGCGCGAAGCCGGGATCGAAGACGGCCACATCGTGATTCAGGAAGGCCACATCAGCTACCCGCTGCCCGTGACCCAAGACGCCATTGCCCTGTGCGATGCCCCATCAGAGGCTGCGTGGAACAAATTTTTGGCCATGTACAAACGCCATGGCCGCGCACGTTTAACCCTTGAAACGCGGATGATCAATGCCGACGGCGGGGACGATGCGGTGCGGTTTAGCGGGCAGTATGTGTTGCATCGATAGCCCAGCCCTCACCCCAACCCTCTCCCGGAGGGAAAGGGCGCTTTACCGAGGTGTTTTCAGATTCAGCGCAGTCCGTCAGAGTGTAGAAAACCTTCAATATCCCCCAATCAGTCCCCTCTCCCTCAGGGAGAGGGCTAGGGTGAGGGGCTTTTAACTTTTAACCTTGCGCCAACGCCAACAACTGCTCACGCCACGGCGCCTTCGCGGGTAACGCCAAAAAATAGCCATTAAGCAACGATTCACGCGCCGGGTAGGTAAACGGTTGGCCATTGAGCTGCAACACCACCCCGCCAGCCCCTTCAAGCACACCTTGCGCAGCCGCCGTGTCCCATTGCGAAGTCGGCGCCAGACGCGGGTAGCAGTCAGCCGCGCCTTCAGCCAACAAGCAAAACTTCAACGAGCTGCCTATGTTGGCCGTTTCCAACGATCCAACCGCCGCTTCCAGCCCCGCCAGCAAACGCTCTTGCTCAGGGCTTGAATGTCGACGGCTGGCCACCACGATCAGCGGTTCGCCCGCTGGCGGCTGATCGCGCACATTGATCGGCACGATCACGTCCGCATCCGCCCGCCACGCGCCCAAACCTGCGCCACCGTAGTAGCAACGGCCACTGGTGGGCATTGAAACCACGCCGAACACCACGCGACCGTGTTCAATCAGGGCAATGTTAACGGTGAACTCTTCGCTGCCTGCGATAAATTCCTTGGTGCCATCTAACGGGTCAACCAGCCACCAACGCGCCCAACTTGCACGTACGCTTTGTGGGATGTTGGCGTCCTCTTCCGAGAGCACCGGAATGTTCGGGTCCAGCGCCGTCAGGCCGTCAAGCAAGAGGTGGTGCGCGGCAATATCGGCCGCCGTGACGGGCGAATCATCGTCCTTGGCAGTCACCGCAACATCCACACGCCAGAACGGCAGAATGGCCTCGCCCGCACGGTGCGCGAGTTCAATGACTGGGGCCAGCAAGGGATGCACACGACTCACGACTGGAACACCCCGCGCTGGGTCAGCAGATCACGCACCAGGTACAGCGCGGCCAATGCACGGCCTTCGCTGAACTGTGGGTTTTGCACAAGGTTCGATAAGTCGCGCAAGTTAACCCGATCAACCCGCATGGGTTCCGGCTCATCGCCTTCTAAACGCTCTTCGTAGAGGTCGGTGGCCAATACCACCTGAATTTTTTGGCTCATGTAACCCGGCGACAACGACAGCTCGGTCAAATGCTCAAGCTGACGGGCGCCGAAGCCCGCTTCTTCTTTGAGCTCACGCTCAGCGGCAGCCAGCACGTCTTCGCCCGGCTCGATCAGGCCTTTGGGCAATGAGAGTTCATATTCGTCAGTTCCGCCGCAATACTCTTCGACCAAAATGGCGTGCTCGTCGTCGATCATCGCCACGATCATGACCGCGCCGTAACCGTTGCCACGTCCCACCAACCGTTCGTAAGTACGCTCAACGCCATTGGAAAAGCGCAATTGCACTTCTTCGACCCGAAACAATCGGCTACTGGCAACAATTTCACGGGCAAGAACGGTGGGTTTTTGGCGCATAGCGGCTCCTCAATATGAACGGGTTACTATACCCCGGCTTTTCCGATTGTCTGAGTCGGATGTTTTTCTACTGCGGGGGAAGTTTTGCATGACAGCGTTACCTTGGCGCGACATTGATACCGTTCTGCTGGACATGGACGGCACGCTGCTCGACTTGCACTACGACAACCACTTTTGGCTGGAGCACCTGCCGCAGCGCTATGCCGAACTGCATGGCATCAGCCGCGCCATGGCGGATCTGGAGCTGACGCCACTGTTTGAAAACAATGCAGGCCAGTTGAAGTGGTACTGCCTGGACTTCTGGAGCAGCGAACTGGCTATCCCGGTGCGTGAACTCAAGCTCGAAACTGCACACCTGATTGCCCTGCGCCCCGATGCCGACACCTTTTTAGCGGCGATCAAGCAGGCTGGCAAGCGGGTGATTCTGATCACCAACGCGCACCGTGATTCGTTATCGCTGAAACTGGAGCGCATCGAACTGGCGCCATATTTTGAGCGCCTGATCAGCTCCCACGATTACGGATTCCCCAAGGAAAGCCCGCAGTTTTGGGATGCCTTGCAAGCCGACATTGATTTTGATCCGAGCCGCAGCCTGTTTATCGACGACACCTTGCCGATTCTGCGCAGCGCCCGCGCGTTTGGGGTGGGTCACTTGTTGGCCGTTAAACAGCCGGACAGCAAAAAAGGGCCGAAAGACACCGAAGAGTTTGCGGCACTGAAGGATTATCGCGAGTTGCTGGAAGGACTTTGAACAACACACCTGTCGCCGCTGCCGCAGGCTGCGATGGGGGGCAAAGCGCTCCCCAGATCGAAGGTCCTGCGGCCCTTATCGCAGCCTTCGGCAGCGGCTACAAAGGGGTTACTCAGGAATACGCAGCGTCTGACCTGGGTAGATTTTGTTCACATCCTTGAGCAGCGGTTTGTTGGCTTCAAAGATTTTGTTGTACTGGTTGGCATCGCCATACACCTGCAGCGAAATCGCGCTCAGGGTGTCGCCTTTTTTCACCACGACAAAGCGCGAAGCCACAACGGTCGGCCCGGCCACGGTGATCTGGTCGTCAACGCTGGCCACGCCTTCAATGTTGCCAGCCGCCAGAATGATTTTTTCTTTCTCTTCCTGGGTGGCCACCTCACCGCTGAGGGTAATTTTGTCGCCCTCCACCTCGGCTTTAATATTAGGATTGCCCAAGCCCACGTCCGCTACGTGCTTTTTGAGTTCGTCCGAGGCATTGGCATTACCCGGTGTAAACAGGTGGGCTAGTTTTTCACCTGCTTCTTTCACAAAGCTTAAAAGGCTCATCAGTCACGCTCCTAAGGGTTGAAATATCCAGAGACCTAAGCGTAGACCAACATTCGCGGAGCAACGATGGACATCAAGCAACTGAAATTCCTCATTGCCCTCGATGAAACCCGGCATTTCGGTCAGGCCGCTGCCCGTTGCCATATCACTCAGCCCACCTTGTCGATGCGCTTGCGCAGCCTTGAGCAGGAACTCGACCTGCAACTGGTCAATCGCGGGCAGCGCTTTGAAAGCTTTACCGCCCCCGGCGAGCGCGTGCTGGCCTGGGCCCGTACGGTGCTGGCCGCCTACGATGGCTTGCAAGCCGAAGCCGCCGCCTGGCGCGGCAATTTGATCGGCACGTTGCGTATGGGCGTGGTGCCGCTGTCGAGCTTCGATCCGCTGCCTTTATTGCAACGCCTGCATCAGGACCACCCTGAATTGCGCTTTGAGTTATCTGCACTCAGTTCCGAGCAGATCCTTGAACAACTGGCCAGCAACCAGTTGGACGTGGGGGTGTCGTATCTGGACCGCCTAGACCATGAGCGCTTCGACTCCCAAGCGCTGGGTGAAACCCGCATGGGGCTGCTTTACGACCAACGGCACTTCAACTTTGGTGAACAACCCTTAAGTTGGGAGGCATTGATTGAGCTGCCACTGGGCCTGCTCAGCGGCGGCATGCACTTTCGTCAGTCCATCGATCACAATTTCCACAGCCGAGGTCTTACACCGCATCCTTTGTTACAAACTGATGCCGTTCATCAACTTCTACAAGCGGTACACGGCGGCTTTTGCTGTGCGGTGATGCCCCTTGAGGGCGGGCTGCAAGCACTCACAGACGACTTGCGCCTGCACCCCATCGAAGACGCTAAAACCTTGGCGCGACTGGGTTTGATCATGCGCCGCGAAGCGCCGCGCTCGGCATTGGCTGAGGCCTGTTTTGCGCTGTACCAAAAATCACTCAACCCTTCGTGATCGATGGCATCTATCAATAGATCAACGCTAGCGATTAGACGCGACAGAGTGTCGCGCCTAGGCTTAGGGTCATATCACCCGTTGGTAATGCCCTATGAACGCCAAGCGCCCCTTGTGCGCGGCGCCCGCCACCACATCGCCCGCGCCAACTGCTAGCCAGACCTATCACTACGCCACGCTCGACCAGAGTAGCGTTGCTGAAACAGCCTTGGCGGAAGAAGTCGCCCTAGCAATTGCCTATAACGGCATCAGTCAGGCCGTAATGTTGGTCAGCCCCACCGACCTTGAAGACTTTATCGTCGGGTTCAGCTTGGGCAGCGGGATCATTCATCACGCCAGCGAAATCTACGATCTCAAACTCATGGGTTCAGGCTCGGCGCAGTACGCACACGTCGAAATCGCCAGCCGGGCGTTCTGGAACCTCAAGCAGCAACGCCGACAACTCGCGGGCACCAGCGGCTGCGGTTTATGTGGCGTCGAGGCGGTCGAGCAGGCACTGCCCGACCTTAACGTACTGCCCGGCGCGCCCTTGCCGCCCGTTCAATGGCTCGACGGCTTACGCCAGCGCATCAGCGCGTTTCAACCGTTGGGCCAACACTGCGGCGCCGTGCATGCCGCTGTTTATATGGATGGCAATGGCCAGTTGCTGATGGGCCGCGAAGACATTGGCCGACACAACGCCCTCGATAAATTGATCGGTGCACTGGTGCGCCAGAACGTCGACCTAACCGGCGGTGCTGCCATTGTCACCAGCCGTTGCAGCCTTGAACTGATTCAAAAAGTGTTGCGTGCCGGGATTCAAACCCTGATCAGCCTGTCCTCGCCTACTGGCCTGGCGCTGCAATGGGCCCGTCGCCACAACCTCAACCTTATTCATCTGCCGCAAAAAAGCGCGCCACGGGTCTACAGCCCGGTGCAGGAGATTCAGCCATGAGCACTCATCATCAAGCCGACAAAACCCCAACGCCACGCTATAAGCCCTACACCGGCCCAGCGGGTGGCTGGGGTGCGCTGATCAGTGTGGCGCAAGCCTGGTTGACCAGCGACAACGCGTTGAAAAACCTGCGCATGATGCTCAAGACCAACCAGAATGGCGGCTTCGACTGCCCTGGCTGCGCGTGGGGCGATTCGCCGGAAAGCGGCCTAGTCAAATTCTGCGAGAACGGCGCCAAGGCGGTGAACTGGGAAGCGACAAAGCGCCGCGTGGATGCTGCCTTCTTCGCCAAATACAGCGTGAGTGCGTTGCTGGAGCAAAGCGATTACTGGCTCGAATATCAGGGCCGCCTGACCGAGCCGATGAGCTACAACGCCGAAACCGACCATTACACGCCGATCAGTTGGGATGCTGCTTATGGCCTGATTGCCAAGCATTTGCTGAACCTGTCGAGCCCCAATGAGGCCGAGTTCTACACCTCGGGACGGGCCAGCAACGAAGCGGCTTATCTGTATCAGTTGTTTGTGCGTTCGTTCGGCACCAACAACTTCCCGGACTGTTCAAACATGTGCCACGAGGCCAGCGGCGTGGCGTTGGCGCAAAGTATCGGGGTGGGTAAAGGTACCGTGACCTTTGACGACTTTGAGCATGCCGACGCTATTTTCGTGCTCGGCCAAAACCCCGGCACCAACCACCCGCGCATGCTCGAACCGCTGCGCGAGGCGGTTAAACGCGGCGCTCAAGTGGTGTGCGTCAACCCGCTCAAAGAACGCGGCCTCGAACGCTTCCAGAACCCGCAACACCCGCTGGAAATGCTCACTAACGGCGACCGCCCGACCAACACCGCCTACCTGCGCCCGGCACTGGGCGGCGACATGGCACTGTTGCGCGGTATGGCCAAGTTCTTACTGCAATGGGAGCGCGACGCCCTCGCCGCAGGCGAACCGGCCGTGTTCGATCATGCCTTTTTGAATGAGCACACCTCAGGCGTGCTCGATTACATCTCCAGCCTAGACGCCACATCGTGGGAGCACATCATCGAGCAATCGGGGCTCACCTTGGTTGACATCGAACGCGCTGCCCGCATGTACCTCAAAGGTAAAAACGTAATCATGTGCTGGGCGATGGGCATCACTCAGCACCGGCATTCGGTACAAACCATTCAGGAAATCGCCAACCTGATGCTGCTACGCGGCAATATCGGCCGCCCTGGCGCAGGCCTGTGCCCGGTGCGCGGTCACAGCAACGTGCAGGGCGACCGCACAATGGGCATCAACGAACGCCCACCCGTGGCCTTCCTTGACGCGCTGGAGCGCCGCTTCAAATTCAAAGTCCCGCGTGAAAACGGGCACAACGTGGTTGAGGCCATTCACGCCATGCTCGAAGGTCGGGCCAAAGTGTTCATCGGCCTGGGCGGCAACTTTGCCCAAGCCACGCCAGACAGTCCGCGCACGGCCCAAGCGCTGCGCAATTGCGACCTGACGGTTCAAATCAGCACCAAGCTCAACCGCAGCCACCTGATGCACGGCAAAGAAGCGCTCATTTTGCCGTGTCTGGGCCGAACCGACATCGATATCCAGGCCGAAGGTCCGCAGGCGGTGACCGTTGAAGACTCGTTCAGCATGGTCCACGCCTCTAATGGCCAACTGAAAGCGCTGTCGCCTAAAATGCACTCCGAGCCTGCAATCATTGCCGGGATTGCGGCTGCCACGCTGGGCACACACCCGATTGACTGGAGCTGGGTGGTCGCCGACTACGGGCGCATTCGTGACTTGATCGCCGATACCATTCCCAGCTTCAAGGATTTCAATACCCGCGTCCAAAACCCTGGAGGCTTCTATCTAGGCAACTCTGCGGGTGCCCGCCAGTGGAACACCCCGACCCAGCGCGCCAACTTCCGGATCAACGAATTACCGCAAGATTTAGTGGATGCCCGCACCCGCGCTACGGGGCGATTGCCTGACCTGATCCTGCAATCGATGCGCTCGCACGACCAGTACAACACCACCATTTATGGGCTCGACGACCGTTATCGCGGGGTTAAGGGCCAGCGTGACGTGCTGTTCGTCAACGAAGCCGACATCATTCGCCTAGGCTTTAAACCGGGGCAAAAAGTCGACATCGTGTCGATCTGGGATGATGAGCATGAACGCCGCGTGAAGAACTTCACCTTACTGGCGTTTGATATTCCCGCAGGGCAGGCAGCGGCCTATTACCCCGAGGTTAACCCGCTGGTGCCGCTGGAAAGCACGGGGGATGGTAGCCATACGCCAACGTCCAAGTTCGTGGCGATCTACCTTGAAGCGGCCAGCCCATCGCGGCTGATTATGGCGAAAGCGAGCTGAAACAAAAGTGCCCTCTCGCAGAGGGCACAATTTTTAGCGCTGGCGGCATCCGTGTAGGCACGCTCGCGCCTACACGATTCGGGCAGCGACGGTACTTTTCGCCAGCGTTTAGCCATGCAAAAGTGGTTTATCCGAATAGCTAACAGACCGCCTAAAAATTATTAAGTTCCCTATCAAAAACAATAACTTAGGTAATTGTGTACAACTCGTGTTACTCGTCGGATTCCGATTGTAAGCAACCTTCTCCAGCCTCAGGATCGCGCCGTCATCCTTTTGAGGCTCACCTATGAAGCTCACCTCGATTCTCTTGTTGTCCCTTGGCCTGGTCAGTGGCGTAGCCTCGGCCGGTGGCACCACCGAAGCCGGTGTAGGCGGCGCATTAGGCGGGGTGCTGGGCGCCGTAGTCGGGCAACAACTCGGCGGTTCAACAGGCTCAACCATTGGCGCAGGCGTAGGCGGCGCAGCAGGCAGTGCTGTTGGTGCAGATAAACGCAGCCGTGGCGAAGCCGCCATTGGTGGTGCACTAGGCGCAGCAGGCGGTAACGTGCTGGGGCGCGGAGTTGGCGGCAGCACCGGCGCATTGGTCGGCTCGGCCGCTGGCGGGGGCGCCGGGGGCGCGCTGGGCAACTACATGGGCAATAAAAGCGATGCCGATGATCGCCGCTCCAGTCGCGACAACCGACGCTACTACCGCGACGATCACCGGGGTCGTGGCCATGCGTATGGCCATCACAAAAGAAAGCATCACCGCGATTGATGCCATCAAACGGGAGACCTCAGGTCTCCCGTTTTTGTTTATGCACAACTACACCCCTTTCCCGCCCACCAAATTGTTTCAGTGCATTAAGCCCGCCTGTTTCAGCCTGATCATGCAGGCTGCATGACTGCGTTCATGACTCAAAATACTAACCAATTGAAAATTAACACTTTTAATACAAATCGATTGTTGGCATAGCCCCTGCACTTACCTGAATGAAGGTTGCACTTCATACCATTTCAGGAGCACAACAATAATGATCGGGACTTCAGAGCACTATCCCGCTGCCCAGCAAGATTCCTCTAGCCACTCAGGCGTTTCCTGGGCCGCTATATTTGCTGGCGCCGCTGCCGCTGCCTCACTCTCTCTGCTGCTGATAATGCTGGGAGCTGGTTTGGGGTTTTCTGCCGTATCACCTTGGGCGGGCGAAGGTATTGGCGCCAAAGGCTTAGGCCTGACCGCTATTGTCTGGCTGGCTTTAACCCAGATCATTGCCTCGGGTATGGGCGGTTACCTGGCAGGTCGCTTGCGGGTCAAATGGTCCAACATGCATGGCGATGAAGTGTACTTTCGCGACACAGCCCACGGCTTTTTGTCTTGGGCGGTCGCAACGCTCGTCACCGCAACCTTGATTGCAGGCTCTATTAGCAGCGTTATCGGCAGCGGTGTACAAGCCTCCGCCAACGTTGCCTCGGGTGCTGTGACAGCTGCAAGCAGCGCCGCCGGCGCACACGCTAAAAATGGCTCCAGCGAAAGCTCGGACTACTTCATCGACACGCTGTTTCGCGATGATCGCGGCACCGCTGTCAGCGAAGACGCGGCCCACGGCATCGTGACCCGCATCTTTGTACGCAGCCTGAGCAACGATGGCCAACTGAGCACCGAAGACCGCTCCTACTTGGCACAAATCGTTGCCCAACGGACCAACCTGACCCAGCCAGAAGCTGAGCAACGGGTTGACCAGGTCTACACCAAAGCGCACCAAGCCATTGAAGACGCCAAGGTTAAGGCTAAGCAAGCGGCTGACACTGCCGCCAAAGTGGCTGCTTGGACCACCCTGTGGATGTTTATCACGCTGTTGCTCGGCGCGTTCTTTGCCAGCCTGTGCGCGACCTTCGGCGGTCGTCGCCGTGATGCCGTGACCTACCTTGATCGCCCTATCACCCCATCAGTTGATCGTTAATCCTGGAGAATAAAAATGCGCTCACTTCTGTTGTTTTTCCTCGGTATCCCAATCCCGATCATTATTTTGATTGCGCTGTTTGTTCACTGACAGCCAGGTTTAATCCCTGATAACGGCCTCCCTAGTGGAGGCCGTTTTGCGTTCTGATCAAACCGGCAAACAGGTGGTGGACTTGATCTCGGACAACGCAACAATTGAGTTCACTTCCTGAATACCCGGCACCATCGACAGTTTTTCAAAGAAGAAGCGCTCATACGCTTCAATGTCTGCGGTGACGATGCGCAGCAAAAAATCCACCGACCCCATCAGCACATAACATTCCAGCACCTCGGGGAAACCACGAATAGCATCGGTGAACTCAGTGAAGTTGGAGCGCCCGTGAGCGTTGAGTTTGATCTCGGCAAATATCTGCGTGTTAAGGCCGATTTTCTTGCGGTCCAGCAAGGTGACTTGCCCACGAATTATGCCTTCGTCCTTCATTCGCTGAATGCGCCGCCAGCACGGTGATTGCGACAACCCCACCTGATCGGCGATCTGTGCACTGGACAGCGAGGCGTCCTCTTGCAGCAGTGCCAAAATGCGCCGGTCGTAAGCGTCTAGCTCGCCCTGCATAAAAATACCTTTAAATAAATAGTTGAAGACTTAATCCAGTCGTTTTATTGCTCAATAAATGCATCTTAGATAAGAAATTCCCTACGCGGCGTGTAAATATTTCTTCAGCCTAATCAGGAGTACTCGCATGCCGCCTCTGGAAGCCGTCCACCCCTCAACCCGTCCCGACGTGTGGGCCAGCAATACGGCCCCCTGTGCAGTGTTGTTTCGCATCCAGGCCGAGGCGGATGCCGATGTGCTGTGCCGGGTCCTTAATCTATTTGCCTTGCAACAGCTGATCCCTCAACGAGTGGATGTAGTGCGCGATCGCGACAGCTTCAGCATTGAGATCCTCAGTGACGAGCAAAGCTGGCACCGCGCTCAGGTAATTGGCGAAAAATTACGCAATCTGGTCAGTGTGTTCGACATGACACTGGCACCGGCTAAACCCGCCATGGCTGCACTTACCGGGTAACAGCTCGCAACTATTGGGCAGCCCAAGGCTTCCCTTGGGTGACTAGGCTTCACGGTTCAAGGTGCAGACAAGGATACGTCCGCGCCGGTGTTTGAAGCCGTCCCCAGGAGCTTTTATGCGCAACGCCCCGCCCCATGATCAGTGGCTCAGCCTGAAACAATTGCTGCCCGCCTTGCTCGCCCAAGGCCGACTGCTGCAAGGCTGCGCTGAACAGGCCTTGATCGCCAGCCGAGACCCTCTGAACAACCAACTGCACCCGTTAGTGTTTTTGGCTAATCAACACTTAGATGACCCCAGCCGCCCCGGCAAAACCCTCGACATCGAAACGCTGACCGCGTGGCTTGCTGCGCAGTACAAGCAGCCCTATCTGCGCATCGACCCACTGAAAATTAATGTCGCAATGGTCACCGGGCTGATGTCTTTTGCCTTCGCGCAGCGGCATAAAATCCTCGCGGTGGCGGCGGATGAAGAGGCCATCACCATTGCCAGTGCTCAACCCTGGGTCAGCAGTTGGGAAGTCGACCTCAAGCACGTGCTCAAGCGCCCTATCAAGCGTGTGATTGCCAACCCTCTGGAGATTCAGCGCCTAAACGTGGAGTTTTTCCAACTGGCTAAATCGGTCACGGGGGCGGCGCTCAATGATCAAAAAACCAGCACCCCGGCCAACCTTGAGCAACTGCTCACGCTCGGCACCAGCAGCCAAGAGCCCGAAGCCAACGACGCACACATTGTCAATATCGTCGACTGGCTGTTTCAGTACGCCTTTGAGCAACGCGCCAGTGATATTCATATCGAGCCGCGCCGCGAACAGGGCTGTGTGCGCTTTCGCATCGACGGGGTGCTGCACAACGTCTACCAATTTCCCCCTCAGGTCACGATGGCCATCGTCAGCCGTCTCAAAAGCCTGGGCCGGATGAATGTCGCCGAAAAGCGCAAACCTCAGGACGGAAGAATCAAAACCAAAACCCCAGCGGGAGCAGAAGTGGAACTGCGACTCGCCACCCTGCCGACTGCCTTTGGCGAAAAAATGGTGATGCGTATTTTCGACCCGCAGGTGTTGCTCAAAAACTTCGATCAGTTGGGTTTCAGCACCGAAGACCTACAACGCTGGGAACACATGATTCACCAGCCCAACGGCATCATTCTGATCACCGGCCCGACAGGCTCAGGTAAAACCAGCACCCTGTATGCAACGCTCAAGCAACTGGCCACTCCGCAAGTCAACTTGTGCACCCTGGAAGACCCGATCGAGATGATTGAGCCCGCCTTCAACCAGATGCAGGTACAGCCCAATATCGACCTGACCTTCGCTAACGGTGTGCGGGCGCTGATGCGACAAGACCCAGACATCATCATGCTCGGAGAGATACGCGACCTCGAAACTGCCGAAGTTGCCATTCAGGCCGCCTTGACCGGGCATCTGGTGCTCTCCACCCTGCACACCAACGACGCCCCCAGCGCCATCAGCCGCCTGCAAGAGCTGGGCGTCGCACCCTACTTGATCAAAGCCACGTTGCTGGGCGTCATGGCCCAACGGCTGGTGCGAACGCTGTGCCCTGAGTGCAAGAGCGAGCAGCCCCTACTGGCGGGCGACTGGCAAAGCCTAGCCCCCGCCTGGGCTAACCCGCCGCCGACGCATACGTGCAGGGCCAATGGCTGCGTGGAATGCCGGGACACCGGCTACAGCGGGCGTGCCGGGGTGTACGAAATCATGCAGATGAACGACCGCCTCAGCGCCCTGATCGGTCCGCAAACAGACATCAACACCCTGCGCCGCGAAGCCTGCCGCGAAGGCATGCGCCCGCTGAGAATCGCCGCAGCCCATAAAGTGACCAGCGGCATGACCACTCTAGAGGAGGTATTACGCGTAACCCCGGCGTAGTTGAATTATTTTGACTAAAATTTAAACAGCTGGGCCGTATGCGTGCGCGTAGTCTGCGGCAGGGGGCTTCCCCTGCTGGTACATCACAAACAAGGAAAGGTCATGCAAGTAGGTACTGTGGTTCTGTTATTTGTCGCGCTGGCGATTGCCGTGCTCTTTATGGGGTTCAAGGTCGTTCCGCAAGGTTACCAATGGACCGTTGAGCGCTTTGGCCGCTACACCAATACCCTTAAACCCGGCCTGAACATCATCATCCCGGTCATGGACCGCATCGGACGCAAAATCAACGTGATGGAAAGCGTGCTGGACATCCCGCCGCAAGAAGTCATTACCGCCGACAACGCCACCGTGCAAATCGACGCCGTGTGCTTTTTTCAGGTGGTCAACACTGCCCAGGCCGCCTACGAGGTCAACAACCTAGAGCACGCCATTCGCAACCTCCTACAAACCAACATCCGTACCGTGCTTGGCTCGATGGAACTGGACGCAATGCTCAGCCAGCGTGACGGGATCAATGAAAAGCTGCTGCGTACCGTCGATGAGGCCACGGCACCTTGGGGCATCAAGATCACCCGTATCGAGATCAAGGACATCAGCCCACCCGCAGACCTGATGGCCGCAATGAGTGGTCAGATGAAAGCTGAGCGGATCAAGCGTGCGCAAATTCTTGAAGCCGAAGGCCTGCGAGCCTCGGCGATTTTGACCGCCGAAGGTAAAAAGCAGGCACAGATCCTCGAAGCCGAGGGGGGTCGCCAGGCAGCCTTCCTTGAGTCCGAAGCCCGCGAGCGCCAGGCCGAAGCAGAAGCCAGGGCAACGCAGGTGGTTTCCGAAGCCATTGCCACCGGCAACGTGCAAGCGATCAATTACTTTGTGGCGCAAAAATACATCGATGCACTGGGCAAACTGGCATCAGCCAACAACAGCAAAGTCATCCTCATGCCGCTGGAAGCCAGCCAAGTCATTGGCGCAGTGGGTGGTATCGGCGAAATCGTCAAAGCCACTTTTGACAACAAAAAGGCCTGATACATGTGGGAGTTCCTGCAAAACCTAAGCTACTGGGACTGGCTGGCACTGGGCACCGTCCTGTTGATTCTGGAAGTGTTCGGCGCAGGCGGGTATCTGCTGTGGGTGGGCCTTGCCGGGATCATCGTCGGGGCGGTGACCTTTCTGATCCCCGCCCTTTCCTGGGCGCTACAACTCCCTCTATTTGGCGTGCTGGCTATCCTTACGGCAGTGTTCTGGTGGAAGCGCCAGCGCAATACCATCGCCCACAGCGATCAACCCGAACTCAACAGCCGTGGTCACGAGCTGATTGGTCGTACGTTTGTGGTGCAGCAAGCGATTGTAGAAGGGCGAGGCAAAATAAAAGTGGGTGATGGCGTCTGGATGGCTGTTGGACCTGACGCCGAAGTCGGAACGGCTGTGCGCGTCACGGCGCAAAACGGCACGGTATTAAGCGTAGAAATTGCTACCTAACATTACGGAACTCCGGGTTGCTAACTACAATCAAACAGACAGTTAACCTATTCGGAGTTACCGTCATGCGCCTGAAATATGCTGTCGCCGCTATTGCGTTGTTGTCCCTTCCTGTTGGCTCTGCCATGGCCGATAGCTTCTGGAGTAATGTTCTGTCTTCTGGCGCGACCACCGGTTCGACCTACCTAACGTTCAAGAAAGACCGCAAAGTGATTGCAGCTCAAGATGATGCCGGCAGCTTTGTGGCCAGCAACGGCGAAATTCGCGGCCCCTACCTTGAATCGGCCATGCAGCAAGTGCGCGCTGACAACCCGAGTCTGAACGTCAGCGACATGGACCTGGCAAACGCGATTCTGGTTAAAAACGCTACAGCTGAGTAATCCCCTCTGCGCTCATAAACCCGTAGCAGGCTCGGCAACTGCTACGGAGCAGTTTCTCCAGCGAGCTCATTCAGCATTCATACAGAATTTTCACCGGCTGTGAACAAGGCACTGGGTATGCTTTACTCACCCAAATTCACATCGGACGTCCAGCCTCTATGAGCTCTCTGCCTTTCCTGCCGTTTTCCAAACCCACTATTGATGAAGCCACCATTGCTGCCGTGGGCGACGTGTTGCGCTCGGGCTGGATCACCAGCGGGCCAAAGGTTCAAGCGTTTGAAGCGCAATTGTCTGAGTATTTCGGCGGGCGACCGGTGCGTACCTTTAACTCCGGCACCTGCACCATGGAAATCGCGCTGCGCATCGCGGGCATCGGTGCTGGCGATGAAGTCATCACCACGCCTATTTCGTGGGTGGCCACCGCCAACGTAATCATTGAAGTCGGCGCCACGCCGGTGTTTGCCGACATTGACCCAGTCACGCGCAATATCGACCTGGCCAAGCTTGAGGCCGCGATCACACCTCGTACCAAAGCTATTATTCCGGTGTATCTGTCGGGCTTGCCGGTGGACATGGACGCGCTCTACGCGCTGGCTAAAAAGCACAACTTGCGCGTGGTTGAAGACGCTGCTCAAGCCTTGGGTTCGAGCTGGCAAGGGCAGCGCATCGGCGCTCGCGGTGATTTTGTTTCGTTCAGTTTTCAGGCCAACAAGAACATCACCTCGTCTGAGGGCGGTTGCCTGGTGCTGAACAACGAAGAAGAGGCGCGCCTGGCCGAGAAATATCGCCTGCAAGGCGTAACTCGCACCGGTTTTGACGGGCTTGATGTCGACGTGCTGGGTGGCAAGTTCAACATGACCGATATTGCCGCAGCCATTGGCCTAGGTCAGTTTGCGCATATTGAAGCGATTACCGCCCATCGTCGGGAATTGGCCAAACATTATTTCGAATGTTTCGGGCCAGGCTTCGAAGCCGAATACGGGGCGCAATTGCCTGTAGCGGACTTCAACAACACCAACTGGCATTTGTTCCAACTGGTGCTGCCAGAGCGCAAAGACGGTGAGCCTGCACGTGCGACGTTTATGAAAGAGATGCAGGCGCTAGGCGTCGGTGTGGGTTATCACTACCCGCCGATTCACTTGCTGAGCTTGTACCGCGCACGCGGCTTCAAGGAAGGGATGTTCCCGATTGCCGAACGTGTAGGACGTTTAATCGTGTCACTGCCAATGTTCACGGCAATGACCAAGGCCGATGTAGAGCGTTCTGTGGCGGCCGTTAAAGCCGTACTGAAAGACGCTTAACACCTGAAACTGTAGGAAGAGCCAGTCGACGCTCGATTGCCTCTTCCTACATGTTGCGATTACTCGCCGATGGCGGCTTTGTAACCGGCAGCGTCCAACAGTTTTTCCAGCTCAGCGGTGTTGCCTGGCTTGAGCTTGAAGATCCAGCTGGCGTACGGGTCGTTGTTTAGGTCTTCTGGGGCGTCACCCAGCGCTTCGTTGACCGCAATGACTTCGCCTGACACTGGCGAGTAAATATCCGACGCCGCTTTTACCGACTCAACCACGCCTGCGGCATCGCCCGCGGCAAACACTTTGCCAACCTCTGGCAGCTCAACAAACACCACATCGCCCAGGGCTTCTTGAGCGTGATCGCTGATACCGACGGTAATCGTGCCATCCGCGTCCAGACGTGCCCACTCGTGACTTTCAGCAAAGCGCAACTCAGCAGGGATCAGGCTCATATTCAGTGTCCTCAGAAGAAAAGTCAGCGGCTCACACCGTGTGCGAACCTGCCAGTAAACGTTAGATCAAGGCTTTGCCAAGACGAACAAAAGTCGGTTTAACTACGCGAACCGGGTACCACTTACCGCGAATTTCGACCTCGGCACGGTCAGCCGTAGCCATTGGAACTCGCGCCAAAGCGATCGATTTGCTTAGCGTAGGAGAGAAACTACCACTGGTTATCTCTCCTTCGCCAACATCAGCTATACGAACAACCTGATGAGCCCGTAGGACGCCTCGCTCTTCGAGCACCAAACCCACCAGCTTGAGCCCTGAACCATTGGCTTTTTCGGCCTCTAGCGCTTCGCGCCCGATGAACGTGCGCGAGGCAGGTTCCCAGGCAACAGTCCAGGCCATGTTGGCTGAGAGTGGCGAGACAGACAGGTGAATATCCTGCCCATAAAGATTCATGCCGGCTTCGAGGCGCAAGGTATCGCGCGCGCCCAAACCGATAGGGGAAATTCCGGCGCCGACCAGATCATTAAAGAATGCTGGGGCTTGATCGGCCGGGAGCAGAATTTCCAGGCCATCTTCGCCGGTGTAGCCGGTGCGGGCGATAAACCAGTCACCGCTGGTCTGCCCTTCAAAGGGCTTGAGTTGCTGAATAAGCTGGCTACGCGCTTGGCTCACCAACTCGGCCACTTTTTGCCGCGCCTGAGGCCCCTGAATCGCCAGCAGCGCCAACTCAGGACGCTCCAACAGGTTAACCGCATAGCCTTGCGACTGAGCGTTCATCCAGGCCAAATCCTGGTCGCGGGTGGCGGCGTTGACGATAAGCCGATAACCCGAGGGCATCAGGTAGACGATCATGTCGTCGACCACTCCGCCCTTCTCGTTAAGCATGGCGCTGTAAAGTGCTCGGCCGGGCGTGTTTAAACGGTCGACATCATTAGCCAATAAATGCTGTAGCCATTCCTTGGCCTGATCCCCGGTAACGTCAATCACGGTCATATGCGAGACATCAAAAACCCCACAGTCGCGGCGCACCTCATGGTGTTCCTCAACTTGCGAGCCGTAATGCAAGGGCATATCCCAACCGCCAAAATCGACCATTTTCGCGCCTAGGGCGAGATGCAGGTCATACAGAGGCGTACGCTGTCCCATGGGTTTCTCCTTCCGGGCTTGGCGAAGGTGCGGACAGGCTTGCGCAACATTTCAGACCGTTGAAAGTGGCCTTAGTGTGTTTAACAAACAACCTGGCCTGACAGACAGACCGCACCGAATGCCGCGCATTGTAGCCGTATGCAGGAGGACTGACACCTAACTGTTGCGATGGGCCGAGCGACGAATCAGGCCGATGACCGGAAGCAAGCCGACCAGAACTAAGGTCAATGCTGGCAGGGAAGCTCGCGCCCATTCACCTTCACTGGTCATTTCAAAGATCCGTACCGCCAGCGTATCCCAGCCGAACGGGCGCATCAGCAGCGTGGCAGGCATTTCTTTGAGCACATCCACAAACACCAGCAGCGCGGCGCTCAAGGTGCCCGGCAGCAATAACGGCAGATACACTTTGAAAAACAGTCGCGGGCCACTCACGCCCAAACTGCGCGCAGCTTCAGGCAATGAAGGCCGAATGCGTGCCAGGCTATTTTCCAATGGGCCGTAAGCGACCGCGATGAAGCGCACCAAATACGCCAGCAACAGCGCTGACAAGCTACCCAGCAAGAGCGGCTTACCCGCCCCCCCCAGCCAGCCCGACACCGGGATAACCAATTCGCGGTCCAGATAGCTGAAAGCCAGCATGATCGACACCGCCAGCACCGAGCCCGGCAAGGCGTAGCCGAGGTTGGCCAAGCTGACCCCGGCCCGGATCGCAGGCGTCGGAGCCTGACGTCGGGCAAACGCCAACACCAGCGCCACACACACGGTGATCAGCGCGGCCATGCTGCCCAAATACAGGGTGTGCAGAATTAACCCGGTGTAGCGCTCATCCAAGTCAAAACGCCCGCGCTGCCAGAACCACACCACCAGTTGCAGCATTGGAATAACGAATGCACAGGCAAATACCAGCAGGCACCAGCCGCTAGCCAGCCACGCCTTGGGGCCACGCAAGTGATACAAGGCCTTGACCCGCGGCCGCTCGTTGCTGGCACGACTGGCACCGCGGGCCCGACGCTCGCCGTAAAGCACGACCATCACCACCAGCAATAGCAAGCTGGCCAGTTGAGCCGCGGTCGAAAGGCTGAAAAAGCCGTACCAGGTTTTGTAGATCGCGGTGGTGAAGGTGTCGAAGTTGAACACCGACACGGCGCCAAAATCAGCCAGGGTTTCCATCAGTGCCAGCGCGACACCGGCGCCGATGGCTGGGCGGGCCATGGGCAAAGCAACGCGCCAAAAAGCCTGCCACGGGCTTTGCCCCAGCACGCGGGCAGCTTCCATCAGGCCTTTGCCTTGGGCCAAAAAGGCAGTACGCGCGAGCAAGTACACGTAGGGGTAAAACACCAGAATCAGCACGATGATCACGCCGCCGGTGGAACGCACGCGCGGCAGCCGCAGGCCCATCCCAAACCATTCCCGCAGCAGGGTTTGAACCGGCCCGGCAAAGTCCAGCAGACCGACAAAAACAAACGCCAACACATAGGCGGGAATCGCAAACGGCAGCATCAGCGCCCAATCCAGCCAGCGCCTGCCGGGGAATTCGCAGAGGCTGGTGAGCCACGCCAGACTGACCCCGAGCAGTGTCACCCCGATGCCGACACCGACAATCAGCGTGAGCGTATTGCCCAGCAGACGTGGCATCTGCGTGTCCCATAGGTGGCTCCAGATCTGGCTGTCAATGTTTTGCCAGGACAGCAGCAAAACGCTCAGCGGCAGCAGCACTAAAGCGGCAATGACAAAGACCAGCGGATACCAGCGACGTTGGGCAGGATGGGCCACGAAAAATTCTCGGAAGGGTTGGTGCGCAGGATTGTAGGGCGCGCAGCGATTAAAAGCCCCTCACCCTAACCCTCTCCCGGAGGGAGAGGGGACTAAAAGCAAAAGCAGTTCTGTGCAACTCCACAATTAGCTCCCTCTCCCTCTGGGAGAGGGCTGGGGTGAGGGTAGGCTTTTGGGTTTTATCAGTTCCAGCCAGCGCGGTCCATCATGCGGATCGCTTCAGCCTGGCGCTTGCCTGCGACTTCAACCGGCAATTCGTCAGCTTTGAAATCCCCCCAACTGGCCACTTCAGCCGACGGCGCAACGCTTGGGTTGGCCGGAAACTCTTGGTTAGTGCCGGCAAAAATCGCTTGGGCTTCAGGGGTGGTCATCCACTCCACCAGCGCTTTGGCGGCTTCAGGGTGCGGCGCGTATTTAGTCAGGCCGATGCCCGACAAGTTGACGTGAACACCACGGTCGGCTTGGTTCGGCCAGAACAGTTTGACTGCCAGATCCGGCTTCTGCTTGTGCAGACGACCGTAGTAATAGGTGTTGACGATGCCCACATCGCACTGCCCGGCGTTGATCGCTTCTAGCACCGCAATGTCATCGGAGAACACGTCAGTGGACAGGTTGTTCACCCAGCCCTTGAGGATTTCTTCGGTTTTCTGCGGGCCATTCACTTCGATCATGGTGGCGGTCAGCGACTGGTTGTAGACCTTCTTCGCCGTGCGCAAGCACAAACGGCCTTCCCACTTCTTGTCTGCCAGGGCTTCGTAGGTCGATAGCTCGTCTGGCTTCACCCGGTCAGTGGAATACGCGACGGTACGCGCGCGCAGGCTAAGCCCCGTCCACTCGTGGGAAGAGGAGCGGTATTGCGGCGGGATGTTTTTATCAATCACGTCGGACTTTAGCGGCTGCAAGATGCCCATTTGCTCGGCTTGCCACAGGTTGCCCGCATCCACGGTCAGCAACAGGTCAGCGGTCGCGTTTTGGCCTTCAGCCTTGATGCGCTGCATGAGCGGCGCTTCCTTGTCGGTGATGAACTTAACCTTAACCCCGGTTTTAGCGGTGTAGGCGTCAAATACCGGCTTGATCAGTTCGTCGATACGCGAGGAATAAACCACCACTTCATCGGCAGCAAAAACGCTGCTCCCAAACAGAGTAAGGGTCAGGGCAGTCAGTAGACGCTTGGGTACCAGCATGGGAGGTGGTCTCTCTAATGCGAATCGGGCGTAAATGGTAGTGAATCACATTTGCCATCTCAACCGAACTCGCCCCGCAGGCGTTACCAGATGTTGCAGACAATCAAAATCTCCCTATAGAGCCGCGTTCGATTAGAAGTATTCCTACAAAGCTTTGGCCAGCGGCGGCAGGTCGCCGGTGAGGCCCAGCGCCTGGCGCACGAACAGGGCTTTGGCTTCGGGCATTTGGTTGACCCATTTCAAACCGGTGTTGCGTATCAGGCGTGCAGTCAGCGAATCGGACTGGAACAGTCGCTCAAAGCCTTCCATGGCCGCCATCAGCGCAAGGTTATGGGGCATGCGGCGCCGTTCAAAACGACTCAATACCCGCACATCGGCCAAGCGTTCTCGGCGATCAGTCGCGTGCAACAACACATCAGCCAACACTGCCGCATCGAGGAAACCCAGGTTCACACCCTGCCCCGCCAGCGGGTGAATGGTGTGCGCCGCATCGCCGATCAAGGCCAGACCTTCAGCCACGTAACGTTTGGCGTGACGTTGACGCAATGGCACGCACACCCGAGGGTCAGCGCTGAGCACGTCGCCCAAACGGCCTTCAAAGGCGAACTCCAGCTCGCGGCAAAATGCGGCGTCGTCCAGCGCCATCAGTTTTTCAGCTTGCTCCGGGGTGGTCGACCAGACGATCGAACACCAGTCTTGCTGCCCTTCACGCTCCAGCGGTAAAAACGCCAGCGGCCCGTGATCGGTAAAACGTTGCCAGGCAGTCTGCTGATGCGTCTGCGCACAATGCACGCTGGTGACGATGGCGTGATGCTGATAATCCCACTCGCGGGTCTCGCAGCCGGTCAGGCGGCGCACCGCCGAGTTGGCGCCGTCGGCGGCAATCACCAGCGGCGCGCGCAAGGTGCGGCCATCAGCCAGCGTCAGCAGCCAGTCGTCACCCGCGCGACGCATTTGCTCCAGGCGCGCACTGGCCAGCATCTCGATATCGGTGCCTTGCACGCATTCCAGCAAGGCGTCCTGCACCACGCGATTTTCAACAATATGGCCCAGCACCTCGGCATGCACGCTGGCCGCTGAGAATTGAATATGCCCGGTGCCGCTGCCGTCCCACACGTGCATGTGCGAATACGGGCTGATACGCCGCGAACGGATCCCGTCCCAAGCGCCAAGGCGTTGCAAAATGCGTTGGCTGGCGGCCGACAAGGCGCTGACCCGGGGTTCAAAGGGGTCTTGGGCGGTAAAGGGTTTGACACTGAGCGGGCTGCCGTCGAGCAGCACAATGTTCAGCCCACTGTCTTTGAGCGCCAGCGCCAAGGCGCTTCCGACCATTCCGGCCCCGACAATCAGCAGATCTGCGCGCATTTCCATGCTTTATGCCTGTCTCGCTAGCGGCCAGGGCCGCCTCTAAAAATGGATCGACACGAGGCAAACGCCCCGGCCGCTATCAGCTGTCTGCGCGTGTGCCCAGGCCCATAGCCTGACGGGCAAACCAGCGCTTGGCCGGAGGTAATAAATCGAGGCCCAGCAAACCTAGGTTGCGGCCAAACGAAATCAGCGTTTGATCACTGCCAAAGAGCCGCGTCACTTGATCCGAGAAACCAATCGTGAGGTGTTGATCTCGTTGCTGACGCTGTTGATAACTCAGCAGCGTGGCCAGATCGCCGGGCTTTTTATCGCTCGCGAGCAAGGCATCGGCCAAGGCTTGGGCGTCACGCAGTGACAGGTTGAAACCCTGCCCGGCAATCGGGTGCAAGCTGTGCGCCGCGTTCCCCAACACCACCAGATGCGGACGTACCTGCTCTTGGGCTTCAATCAACGTGAGCGGGTACAAGTGCCGCGCGCCAACCTGCTTAAGGGTGCCGAGGCGATAGCCGAAGACGCCCTGCAACTCGCTGAGAAAGCTGCGCTCATCCAGCGCCGCCAGACGCTGGGCGTCCATGCCAAGACGGGTCCAGACCAGCGCACAACGGTTATCAGCCAGCGGTAACAACGCCATCGGCCCTTCCTCGGTGAAGCGCTCGAAGGCCATTCCGTCATGAGGCTGGCTGGTGGTGATATTGGCGATGAGTGCGCTTTGATCATAAGGCCGTTTACGCACATGAATGCCCAACTGCTCACGCAAGCCGGAACGTCCGCCATCGGCCAAAATCGCCAAGTCACAATCGAGCATGGTTTCATCATTGAGGGTCAGGCGATAACCCGCTTCAATCGGCTGCATGTGGATAACTTCAGCCGGGCAACGCCAACTGATCACATCCGGGTCCAGGCCTTTCCACAAGCATTGACCGAGCCAGGCGTTTTCAACCACATAACCCAGTGCTGGCACGCCCTCTTCACTGGCCGACAAACGTGCGGTAGAGAAGCGCCCACGGTCGGACACGTGGATGTCCTTGATCGGCTCGCCCCGCTCAGCAATCGCTTGCCACAGGCCCAAACGCTCATAAATGAGCCGGGCGCCATAGCTCAGTGCCGACGAACGAGCGTCGTAACTGGGCTGATAGGTATTGCCGGGGGCAAAGGGTTCGATCAGGACGATCTTCCAGCCCCGCGCCTTGGCCCCGGCCTGTAATGCCAGCGCAAGGCTCGCGCCGACCAGCCCGCCACCGATGATCGCCAGATTGAATCGACTCATGCTGCGTTCGCTCGTGCTGCGGCCATCAAGGCTTCAATCTCGGCGACAGTTTTCGGCACATCGCCAGTCAGAATCTCACAGCCGTTTTTGGTGACCACCACGTCGTCCTCAATGCGTACGCCAATACCACGCCACTTTTTCGCGACCTGCAGGTTGTTCGGACTGATATAAATACCGGGCTCGACGGTCAGCGTCATGCCGGGTTCCAGCACGCGCCATTCACCGCCGACTTTGTACTCACCGACGTCATGCACATCCAGCCCCAGCCAATGGCCAGCACGGTGCATGTAGAAGGATTTGTAGGCTTCGCTGGCGATCAGTTCGTCGACATCGCCCTGCAGCAGCCCCAGATCAACCAGCCCAGCCGTGATCACCTTAACGGTGATTTCGTGAGCCTGATTCCAGTGTTTGTTTGGCGCAATTTCGGTGAAAGCGGCTTCTTGCGCAGCCAGCACCAACTCGTAAATGGCTTTTTGTTCAGGCGAGAACGTGCCGCTCACAGGGAACGTACGGCTGATGTCACTGGCGTAGCAGTCGATTTCACACCCCGCGTCAATCAACACCAGATCGCCGTCTTTGAGCGCAGCGTCGTTCTCCTGATAGTGCAGGATGCAACTGTTATCACCCGAGGCGACGATTGAGCCATAGGCGGGCATTTTGGCCCCGCTCTTGCGAAATTCGTAATCCAGTTCGGCCTCCAGGCTGTATTCGTGCAGCCCGGCGCGGCTGGCCTGCATCGCACGGATATGCGCGCGGGCAGATATTTGCGCCGCGTGGCGCATGACCTTGATCTCTGCCGCCGATTTATACAGGCGCATGTCATGCAGCAGATGATCCAGAGCAACGAATTCGTTTGGCGGCTTGGCGCCAAGGCTGGCCTTGGAGCGAATGGTGTTGATCCACTCCATGAGATGGCGGTCGAACTCAGGGTTATTGCCCATCGCCGAATACACCCGGTCACGGCCTTCAATCAGCCCCGGCAAGATGTCGTCGATGTCGGTAATCGGAAAGGCATCGTCTGCGCCAAAGTCGCAGATTGCGCCTTCTTGCCCGGCACGCAAGCCATCCCAGAGCTCACGCTCGGCATTGCGCTCGCGACAAAACAGTACGTATTCGCCATGCACCCGGCCCGGGATCAAGACGATCACGGCCAGCGGCTCGGGAAAACCGCTCAGGTACTGGAAGTTGCTGTCCTGGCGGTACACATGTTCGACATCGCGATTGCGAATGGCCACTGCGGCAGCGGGCAGGATCGCAATGCTGTTGGGCTCCATCTGCGCCATGAGCGCCTTACGGCGACGGGTGTATTCCGCTTTCGGGATATGGATCATGGGCAGACGGGTTCCTTCTTGAAGATCAATCAGTGCAACGAAGGCTTAGCAGGTGCGGGTTCAACAGGCTTTTTGGTTTCTGTGAACAGCAACAGCGGCGCGACGCGCAGGTATTCCATCACTTCCATGTAATCGCTTTCGCCATCATCGGACTCTTCCAGAGCGTCTTGCACCTGGGAAATCGCCGCCAAGTCTTGCAGGACTTCTTTGCCTTCAATGCTCAAGGCATTGTCGCGATAGTTCAGGCCAAAACCGGCCAGAAAGCCCTGGCACCATTGGCCCAGCGCAATGGCGCGCTCGGTCAGCGGCGCGTCATCGGTTGGCAACAGCAGCACGACCGTCATGTCATCGCCGGTCAGTTCGCCTTTGACCATTTCTTGCAAACCGATCAAGGCATTGCGTACGTTGTCACTGATTTCATTTTCGCTTTGGAACAGCTCGGCCGCGTCAGCTAACCAGCCATCGTGGTCGAAGCCGGCACCCGCAGCGCTGCGGCCCAACAACAGGCCATGCAGTTCTGCAGGCGAAATATTATGGCCGCTGGTCGTCAGCAGGGTGGCAAAGGCTTGATACGGAGAGTTCTGAATAGGCATGGTCAGCTAGGCGCCAAGCGGCGCTATGTCTAGAATGGAGGCCTTGTATCCTAGCATCGGCAGACGGGCTAGACCATCGAGGCGTCAACTCGGTTGACAGTCGCCATCCATCAGAAAATACACAGTAGGACACAATGGAAGACACCGACCTGCATGCACTGATGGCTAGACTCGAGCTGCTGATTACGCGAGTCGAGCAACTTAAACGTCAAAACGGACTCTTAGTAGCTCAGGAAAAGACTTGGCGCGAGGAACGCGCGCACCTCATTGAAAAAAACGAAATCGCCCGGCACAAGGTGGAATCGATGATTTCGCGTCTCAAAGCCCTGGAGCAAGACTCATGAGTACAAGCAGTAGCGTCACCGTACACATCCTTGATAAAGAGTATTCGATCATGTGTCCCCAGGAAGAGCGCGCCAACTTGGTGAGTGCCGCCCGTTATCTGGACGGCAAAATGCGCGAAATTCGCAGCAGCGGCAAAGTGATTGGTGCCGACCGCATCGCCGTGATGGCGGCCCTGAACATTACCCACGACCTGCTGCATAAGCAGGAAGCACCTGAGGTACAGACCAGCACCGCGACGCGCGAACAAGTGCGCGACCTGCTAGACCGGGTCGATTTGGTGCTGGCCACTGATCCGAACGAACGTCAGAGCTGATTCAAAACGTTTCTTTGGGGTATACTCGCGCCACTCCCTGGAGTATTCGCCAGTTAGCGATGTCCCTGAGCCGATTCGCACTACCCTGGAGCTTGCACGTTGGACCGGTGTGCATGTCCGCTAGACGGAAAGCCTTAAGGTCTACTGCAACTTCCACCTTGAACTTTCGGGTTCAAGGGCCAAGCCGACAGCGGTACGTCGGGGAGCCTGATTTTCTAGCGCAATGCCAGATTCTTTTTACTGGCGTTGGCTTTCTACGAGCTAACTGCCCGGTTAGCTCGATCTCGAACAGCACGCCATCATGACCGAACCTGCGACGCCTACCCGCCCGCAACTTCGCCGACTGCTGCGCAAGGCCCGCCGCGAATTGTCGCCCAGCGAGCAACGTCAAGCAGCCCGTGGCCTGTACCGCCAATTGGCGCAGCACCCGCTGTTTCGCCGCGCTAAACACATCTCGCTGTACCTGCCCACAGACGGTGAAATCGACCCGCGCCTGCTGCTGCGGGAAGCCCAGAGACGGGGCAAAATCACCTACCTGCCGGTGCTCAGCGCCTGGCCCAGAACCAAGATGGTGTTCCAGCGTATTGCGCCGGGCGAAAAGCTGATCCCCAACCGTTTCCGAATTCTTGAGCCGCGTATCAATCACGCACGCCAACGCAAGGTATGGGCACTCGATCTGGTGCTGCTGCCGTTGGTGGGGTTCGATGCAACCGGTGGCCGACTTGGCATGGGCGGCGGCTTTTATGACCGCAGCCTGGCGTATCAGGCTCGTCGCCAAAGCTGGCGCAAACCGACGTTACTGGGCCTGGCCCATGAATGTCAAAAAGTTGGGAGTCTGGCGCAAGCCAGCTGGGATGTACCGTTACAGGGCACGGTCTCAGACAAGCAGTGGTACGTCGCCCACTGAGTACCAAGGCATCACGGTTAACGCGATGCCTTAGTTCATAAATAATTAGCGTTTAAAGGGTTGTACTTGCTGTTGTGCCAATTCAATCGGTTCATCGCTGGTGTTTGACCAGAGGCTTTGCGCATAACCCGTTGTGACCACGCCCAAACCGAACAAAATAACCAAAACCCACAGTAAATCCGGTTTGCGTTTCATCGATTGCCCCCCTTCAGGCAAATCAACACGATGACAGCAACGGTTTCTGTTATAGGCCGTGCAGCAGCGTCAAGCTTAAAATCCCGGCATTCTGAGGCAACGCGAACAGACACGCAAACGCTGGCGTCAACCGACTGTCGGTTTATCAAGATGTTGCCAGACAAAATAACCACGGCATGTTTAAGGAGCAGAAAAGATGGCCTATTGGTTGATGAAATCCGAGCCTGACGAATTCTCGATCAAGGATTTACAGAAGATTGGCGAGGCCCGCTGGGATGGTGTTCGCAACTATCAGGCACGTAATTTCATGCGCGCCATGGCGGTGGGCGACACGTTCTTTTTTTATCACTCCAGTTGCCCGCAGCCTGGCATTGCCGGGGTTGGTCGCATCGCTCAGGCCGCCTACCCAGACCCGACCGCGCTCGACCCTGAAAGCCATTATTTCGACCCCAAGGCCAGCCCCGAGAAAAACCCGTGGAGCGCACTGCAAGTGGCGCATGTGCAGACCTTCCCCAATGTCATCACGCTCGACTACCTCAAACAGCAAAGCGCGCTGTCTGAAATGCCGCTGGTGCAAAAAGGCAGTCGTTTGTCGGTGATGCCGGTGACGGCCGAAGAATGGGCGGTGGTGATGGGGTTGCTGTAGGCGATTCCGGGGTGCGCTGAAAGCCAATTTCGTAGCAGTTGCCGAGCCTGCGAGGCTACGTCCGATTGCGAAGCGATCGTAAACGCTACATGCAAGGTTGTACTGACACACTGCAGTGCCTGGTTTTACGACTGCAATGCAGTCGGACGCAGCCTCGCAGGCTCGGCAGCTGCTACGCACTTCGCGCGCTATCAATCTATTTCATATCAAGCAACATTCTGTATTCACGTCTACGCTCTGATCTTCCTTTGACTGGCATCAAACGCCCTGAGCCTTGAAACGGTCAAACTAGAGCGCTCTGTGACCAGGATGTTGGCATGTCGAAGAATCACCGCATTTCCCATTACTTCGTTATTCCTTTGGCTATTCTACTGGTCGCAGCAGGCGGGTTCGGTTACTGGAAATCCCAGCATGACCGCCTCCCCGAAGGCATCAGCATGGGCAATGGTCGACTTGAATCAACAGAAGTCCAGATCGCCGCCAAAATTCCCGGTCGCCTCGCCGAGGTGATCGTCGACGAAGGCGATCGCGTGACCAAGGGCCAACTCTTGGCCCGCATGGACACCCGCACCCTGGAAGCCAGCCGAGCACAGGCAGAAGCCGAAGTGCAACGCGCCCGCCAAGCGATGGCTGCCAACGAGGCGAATGTACAATTGCGCCAAAGTGAAAAACTGCTGGCCAGCCAAGAGCTAAAACGTACCCGCCAACTGGCACAGCGCGGTTTCGCCAGTGGCCAGCAAGTCGATCAGCAACAAGCACAATTCGACACCAGCAATGCCGCCGTGACCGCAGCGCAAGCACAAGTGGCTGCCGCCAAAGCTGCCATCGTTTCCAGCCAGGCTCAGGTCGCGCAACTCACCAGCGAAATCGAAGACAGCAGCCTGCGGGCGCCTATCGACGGCGTCATCCAACTGCGCTTGGCCGAACCCGGCGAAGTGCTGGGTTCCGGTGGCAGGGTCTTTATGATGATCGACCCCGGCGACCAGTACATGAACCTCTACTTGCCCGCCTCAGTGGTCGGCAAACTGACGGTCGGTGCTGAGGCGCGCATCGTGCTCGACGCCCTGCCCGACACGCCACTGCCGGCAAAAATATCCTTTGTGGCTGCCAAGTCGCAGTTCACACCCAAAGAAGTTGAAACGCGTGACGAGCGGCAAAAACTGGTGTTTCGCGTCAAGTTGCGCCTGACCGACCCCGCTGCCGTGCCTCAAGCAAAGCCGGGTATGCCGGGAGCCGGTTATGTACGAACCGCCGATGTGGACTGGCCGGCTAATCTGCAATGAGCGACCTGGCGCTCAACGCCAGTGGCATCTGCCACCGGTATGGCAAACAGCAGGCGCTGATCGACATTGCGTTCAGTCTGCCTAAAGGTACGCGCTGCGGTTTGATTGGCCCGGATGGCGCTGGTAAATCAAGCCTGCTCGGGCTGATTGCCGGGGTCAAAAAACTTCAGCAAGGCACGCTTGACGTGCTCGGTGGCCCGATTGATAACCGCCACCATCGCAACACGCTGTACCCGCTGATTGCCTTTATGCCCCAAGGCCTAGGCGGCAACCTCTACCCCGAATTGTCGATCAGTGAAAACATCCGTTTTTTCGGCACCCTGTTCGGTCTGTCCAAAGCCGACTGCGAACAGCGCATGGAGCAATTGCTCAAGGCCACCGACCTGGAGCGCTTCGCGGAGCGCCCGGCGGGCAAGCTGTCGGGCGGCATGAAGCAAAAGCTCGGGCTGTGCTGTGCGCTGATCCACGAGCCAGATTTGCTGATACTCGATGAGCCCACCACCGGCGTCGACCCGCTGTCACGGCGGCGCTTCTGGGAGTTGGTGGAGGACGTTCGCAGCCAACGCCCGCAACTGACGCTGCTGGTGGCCACGGCCTACATGGAAGAGGCCGAGCAATTTGAACACTGCCTGATGCTCGACCGCGGCAAGTTGATTGCTGCTGGGTTAAGCCAGGAGCTGGCCGCCGTCACCCCTAACGGCAAGCTGGATGAAGCGTTTACCCACTATCAGGGCGACAGCGGCCACAGTAACGAGCCGCTGGTGATCCCGCCCCGCACCGGCGATAACAGCGACATTGCCATTGAAGCCCACGACCTGACCCTTAAATTTGGCGATTTCACTGCGGTGAACAAGGTCAGCTTTGCTATTGGCCGAGGCGAGATTTTTGGCTTTTTGGGCTCCAACGGCTGTGGCAAAACCACCACCATGAAGGTGCTAACCGGTTTGATGCCCGCCACCGAAGGCAGCGCAAAACTGCTGGGCAACCCGGTGAACGCCAAAGACTTGGCCACCCGCAAACGCGTGGGGTTTATGTCGCAAAGCTTCTCGCTGTATGGCGAGTTGAGCGTTCGGCAAAACCTGGTATTGCACGCGCAATTGTTTGACCTGCCCAAAGAAGAAAGCCAAACGCGCATCGAAGAACTGATCACGCGTTTTGACTTGGGTGAAGTGGCCGAGCAGCAGTCTGGCGAATTGCCGCTGGGCCTGCGCCAGCGTTTGTCATTGGCAGTGGCGGTGCTGCATCGCCCGGAAGTGCTGATTCTCGACGAACCCACCTCGGGCGTCGACCCGGCGGCTCGCGATGACTTTTGGCGACTGCTGATCGAACTCTCGCGGGACCAAGGGGTGACGATCTTTCTGTCGACCCACTTCATGAACGAAGCCCAGCGCTGCGACCGTATCTCGCTGATGCACGCGGGCAAGGTATTGGCCTGCGACACGCCCGATGCGCTGCAACAGCAGTTCAAGGGCGACACGCTAGAGGCTGCCTTCGTGACCTGTCTGGAGCAGGCGCAAAATGATCAAAGCGCTAGCCCTTCTCCTGACGCCGAGACCGTCGCCACACCGGTGGTAAACGCCCCGCCGCCGCCGAGTAAAACCGGTTTTAGTCTGTCTCGGTTGATTGCGGTGGCCAGCCGTGAATCCAAAGAGCTTTTACGCGACAAGGTACGCATGGCTTTCGCACTTTTAGGCGCGGTGTTCATGATGATTATTTTTGGCTACGGCATTTCGCTGGACGTCGAAAACCTCGCCTTTGCCGTGTACGACCAGGACCAAAGTCCGCAAAGCCGGGCCTACCTAGAAGCCTTTCGCAGTTCTCGTTACTTCGAAGAACACGCGCCCATTCAAAGCGCCGATGAATTGCACAAACGCCTGCAACGCTCCGAAATCAAAATCGCACTGGAAATACCACCAGGCTTCGGCCGTGACTTGTATGCCGGGCGTCAGCCCACCGTCGCGGCCTGGCTCGATGGCGGCATGCCGTTTCGCGCAGAGACCAGTCGCAGCTACGTGCAAGCCGTTCATCAAGCCAACCTTGTGCAGTTGAGCGCCCTCAGCAGCCTGGCTCAGAACAAACAGGCCGCCGCCAAGCTCGAAACCCGCTTTCGCTACAACCAAGACGTGATCAGCGTGAATGCCATTGGCCCCGGCGTGATGGCGCTGATTCTCGCGTTTATCCCGGCGATGCTCACAGCGTTAGGCATCGTGCGGGAAAAGGAGCTGGGGTCGATCACCAACTTCTACGCCACCCCGCTGACCCGGCTGGAATTTTTATTAGGCAAACAGGCGCCGTATCTGGCCGTAAGCCTTGTCAACCTGGCGCTGCTGGTGGCCATGAACCGCTGGCTGTTTGGCGTGCCGTTCAAAGGCAGCGGCCTTACGCTGGCGTTCGGCGGCGTGCTGTATGTGCTGTCGACCACCAGCATGGGCCTGCTGATTTCAGCATTCACCCGCACTCAGATCGCTGCGATTTTGGGCACTATGATCATCACCAGCCTGCCGACCATTCAGTTCTCTGGGCTGATCGTGCCGCGCTCCTCGCTCGAAGGTTCAGCGGCGTTGATGGGCATGCTGTTCCCCGCCGGGCACTTCCTCGACATTGCCGTGGGCACCTTCACCAAAGCGCTCGACCTGCGCCAGCTGTGGCCACAATGCCTGGCGCTGTTCGGTTTTTTCATAGCCTTCACCGGCCTGAGCCTGGTCATGCTCAAGAAGCAGGAGGTCTGATGCATAAGCTCTCGCACATCCTGCGTCTTGGCCTCAAGGAACTCACCAGCCTGCGCCATGACAGCGTGCTGCTGCTGTTTTTGCTGTATGCCTTTACGGTGGCGATTTACATGCCTGCGGCGGGCTCGATCATTGGCGTACACAACGCCAGCGTCGCCATCATTGATGAAGACCACAGCGCCCTGTCGCGCAAGCTCAGCGAGTCACTGTTGCCGCCGGAGTTTAAAACCCCGCAAGCCTTACCCTATGACCAACTGGACCAGGCATTGGACAACGGCGACTACACGTTTGTGATCAACGTGCCTGCCAACTTCCAGGCTGACCTGTTGGCAGGACGCGAACCCGCCGTGCAGGTCAACGTCGACGCCACCGCCATGAGCCAGGCCTTTATGGGGGCGGGCTATATCGGGCAGATTTTCCAACGTGAATTGCTCGACTATGCAGGGCAAAGCGGCGCTGCTGCAAAAGCGCCAGCACTGGTCAGCAGCCGAGCGTTGTTCAACCCCAACCTGGAAGGCGGCTGGTTTTTGGCGGTGATTCAGATCGTCAACAACATCACTATTTTGGCCATCGTGCTGACCGGGACTGCCCTGTTGCGCGAGCGTGAACACGGCACCCTCGACCACTTGCTGGTATTGCCGCTCACGGCGCTGGAAATCATGCTCGCGAAAATATGGAGCAACATGCTGGTGGTCGTGTTGTGCACCTGGGTGTCGCTGGAAGTCATCGTCAAATGGGCGCTCGGCGTGCCGCTGGCGGGTTCGTTGACGCTGTTTTTGATGGTCACCGCGCTGTACCTGTTTGCCAGTACGGCGCTGGGGATTTTCCTCGCGACGCTGGCCCGTTCCACGCCGCAGTTTGGTTTGCTGGCGATTCCGGTGATCATCCCGATGCTCTTGCTTTCAGGCGGCAGTACGCCGCTGGACAGCATGCCCGAGTGGCTGCAATGGGTGATGCAGTGTTCGCCCTCGACTCACTTTGTGAGCTTGAGCGCGGCGATTCTGTTTCGGGGTGCGGGGGTGGAAGTAGTGTGGCCGGATTTGCTGGCACTGACGGCCATCGGGCTGGTGTTCTTTGCGATTGCGCTAGGTCGGTTCCGCAAAAGTTTGGCGTCGTAAAACGCAGAAAAACACTTCTATAGCGCAATACTATTCACTTAAGCGATTTCTGCCTCTGTGGGAGCGGGCTTGCTCGCGATCTTTTGATCTTTAAAAGATCGCGAGGCAATCGAGCGTCGACCGGCTGCTCCAATACGTTTTGTATGGGGCTCGAATCGTTTATTGAACAATCAAGTTGTTGAACAGCAAGTCTTCCACCATCGGTTTGCCGGTCTCGTCGTTCATCACTTGCTGGACTTGTTTCAAGGCTTCTTGGCGTAGCTTTTCTTTGGCCTCGACGCTGCCCAAGCTTTCGCTGGTTTGCTGGGTAAACAAACCCACCAATTGGTTGCGGATCAACGGGTCATTGGCTTTAACGGCTTTGGCCGCTTCAGCGCCCGTCACGCGCAATGAAATATCCGCCTTGTAGACCTTGAGCTTGGCGCTGCCGTCCAGCCCGTAATTGCCCACAAACGGTGGGCTCAAGGTGATGTAGCTGACCTTCGCGGCGCCTTCTTCGGCTTCTTCGGCAACCGCCATCATTGGCATGGCAAGCGCCAGCATCAATACGATCCACGCTTTCACAATTCGCTCCTTTATCCGGTTTGGCGGCAAGCATACGGGGCTGCTCGCGCGTCTATCTACCGTTATCGGCCAACACCTCAAAAGCCGTAGGGCTGCAGGCCTTACTGGCCCAACACACAGCGTTTGAGCCGCGCTTCTAGGTTGCGGTCTGGCATGGCGTGGTTTCGCAGGGCGCTGATAGTCTGTTCGACGTAATCACGGGTGGTGCCGTAACGCCCGCTGGCGTTGGCCAATACTTGGCTGAGTACACCGTCTGGCAGGTTGCCCGCATAGCTAGGCAGATGCCGCTCCAGTACAAAACCCAATGCTTGTACTTGGCTGCCGTCTTCGAGGCGGCAGGTCAGCCAGTGTGGCCGATAGGAAGGGACGGGCATTTCACGCAGCCACAGCGCATTGAGCGCTGCTTCAAGGTTGTCTTCGGGCAGGCGATACGCAAAACCACTGCACGAACCGCCCCGATCAAGTCCAAAGACCAGACCCGGCAACTGCGGGGTGCCACGGTGCTCGTGAGACCACAAATACAGCCCGCGATGATAGCCATAAACACGACCCCGCACGCGCTCAACCGCTGAGCACTCAGGGCGCCAAATCAGCGAGCCATACGCGAACAACCAAACAGGGCCGCCTTGATGGCACGCCATAGTGGCTTGCAAGGATTGTTTGAGTTGTTCAGGGGTCAGAGGCGCCCCAAGATCGAGTCGCGGAGGATAAGACATGTTTAAACAAACAGATTCGGGAGTCGTTATCACAGAAGGCATGGAGTCCTACAGGCATTACAGGCTGCAAACTAAAAAATAACGTTAAGAAGCTTATAGCACTAATAATGAAATGACCCGCACAGCAAGACGTATGGCAGACGACTGAGTACTAATACCTAAACTCATTGTTATAACGAGCTCTGATTCAGCCTACTTACAGAAATAGGTCTGTATAGTAGCCCGCCCTACGCGCATTACCTGACAACAGAGGCCCATTAATGAAATGCTTCGGGATCTGCGGTCTGCTGTTATTGGCTCAAGCCAGCTCAGCGATGGCACAAGACACCACGCAAAACAGTAAGGATGAGGGTTTCTGGTACTTACAAACCAGTGTCTATACACGGCATTTTTCGCCCGATCCTGATCACAACAACAATCAAGACCTTATTGGCATTGAGCGCAATGATGGTTCTGGTTGGTTAGTGGGCGGCGCCACTTTCCGCAACTCTTTTCGCCAGCGCTCGTATTACGCCTACGCGGGTAAACGCTTTGAAAGCGACACTTATCCGGTGTATTTAAAGTTAACGGCGGGCCTGCTGGAAGGCTATCACGGCAAATATCAGGACAAGATCCCGCTCAACCGCTTTGGCGTGGCCCCGGTGATTATCCCTTCGGTGGGCACTCATTACGGCCCTGTAGCCGCCGAGTTGGTGTTGCTCGGGTTCAATGCCGCAATGATTACTACCGGGATACGTTTCTGAGGCGGGCTAAAACCCTGTAGTCGCTGTCGAGGCACGAAGGCTGCGTCCGATTGCGAAGCGATCGTAAACCCTGCAAACCGGGTTTAACTGACACACCGCAGTGTCTGACTCTGCGACGACTACGTCGCCGGACGTAGCCTTCGGCAACTGCTACGCGTTCATGGCCTTGCTTCAAGGCCGTGGCGCGTAGGCAAACACGTCGGCGCGCATTTGGTGCGCGTCCATGCCGGCTTCAACCAATGCGTCGAGGGTGCCATAAATCATGGCCGGCGAACCGCTGGCGTACACGTAAACGCCGCTGAGGTCGCTGATGTCTTCGCACACGGCCTCATGCAATAACCCGCAACGCCCTTCCCAGCCGCACAGGTCACTCACAACTTTATGCAGGAACAGGTTAGGAATCTGCAGCCAGGATTCCCACTCTTCCAGCGCGTAAAAATCTTCAGGACGACGTACACCCCAGTACAAATGCACGGGATTCGCAAAACCTTTAGCGCGACAGTGCTCGATCAGGCTATGCATCTGCGCCATGCCGGTGCCCGCAGCAATTAGCACCAGCGGTCCGTCCGGCAACTCAGACAAATGCGTGTCGCCAAAGGGCAGTTCAAGGCGGACCATTTTGTTGCGTTGCAGTTGTTCGATCAGGCTGCGGGCGCTGTCTTCACGCACCAACACATGCAGCTCAAGGTCACGCCCCGAGTGCGGCGCACTGGCCAGCGAGAACGCCGATTTCGCGCCGTTTTCACGCTCCAGCATCACATATTGCCCAGCGTGGTAACGCGGCACCTTACCCGCAGGGGCACGCAAGCGCACCCGCCACACATCGCCACCCAACTCGACACATTCTGTTAACTGACACGCCAGGCTACGCACCGGTAACTCTCCCAACGCAAGCACGCCATCCCACAACACCACACAGTCTTCAAGCGGCGCGGCCAGGCAGGTATAGACCTCGCCATGGTCATGTATCGCTCCCGCCTGTTCCACTTGACCTTCAACCAGCAAGGCCGCACACACATGGCAATTACCATTGCGGCAGCTTTGCGGGCATTCATAGCCCAGGCGCTGCGCCGCATCGAGAATCCGCTCGCCAGGCAAGGTTTCCAACACGGCGCCTGAAGGCTGTAAGGTTACACGCATCAATCTATTCCTAATTGATTCCAGATGTCATCGATACGGCGAGTGACCGCTTCATCCTTGACGATGACCCGACCCCATTCTCGGGTGGTCTCACCCGGCCACTTGTTGGTGGCATCAAGGCCCATTTTTGACCCAAGGCCAGAGACCGGCGAGGCAAAATCAAGATAGTCGATTGGCGTGTTATCGATCATCACCGTGTCGCGTTTGGGGTCCATGCGCGTGGTGATAGCCCAGATCACGTCGTTCCAATCGCGAGCATTAATGTCGTCGTCAGTCACGATAACGAATTTGGTGTACATGAATTGACGTAAAAACGACCACACTCCCAGCATTACGCGCTTGGCGTGTCCGGGGTACTGCTTTTTCATGGTCACGATGGCCATGCGGTACGAGCAGCCTTCGGGCGGCAGATAGAAGTCGGTGATTTCCGGGAACTGCTTTTGCAGAATCGGCACAAACACTTCGTTGAGTGCCACACCCAAAATCGCCGGTTCGTCCGGTGGACGGCCGGTGTAGGTGCTGTGATAGATCGGCTTAATCCGATGGGTGATGCGCTCAACGGTGAACACCGGGAAGCTGTCGACTTCGTTGTAGTAACCGGTGTGATCGCCATACGGCCCTTCGGGGGCCATTTCGCCGGGGTGAATCACGCCTTCCAGGATGATTTCGGCCGTGGCGGGCACTTGCAGGTCATTGCCTCGGCACTTGACCAGCTCCGTACGGTTGCCGCGCAACAGGCCCGCAAAGGCGTATTCGGACAAGCTATCGGGCACCGGGGTCACGGCACCCAAAATGGTGGCCGGGTCGGCACCCAGCGCAACCGATACTGGGAACGGTTGGCCGGGGTGCTTTTCGCACCACTCACGGTAGTCCAGCGCACCGCCACGGTGGCTCAGCCAGCGCATGATGACTTTGTTGCGGCCAATGACTTGCTGGCGATAAATGCCCAGGTTCTGGCGGTCCTTGTTGGGACCTTTGGTCACGGTCAGGCCCCAGGTAATCAGGGGCGCCACGTCACCCGGCCAGCAATGCTGAACGGGCAACAGGCCAAGGTCGACGTCGTCGCCTTCAATCACGACTTCCTGGCACACCGCGTCTTTGACGACTTTCGGGGCCATGGAAATGATTTTGCGGAAGATCGGCAGCTTGGACCACGCGTCTTTCAGGCCTTTAGGCGGCTCAGGTTCTTTGAGGAACGCCAACAGCTTGCCGATTTCACGCAGTTCGCTGACCGCCTCAGCGCCCATGCCCAAGGCCACGCGTTCGGGCGTGCCGAACAGGTTGCCAAGCACAGGAATGTCGTGACCTATCGGGTTTTCAAACAGTAAAGCCGGGCCTTTGGCGCGCAAAGTGCGGTCGCAGATTTCGGTCATTTCCAGCTTTGGAGACACCGGAACCTGGATGCGCTTGAGTTCGCCGCGCTTTTCCAGGCCGCTGATAAAGTCGCGTAAGTCGCGGTACTGCATGCTTGAGCCTCGTGTTGGCCGTGGCGTTGGGGCAACGAGTGTAGCGCCCAAGCCGCGTGTTCAGAAGGGAGAGCTGCCCAAATCAAGACCTAATCAAGAAAGGTCAGACAGCAAAAAGCCGGGTTTCCCCGGCTCTTGCTTAACTTCCGGCGATTTACTTACGCTTCATCGACAGGAAGAACTCATCGTTGGTCTTGGTCTGTTTCAGCTTATCGATCAAGAACTCGATGGCTGCGACTTCGTCCATCGGGTGCAACAGCTTGCGCAGAATCCACATGCGTTGCAACTCGTCGTCAGCGGTCAGCAACTCTTCACGGCGTGTGCCAGAGCGGTTGATGTTGATCGCAGGGAAGACGCGTTTTTCAGCGATTTTGCGGTCCAGAGGCAGTTCCATGTTGCCGGTGCCTTTGAACTCTTCGTAGATCACTTCGTCCATCTTCGAACCGGTTTCAACCAGTGCGGTGGCGATGATGGTCAGCGAACCGCCTTCTTCGATGTTTCGCGCAGCACCGAAGAAACGCTTTGGTTTCTCAAGGGCGTGAGCATCAACACCACCGGTCAATACCTTGCCAGAGCTTGGAATCACGGTGTTGTAGGCACGTGCCAGACGGGTGATGGAGTCGAGCAGGATGACCACGTCTTTCTTGTGTTCAACCAGGCGTTTGGCCTTTTCGATCACCATTTCAGCAACCTGCACGTGGCGGGTTGGTGGCTCGTCGAACGTGGAAGCAACCACTTCGCCGCGCACGGTGCGCTGCATTTCGGTTACTTCTTCTGGGCGCTCGTCGATCAACAGAACGATCAAGTGCACTTCTGGGTTGTTACGCGAAATATTCGACGCGATGTTCTGCAACATGATGGTCTTGCCCGCTTTAGGCGGAGCAACGATCAGACCGCGCTGACCTTTACCGATCGGGGCACAGAGGTCGATAACACGACCGGTCAAATCTTCGGTGGAACCGTTACCGATTTCCATCTTCATGCGTACGGTCGGGAACAGCGGGGTCAAGTTCTCGAAGAGAATCTTGTTTTTCGCGTTCTCTGGACGATCGTAATTGATCGTGTCGACTTTCAGCAGTGCGAAGTAACGCTCGCCTTCTTTTGGCGGACGGATTTTGCCGACGATGGTGTCGCCAGTACGCAAGTTGAAACGTCGAATCTGGCTAGGTGAGACGTAGATATCGTCTGGGCCGGCCAAGTAAGAGGCATCAGCAGAGCGGAGGAAGCCGAAGCCGTCCTGGAGGATCTCCAGCACGCCATCACCGGAGATTTCCTCGCCGCTTTTCGCGTGCTTTTTCAGCAGGGAGAAAATCACGTCCTGCTTGCGCGAACGGGCCATATTTTCTATGCCCATCTGTTCGGCCAATTCGAGCAGTTCGGTAATCGGCTTTTGCTTGAGTTCAGTCAGGTTCATATAGGAATGACGTAATCATTTATGGAGGGGGAAATTAAGCTTTTGGCTTAATGAGGCCGCGCCGCAGAGAAGGCGACAGGATCGCGTACTAATTCGATAAGGAGTGCGTCGGCGACGGCTTGCAGGGGGCAGTGGAGAAACCAGTGCGGGGCCGAATGTACCACTTGAGTTTCATAGCGTCTAGTCCTTGAGCCATGAAAAAGCCCCGCATTTTGCGGGGCTTTTATCAACGCTTAGATATTAGCGTCGAGGAATGCAGCCAGTTGCGACTTCGACAGCGCACCTACCTTGGTGGCTTCAACGTTGCCGTTCTTGAACAGCATCAATGTTGGAATACCACGTACGCCGTGCTTGGCAGGGGTTTCCTGATTTTCATCGATGTTCAGCTTGGCAACAGTCAGCTTGCCTTTGTATGTCTCGGCGATCTCATCCAGAACTGGCGCGATCATTTTGCAAGGGCCACACCATTCAGCCCAGTAGTCGACCAATACAGCGCCTTCAGCCTTGAGAACATCGGCCTCAAAGCTAGCGTCGCTAACGTGTTTAATAAGATCGCTGCTCATGGAAGTCTCCGTGGTTGTAAGCAAAAACGTAGCACATCATAGCCGTCATCTCAGCGTTCAGGAAGCTGACACATCATTGACTCTTACTATGGCACTGCATGAGCCTGGGTACGCGCCCGGTCAAGACGCTCCGGGTGTCACAAAAGTGATCCCGGTGCGCGAAGCCGCATGTCTAATATGCTCGCACATGGCTTTGTGCGCAGCCCCGCTGGCGTGGCGGGCTAATGCTCGAAGGATTTTTCGGTGCTCTTGCCAGGTTTCCATCGCTCGCTCGGGCCGAATAAAGGGCAACTTCTGACTTTCTAGGAATATATCAGCGCGCGTTATCAGAATATTCGCCATGGCCTGATTACCGCTGGCCCGCAAGATGATCTGATGAAACTCAAAGTCCAGATGGGCCGCCTGCACAAAATCCTCGGCCTTTAACTCGCTGCGCATGGTGTCGACATTGTCTTGCAGCACGTCCAGCTCATCGCGGGTCAGCCTCACTGCCGCCAAACCTGCCGCAAAACCCTCCAACGCGTAGCGCAGTTGAAAGATGTCTTGCGGGCAGGCGTGTGCAGCAAAGGGCCAATCAGACGCCGTGGCAATTAGCGCAGGTTCATCCATCGACTGCACGTACACGCCTTTACCCGGCTGCACACTGACTTCGCCCAGCGCACTCAATGACGATAACGCCTCACGCAAGGAGGCTCGGCTAACGCCTAGCTGCACGGCCAGATCGCGTTGCGAAGGCAGCGCGTCGCCGGGCGCAAATCCGCGTTCATCGATCAGTTTACGAATGGCCAACAGCGCCACTTCGGGTACAGCTCGCGCGCTTAAATTCATCACAAATCGGCTTGATCGGCTGAAGAAAGACGTAGTTGTAAAGCTATTGCCAGCGCTCGGCAAGTCACGCCCCATAGGGGTTCAAGCCCTGAACCCCATGCTCGATTCAGGTGCAAAAAACTTACGAACTGTTCAGACCAGTCAGACCGCCAGAAGCCTTTTAAATTCAGCCTCTGCGGCCCGTCAACGGCTGTTGGCATGGCCTGTGCTCTGTCCTATAGCAGACATCACCGTCCGCTTGTTTTCGGAGAGTTGCCATGACCCAGCGCTACAGCGCCCTGATCTGCGCCTTGTTTGCCAGCCTGATGCTGAGCCAGGCACCGGCCCACGCTAATGACCTTGATGAGGTAATGGCACGCGGCACGTTAAAGGTTGCGGTCCCGCAAGACTTCCCGCCTTTCGGCTCGGTCGGCCCCGACATGAAGCCGCGCGGCCTAGACATCGACACGGCAAAGCTGTTGGCCGACCAGCTCAAGGTCAAACTTGAGCTCACGCCCGTTAACAGCACCAACCGCGTCCCTTACCTGACCACCGGCAAAGTCGACGTGGTGATTTCCAGCCTCGGCAAAAACCCTGATCGCGAGAAAGTCATCGACTTCTCCCACGCCTATGCGCCCTTCTACCTGGGTGTGTTTGGCCCACCGGACGCAGAAATCAAGACGCTGGATGACCTCAAAGGTAAAACCATTAGCGTGACCCGTGGCGCCATCGAAGACATTGAGCTGACTAACGTGGCCCCCGCTGGCGTGACGATTAAGCGCTTCGAAGACAACAACTCGACCATTGCGGCTTATCTGGCCGGCCAAGTGGACCTGATCGCCAGCGGCAACGTGGTGATGGTGGCCATCAGCGAACGCAACCCCAAGCGCATTCCGGCCATGAAGCTAAAACTCAAGGACTCGCCGGTTTACGTGGGTGTGAACAAGGGTCAGCCCGAACTGCTGGACAAAGTGAACCAGATTCTGGCCGCTGCCAAAGCCGACGGCAACCTGGAAAAGAATGCGCTGCTATGGCTTAAAGAGCCGATGCCCGCCGACCTCTGATCACGCACAACGGGGTCAGTCATGGCTTATCAGTTCGATTTTTTACCGGTGCTGCAAAACAGTGACCTGTTGTTACGCGGCGCCCTGTTCACCCTTGAACTGACCGCCATCGGCACGCTGCTAGGCGTCAGCTTGGGGATTGTTGGCGCCGTAGTGCGGGCTTGGAACATCCGCCCTTTCGCCGCACTGTTTGGGCTGTATGTCGAGTTAATTCGCAACACGCCGTTTCTGGTGCAGTTGTTCTTTATCTTCTTCGGTCTGCCGGGCCTCGGCCTGCATATCAGTGAATGGCAAGCCTCAGTGCTGGCGATGGTGATTAACTTGGGGGCTTACTCCACCGAAATCATCCGCGCCGGGATTCAAGCCATCCCCAAAGGCCAACTGGAGGCGGCCTCTGCATTGGCCATGACCCGTTTCGAGGCGTTTCGCCACGTGGTCCTGCAGCCCGCACTGGCCAAGGTATGGCCCGCGCTGAGTAGCCAAATCATCATCGTGATGCTGGGTTCGGCAGTGTGCTCACAAATTGCCACCGAAGAACTGAGTTTCTACGCCAACTTCATCCAGTCGCGCAACTTCCGGGCCTTTGAGACCTACGCCCTGACCACCCTGATTTATCTGTGCATGGCGCTGCTGATTCGCCAATTGCTGAATGCGTTCGGCCGCCGCTACCTGAGCAGGAGCCGCTGATGGACTTTACCTTCTGGGACATCGTGCGCAATTTGCTGACGGGATTGCAGTGGACCGCTGCGCTGTCTGTCGTCGCGTTTATCGGCGGCGGCCTGATCGGTTTGCTGGTGTTGCTGATGCGCATCTCTAAAAGCCGCTTCGCCCGTACGTTGGCGCGCGGCTATATAGAGCTGTTTCAGGGCACGCCCCTGCTGATGCAGCTATTTTTGATCTTCTTTGGCGTGGCGTTGCTGGGCATCGATATTTCGCCGTGGATGGCCGCCGCTCTGGCACTCACGCTGTTTACCAGCGCTTATCTGGCCGAGATCTGGCGCGGCTGCGTCGAGTCGATTGCCAATGGCCAGTGGGAAGCCTCGGCCAGCCTGGCGATGAGCCCGCTGGAGCAAATGCGCTATGTGATTTTTCCGCAGGCTTTTCGGGTGGCCATCGCGCCCACCGTCGGGTTTTCGGTGCAAGTAATTAAAGGCACCGCCGTCACATCAATCATCGGTTTCACCGAGCTGACCAAGACCGGCAGCATGTTGGCCAACGCGACCTTTGAGCCTTTTATGGTCTACGGCCTCGTGGCGCTCGGTTACTTCCTCTTGTGCTACCCCTTGTCGCTCAGCGCGCGCTATCTGGAAAGGAGACTGCATGCCTCTGCTTAGAGTTACCGCCCTGCATAAATACTACGGCGACCATCACGTGCTTAAAGGTATCGACCTGAGTGTCGAACAAGGCCAAGTCGTTGCGATCATCGGGCGCAGCGGCTCAGGCAAAAGCACGCTGCTCAGAACCTTGAATGGTCTTGAGTCGATTAATGACGGAGTCATTGAAGTCGATAACGAATACCTGGACGCCGCCCGTGCCGACTTGCGCAGCCTGCGCCAGAAGGTCGGCATGGTGTTTCAGCAGTTCAATTTGTTTCCGCACTTGAGTGTCGGTGAAAACGTCATGCTGGCCCCGCAAGTGGTGCAAAAAGTGCCCAAGGCCAAAGCCGCACAGCTAGCGCGCGAGATGCTAGAACGCGTGGGGCTGGGCGACAAGTTCGACGCCTTCCCCGAACGTCTGTCGGGCGGGCAGCAACAGCGGGTGGCGATTGCCCGAGCGCTGGCCATGTCACCCAAAGTGCTGTTGTGTGACGAGATCACCTCGGCGCTCGACCCCGAACTGGTCAACGAAGTGCTCAACGTGGTGCGCCAGTTGGCCCGCGAAGGCATGACGCTGATTATGGTGACCCACGAAATGCGCTTCGCCCGGGAAGTCGGCGACAAGCTGGTGTTTATGCACCAAGGCAAAGTGCATGAGGTGGGCGACCCAAAAGTGCTGTTCGCCAACCCGAAAACCCCTGAGCTGGCAAATTTTATTGGTTCAGTTGAGGCTTAGATCCCGTAAGAGCGAACTTGCCTCGCGATCTTTTAAGGGGTGAGAAGATCGCGAGGCAAGCTCGCGCCTATAGTTAGCGGGCGGCTTTTACAGGATTTATGTGACGGTAATTAGGTCGCTGAAAAAAACGTGTCGACAAGAACAAGCTAACGTCATTTCTTACATGCTCCACATCAATGCATCTGACATCACGCGTTGGCGCGGGCGTTTGATCGTGGCACGATGGCGTAGTTATCGACCGAGACCCCTCTACCATGCCCCAATCCAAAAGCAAGAATCCTTCCCTGATCGCCGCTATAGATCTGGGTTCTAACAGCTTTCATATGGTGGTGGCCAAAGCCCAGAACGGCGAAATACGTATTCTTGAACGTCTTGGCGATAAAGTGCAGCTCGCTGCCGGTATCGACGAAGATCGCAAACTCAACGAAGAATCCATGCAGCGCGGGCTTGATTGCCTAAAGCGTTTTGCACAGTTGATTAAGGGCATGCCATTGGGCGCCGTACGCATCGTTGGCACCAACGCCCTGCGTGAAGCCCGCAACCGCAACGAATTTATCGTGCGCGCCGAAGAAATTCTGGGCCACACCGTTGAAGTCATTTCTGGACGTGAAGAAGCGCGCCTCATCTATCTAGGCGTGTCGCACACCCTCGCTGACACTCCGGGCAAGCGCCTGGTGGCCGACATCGGCGGCGGCAGTACTGAGTTCATCATTGGCCAACGCTTTGAGCCGCTGCTGCGCGAAAGCCTGCAAATGGGCTGCGTGAGCTTTACCCAGCGTTATTTCCGCGACGGCAAGATCACCCCCGCGCGCTATGCCCAGGCTTACACCGCTGCGCGTCTCGAAATCATGAGCATTGAGCACGCGCTGCACCGTTTGACCTGGGATGAAGCCATCGGCTCCTCGGGCACCATTCGGGCAATTGGCCTGGCCCTGAAAGCCGGTGGCCATGGCACCGGCGAAGTCAACGCCGAAGGCCTGGCTTGGCTCAAGCGCAAGCTATTTAAACTAGGCGAAGTCGACAAAATCGACTTCGAAGGCATCAAGCCTGACCGTCGCACGATCTTCCCAGCGGGCCTGGCCATTCTTGAAGCGATTTTTGACGCTCTGGAATTGAAACGCATGGATCACTGTGACGGTGCTCTGCGCGAAGGCGTGCTCTACGACCTGCTGGGCCGCCATCATCACGAAGACGTGCGCGAACGCACCCTCAGCTCGCTGATGGAGCGTTATCACGTTGATCTTGAGCAAGTGGCGCGGGTTGAACGCAAAGCTCTGCGCGCCTTTGATCAAGTGGCCAAGTCGTGGGAACTCGACGACGGTGTCTGGCGTGAACTACTGAGCTGGGCAGCCAAGGTGCATGAAGTGGGGCTGGACATTGCCCACTATCACTATCACAAGCACGGCGCCTACCTGATTGAGCACTCCGACCTCGCCGGTTTCTCACGCGAAGATCAAGAAATGCTCGCGCTGCTGGTGCGCGGTCATCGCCGTAATATTCCTAAAGACAAGTTCGCCGAATTTGGCGGTGATGGCATCAAGCTAATTCGCCTGTGCGTGCTGTTGCGCTTCTCGATTTTGTTCTACCACATCCGCGGCAACCAAGAAGCGTCGCAAGTGCAACTGCGCGCCGAGGGCGACCATCTGGAAGTGATTTTTGCCGAAGGCTGGCTGGAACAAAACCCATTGACCCAAGCCGACTTCGAGCAAGAAGCCCAATGGCTGGAGCGAGTCGGGATTGTGCTGACTATTTCTTGAGTCGCACGGCCATCAAACACCTGTGGGAGCGGGCTTGCTCGCGATTGGATCGACGCGGTCAGTTTGAAACACCGCGCCGCCTGAATCGCGAGCAAGCCCGCCCCCACAGGTTTACATAGCGTTACACCGACGGGCCGGTGCTGACAGTCAGTACAGGCAGGCTCAGGCGGTCCAGCAATGTTGCTTGGGCGCTGCGCGGGTTCTGGTTGCCGGTCGGCGTGTTACGCACGTAACGGCCGTCGGGTTGCAGGCTCCAGCTGTGCGTGTTGTCGGTCAGGTAGCATTCCAGCTCCTTCTTGACCCGCAAAATCAACTTTTTGCCCTCAATCGGGAAGCACGTCTCGACGCGTTTATCGAGGTTGCGCTCCATCCAGTCAGCACTCGACAGGAACATCTGTTCTTCGCCGCCATTGAGGAAGTAGAACACCCGCGTGTGCTCAAGGAAGCGGCCAATGATCGAGCGCACGTGGATGTTGTGCGATACGCCTGGAATGCCAGGACGCAAGCAGCACATGCCACGCACCACCAAATCAATGCGTACGCCCGACTGGCTGGCTTTGTACAGCGCGCGAATGATTTTCGGGTCGGTCAGCGAGTTGAACTTGGCAATAATGTGCGCAGGCTTGCCCTCTAACGCGAACTGCGTTTCGCGCTGAATCATGTCGAGCATGCCTTTTTTCAGGGTAAACGGCGCATGCAGAAGCTTTTTCATGCGCAGGGTTTTACCCATGCCGATCAACTGGCTGAACAGCTTGCCCACGTCTTCGCACAGTGCATCATCAGACGTCAGCAAGCTGTAGTCGGTGTACAGGCGCGCGTTACCCGCGTGGTAGTTACCTGTGCCCAAGTGCGCGTAACGCACGATTTCACCCGCCTCACGGCGCAGAATTAACATCATCTTGGCGTGGGTCTTAAAGCCCACCACGCCGTAGATCACCACTGCACCGGCCGCTTGCAAGCGACTGGCCAGTTGCAAGTTGGACTCTTCGTCAAAGCGCGCACGCAGCTCGATAACCGCCGTCACTTCTTTGCCGTTACGCGCAGCATCCACCAACGCGTCGACGATTTCTGAGTTGGCGCCGCTGCGATACAGCGTCTGGCGCACGGCCAGTACATGCGGGTCTTTGGCCGCCTGACGCAGCAAATCGACCACCGGGGTAAACGACTCAAACGGGTGCAGCAGCAAGATGTCTTGTTTGCTGACCACGCTGAAAATGTTCTCGCTGTTCTGCAACAGCTTAGGAATCGCCGGGGTGAATGGCGTGTATTGCAGCTCCGGGTGACTGTCCAGACTGGTAATGCTGAACAGACGCGTGAGGTTCACCGGACCGTTGACCTGATACAGCTCGGTCTCGTGCAGGTTGAACTGCTTAAGCAGGTAATCGGACAGGTGTTTCGGGCAGGTGTCGGCCACTTCAAGACGTACCGCATCGCCATAGCGACGCGAGAACAACTCGCCACGCAGGGCGCGGGCCAAGTCTTCTACGTCTTCAGTGTCGACCGCCAAGTCGGCGTTTCGCGTCAGGCGGAACTGGTAGCAACCCTTAACCTTCATGCCCTGGAACAGGTCATCAGCGTGTGCGTGGATCATCGACGACAGGAACACGTAGTTGTCGCCTGGGCCACCCACCTCTTCAGGCACCTTGATGACACGCGGCAACAGACGCGGAGCCGGAATGATCGCCAGCCCAGAGTCGCGGCCAAAGGCGTCAATGCCTTCAAGCTCAACGATGAAGTTCAGGCTCTTATTAACCAGCAACGGGAACGGGTGCGTCGGGTCGAGACCGATCGGGGTGATGATCGGTGCAATTTCGTCACGGAAGAATTTGCGCACCCACGCCTTGATCTTGGTGTTCCAGTAACGACGACGAATAAAGCGCACCTGATGCTTTTCAAGCTCGGGCAGCAGAATGTCGTTGAGGATCGCGTATTGGCGGTCCACGTGGCCGTGTACCAGCTCACTGATCCGGGCCAGCGCTTGGTGCGGCTGCAGGCCATCGGCACCCGCTTGCTCACGGGCGAAGGTGATTTGTTTTTTCAGGCCAGCAACACGAATTTCGAAAAACTCATCCAAGTTGCTAGAGAAAATCAGCAGGAACTTCAACCGTTCCAGTAACGGATAGGACTCATCCAGTGCTTGCTCTAGCACACGGATGTTGAATTGCAGTTGCGACAGCTCGCGATGGATATACAAGCTGCTGTCATCCAGACCAGGAACGACAATCGCTGGGTGCGCCGCCGCAGGCGCCTCAGTCGCAGCAGGTGCGTGGGCTTCCGGTACGGGCGGCGTTTCTAACGCCTCTTCCAAAACCGGTTCAGCCTCAGTAGCAACGAGTTCTGTCTGTCCTTCGGTATTCATTGAATGTTCCTGTAAGAGCGGGTTTGACTCTCGTGACCGTTAAGCGGCGCGTGCAATCAAGCTGCCAGAATGCCACCAACGCCTGCGGGTTTAAACCGCTCAGAGGCGCTTTATGCGGGCTGGAGCATGGTTAGAGGGTGATTTGTTGAATTTGTTCTGCGACGCCGTATGTGTAGCTGTGTCGCGCGCGCCCTTTATAGCAACCTGCTATGAACACTAGATGACAACGCCACTGATGTAGGTCAAATACTTACGACTTGTAAGATTTGTTAACGACAAGACACAGTTCGATACTTTCCCGAACGTCCCTTAAGGCGTAGGCTGCGCGTTCATTTCGCCAGCATCCAGACAATGCTCCAACAATTTCTTCAAGAATTTGGCTACTTCGCCCTGTTTCTAGGGACGTTCTTTGAAGGCGAAACCATCTTGGTTCTCGCAGGCTTCTTGGCGTTCCGCGGATACATGGACCTCAAACTGGTCATGATCGTGGCGTTCCTCGGCAGCTATGCCGGCGATCAGCTGTGGTACTTCCTGGGGCGCAAGCACGGCCGCAAACTGTTGGCGCGAAAGCCGCGCTGGCAACTTATGGGCGACAAGGCTTTGGAGCACATCCGCAAGCACCCCGACATCTGGGTCTTGAGTTTTCGCTTCGTTTACGGCTTGCGTACTGTCATGCCCGTGGCCATTGGTCTTTCGGGCTACCCGCCGGGCCGCTACTTGCTGCTGAACGGCATTGGTGCGGCCATTTGGGCCATCGCCCTGGCGACTGCTGCGTATCACTTTGGCGCCGTGCTTGAAGGATTGCTGGGCAGCGTCAAGAAGTACGAATTGTGGGTATTGGGTGGCTTGCTGGTCATTGGCTTAGGTCTGTGGGCGCGTCGGCGCTTCAAAAATGCCCGCCAGGCCAAACAGGCCGCGCTTGAAGAACAAAAAATCCAGGCTGGCGAGGTTAACAAGCCACCTGTTGAGTAAACCGGTTTGTGCACTCGCACACACCTTCCCCCACGGCGTTGCGATCGCAGCGCCTGCGGACAGCGGGAAACTCCCTATGGCATCCACTGCCAAATAAGGCGACATTAACGCCATAAACAAGGAGACCCACCATGACCACCAAACACGTTGCCGTTATTCTTTCCGGCTGTGGCGTCTATGACGGCACCGAAATTCACGAAAGCGTGATCACCCTGCTGCGCCTCGACCAGCGCGGCGCCAAGGTGCAATGCTTCGCGCCCGACATTGCGCAATTGCACGTCATCAACCACCTGACCGGCGAAGAAATGCCCGAGTCGCGCAATGTGCTGGTTGAGTCGGCGCGAATCGCCCGGGGTGAGGTCAAGGACATTCGCGAAGCCAAGGTCGAAGACTTTGACGCGCTGATCGTACCCGGCGGATTTGGCGCGGCAAAAAACCTGTCCAGTTTTGCCTCTGAAGGCACCGCCTGTAACGTTCAAGCGGATGTTCTGGCGTTGGCCGAAGCCTTCGCTGAGGCGGGCAAGCCGATTGGCCTGATGTGCATTTCTCCGGCCATCGCCGCCAAGATCTACGGCCCCGGCGTGACGTGCACCATCGGCAACGATCCCGACACCGCAGCCGCCGTTGAAAAAATGGGCGCCACCCACCAAGAGTGCGAAGTGTCCGAAATGGTTGAAGACAAGGCGCGCAAATTAGTCAGCACGCCTGCGTACATGCTGGCTCAGTCCATCAGCGAAGCCGCATCGGGCATCAATAAAATGGTCGATCGCGTACTCGAACTGACCCAAAAAGCCTAATCAGCGGCGTGCAAGCCGGGTCAGAATCCGGTCCAACGAATTGGCGAACGCCTGCTTATCGCGTTCGCCATACGCGCCCTGCCCGCCTCCCACTTGACCTTGCTCACGCAGGTCAGTGAATAGATTGCGCACCGCCAGCCGCTCACCCATGTTTTGCGGGTCAAACTCTTTGCCACGCGGGTCCAGCGCGGCCACTCCTTTCTTGACCAGTCGATCCGCCAGCGGCACATCGCTGCAAATCACCAACTCACCAGGCACCGCGTGCTCAACGAGATAGTCATCCGCCGCATCCGGGCCGCTGGGCACCACAATCAGTTTGACCAACGCATACGTTGGCTTGATCTGACTCTGCCCCGCCACCAAAACCACCTCAAACTGACGCTTGAGCGCGAACTTGATGACTTGATCCTTCGCGGCCTTGGGGCAAGCGTCTGCGTCGATCCAGACACGCATGGGGGTAGCTCCACATTAATTAATAAGGTGAAGGCTAGCATTTCCCGGCCAAGTCCTAGCAGCCCGCAGGCTTAACCATTGATTTTGTATCCGCCACCTTCAGCGCCTTCATGTAAAGACGACTGAATGCGTTCATAAAGCGCATTGGCTTCTAACGTGGTGATAGAGCGCGAACAATCGCGAAGCACCACCCTCAGCAAAACGTTTTCCTGACCCGACAAAAGTCCCAGCCGCTCAATCGCCTGCACGGGCAGATCCGCCATAGCCCAGCGCCCTTTAATGTGCATTTCTTCAATCCAAGCCGCGTTATCCCCCGCTGCCAGCAACATCTTCTCGGTCAGTACCTCTTCACTCAAGCCCGGTGTCACGGCCAGCGAAATATCCCGTGAAATGGAGGGCAATCGCGAAACGGTCTTCCAAGGGAGCAGATCATGCAGTTGTGCCTGGACGCGGTCATTTGGATCACGCAGCAGACGAATATCGGGGATGCCTTTGCGCAGCATGGTAAGGCGATCCAAACCCATGCCCAACGCCAAACCACCATGCTTGACAGGATCCACACCCAGTCTTTGCAACAGCGAACGAGCAATACGGCCACACTCAAGCACTTCAATGGGCTGCTTATCCAGGAGCAGGTTCACTTCAATACCACCCTCGGTGTAGTGATGCGGGCTGCTCTGATAAGTCCACGACATGCCGGGCACTGAACATTCAAGGATATCTGCGACTAATCTGAGCAAGTGCTCACGCGTTGCAAGCTGCGGATCGCCCAGTACCCAGATATCCATTTGATGAGGTTCTGCACAATGCCACCTGTCGCGGCTGTCACGCCTGAAAGTGATCCCGGGCGCCGCCAATAAAATAAGCTCTCCGGCTTTACGATTCTGCGCCGCCTGCTGCAATGCCTTTGGTATTTGGCTGGTTGTTTGAGTACGCAGGAGCGAATGCTCATCCACCCAACGTGTGTGCTCACTGCCCAGGGTGACCTCCGCAGGGTCGTAGCCAAGCAATCCATAGTTTTCTTGCGCAGACACTATTCGAGGCCCTCTTAAAACCTGTGCAACAGGCCACCCTCGCGTTTTCAACCCTTCAAGTACTTCATTTAATAAAAGACCAATAGCGTGGGCCGGGTATTTCAACTCTGTCAGGTCACTAAGCTCAAGAGCCTCATTGACCGAGCGGGCACACAAATAAGCTTTCGATGAATGCATAACCATCCCTCACTCGAGCCACGGTGAATATACGCGCAGACTTTGTAAGGTTCCGAATCTAGACCAAACATGCAGCTTCTCACAACGAAAATTAATAAAAACACCCAAGCAGCATCTAACATCAGACATGGACTACATACACTTCCTACACAAATAACCGAATAAATCCCAGAAAGCGCTCCAAACACCGAAATGATATAACCAGACCAAAATAGGACTACCCTTTATTAAAATACCGCCCTATAACATATCAACCTCCTGAAAACTCAGGAGCCCCACCCATAAGGACAATAAAAATGACTGACCTAACTATTCCAAAACCAACATTCAACCGCATAACTTCTGGCCCGGATAATTTTGGCTGGGCGCCCCTTGTATGGGCTTACCAGCCAGATTAGTCACCGATAAACCAATGCCTATGTGAGTGCCTGAAATCCCACCAGCGGGCACTCACTTTTTCAGAGGATATGCGTGTGCCCAAAAAAATTGCGCCTCTAGACTTTAAGGACACTTGGGTTGTTTCTGACAATGACGATTTTCTTCAACAATGCACCGCTGCAGGCTTTAACACACAATCACTCAACCAAATCGAAAACCTCCCGGCCTGCAGTGTTGTGTTCTCATTTTGTAATGATGCAGCACGAAAAACATTCGACATAGCAAAGCATGCCTCAAATAAACAAAGCGTATTTTGCGCGACTCATGTTTTCGAACCATCAGTCAAAAGTGCACTTTATGGTTTATCACTCATCATGAAGAGCGATTTTTACGCTGCACTCCACAAGCAAAAACTCATTTTGGCTTTGCTGGATGCCCACACGCGGTTCGACATAAAGGGCCAACACTCAAACGCCAGCGTCGTGATTTCAGAAGATGCCACGCCCTACGCCATGATTGAAGAAGATATAAGCAGCAACTTCATTTATTCAGCCGCTGAATTTTTCGAAGTTCATTACGCCCATATGAATGCTCAGATTGCCTGTCCCTTTCAGTTCAGTGGACACTTAGCTATTTCAGGCATTCTTACTGTTCTCAGAAATAACCCACTCTTACCCGATAACGATTTAAAGCGAGCACTGGAACAATTAACGCTAGACGTGGCGCAACACACTGCACTATTGATTACAGAACAAAACATCATTACCTCGTTCAAAGTTAATCACATTGAGTACAGCACTTTACTTAAACACGCGGCAGGCTCTAGAGGGTTGAAACTGACAGAGTTTGCAGTCGGGGTTAATGACGCCATCGCCCCTTTTATTGATTACTCGATTAATTCCCAAATGAACGAGGGGATTAGCGGAATACATGTTGCTCTGGGTGATGGATCGTCGGGCTATCACATCGATTTTCTATGCCCCGGTGCGGTGTTCAGCCCTACGCCACCCCTGTAGTCGCTAGCTGCGGCTACAGGGGGAACAGCGGATTACGACATCTGCATCCGGCGCTTTTCGGCCAGTTTGCTGCGCCCGTAAAGCACGATGATCGCCAGTATCGCTACGGCTTGTGCGCTCAGTGAGTAGGCGTCGGCATGAATGCCCAGCCAGTCGAACTCAAAGAACGGCACAGGCCTTGTGCCGAAGATCCCGGCTTCTTGCAGCGCTTTCACACCATGGCCCGCGAAGACGACTGACAAGGCACACAGCAACGCGGCGTTGATGCCAAAGAACAAGGCCAGTGGCAATTTCGCCGAGCCGCGCAGGATGATCCATGCCAGGCCGATCAATAGCACCAGCGCCGTGGCGCCGCCCGCCAGCACAGCGTTATGGCCTGCAGGGCCGGCTTGCAGCCATAAGGTTTCGTAAAACAGGATCACTTCGAACAGTTCGCGGTAGACCGAGAAGAACGCCAGTACCGCGAAACCAAATCGCCCACCGCCTTTAACCAAACTGCTTTTGATGTAATCCTGCCACGCGGCGGCATGGCGGCGGTCGTGCATCCACACACCCAGCCACAACACCATGACGCTGGCAAACAGCGCCGTGCAGCCTTCCAGCAGTTCACGCTGAGCACCGCTGACGTCAATCACATAGGCCGCCAGCGCCCAGGTCGCAAGGCCCGCGACCAAGGCCAGCATCCAGCCGATGTTGACGCTGCGTACCGCTGACTGCTGGCCAGTATTGCGCAAGAACGCCAATACAGCGGCCAAGACTAGAATTGCCTCAAGGCCTTCACGTAGCAAAATCAACAGGCCCGAGATGTAGCTCAGTGACCAGCTCAAACCATCGTTGCCGAGCAACCCGGCCGACTCTTTGAGCAAGGCTTTGGCCGTGTCCAGACGCTGTTCGACTTGCTCAATCGGCAAACCGTCCTGCAACGATTGCCGGTAAGCCATCAGGGCTTTTTCGGTAGTTTTACGTACGTTGCTGTCGACGTTGTCCAGCGAGCTTTCAACCAGCTCAAAACCTTCCAGATACGCAGCTACAGACAGGTCGTAGGCTTGTTCGCGATCACCTGCACGATAAGCCGCGAGGCTTTTATCGAGGGTTTCGCGGGTGTAATCGAGCAACTGCGCCGGGCCACGCTTAACCTGAGGCGGCTGAGCACGCTGCGCACGGAATGTGGCGGCGGCCTGCGGGCCTTCAGCAGCTAACACTTCGCCGGGTGTCTGGCGGGCCAAATCGGCGAGGTTGTAGTTTTTATCAGCTTTGGTCGCCGCCGGATCAGCACTCAAACCGGCGACATAGGTGGCCAAGTCCCAGCGTTGGCGCTCATCCAACTGGTCGGCAAACGCTGGCATGTCTGTGCCTTCAACACCTAGCCCCAGCGTGTTGAAAATCGCGTAAAGGCTCAGGCGGTCTAGACGTGCTGCATCGCGCAGGTTGGCTGGCGGCGGTGTCATGCCCACGCTAGCCGGGCCATCACCTGCACCGGCTGCGCCGTGGCACACCGAACAATGCTGTGCATACAGCGGCGCACCGCGGGTTGGGTCAGGGGTAATAACCGGCGCCTGACTGACTTCGTAGGCGACGGCGAGTTTGGCGCCTAGCTGGCGCGCCGCACGGGCGACGCTAGCGCCGTCTTCACGTTGTTCTATAGCCGATTGCAGGGCATTGACACCCTGCGCCAGTTGCGCGCGCTCAGGGCGTTCTGGCAAATCAGCAATCAGGCCCTTGAGAACCGTCAAAAACTCTAACTGCTCGCGGTATTCGGTTTCGTCGATGACCTTGCCGTCTTCAACCGTAGGCGGATAGTCCGCCCCAATGTAGTCAATAAGGTGCAGCGCTTGAGAGGCACCTTCGGGGGAGTTGGCAGACACTGCAAAGCTGCACAACGCGAGCACTGGCACTATCAACCAGGCCAAAAAACGCGAGCGGGCGGTCATTAATACATCCGGACGGAAATGAGAAGTAACACATTGTTCACTTCCCATGACCTCGACTCAAGATTTTTAGGTGGTAGCGCGGTGCAACGTCGCAAGAAAACCGGCGGCACCCAAAAACAAACCCGCAAAGGTTCGGTTCATGCGGCGTTGCTGTTTAGGCGTGCGCAGCAGACGCAGCACCTTAGCCGCCAAACCTGTGTACCCCGCCATGACGATCAGGTCGACACCGATCATGGTCACGCCTAGCGTGAGGTATTGGCTAATCAGCGGTGCGTGAGGGTCTACAAACTGCGGCAATACCGCGAGCATGAAGACCAATGCTTTAGGGTTGCTGACGTTGACCAGAAAGCCGCGAAAGATCAGCGCCAGCGGCTTGCCGATGGGGCGGATGGCGGCATCATCGTTGAGGTCAGTTGGCAGGGCGCGCCATTGTTTGACCGCCAGGTAGACCAGATAGGCCACACCGAACCATTTGATCGCGTAGAAGGCGGTGGATGAGGCGGCAAGGACGGCGCCGACACCGGCGGCGATAATCGCTATTTGCAGCGCCAGCCCCAGTTGCAGGCCTAATGCATTCCAGTAGCCGCGCCAGAAGCCGTATTGCAAGCCACACGACATCGAAGCAATGGCGCCCGCGCCAGGAGACAGGCTGATGACCCAACAGGCAGCAAAAAAGGCCAACCACGTTTCCAACGACATCGTGCACCTCGGACAAAAGTTGTAACAAGTCGTTAAGCTAATGGGCTGGATGAAAATTGACCAGATTTTTTTGCTGACATTCCCTGTAGGAACGAGCTTGCCTCGCGATCTTTTGATCGTTAAAAGATCGCAAGGAGGCGTGTATTTAGATGTCGCCTTCGCGCCAGCGACGTACGGAGCGTTGGAAGAACAGGCTGTTGGGGACTTGCACCATGCTGCTGCCACTGCCCGCTTCTGCAGGCTCGATCAGGGTGGTGTAAAGCAGGTTGATCGCAACGACCCGGCCTTTGACGCCCGGTTTGTCGAGGGTGTCGAGCAATTCCACCACATCGCCAATGCGGAACGGGCCCACGGTGAAGATCAATACGGCGCACAGCAGGTTGGACAGCACGCTCCACATCGCGAAGAAGGCTATGGCCGCAACGGCCACAAACCCCGAGAGCGCGGTCCACAACACGGTGGCCGAGACGCCTAGACGCTCAAGGACGACGATCACTGCACTGCCCATGATGAACCAGCGCAAACCACCCCGCAGCGGCATCATCAACTGCGGCGGGAACGGGTAACGCTCACTGAGTCGGGTCAGGAATCGTGCGACGAAGCGCTGCGAGAAATACCCTGCAAGCAGGATCAGCAAGATCTGTAAGCCAAGCCACAGTGGTGCAATCAGCTCGGCCGGGACCGGCAAGTTGAGCGATTCCATCAGGACAGGGCTTCCAGCTCAGCTTGCAAAGTTTCAAGCAGTTCCAAGGCTTCCATCCAGCGCTCTTCGAGTTGGCCCTCGAGCACTTTGAGCTTGGCCTGATCAGCTAGCAGCTCGCGCAACTCGTCTTTGCGTGCCGCCTCGTAGACACCACTGTCGCCTAGGCTAGCTTCAATTTTGGCGAGCTTTTCGTTGACCTTGCCCAACTCGCTTTCGAGCTTGTCGGCTTCGCGCTTGTGCGGTGCCAACTGCTGGCGCAAGGCTGCGGCGGCCTGACGCTGTGCCTTTTTATCGGTCTTGTCAGGGTTGATCACGGTGTTGCTCACCGGCGCGTTGCGCAGGCGGTAATCGGCCAGCCAGCGGGCGTAGTCTTCGAGGTCGCCGTCGAATTCCTGCACCTTGCCATCGGCGACCAATAAGAACTCGTCGGTGGTGCTTTTGAGCAAGTGTCGATCGTGAGAGACCACCAATACCGCGCCGCTGAACTCTTGCAGGGCCATGGTCAGGGCCAAGCGCATTTCGAGGTCAAGGTGGTTGGTGGGTTCGTCGAGCAGCAGCAGGTTCGGCCGGCCCCACGCAATCAGCGCAAGTGCCAGACGGGCTTTTTCGCCGCCCGAGAAGTTCAGCACCGGCTCGTCGATGCGCGCACCCCGAAAGTCGAAACCACCCAGGAAGTCACGCAGGGTTTGCTCTCGTTCGGTCGGCGCCAGGCGCTGCATGTGCAGCAATGGGCTGGCCTTGGAGTCCAGCGAGTCGAGTTGGTGCTGGGCAAAGTAGCCCACCACCAGGTTTTCGCCACGGGCCAAACGACCCGACAGTGGCTCAAGTTCGCCCGCCAGGTTTTTGATCAGGGTCGATTTACCGGCACCGTTCGGGCCGAGCAAGCCAATCCGCGCGCCCGGAACCAACTGCAACTTGACCTTCTCAAGGATAGTTTTGTCGCCGTAACCCAAGCGTGCGTCCGACAAGTCGAGCAGCGGGCTGGACAGTTTGACCGCCTCGCGGAACACAAAATCGAACGGTGAGTCGACGTGGGCCGCGCTCAGTTCTTCCATGCGCTCAAGGGCCTTGATCCGGCTCTGCGCCTGACGCGCCTTGGTGGCTTGGGCCTTAAAGCGGGCAATGTAGCTTTCCATGTGTGCACGTTGCGCCTGTTGCTTCTCGTAGGCCTGTTGCTGCTGGGCCAGACGTTCGGCGCGGGCGCGTTCAAAAGCGCTGTAACCCCCACGGTAGAGGGTGATTTTGCGCTGATCAACGTGAGCAATGTTATCGACCACGGCATCGAGGAAATCCCGGTCGTGGGAGATCAACAGCAAGGTACCGGGATAACTTTTGAGGAAGTCTTCGAGCCACAGAATGGCGTCGAGGTCCAAGTGGTTGGTCGGTTCGTCGAGCAACAACAGGTCGGACGGGCACATCAGAGCCTGCGCCAGGTTGAGGCGCATGCGCCAGCCACCGGAGAAGTCGGCAACCGGACGGTCCATTTGTTCGTTGGTAAACCCCAAACCAGCGAGCATTTTTCGCGCACGGGCATCGGCGGTGTAGCCGTCGGCGCTATCCAGCTCGGCGTGCCAACGGGCCTGTGCGGCTCCGTCTTGGTCGGCTTCAGCCTGCGCGAGGTTGGCTTGAACCTCGCGCAAACGCTGGTCGCCATCGAGCACGTAGTCGATCGCAATACGGTCGAGCGTGTCGATTTCTTGCCGCATGTGGGCAATCCGCCAGTCGGCCGGTAGCAGACAATCCCCGGAATCAGGCGTCAACTCACCCAGCAGCAAGGCGAACAAAGTGGATTTACCGGCGCCATTGGCGCCGACCAAACCGGCTTTGTGGCCGGCGTGCAGGGTCAGCTCGGCGTCTTCTAGCAGACGTTGCGGGCCACGCTGTAAAGTCAGGTTCTGAAGTCGGATCATAATGGCGGCGGAGTCTACCAGCTTCCCTCTCAACTGGCGCGAATTGCACTATGCAGACTGATCTGTGGAATTACTGTTTGAAGGCCTATGCCCTCCCCGGGATTGAGCACGCGTGTTTACGCCTGCAAAGCCAGGGCCTGGATGTGTGCCTGTTGATGTGCGCCGCGTGGCTGGAACACCGCAACGTGGGCTATGACGAAGCGCGTCTTGAGTGCTTAAGAGCCCTCGCCCAACCATGGCAACGTAACGTGGTGCAACCTTTGCGCGAGTTACGTACGCAATGGCGCGAAGCGGCCACGCACGATGAAGCGCTATCGGCGTTACGCGAACAGGTCAAAGGGTTGGAGTTAGAGGCGGAGCGAACCTTATTGCGGCGGCTGGAGTCGGCAACCCAGCAATGGTTGCCAACCCAATCGCAAAGCAGCTGCGATTGGCTGCAAAGGATGGCAGACAGTGTCGACCACCCTGATTACGACGCGCTGCAAAAGCTGCGCGCCGCAATCAATCACGCTTAGGAAGCGCTGGAAGGGGTCGTAGCCGGGGTTGCAGCAGACGCCGCCGAAGCGGGCGCAGCAGCAGAAGCCGCAGGCGTGGCAGCTGGCGCTGTAGTGGCCTTGGCAGGAGCAGCAGCGGGCTTGGCAGCAGGCTTTCTAACCGCTGGTTTGACAGCGGGTTTAACCGGGGCTTTCGCTGCGCTTGCAGCAGGTTTGGCAGCAGCAGGCTTGGCGGCTGGTTTTGCCACAGCGGGTTTGGCCGCTGCCGGTTTTGCTGCAGCTGTTTTAGCGGCAGGCTTAGTCGGCGCTTTGGCAGCCACCGGTTTAGCGGCTACAGGCTTGGCCGCTGGTTTGGCAGCAGCTGTTCTAGCGGCGGCTGGCTTGGCTGCAGGGGCTTTGGTCGCAGCGGGTTTTGCGGCAGGCTTTTGTGCCGGTGCTTTAGCGGCTGGCTTGGCGGCTGCTTTTACCGGGGCTTTGGCTGGCGCTTTAGCAGCAGTCTTGGCGGCGGTTTTAGCGGGAGCTTTAGGAGCAGGTTTTTTGGCGCTGGTTGCAGGCTTAGCGTCACGAGTCGACAGAGCCTTGCCAACAGCCTCTTTAACACGGCCAATACCTTGGGCCAGTTTCAGGCTTTCTTGAGCGTCACGCTTGAGTTGCAGGATGTAGCTGCGCGTTTCGGTCTGGCGCTCTTTGAGCGAATCGAGCACGTCTTCAAGCTCTTTCACCACAGACTTGGCTTTGGTCTGTGCCTTGGACTTGCCTGCATGTGCAGCGTCTTGCAGTTTTTCACGCGACTTGTGCAGTTTTTCCTGAGCTTTGCCGCGCTGTTTTTCAAGTTTGGCCAGCAGCTTCTCAGCATCAGCCAGCGCTTGGGAACAAGCGCTTTCCAAATGCTCAAGCAGGCTGCCTGAGAGTTGTTGGAGCAGGTGCAACGGCGTGTTAACAGACTTCTTGTTGGCCGACATGGTTTACCTCCTGGCTGAAGTGAGTGCGGCTCATACTAGACCTCTGCAAGAACCGCCGCTAGATCATGTTGACACTAACCATAGCCACGGGTTGCATGGCGTTGCAAAAGGTTGTGCTGGATCAATCTTTAAATCTGTTCGGTGCTAATTTTTGCAGCCGCTTCAACATCTTTCAAAGCCCTGAATAAAACCTCGGATGTTGGCATAATCGCTCGCACTTCAGGCCGGAGAGTGCCCATGCTGCGTACGTTTCTATTGTCCTTGTTGTGCCTTACTCAGTGGGCTCATGCCGCCCCTTCGCCAAGCCCGCAAGCCGCGCACGACCTGGCTTACAGCTTGGGGGCTAGCCTTGGTGAACGCTTGCGCGATGAGGTCCCCGAGCTACAAATTCAAGCATTGATCGAAGGCTTACGAACCGCCTACCAAGGTAAACCGCTGGCACTGAGCGATGAGCGTATTGAGCAGATTCTGACTGCGCACCAGGTACAAGCAGACGCCGAGAATGCTCAACCGAGCAGTGAAAAAGCGCTGAGCGCTGAGCGTGTTTTTTTATTCAAAGAAAAACAGCAACCCGGTGCTCGCGAGTTGGTCGACGGCATTCTCGTCACTGAACTCAAGCCTGGAACCGGGGCAAAACCAGGCGCTCAAGCGTCGGTGTATGTGAACTATGTGGGGCGCCTGCCTGACGGCACCGTATTCGACCACAGCACTCAGCCGCAATGGTTTCGCCTGGACAGCGTGATTGCAGGCTGGCGCTCAGCGCTGACGCAAATGCCGGTGGGTTCGAAGTGGAGATTAGCGATACCGTCTGATCAGGCTTATGGCGCTGAAGGGGCGGGAGATTTGATTGCGCCCTACACGCCATTGGTGTTTGAGATCGAGTTGCTCGATACCAAGTAGGCCGTGTCTTAGTCGCTGTTGAGTGCGACTTTAGACCTGTGGGAGCGGGCGTGCCCGCGATTGGACCGACAAGGTGTCTCAAACCGCGCCGTCTGCATCGCTGGCAAGCCAGGCTCACACCCTGCTTAAACCTGCGCTGCTTCTTTCTGTTTGTGAGCGCTGTGCAGCACTTCAATCAGGCAGTCTTCAAGCTCAAAACGCTCATCCAGCAAGGCGCCAAGTTTTTTGAATTCGCCTGCGAGTTTTTCACAATCCGGACGATGGGCTTTACCGTCGCAGTGATCGTTGAAAGCCAGGGCGGCCTCGGTAATCACGTTGATTCGAGGATAGATGGTCTCAGCCAATGCGAGCCCGCGCTTATCATTGAAGGCTTGAGCCTCCTGATTGAGCTGCTCATAGATCCCGAAATGGCCTGCAGAAACGTAATCAACCAACACTTGGCAGAACTCTTTTTGAGGCCCGCGCTTGGGGTTGTTTTGTTGATCAATGACCGCTGCGTAAGCCATAACAAGTTTACGGCGCTCGTTCAACCAGCGATCTATCAACTGGTGGACACCATTGAAACGTTCCTGAGCACTCTCACATCTTTCGAGCATGATGATCTCTCTTCCCTTGTGGGCCCATGCCACCCGATTTTTGACCGGGCCTAAGTGAACCAAAACCTGTGTTGGTACACCGGCATTGGGCGGCATAACTCCAATAATGCGTGCGGGCCAGATTATGCCCGCTCGACAACTGCTTCAAGGTACGCACGAGAGAAAGTTCATACAAGCGTTTAATACTAACTGCTACTTCCCGTCGCAGGCCGAATGCGTTTTCTGAAGAAAAAGGAGCGCAACACCTGAAACAGACTCAGCACTGCCAGCCCTGAAAAGGCCAGCAGACTTAGCTCGGGAATGCTCAAGTCAAACAGCGTCCATTGAATTTGCGCACAGGCTTGCGTGTCCCGGTAGACCGACATAAATATCTGGCTGAGCGAAAGGTTGCTCCACAAATGAGCCAGATCGGGCTGACAGATCATCAGTTGTTCAGGCGCAAATCGCTGACTGAGCACCTGCTTGGTCGCACTCGCCGCGCCAGCGATTGCCAGCAACATGACCAGAAATGAATACGCCAGCGAACCGAAATGGCGAGGTGCATGAACATATGCAATCAAATTGACGAAACAGAATGCCTGCAAGAGGTAACGCTGTATTAAACAGAGCAAACAGGGCGTCAGCCCCGCCCCATACTCTAGGTACAGCGAAGCGTACAGCACCAAGGCACTGGCTAAAAAAGCCACAAGGAACAGGACACGTGAGCAGGCCAAAAACATGGCTTATCCGAAACAAAAGGGACAGGCGATTACGGTAGAGGAAAGCCATCAGCCCTTTCAAGGCCAGCCAATACGGACACTTCCTTAAGCCTGTAGGGAATTACCGACAGGCTTAGGAAGCATTGAGAGAAAATGGCGTCTGAAATTTCCGCAAGCACCTCAAAAGCGAATAACACCCGCAGTGGCAGCGCCCTATTCCGGCAACGGCAGCGCCAATAGACGCTCATCCAGCAGGTTCAAGCCTTCCTGAAACAACTGATTGCTGCGGGCAGTGTCGCCCAACTGCGCCAGAAGCCGTGCAAGCTCTGCACACGTTTCAGGGTTTCGCTCGAGTTTGAGGCTGCTCTCGAGGTAATCCCGAGCCTTGCCCCACAGGCTGTTTTGTAAGCACAAACGCCCCAGGGTCAGCAGCAAACTGGCGTCCGCAGGATGCGCTTTAAGCCAGCCTTCGGCAGTCTGCAATTGCTTCACCGGGTCGCTGCCTCGAAGCAGGCCATAGAGTCGCACCAGGTGACTGTCGTAGGTGCGCTTGAGTGCCCCGCGCACAACTTCTTCGGCCTCGGACTGCGCGCCCAGTCGGCGCAATTGCTCGGAGTAAGCCAAAACCAGTGTCGGCTCTTGACGTTGTGCGGAGGTCAATTGCTGCCACGCCAGTGTCAGTGATTGCAGGCCCGCATCGCCCTCTGTATTGCGTTGCGCCGCCAAGCTGAGGTTTTGCCCCCAGGCACGGCGCTCAAGCTCAGCAAGCTCTTGGGCCGGCAACACTTTGTCTTTACGCAGCTCGGGCAACAAGCGAATCAGCGCTCCCCAGTCGCCGCGCTGTTGGTGCAGACGTTGCAACTGACGCAACACCTGCACGTTGTGCGGGTGGCGTTCGTGCATGGCTTGCAAGGTCGTCAGCGCGCCTTCTGTGTCAGCACGGTCGACCTGCAATTGCGCATGGCTCAACGCAATGGCCAGTTCGGCCTGAGGCTGACGCTCCAGCGCGCGCTCAAGCAGGCTGTCACTTTCTTCGTAGCGCCCTTGCTCATTGGCTGCTCGCGCTGCACCGAGGTAGTAAAGCAGCGGTTGACGTTCGGCTTCTGCCGCACGAGAAAGGTGTTTTTGAGCACTGGCCCAACGCCCCTCGGCAAGATCCATTTGCCCCTGCTCGATAGCGACCTGCACCCGACGGCTGCGGTTGCGTCGCGACCAAGGGTTAACCAGTCCGGTCGACGCTGTGAACAGCTCAACCAGCAACTTGATACCCCAAATCACCAGCCACAGGATCACCAGCACAGCCGCAGAGGCCCACACACTGGACTCGTAGCGGAAGTTTTTGTAGGCAACCAGCACATAACCTGCGTCCTCAGCGATTGCCAGGCCGACGCAAGCAGCGGCCGCAATCAACAAGAACACAATCACATAAAGGCGTTTCATGGACGGGTCTCCTGCGCAGGATTGGCAGCCGCACGACCCGGTTCATCAGCCTCGACATGGCGGCGTTCAAGGTACGCCTGAACCGCACTCAAGGTGCCCGCGAGGTCTGGGGTTTTGACCGCAACTGGCTGTTTACTGAGCTCAACCACTTGTTCCAGAATCTTTTTGCTTAGGGCATTGTCTTGATTGAAGTTGCCTTTGAGCACCTCTTGCGCTTGGGCCAGCGCCTGGGTGTACACCGATTCTTGACCATTGAGTGCAGCCCATTGCGCTTGCTCCAGCGCCAAGCTCAAGGCGAGGCGCACCTGAGTCAGGCTTTGGCCCGCCAGCAGTGGCCGCACGTTTTTGTCGGCATTGAAGTCGATGCGGATGTAATGCGAAATCTCATCCCACCACTGCGCGAAGCGGCTTGCGCCGTCACCATCGGCAGTCAGCCCCAGTAACGAATCGCCTGAATCCTTGAATTCGGGCGCTAATGCGTTGAGCTGAACCACTTGATCGCGCAAGGCCGCCAACTGCAAAAACAAGCCGGTGCGGTCAGGCTGCTCAACGCTGCGCAAGGCTGCCAGACTCTTGGCTAATTGTTCGCGCGCAGCGAATGAGGCCGGATCATTTTGTTCACGCAAAATATCATCCGCGCCCTGCACCAATGCCTGCGCACTGCTGATGTCTTGTAGTGCTGACAAACGCAAGCTGGCCAGGCGTAGCAAGTGCTCGGCTTCAGCCAGACGCCAGTCTTTGCGGCTCGCACCCAGTACCGTTTCAAGGCGCTGATTCAAGCGCTGTTGATCGCCCTGCAATTGCACAACCAACTGGCGTTGGTTATCCAACTCGTTGGCAGCAGGCAATTGATTGAGGCGGGTCAGCAATTGTTGCTCGCCCTGTTTGATCGACAGTGTTTGCGCGCCCAGTGCCTGAACCTCAGACAACTGCTCTGCGGTGCTGGCCTGCAGGTGACGCACCTGCCACACCCCCCAACCGCCAATCGCAATACCGGCAGCACCTAGCAACAGTGCAAAGGCGGCCAAGCCATTGCTCCGACGCTCAGGTTTGCTCACTGGCTTTTCAACCGGCGCTTCTGGCGCGGGCTGCACGTGTTCTTTTGGCAAGACTGTTTCGCTCACGTATCCATCCTTTGCGTTAGAAAGCAGGTACGGGGTGTTCCCGTAGCGCCGCCAGCAAAGCCGCAGCGCTCGCGCCACGACAATCCACAACGTTTTTGGCCCCCGCACTGCGCGCTATCTGCGCAACCCGAGGGCTTGGAACAAACAACGTCATGCAGCCAAGTTGCGGCCAGGCATCGCCTGCCAACTGGTGCAAATGTTCAAACCCCTGTCCACTGCTGACCACTAGGCCGTTCAGGCGTTCCACTTTTACGCGCTGAGGCAGTGTTTGAGGCGGGTATAACGGCAAGTCTCGACGATACAGTTCAAGGTAGTCGACCTGTGCGCCAAGGCTGCGCATGCGTTCAGCCAGCATCTCTCGCCCGCCTTCGCCCCGCATGATCAACACCCGTGGCTCGTTACACGCAACAGCCTGCGTAAATGCCGGCAGCGCCAGCAAGGCCTCGCTGTCATCTGCGGATAAAGGGTAGCTAACATCGAGGCCATAGTCGGCGAGAATCTGCGCGGTAGCGGCACCGACACTGAACCACTTTTGCGCGGGGGGTTGCGGCCAGTAGTGGCTGACCAGCTCTAGGCCAAGTCGAGCCGCAGGTTTGCTTACCACGATCACCGCGCAATAACGGTTCAGGTTCGCGATCAGATCGCGCTGACTATCGCTCAATGCCAATGGCTCGATGGCCAGCAGCGGCAGACGACTGCTGAACACCCCCGCGGCGGCCAACGCGCTCGCGAGAGCCGCCGACTCTTCGGCGGGTCGGGTCAGCAGCAGGCGCCAGCCTGTCACTCGTGGCCCGCCTCACCGTAAACCGCTTTGAGAATCGCACCAGCACCTTGCGCCAGCAAGTCTTCAGCCACCTGAATCCCCAATGCTGTCGCTGCGCTTTGCGGGGCACGGGCCTGGGCGCTCAATAGCACGCCACCGCTCGGTTCGCCGACCAGGCCACGTAGCCAAATTTGCTCACCTTCAAGCACTGCATAACAGGCAATCGGCACCTGACAGCCGCCATTCAGATGTTTGTTAAGCGCTCGCTCGGCAGTGACGCGCACGGCTGTGTCGGCATGGTGCAGCGGCGCCAGCAAGGCGTGAATTTCGTTGTCAGCGCTGCGGCATTCAATACCTACGGCGCCTTGGCCGCCAGCCGGCAGGCTGTCTTCGATGCTGATCGCCGAGGTAATGCGGTCTTCAAAGCCCAAGCGGATCAGGCCCGCAGCAGCCAGGATGATGGCGTCGTATTCGCCCGCGTCGAGCTTGGCCAGACGGGTGTTGACGTTGCCGCGCAGAAAACGGATTTGCAGATCAGGACGACGGGTCAATAACTGGGCCTGACGGCGCAGGCTAGACGTTCCGACCACGCTGCCTTGAGGCAAATCGTCGAGGCTGGCAAACGTATTGGAGACGAAAGCGTCGCGCGGGTCTTCGCGCTCGCAGATGCAGAACAAACCAAGGCCTTCAGGGAAGTCCATCGGGACGTCTTTCATCGAGTGCACAGCGATGTCGGCTTCGTTTTCGAGCAGGGCGGTTTCTAGTTCTTTGACGAACAGGCCCTTGCCGCCGATTTTCGACAGTGGTGAGTCCAGCAGCTTGTCGCCACGGCTGACCATAGGCACCAGCGTCACCACAAGACTTGGGTGAGCCTGCTCTAAACGGGCTTTAACGTATTCGGCCTGCCACAGGGCCAAGGCGCTTTTACGGGTAGCGATGCGGATTTCGCGAGAGGACATGGATCAATCCGTACTGAAAAGATACGGCTGATAATAACAGCTCAGCCAAAACAGCTTTGACTTGTATCAGAAAGTACGTGGCCTCCCTGGCCCAAAACCGTCCCCCATGTGCTCTTTAGCCCTGCAGGCTAAAGCTGTTGCATCATTTTTCGCACACCCGCGACATGACGTCGACTTACAATCAGCGCATCGCCATTGAGCCCCTTGAGGAACAACTGAAAATGCCCCAACGGAGTGCGCTGCATACGCTCTATGCGATCACGCGCCACCAATGCATTGCGGTGAATGCGTACAAAACGATCACCGAATTCGTCTTCAAGGGCTTTGAGCGGTTCATCAAGCAGGACTTCGCCGCCCTCGTGACGCAAGGTCACGTATTTATGATCAGCAATGAAGTAAATCACTTTGTCGATGGGGATCAGCTCAATGCCTTTTCGGGTTCGGGCACTGATGTGACTACGCGGGCCGCTGCCCGTTTGCGCAGCAGGCCGCGTAAGGGCCGCCAGTTGCACGCGATTTGGCCGGTGGGCGTCTTTCAAGGCCGCACTCAGGGCCTCGGCGCTGACCGGCTTGTGCACGTAGCTGACACCGCTGTCTTGCAAGGCCTGCACGGAAAACTCGTCAGGCGCGACGCAAAACACCACCGCGGGTGGCAACTCACGCTCACATAATTTGGCTGCTACCTGTAACCCGTCCAAGCCCGGCATCTGGATGTCGAGAAGAACGACATCCGGTTTCAGACTTTCGATCAGGCTCAGTGCCTCTTCGCCATGAGTGGCGGCGGGCTCTAGCAACGTATAACCCCCGGCGACGCTGAGCAAACGGCTCAAATGTTCGCGGGCCAAGGTTTCGTCATCAACGATCAGGACATTCATATAGCGCTGTATTCCTGCGTGAGTCTCGCACAAGGATAGCGTAGACAGGTGAAGTGACGACTGTCACGGCGATCCACGCTAAGACTAGCGCGAAGGCCAAAAAGTGCCGCAAGTGGCACAGCAAAATTCACCTGTGTCTGTTGCTCGATTTAATACCGGATACGTCCAACAATCTACAACGACCTGTAAAGACTGATCCCTACGAGCAACTGTAGACGTTTGCCAAGACGAAAGTGGCCAATCGATACATTTCGTTTCGGTATTTTGTTTATACCTCACTTCATCTAAAACCTGCCGACCTGCGTCAACGCCATGAATGGCAACCCTGTTATGATCTGCAGCAACTTTTTTATGTACTCCCCTCAGCCGATTACGAGCGAATCCATGAGCACCGACAAGACCAATCAGTCCTGGGGCGGCCGCTTCAGTGAACCCGTCGACGCCTTCGTTGCGCGCTTCACTGCCTCCGTCACTTTCGACCAGCGCCTTTATCGTCACGACATCATGGGCTCTGTGGCCCACGCCACCATGCTGGCCAAGGTCGGCGTGCTGACCGATGCCGAGCGCGACAGCATCATCGAAGGTTTGAAAACCATCCAGGGCGAAATCGAGGCCGGCACCTTTGACTGGCGCATCGACCTAGAAGACGTGCACATGAACATTGAGGCGCGCCTGACCGATCGCATCGGTGTGACCGGTAAAAAATTGCACACCGGCCGTAGCCGTAACGACCAGGTAGCAACCGATATTCGCCTGTGGCTGCGTGATGAAATCGACGTCATCCTGGCTGAAATTACGCGCCTGCAAAAAGGCCTGCTGGAGCAAGCCGAGCGCGAAGCCGAGACCATCATGCCGGGCTTCACGCACCTGCAAACGGCTCAACCGGTGACTTTCGGTCACCACATGCTGGCCTGGTTCGAAATGCTGAGCCGCGACTATGAGCGCCTTATCGACTGCCGCAAGCGCACTAACCGCATGCCTCTGGGCAGCGCCGCACTGGCCGGTACGACCTACCCGATTGACCGCGAACTGACTGCTCAATTGCTGGGCTTTGACGCTGTGGGCGGCAACTCGCTGGACAACGTTTCCGACCGCGATTTCGCCATCGAATTCTGCGCCGCCGCCAGCATCGCGATGATGCACTTGTCGCGCTTCTCCGAAGAGCTGGTGCTGTGGACCAGCGCTCAATTCCAGTTCATTGATCTGCCAGACCGTTTCTGCACCGGCAGCTCGATCATGCCGCAAAAGAAAAACCCCGACGTGCCCGAGCTGGTTCGTGGCAAAAGTGGCCGTGTGTTTGGCGCCTTGATGGGCCTGCTGACCCTGATGAAAGGCCAGCCATTGGCCTACAACAAGGACAACCAAGAAGACAAAGAGCCGCTGTTCGACGCTGCCGACACCTTGCGTGATTCGCTGCGCGCCTTTGCGGACATGATCCCGGCGATCAAACCCAAGCACGCGATCATGCGTGAAGCAGCGCTACGTGGTTTCTCGACGGCAACTGACTTAGCCGACTACCTAGTGCGCCGTGGCTTACCGTTCCGTGACTGCCACGAGATCGTGGGCCATGCCGTGAAGTATGGCGTGGAGACGGGCAAAGACCTGGCTGAAATGAGCCTGGAAGAACTGCGCCAGTTCAGCGATCAGATCGAAGACGATGTGTTTGCGGTGCTGACCCTGGAAGGTTCGGTCAATGCGCGTAACCACATCGGCGGCACTGCACCTGCTCAGGTGAAAGCAGCTGTTGTTCGCGGCAAGGCGTTGTTGGCCAGCCGTTAATAGCGCGAACCGTGTAGGAGCGAGCTTGTTCGCGATCTTTTAAACATTCAAAAGATCGCGAGGCAGCTCGGGCCTACAAACTCAGGCTGTTTTGATTCGCTCCAGAAACAGCGGAATATCCTCCATCCGCTCTGCCGCGACTCTCTGTACGTTCGGATTTTTGGCTAACAACGCCAGCAACGCCCGCGCTTTGGGCATGTCAGCCAGCACATCCACATCAAACAGCTTTTTCGCCACCATGGCGGCCAAATCCACGCTGTAGAGAAAGTACAGATCCGCCACCGTGAATTGCTCACCCATCACGTACGGGGCAAATTTCGCGCGCCGCGACAATGTCGCAAATCCCTTGATCATGTCCCGCTCAGCCTTGCGCTTGAGTGCCTCGGGCGTAGGTCGTCCGCCAAAAATCACTTCGGCGTAACACAGCCGCGCAGGCAGTTCGATGTATAGCTCGATTTCTTTAGCCATGGCGCGCACTTGGGCGCGGGCGAAAGGGTCAGGCGGTAATAGCGCAGGCCCACATTGAGTCTCTTCGAGGTAGTCCAGAATCGCATCGGTTTCACTGAGAAACCCTTGTTCGGTCTCTAGCGCCGGGACTTTGCCGCGCGGGCTGACCGCGAGAATGGCCGGGTTCTGACACCCGTGAAAAGGCACAACCTCGTAAGCAATACCCTTTTCCAATAGTGCTAACTTGACCATATTGAAGTAGTTACTGGCCGCAAATCCGTAAAGTTTCAGCATCTCGGTCATCCTTAAATAGTTAGAGCATCAACTCTATTTAGGCTAATGACTGCGACGGAATTCGCACTAAACGACCTATTACAGAATGCATCTAAATGTGTTTACTTATGACAACAACTTAGAGAAAAACCCTACTTCTGTGTTCGAAAAAACGCCAGCGTAATAGCTGGCGTTCGTACGACTAACCGTTACTGTTTACCGCTGACCCACTCTAGGAACTGCGGCATTGCCGCCTCTCTGTCGGCAGCAATACGCTTCACGTGCGGGTTTTGCTCAAAGCGCTCAAGGAGCGCCTTGGCCGCTGGCAACTCAGCCAGCAGGTCCAGATTGAACACTTTATGACCTACAGCACAGGCCAGGCTGACGCTGTAGAGGAAGTAAATGTCCGCCATGCTCAGCGTTTCGCCAGCGACATAGGGTGAGAATTTTCCGTGCCGTGCGAGCGAAGAAATGCCTTGCAGCAGTTCAGCCTTGGACTTTTTCTTGATTGCATCGGGCACGGGCATACCGAAGAAGGCTTCGGCGTAACAAGCACGGGCAGGAAGCTCGATATACAACTCGATTTCTTTAGCCAACGCCAACACGTGAGCGCGCTCAAAGGGATCGGTCGGCAGCAGTTTAGGGCCTGGTTGAGTCTGCTCGATGTAGTCGAGAATAACGCTGGTTTCGTTGACGAAACCTTGCTCGACACCCAACACCGGCACTTTACCGCACGGACTTACGATGAGCGCCTCGGGGGTTTGCCCGGCAAAAAATGGCACCTCTTCAAAGCAAAGGCCCTTTTCCAGCAGCGCCAGCTTGACCATGTTGTAGTAGTTACTAACCGCGAATCCATAAAGCTTGAGCATTACTTATACCTCCAGGCCGTGTTGGGGTTGGCAGCGGCTGTTATAGAGCTTCGCCGCTAAGCTGGCTAGCAGCATCACCTTGGTGAATACCGCTAAACTGCCGGTCTTAACTTAAGGAGCCTGCCCGTGAGCGAGCCAACAGATATCGACAACGACGAAGAAGAGTTCACCGAGTCCACGCTGACCCAGGCGATTGAGAACCAGATCGAAAGCGACACGCCTCCAGCCGCCAAAGCTACGTTCAATAAATTGACCTTGGTCGGTTACGAGCGCGAAGAGATTCTGAACTTGATGGCCCACGTGTTGGCCGTAGAAATTGACGCGATGCTCGATGAAGATCGCGCATTTAACACCGAGTGGTACGAGACTGCGCTTCGTGCACTGCCTGAGTTGCCGCCCGAGAAGCCTTAATCCTTAGCTCAGCGACTGATCACAGGCGCTCGCTGCCAATCCAGTTCACTGGCCGGCATCGGGCGCCCAAACCAGTAGCCCTGCCCCAGATTGCAGTTAAGGTTGAGCAGAAACTGCGCCTGTTCAATTTGCTCGATCCCTTCTGCGTGCACTTGCAGCCCCATGCTCTGAGAAAGCGCGATGACCGCGCGAACAATCGCCACGTCGTCGTTATCTTCAGGCAGCCCGGCGACAAACCCCTGATCGATTTTGAGTTTCTGCACAGGCAGGCGCTTGAGCCGCAGCAGTGATGAGAAACCGGTTCCGAAGTCATCTATGGCCAAGCGCAAACCCAGCGCTCGCAGCCGGTGCATCTGCTCTAGCGCGCCTTGCGAGTCATCCATTACCGCGCTTTCGGTGACTTCGAGCTCCAGCAGGGCCGGGTCTAACCCGGTGTCCGCCAGCACGGTCGAAACCAGCGTGTACAACTCCGGACGAGCAAACAAGCGGCTAGATATGTTCACGGCCACGAACGACAAGTCCACTCCTGCCGATTGCCACTGACACATCTGCCAACACGCTTGCTCCAACACCCACGCGTCGATTTCGGCAATCAGCCCGGTGCGCTCGGCGATGGGAATAAACTCGCCTGGGGGCACCAAGCCTCGCAGCGGATGCTGCCAGCGCACCAATGCTTCAACGCCAATTAGTCGGCTGGAGTTCAGGTCATGCACGGGCTGGTAGTAAACCCGCAGTTCATGTTGCTCCAGCGCACGGCGCAAGTCGCTGGCCACCTCAATGCGGTTAAGTGCATGCACCGTCAGTTCTTCGGTATACAAGGCGTAGCCTTCACGACCCGCATTTTTGGCCTTGAACAAGGCTGAGTCCGCGTTACGCAGCAACTGTTCGGCGTTCTGCGCGTCACTGGGAAACACGCTGATACCCACGCTGGCACTGATAAACAGCTGATGCTTTTCGATATCAAAAGCCGCCTTCATGACCTCCAGCACCTGTTGCGCCAAGGCTTCTGCTTGGCTGTCTGTTGCGCAATTTTCTATCAGCACGGCAAATTCGTCGCCGCCCAACCGGGCTACGGTAAAACCCTTGCCAAAAACCCCCTGCAAACGATCGCTGACCCCTTTGAGCAAAAGGTCGCCGACGTTGTGCCCAAGGCTGTCATTAATAATTTTGAAATGATCAAGGTCGATGATTAGCAGCGCGCAGCCTGAGGTATGACGTTGCGCCGTGACCAGTGCCTGTTCGGTGCGATCAGTGAATAGCAGGCGATTAGGCAGTTCGGTCAGCGGGTCATGGTGGACCAGCCGTGCCAATTCACTCTGCGACTTTTTAATCGCCGATATGTCCGTGAACACCGCGACGTAGTGGCTAAGTTGCCCTTGGGAATCGTTGATCGCACGAACGGTTTGCCATTGCGGAAAAATTTCACCGCTTTTGCGACGGTTCCAAATCTCGCCTTGCCAGTCACCGTTGTCTTTTAATGCCTTGAATACTGCCTGATAGAACTCGGGGCCATGGTGGCCTGATTTGAACATGTTGGGACGTCGACCCAGCACCTCTTCTACCGTATATCCGGTGATTTCAACCAGAGCGCGATTCACATGCACAATCACGCCATTACGGTCGGTGACCAGCACACCTTCGCGCGTACAATCAAAAACCACCTCAGCTTGGCGTAGACGCTCTCGGTCCTGATGTTGACGCTGCAAGCTGGCGCCCGCTCCCAAAAAGCTCAACAGCCGGGCTCGGGCGACAAAAATCAGTACGGCGCTGACAAACGCCCAAACGTAGCTATTTATGAGTTCCCAGCGGGCCAACTGCGTCGGCTCATAGAAATAGCTGCTCAATAAATAATCAGTTAGTTGCAGCCAGACTACCGATATCAGTACGTATAACAGGGCCGCACGCAAGGCATCACGATAAGAAACCGACATATGAAAGTTATAGCGCCTACAAAAAAAAGGGAATTATAGTGTAAGAAACATCCGGGCACTCTTATCTGAAAGGGCGACTGGTTTTATCTGGCTGCATAGTGATAATGCGTGTTGCAGTTTTTTTCATTTTCCCGAGGGCCAAACAGCCTATGTGGTACAACGGTTTTCTCGACTTGTCAGCCTGGCAATTGGTTGCAGTCACCCTGTTGATGACCCACGTGACCATTATCGGTGTCACGGTTTATCTACACCGCTATTCAGCGCACCGTTCACTTGAGCTCAACGGTGGCCTAAAGCATTTCTTCCGCTTCTGGCTGTGGCTGACCACGGCTCAGAACACGCGCGAGTGGACAGCTATCCACCGCAAACACCACGCCAAATGTGAAACCGCTGATGACCCGCATAGCCCAGTCGTCAAAGGGTTATCGACCGTTTTGCGAAAAGGTGCAGAGCTTTATCGCGAAGAAGCGCAAAATCCTGAAACGCTGCGTATTTACGGTAAAAACTGCCCTGAAGACTGGATTGAGCGCAACCTCTATTCACGCTACAAGCTGCTGGGCGTGATGTTGATGCTGGCTATCGACTTGCTGCTGTTCGGCGCCATCGGGCTGACAATCTGGGCTATCCAGATGATGTGGATCCCAGTTTGGGCAGCAGGCGTTGTAAACGGTTTAGGCCATGCAGTGGGTTATCGCAACTTTGAATGCCGCGACGCCGCGACCAATCTGGTGCCGTGGGGCATCATCATTGGCGGCGAAGAGCTGCATAACAATCACCACACGTACCCGAACTCGGCCAAGTTGTCGGTCAAGAAGTGGGAGTTCGACCTGGGCTGGGCCTGGATCAAAGTGTTCAGCTTTTTGCGTCTTGCCAAAGTTCAGCGCGTTGCGCCTATCGCCCATCGGGTCGAGGGCAAAGGCAACCTGGACATGGACACCGCGATGGCGATCCTCAACAACCGTTTCCAGATCATGGCTCAGTACCGCAAGTTGGTAATCGCGCCGCTGGTTCAGCAAGAGCTGGCCAAGGTCGATCACTCGGTGCGCCATCAGTTCCGCCGCGCGAAGCGTCTGCTGTCGCGTGAAACCAGCCTGCTTGAAGAGCGCCATCACCAGCGCATCGAAACCCTGCTGGAGCACAGCCACTCGCTCAAAGTGATTTACGAGAAGCGTTTGGCGTTGCAACAGATATGGGTTAAGACCAGTAGCAATGGCCACGACATGCTGGCAGCCATCAAAGAATGGGTACACGAGGCAGAGGCGAGCGGGATTCATTCGCTGCACGAATTTGCCAAGCAATTGAAAACTTACTCGCTGCGTCCTGCGGCGGTTTAAGAGCGGTCATAGGCAGCGACCACTGTAGTCGCTGCCTTCGTACCTCGGCAGCGACTACGGGTTTATGGGATGCGTTGTACCTTGCCCATCAACCGAGACAGCTCAGAGGTGCCGACTTTCAATAGGCGAGCTGTTTTGCTGTGAGCCAATGTCTCAATGCCTTCTTCTGACTCCAGAAGGGCCGCCTGCCCCGCCAGGTTCATGACCAGCGCTTCACGCGAATACACCCCGCCCCCCAAGTGGTAGACCGCCGCGATCAACTCGCGCAACTCCAGCGGCAGGCGCCAGCGCGTGCGCAATGCTGAGCCGTAAGCAGCCCCAAACTCGTCCAGCGACTCGTCGATCACTGCGGTGTCCAGTTCGCCGCCCGCCTGCTGCCAATTCTGTAAACATCGCAACACGGCCAAGTCACCTAAACGATGCAGCAAGCCGGCGCAATAGCAGCGTTCCTGGTCCAGGTTCAGCATGTTTGCCAACGTGCGACCATACTCAGCCGCCCGCAATGACACGGCCCATTGGTGTTCGGCGTAATCAGCCAAACGAGGGTCGTTTAACTGCGCGCTGTTCTTGAGCGTGAGCCCTTGCACCAGGTTCATGCTCTGCGCAGGGCCCAGCCGTTGCAACGCATGGGCAAGCGTCTGGGCTGGGCGCGTGAGGTGTTGCGCCGCGCTGTTGGCCGCCGCAATCAGCACGGCAGTAATTTGTGGATCGGTGTGCACTTCCTGTTCCAGCGCATTCAAGTCCAACCCATTAGGTTTCAAGCTGCGCTTGACCGCCGCTCGGGCGTCAACCCACAACGGCGCGCCGTCTGAAGACCCTCGGCGCTGTGTCAGAAAGCGCTTGAGGGTCATGCCAGGGGCCAGCGCCACTACGTCGCATAACACTTCTTGTCCAGCGCTCAGCAACAGTGCGTGCAGACGTTTGGTCAGACCGTTCATGTCCAGCGGCTTGGTCAGGTAGGCGGTCGGCGCCAGCGGCAAGGCTTCACGCACACTGGCGCTGTCATTGCGGCTGCTCAGCAACATAAACGGTAAGGCCGGGCTGCGGCGGCGTTGGCGCACTGAGCGCAAAACGTCTAGACCGCTAACGCCAGGAAGATCCCGGTCTGCAATCACTAGGTCATAGCTTTTTTGGCTCAGCAGCACGAGCGCTTGCTGGCCTTCACTACACACGTCCAACTGCGCGTCACAACGCACACTTAAGACCACTTGTTTGAGCAAATCCCGAGACCAAGGATCGGCCTCTGCAATCAACACACTCGGTACAGCGGATAAATCTACAGCAGTCATGCAATTTGCTCCCAGCACAGTGCCTGCACCTTAGTCAAAGGCAGCGCGTGGATACAGAAAAAAGCATGTAAATAGACCGCTCAAACCAAAAAAAACCGCCGAAGCGGTTTTTTTTGTCTATCGAGTCACATCTTCACTGTTGGGCTTACGCCAGTTCAGCGAAGCACTCTTCGATAATGGCCAAGCCTTTATCCAGTTGCTCGTCTGGCGAGGTCAACGGCACCAGCACGCGCAATACGTTGCCGTAAGGACCGCACGACAGCAGGATCAGACCTTTCTCACGAGCTTTGGCGACTACTTGAGCCACGGCTGCAGCGTTTGGTTTGTGCGAGTCGCCGCCTTCGAAAAGCTCGACCGCGATCATGGCGCCCAGCGCACGAACGTCGCCGATCACCGGGTACTTGGCCTGGATGGCTTTGAGGCCAGTCACCAGACGCTCGCCTACAGCTTTGCAGCGATCCAGCAGGTGCTCTTCTTCGAACACTTCGAGCACTGCCAGTGCCGCTGCGCATGCAATCGGGCTACCGGCATACGTGCCGCCCAAACCGCCTGGAGCAATGGCGTCCATCAGTTCAGCCTTGCCGCACACACCGGCCAGCGGGAAGCCGCCAGCGATGGATTTAGCGAAGGTGGTCAGGTCGGCAGTGACGCCCATCTGTTCCATGGCGAAGAACGTACCGGTACGGCCAGCGCCAGTTTGTACTTCGTCCGCGATCAGCAGAATGCCGTGCTTGTCGCACAGTTCGCGCAGGCGAGCCATGAACGCTTTCGGCGCCACGTAGAAACCACCTTCACCCTGAACAGGCTCGATGATGATGGCGGCGATGTCTTTAGGCTCGGCATCGTTTTTGAAGATGCGTTCGATGCTGGCGATGGAATCGTCAACGCTGATGCCATGCAGCTCGCATGGGTACAGTGCGCGGAAGATACCGCCTGGCATCAGGCCCATGCCCGCCGAGTACGGTACAACTTTACCGGTCAGGCCCAGGGTCATCATGGTGCGACCGTGGTAAGCGCCAGTGAAAGCGATCACGCCAGCACGGCCAGTGGCTGCACGGGCGATCTTGACGGCGTTTTCGACCGCTTCAGAACCAGTGGTCACCAGCAGGGTTTTCTTCTCGAAGTCACCCGGCACTTTGGCGTTGATTTTTTCGCACAGCTCTACGTACGGCTCGTAAGCCAGCACTTGGAAGCAGGTGTGGGTCAACTTGGTCAGTTGTTCTTGCACGGCGGCAATGATTTTTGGGTGCAGGTGACCGGTGTTCAGTACCGCAATACCGCCTGCGAAGTCGATGAATTCACGCCCTTCAACGTCGGTCACGGTAGCGTTTTTCGCCGACTCGGCAAAAATCGGGTGGATCTGGCCAACGCCGCGCGGGACAGCGGCTTCACGGCGTTTCATCAGAGATGCGTTGGTCTTGTTGCTCATGGTGTTCCTCATTCGCTGCTTATCAAGCAGCGTGGTTCAAGGCTGACGCGCCGAGGTGTCACTCATGCCAGCATGCGATGATCGACTGGCATGGCGCGCCCGGCCACAAAAATTAACAGTTTGAAACGCAGAAGAAGCATCGCTCTCGTGCCCCTTCTGCTTGAACCACCCGCCGGGTTTAGATACCCAGGCAGAGATATTTGATTTCCAGATAGTCTTCGATGCCGTACTTGGAACCTTCACGGCCCAGGCCCGACGCCTTAATACCGCCAAACGGGGCGACTTCGTTGGAAATCAGGCCGGTGTTGACGCCGACCATGCCGTACTCCAAGGCTTCTGCCACACGGAAGACGCGGCTCAGGTCACGGGCATAGAAGTACGAGGCCAAGCCAAACTCGGTGTCGTTGGCCATTGCGATCACTTCAGCTTCGTCTTTAAAACGGAACAGTGGCGCCAGCGGGCCGAAGGTTTCTTCCTTAGCGACAGCAGCATTTTTAGGCACGTTGATCAGAATGGTCGGCTCGAAGAAGCTGCCTTCCAGGCTGTTGCCGCCTGCCAGCAAGGTTGCGCCTTTGCTCAATGCGTCAGCAATATGCTCTTTGACTTTGGCCACAGCTTTGTCATCGATCAGCGGGCCTGTGGTGGTGCCTTCGTCCAGACCGTTACCGATCTTCAACTTAGCCACGGCCGCTTTCAGTTTTTCGGCGAATGCGTCGTACACGCCATCTTGAATGTACAGACGGTTGGCGCAGACGCAGGTCTGGCCGTTGTTGCGGTACTTGGAGATGATCGCGCCTTCAACGGCCTTATCTAGGTCCGCGTCGTCAAACACGATGAACGGCGCGTTGCCGCCCAGTTCCAGCGACACTTTTTTGATGTCTTTCGCGCATTCGGCCATCAGTTGGCGACCGATTTCAGTCGAGCCAGTGAAGGACAGTTTGCGCACGATTGGGTTGCTGGTCAGCTCGCCGCCGATGTCGCCAGCGCTGCCAGTCACAACGCTCAACACGCCTTTCGGAATGCCGGCACGGTGCGCCAGCTCAACCAGAGCCAAGGCCGAGAACGGCGTTTGCGAAGCAGGCTTGATTACCATCGTGCAGCCAGCGGCCAAAGCCGGGCCTGCTTTACGGGTGATCATGGCGGCCGGGAAGTTCCACGGCGTAATGGCCGCAGTCACACCAATCGGTTGTTTGATCACGATCAGGCGCTTGTCCGGCTGGTGACCAGGAATCACGTCGCCATAGATACGCTTGGCTTCTTCAGCGAACCACTCGATGAACGAAGCGGCGTAAACGATTTCGCCCTTGGCTTCGGCCAGTGGCTTGCCTTGTTCCAGGGTCATCAGGCGGCCGAGGTCGTCCTGGTTTTCAATCAACAGTTCAAACCAGCGACGCAGTTTGGTAGCACGCTCTTTGGCAGTCAGAGCACGCCAGGCGGGCAATGCATTGTCGGCGGCTTCAATGGCACGACGCGTTTCGGCGGCGCCCATTTTTGGCACGGTACCAATAATTTCGCCGGTCGCCGGATTGTTAACCTTGATCGTCTGACCACCGTCCGCATCCACCCAAGCACCATCGATATAGGCTTGTTGGCGGAACAACTGGGCGTCTTTGAGCTGCATGTTGGCTTTCCTTAACAGCACCGCGCAGGCGCGGAGCGAATTATTAATAGAAGAAAGGCGCCATAAAGCGAGATGCTTGAAAACGTCGCGAGCGAAGGAAAGACAAGATAAAAACAGGCAAGGAAGCGGAGTCTACGGATTGTAAATGAGCATTCCGAGTCTGTTTTTAACGCAGTATTTCCGAGTGCAGCAGTTTTCATGCAGCCTCGCAGGCTGCCGTCAGGAAGTCATTCACTGGCCAAAGTACCTGTATAGCGCACAAATGATAAGCCGTGCGGTTCAGCACTCAGACAAGAGCGTTTGAAATCTCAAACGAATCCTAGGTTCAACGGGGGTAAAGGACAATAGTTTGTTCGAAAAAAAGAACAAACGGTGTTGTTTACCCTTTTCTCACCTAGCCCCCATTAATAGCTCATAACGCGAAAGGAAACACCCTACGAATCATCTCCATGGACGAGCGACACGCAGATGAGTATTATGGCGCCCGCGTCGCACCAGTAGCTCAGCTGGATAGAGTACTGCCCTCCGAAGGCAGGGGTCATGGGTTCGAATCCCGTCTGGTGCACCATATAGCAATCTAGACCTGTCTCAGACAGTCTACGAATCCCCTCAAGAAGCCCGCCCTGTGCGGGCTTTCTTGTTTCTGGCTATCCGTCCCTGTCCACCCCTATACCTTCACGCCGTGTATGCCCACGTATATGCCTTGAAATTCCTTGAACTGGAGGCCTACAAGCAGTGAAACGAACTGAAATCAAACGCCGCCCCTTGGCTGATACCACGCGCGCAGGCTTGGAGCCAGAAAGTGCAACGTACCGCGAACAGGACGGCAACGGTCTGTATTCCCGGGGAAAGGCTAATGGGCAAAAAAAGACGGGCTTTGAAAAAATGGCAACTTATCCCTTCGATCAGAGTGCTTTGAAGTAATCCAGGCGTAGCTGTTGGCAACCCTCATGCTCAAATCCCCGACGCCCGCCGGAGGTGGGTTTCCTAGCTGCCGAAGGCTGCGATTTGACGTGACTCTCTGGAAGTCTGCCTTGGGTCGATTGCTGCAGTTTATGACCGGGACCTCTCGGCAAGAAGCGGACATAACATCAGGCGGACAAATAAAACCCGACTCTCGCTTCCAATAACAGCAGAACAACCTGCCTTTAGAGATAAGTGTTGCCCGGCAAACAGCAGTTCAACAGTGTGTAGCAGCAAATAAAGCCAAGATCAGCCTGAATTATATTTAACTCATTGATTTTAAAGTTAATTTAATAAATGGCCCGGTTCCTGCTCTGTCATTCCTCGACCCAGACTGAGTGCAATTAACAGTCGATAATTGTCAAAGGAAGCTATACGCATGTCCCTCCCCGAAAAAGCCAACCTTGCGAATAATGAATCTAACCGACGTATTAACGCTGGGTCGTCTGCCGGTAACGCTCAAGACCCCAAGTATGGGCTGCTCGTGACCCTGACCGCAAAGGCCGGCAAGCAAGACCAGGTGGCTGCGATTCTCAGCAATGCCCTCAGTGTCGCCGTTCGTGAGTCGGGCACCGTCACCTGGTATGCCTATCGCATTACCAACACAAAATTCGGAATCTTCGACACCTTCAATGACGAAGAGAGCCGCAGCGCTCATCTCAACGGTGATATCGGCAAGACGTTAGCGCAAGTCAGTGATGAACTTCTGGACGGCGCGTTGGATATACAAGCGCTGTCGATCGTGACCTCGAAAATTTAAAGTTCGCCATTCGTCTTTGGCCAGTGAAGCTCACCTAATTTTATTAGCGTACGCAGGATCAAACATGCCCAAACAATACAATAACCGTGCCCATATCTTCCTGAGCGCTTTTGATATGCACTGTGTCGTGCACCAGAACCCTGGCATGTGGAGATACCCGGACGACCAGACACACAATTACAAGGACATCGAGTACTGGGTAGAGATGGCAAAGGTCCTGGAACAAGGTGGATTCGATGCCTTGTTCATTGCTGATGTTCTTGGCTTTTACGACGTGTATGGCGGCAATCGCGATGCGGCCTTGCGAACCGCCGCGCAGGCACCGGTTGGGGATCCGTTGATGACGATAGCGGCTATGGCGGCCGTCACCAAAAGACTGAGCTTCGGCGCCACGGTTTCGCTGACCTACGAGTTGCCTTACAAATTCGCGAAGACGATGACCACGCTGGACCACCTTACCAAGGGCCGAATCGCCTGGAACATCGTGACATCCTATCAGCAGAGCGCTGCCGTCAATCTCGGGCTTGACCGCCAGATCGAACATGATGAGCGCTACGATATCGCCGACGAGTTTATGGAGGTTTGCTACAAGCTTTGGGAGGGATCCTGGGAGGACGGCGCCGTTGTCAGGGATATAGAGCGAGGTGTGTATACCGACTCGTCGAAAGTGCATGACATCAACCATGTCGGAAAGTATTTCAAAGTTCCAGGCGCGCATCTTTGCGAGCCGTCGCCACAAAGAACCCCTTTTCTTTTCCAAGCAGGTGCGTCGGCAAGGGGGCGTAATTTCGCCGCCTCCCATGCTGAAGCGGTCTTTCTGATTGGCACCAACCCGAAGGATACGCGTACCGTCGTCGATCAGTACCGCATGCTGGCCGCTGAGCAAGGCCGCGACCCGCGCAGTCTGAAGATCATCATCATGCTGACGCCAATTGTTGCGCAAACGGATGAACTCGCCCAACAGAAGCTGGCGACCATCAAGGAATGCGCCCAAGTCGATGCGGCGCTGGCGCTTTGGGGCGGCTGGACCGGCATCGACCTGGCCGGGGCTGATCCAGACAAACCACTCGATCAATTCCGCGGAGACGGCATTCGTGCGTTCAGCGATATGCTGACCCGTGTTGACAGCGAACTGGTCTGGACCCCCCGCCGCTTAGCTGAATGGCTCTGCGTAGGCGGTATGAGCGCAAGCTGCGTTGGCTCGCCACAAACGATTGTGGATCATATGGAGGAGTGGCTTGAGGTCGCCGATGTCGACGGATTCAACATTGCCCGCGTGACGAACTTCGGTACGTTTGAAGATTTTCGCGACTTGATTACTCCAGAATTAAGACGCCGAGGTCTGATCGCCGAGGCCTCAGAACAGCCTTCCCAGACGCTGCGCGAGCGCGTCTACGGCCACTCTCAACTTCGCGACGATCATTTGGGCTCGCACTTCAAGCACGGCAAGTCGCACTCTGCACCGCAACGTAGATCGGCTCCCGTGACCCTGCGCACATCGCCACGCAATGTTGGCTTGCTGGTGACGCTGACAGCAAAGCCCGAAAGCGCGCACCAACTGGAGAACTGGCTCAAAGATATGCAGCGCTTTGCACTGGATGAGCAAGGGACCGTGACGTGGTACGCGTTCAAACTCGATGAGCATACCTTTGGCATCTATGACACGTTCCTGACGGAGGAAGGGCGCGAGCAGCACATTCACGGGAATATCGTGAAGTCACTTCGCAAAGAACAGCACGACATGCTGGCCATTCCGCCAGAAATTCGACAAGTCGACTTGCTGGCGGTGAAAAGCTCACCTAAGGCTTTGGTGTAAGCGCCTTTCTCATTCCAACGTGCATTGGCGTTTCGGTGGAGCGGCTTTAGGCTAGCGCGGCAGTGGCTGACAGACTGCTGCGCACTAGCCGATATAACTCAGCGATGCTCGGCGTAAATGAACTTTCGCTTCTGGCCGATTACTACCTCAGGCCGTGAGCCATAAAACGTCCACCAACGTTTTATGGCTGCAAGCCTATCGAGTAAACCATTTACCAGGAGCCCACCACTACCAAGGCCTTACTCAGATCCAGCGCAACATCAGCGTCTTACTTGGGCTCAAGGTAACGGTGGCGAGCCTGAATCAGGCAGCCAGAAATCGAATTTGCGTGACACTTTCATTGAGCAACTCGACCGCCTGAGGGTGCTGGGCAGTGAACGCTAACAAGCTACTCTGGTATTCGATGGCCGGAGCTGCCTGTTTACGGTACTCAAGAAAGGAAATGATGTTGTCAGCGGCATCCTGCGTTAACTGCTCTACCCACTCCTGATTAGCTGCGATGGTGTCTATAACCGACTTATTAACGTGCAGCCAATCCTCTTGTAGTTCTCGCAATGTCTCGATGGCATACGTCTCCCCCGCTGTGCGCTGCTGAACGTATGACTGCAAAAATCCGAGGTACATCATGCGTTGCTGCAAACTTTTCAACACATCCAAGGATTCAACGAAGCCTGCGCCGGTGACGTCAGCTGTCGCTCTGTTCAATGTCAGTTTTGTGATCTCGTATTGCTCGTGCAGATTACCCACTTGACTCTTAAGCCCTTGAAGATCACCAAGCTCGGCGAATTGGCGGACGGTCTTGAGCGCGGCACGGAAACGCGCGTCATCGCGCAACGCTTCCCGAGCTTTGACATCGCGAGCCATATCCAGCAGCAGATCGAGCTTTTCCGATTGCTGGTGCAACTGCTCGGAAATACCGTTGAGCTTTTTGCACACAATCGCAAAACCGGCGACAGAAACAGCCAGATTCAGTCCAGACAACGCTAGGTTCGCGTACTGCAGGCTTTGCAACGCGCCCAAGGACTCCTGTATGCCGCCAGCACCGCTTAGGGTTTCCAAGACACGGCCAATCTGTTCTGAAGCTTGGTCTGCATTATCAGGAAACTGCAGATGACCCACGATCTCCCCGCCTCTAGGGTTACCTTTAGAAAACCTGACAACGCCGCCCCACACCGTATACAGCCCGGAGCTAATGCCCTCGAGAATCTCCGGCGCGGAACTGATAGCTCTAGCAATAATTTCAGCGCTCATACGCACGCCCTCAATCTGTTGGCGAAGTCCTCGTGGTCCGCGGCGACAACGCCAGCACGGATCCGCGCGATGTGGACGGTAATCATGGTCAGCCCTTCCAATTCTGGTCGCGCTTTATTTTTCACTGCCAAAACGCTGGCGGTAACAACACCGATTGCGCCAAGCGGTAATACTTTGTGCATGGCCGCTGCTGCAACTGAACCCAGCGCACTGCCAACTACGGTTGCTCCTACTCGACCTAAGCGCGACTTGCTCAACGGCCCGAGTAAAGAGCCGAATGATGAAGCCACAGTTGAAGGTTTTGTAGTCACTTGCACGTCTTGCTCTGCCAACTTTTCGGCAAGCATCTCGAGCATCATCTGCTCGATACGCGCGGTCGTGTCTTGCTTGCTAAATTTTATTTTCAACTCACTGGCGACATCCCGCACAACTTCGTCGTAACTGACGGGCTCGCCTCGGCGCAGCAAACTGGCAAGGCTGACGCTGCCCAGCGCACGAATTTCGAAAGCAATTTCGTTGACGGCTGGGTATAGCTGGCCCTCTTGGTGGCAGCGGGCAAGTTTCTGCCTAGAAGCGTCATTACCTAGCAAGCGGTCATTGGATTTAGCCAGCAAAATATCGGCGATGGCGTGCAACTCATCCGGCGTCGCCAGCCGCAGCACCTCTTCCAGCGAGATATGCTTTTTGATCAGCGGTAAATTTCCACTATTGCTCATACATAGGTCCTTTTTTTTATGCATGATCTAAAAAGTTTGCGGTGTAGCTATACGGCTATTTAACAGACTCCAACCTTATTATCACTAGTGCTCATTGCGTACTGGCAATGTTGGCCACAAAAGCTGGCTACAGTGAGCGCTCCACTTGCGGGGGATTACTCATGTTTAGCCATATCCAGATTGGCGCACGGGATGTGCCAGCAATGTCTGTTTTTTACGATGCGGTGCTGGCGACGCTGGGGCTAGTGCGCATTGTTCATGAGCATGAAGACACCGGTCCTGCGGGCGTGGGGTGGCAACGGCCGGGGTTCTATTGGCCGCAGTTTTATATTCAACAGCCGTTCAATGGCTTGCCCGCGACGTGGGGCAATGGGGTGCAGGTAAGCTTTGGTGCGCAGTCGATTGAGCAGGTGAACGCCGCATGGGAGACGGCTTTGCGCTTGGGTGGCAGTGATGAAGGTGCACCTGGGGATCGCCCACAATATGGCGCCGATTATTACGGCGCGTACTGCCGCGATCCAGAAGGCAATAAGTTGTGCTTTGTGTTTGCGAAAACGTTGCTGCCGGAACTGATGTGACGTGCCGTACATGCTCTTAACAAAGTGACACGCCGTAAAGGCGAAACCCTAAGTCGCCGTAGCCGCAGCAATGGATATTCACTCAAATCAAGAGCCCCCTCGCCCTAGCACTCTCCCGAAGGAGAGGGAACCGATTGGGGGATACTGTCGATTATCAGTAGCCTGTTTGCTGCGCGACAGCGCAGCGTCGAAGACGGGGCGGCACCTTCTACGGAGGCGTGGTTGAGGTTAGAACTGATACTCGACGCTGCCTTGCAATGTTCTTCCCCGGCCCAGGGTGAAGACCAGCACGTCGCCCAGCGGGTTATCCGGCGTGTAGCTGTAGTCCACAGTGTCAGGTTCTGGGCCTTGACGCTGTTGCTGAGCGGTATAGATGGCATGAACTAAGCACAGATCGCTGTCGAACTGGGCATGCCTGGTCAACTCCCACAAAATCAATCCTGAGGATCATTACGCAAGATTGTTTACTGACTTACGCCATCCCATAGAGGTGACAACACACTAAAGAAGTCTTCAACACTCATTTTTTGGTCATTTAAGTCGACTTGCCCAGCCGAATAAACGAGCGATGCCATGACAGTGTTGCCTTCAATTTTTGCCAACCCAGTTTCCACCGCTTTTAGGGCGATCATTTCACTGCCCAACTTGGCCAGTTGAGGAATGTCCTCTGGGGCTGTTGTCCCGACCAGTTGTGCCTGAACACTCAGCAAGTCGGCCAGCATTGGCTTGGAGAGTTTTAAATCCACATACACGCTAGAGATTGTGTGCCTGATTTGGTCAGCGAATCCGCCGGCACGCCCGGAAGGCTTGTTAATGCCCAAAGCGAAACTGAAGTGGCTTTCTCCGTTAGCGGTTTTTATCGTCAGATTATCCCACTCCGTGTATGGCTTCGACTCAGCATATTTCTCTGCCGCCGTTTTCAACTTATAGAGTTGGTCATAGCTCAATGGTGTGCCAGGCCGACGCTGAATATTTTGGCTATAAGAATCAAAAATCGAGAGTATTGATAAAAGCGCTGGAATATTAATGTCTCTAACCGCGACACTCATGTTGGCACTGGCGACCGACTTTCCATTGAGGGTGATGTCTCCCACTCGATAGGCATCCTGAGCGTCCATCAAATCACCGCTCGCCTTGCTGACGCTCTTTAGTTCAAGATCCTTTAAGCCTAATTGCGTTTGGCTCCCCCGCCAATTTATCTTCCCCTCACCCAAGGTAATAGACCGGCTGCCTACATAAAAATCATGAAGCGTTTTGTTCAAATCGGTGTTCAACTCAACATTTTTAAACTGAACCTCAAGGCGTGTTTGTTTGTTGTCACCGAGGCGAAGATTAAAATCTTCGGCCTGACTTTTAACCCTTAACTTTCTACCGTCGCCTGTCTCTTTAAAAATAACTGACAGGCCAGATGATGAAAGTGATAGCTGCTCAAGGGAAATATCGATTGGCAGCAAATCAACCTGCCCACTGGTTGACCCGGAATAACCATAGACAACGTGGCCTTGAAGTGGGGACTGGTTTTTTTCACCCGTGAAAAGTAGTTCTGTTGAAGGTGTTTTTTCGAGCGAAAGATTGCTGGTCGCTATAACCGGGAAAAGGTTCAGGTTTTTAACCCGTGTCCAAGGAAAAGGTCCGTGCTCAATCCGATCGACAACGATAAATTCCAGGGGTGCTGAATGCGTAACAGACGATGCGTCTTTGTATTTGACTCGATAACGCGCGGTGCTACTGAAGATACCCTGTTCAAAAGAGACCAATTCAAGCCAAGCTAGAATATTAAAAGCTGCTCTGCCAACTTCTAGTTTTTTATTGGTTTCGTGCACCATCGACTGCACAGCGCCTTCTAGTTGCGTACCTGTTAACCATGCGCCGACAATGCCTGACCCGCAAATAATCGCAGTGACGACTACCAATACCTTTAATGTTTTTTTCATTAGCTGACTCAATCAATGTCCATTTTGTTTAAAACAAGAGATCGTGCAAAATCCGGCACGGACTAAAAAGCGGCCGTAGACTATCACTGCCAACAAAGTAAACTTTAGTTTTGAGTCACACGATATTTCATGTAGACAGGGCATATGCCCAATTAGTATTTAATGATTCCCGAATACGCCCTTTAACAAGGGCGGTCCCAGCACGCACTATACTCAAAGAATGTTAATTATGAATTCTTCCTACAAGCTAAAACGCCATATCTTATTTTATATATAGATTTTAATTACGTACTGGCGACTACTTTGCTACAAGGCATTCAGTTCTCAACGTCGAAAGTAGAGCCTGCAGAAGCGAGCATGCTCGCTTCTACCGTTGAGAGGCCGTGCGCAGCCGTTAAAGGCGGTCGGGGCCGTTACCGAGGCGAGTGACCATCAGGTTGATGAAGTCTTCAAGGCTCATTTTTTGGCCGTTGAAGTCAACCTGGCCTGCTGCGTAGTTGAGTGATGCCAGGATGTTGTTGCCCTCCACTTTCGCTACCCCGGCTTGCACAGCCATGACACCTGCCATTTCGCTGTTCATGGTGGCCATTTTCTCAATGGTTTGAGGATCTGTCTGGCCGGCCAGTTGCGCCTGAACAACCGACAAGTCGGCAATCATCGGCTTGGACAGCACCAGTTTGGCGTCTAGAGAGGTCAGCACTTGCTGTGTCAGTTCGAGCGGAGGCTGTTCGAACGTGGTCGGCGGGGCAAGGCTTACGGCCACGTTGAGGTCACTTTGGCCATTGGCGGTTTTGATCGTGAATTTCTCCAGCGCCAGCTGTGGCTTGGCCGTCAGCATTTGTTTAACGTCGGCTTGCATCTGGGTCTGTTCCGCCTGGGTCAGCGGGGCCACAGGTTTTGTACCGTCAGGTTGCGGCTGGACTTTGGCCTGATAGAGCGTTAATAACGACTGCATGGCCGGGACATCCAGGCTGCTGGCAGTCATGATCATTTGCGCACTGCCCACTGGCTTGTCGTCCAAAGTGAAGTCGCCCACGTTGTAGCTAAGGCGCCCGGACATGAGGTTGCCCTTAGCCGACGCCGAACCCGCATATTCGAAGTTTTTGACCTTGGCAACCGATTGGCGCTCGCCGAAAGTCAGTTGGCCTTCGCTCAATTCCAGAACGTTTTGGCCCAAGTAAAAACCAAAGGCACTTTTGTTCAAATCACTGGCCATGGTTAGGCCATTAAGTTCGATGCGTGCCCGTGGCTGGCCAGGGGTGGTGCTCACGAACTCCAGGTGGTCCATGTAGCCTTTACCTTTGACATTTTGCCCGTCAGCGTCCGACTGAGCACTCATGGTCAAGCCGGAAAAAATGAAGTTGGCGTTTTCATCAAGCTTGGCTTCGAGGGGCAACAGCGCCAAATCGCCATCAATCGAGCGGTTGTAGCCAATCGTTACCCGGCCCTTCAGCGGAGACTGGTCTTTGGCCGCTGCAAACCATTTTTCGGTGAACGGGGTTTTTACCAGCGAATAGTTGCTGGTCGCCATGACTGGCATCCACTTGAAGGTTTTGATGCGCGACCATGGCAAAGGACCGTGTTCGATGTGGTCTGCAAACAGAAAAACCATCGGCTGCTTGCCCATGTCTTTGTCGTCTTGGATATCGACTCGGTAATGCGCCGTGCTGCTGTAGAGGTTACGCTCAAATGAGGCCAGCTCGACGGTGGCGCGGGTCGTGGTGCCCTTAAGCTGTTGCGCCAGCTCTACGTTGGCCTGCTCCAGGGATTGTTCCAGTTCGCCCTGAATTTTGGTCCCGGTGTACCACGCACCCGCAGTATTGAGAGCCCCTGCAATTACAACAATGCCTACCAGTACGCCTAATGGTTTGTTCATCAGTTGACCCGTTCAATGTCCGTTGTGTTGAAAGATATGCGGTCTTTGCTGAGCCCTTCATGGGCCCAAAAGTGGCGGCAGGTTAACACTAGCGACAGCCCGACGCTTTTTCAGCGCAGCCGATGTGCGGCACAGATCAGACGCTTCGCGGTCAAGACCGTGGGCATAGCGCCTGAAACAGGCGCTCTAAGGCACTTCTACTCGCCCGACGGATGGCGTCACACGATTATTCCTACAAAATTAAAGGCAGCATCCTAATGCCCACACATTAGCCCTCGCTTGTGATGAACTGCGTGACATTGTTGTCATGGTTTCGCATTGGCAGCCGCCGGTGTGCGACCACTTTCCCATCCGCCCCCCAGAGCCAAAAATAGATCAATTTGGCTCATAGCCACTTGTGTGTTGGCAGCGGCCAGTTGAGCGCGAACGTCGGTGTAGGTGCGTGTGGCCTGCAAGTCTGAAAGGAAGGAGGCACGCCCGGCCTGGAAAAACTGATGGGTCTGGTCGGCAGCCGTTTTGGCGGAGGCACCGGCATCGGCCAATGCATCACGGCGCTGAAGCACGGCGGTGTATTGCACCAGGCTGGTCTGGGTTTCGCGGATGGCGTTCAGCACCACGCCATCAAACGTGGCCAGCGCACCTTGGGTGGCCGCTTCGGCTTCTCGGATCCGCGCCCGGGAACCGTTGGTGGGTAGGGTCCAGCTCAACAGAGGACCAAAGCCCCAGCGATTAGTCGGCGCGGTGCCGAGGTTGTCCAGTATGCCGACAGTGCCAATACTCGCTCCGATGCTGATGTCCGGGTACAGCGAACCGGTGGCCACGCCAATTTGAGCCGTTGCGGCCGCCAAATGGCGTTCGGCCTGACGCACGTCAGGACGACGTTTGAGCAGCGCCGCACCATCGCCTACCGGCAACAGTTGCGCGATATGCGGAAGCTCAGCACAGGTGGCTACCCCGGCAGGCAGTTGGTCCAGCGGTTTGGCGAGCAGCATCGACAAACGAAACAGTCCCGCCTGACGCAACGCCTCGTAACGCGGCAACTCTGCACGCAACGATTTGAACTGGGTTTCGGAGCGCGTGACCTGGGTTTCGTCACCCCGACCGGCATCCCGCAGACGCTGAGTCAGCGAGGTGGTTTGTGCTTGTAGTTTTAGCGAATCTTGAGCGATTCCGCGCTCTTCATTGGCCGCACAGACTTGGGTGTATGCGCGTACCACGTCAGCAACCACGGTAATGCGCGCGGTATCAGCGGCCGCTTGGGTCGCGTCGGCATTGGCCTGCGCCGCTTCGATGCCGCGCTGCAAGGTGCCCCATAAGTCGAACTGGTATGAGGTGCTGATGCCGAGGTCACCAACGTTTGCCACGGGTACTTTGTCTGCCAGCAGGAAGGCTTCGCCGGACTCTTGAAGACGTTGAGCGCCCGCCTTAGCCGAAGCGTTCCAGCCACCCGCCGATTGCGCTTGTTCAACCTGAGCCCGCGCCCGCGACAGGTTTGCCGCAGCCACCCGCAGGTTGGTGTTGGAGGCCATGGCCTGACGGACCAGCTCGTTCAGCGTCGGGTCTTGGTAAAGCTTCCACCAATCGTTTGGCACCGGCGCCGATACAACATTGGCGCCCTCACCCGCCAACTCACCCTGCACGTCTGGACGTTGCAGGGCCGAGTCTTTGGGTAGTTGATAGTCAGGCCCGACCATCTGGCAGCCTGACAGCAGAAAACCCAGCCCTACGGCTGCCAGGTGAACAGCTTTCATTGCGCCTTCTCCTGCGCAGCCTGGGCCTTGGGTGAATCCGCGATGATAGAAACAGTCGCGGTGCGCCCGGCGATCATGCGGAAGTCTTCAGGGACATCATCAAACACGATACGCACGGGGATCCGTTGCGCCAGCCGTACCCAACTGAATGCTGGGTTTACGTTGGGCAACAGGTTCTGGCCGCTGGTGCGGTCGCGGTCTTCGATGCCTGCCACGATGCTTTCAACATGGCCGCGCAAGCGGGCGTCATCACCGACCACACGAATATCAACGCGTTGGCCTACATGGATGCCATCGAGTTTAGTTTCTTCAAAATAACCATCGATGTGGAATGAGCTGCTGTCGACAATCGACAAGACCGGCCGCCCCGCTGTCACGAATTCGTTGACCCGTGGCGCGCGGTCGTTGACGTAGCCATCAACTGGGCTGCGCACCACGGTGCGGTCAAGGTTAAGTTGTGCGCTGTCGACCGCCACTTCGGCTTCTGTCAGCGCCGCCTGCGCGCGCATTTCACGCGACTGGCTTTCTTCCAACTGCTCACGGGCGACCAGGTTACCCAAGCCACGGTTACGGCGGTTTTCACGCTGGGCCTGAGCCAGTGTCTCCTTGCGATCAGCCACTGTCGCCTGAGCCTGACGCAGGGCCAGTTTGTAACGCTCCTGGTCGATGATGAACAAGACCTGGTCGCGGGTGACGGGTTGGTTGTCACGCACATCCACTTGTTTGATCAGACCGGATACATCGGGAGAAATTTGCACCACGTCAGCACGGATGTGGCCATCGCGGGTCCACGGAGCAAACATGTAGTACATGGTCATGCGCCAGACGACGACGCAGGCAAACGCCACCACCAACAAGGTGAGAACGACGCTGCCCAAGGTCATTAAAGGTTTTTTCATGTCATTAGATATCGACTAAACGAATCCACAACGCCGAGTAACAGAGCGTAGAGACCGACGTTGAACAAAGCCCGGTGCCAGACCAGGCGGTAAAAGTGCACACGCGTCAGCAATGCGTGAACCACCAGAAACAGTAAGTAGGTGATGCCCATCAAGACCAAGAGCGTTGGCAGGAATACCCCGCTGATATCGATATCTCCGATCATAGCGGCGCTCCATCAATGCCCTGAACATGCGGGTGTTGCAGGTTGTCGTTATCCACAATGAATTCCACGCCCGGCAGCAGTGCCAAACGCAAACCGCTAAGCGCGTGCAGCAGGTGAACGCGGGCTTCACTTTCGTCTTGCAGGACGTTTGTATTGAGCGCACGACGGGTACGGTCCATGGTCATCTGCAGGGCGCTGGGCACGGGCAAACGCTCACCCTCTGAAAGGCAGGCGCGAAAGTAATCGCCCACTTCACTGACCACCTGGCGCAGCAACAGTTGCGGCCCGCCTGTGACACGCGGGGCGTAGGCCAGCAAGTCGAGAAGGTTCAGCGCCACGCGCAGTTCACGCAGAGCCACGCCGGTGTCTTGCCCGGTCATGGCCAGGCGCGGCAAGTGCTGCATCAGGCGGTCAAGCATTTGTGCCCCCATTTGCCGGTGCTCGGCCAGGGTTGCGGGCTTGGTCAGTTTGACGATGTCGCGCCAACTGAAACGGGTCAACCGTTTGGCCGCGAGTTCGGCGCCAAACGGACGCGCGATCAGGGTCCAGACAAAAGCGAACAGCAATCCGATCGGGCCCGCTAGGTTGGCGTTGATGAATACTTGGAAGTCAGCATCGTAAGCCCCCTGAATGCTGATGAAGGATGCCGTGTTGACGATGGTCAGCAAGGTGCCCAAGTAAAAACGCGGCTGGACGGTCAGGGTGCCGACGCAAATAAACGGCACCGCGAATGCCAGCACCAGCATCGGAAAATCATGCAGGTTGGGCAAGATCACAAACAGGTACAGGCTGGCGAACACTACCGACAGCGAGGTCCAGAAGAAGAACCGATATATCTGCGGAGCAGGGTCATCCATAGCCGCAAAGAAGCTGCAGGCGACGGCCGCCAATATCACTGCGCTGGCGCCGTCAGTCCAGCCGAGCAGGATCCACAATACGCAGGCAATGACGATGGCTGTGACGGTGGAAAACGCCGAATACAGCATCAGTCCACGGTCTAGAAAAGGTGTCAGGCGACCGAGCCGCCAATGCCGGTAAACTGCGCGCCAGACTGCTTGGTCGCCCGTTGCAATAGCCAACTGCAAACTGCGGCAGTCTTGCCACAGATCGATCCACTCTCCCAGTCGGTAGAGCACGTTGGACAGCAGTAACTGACGACGATCATCCAGAGCCTCGGGGCTGGGTTGCAGTAATTCCAGCTCATGGCGCAACGCTTTCCACTGTTCGACCGGGGCGCCGTCACTGGTTTTTTCAAGCCATGTGCGTGCGTGATCCAGCACCGGCGTGACTTTATCGACCAACTCCGGCGTGCGCCGCTCAAGGCTGTAAAGGGCATCGTCCAGCGCATCAACCACCGGCAGTAGATGGATCATCCGCCCGCGCAGTTCTTTCGTGTTGCGAACGGTCTGCGGGTGCGCGCCGTCATGTGGCAACTGGCCAATCATCAATTCAAGGGTATTGAAGGTCGCCACCATGGATGAGCGCAAGCCGCTGGCTTTACTCGGGTCTACATCACGGGCCAAGTAGTGCTTGCTGTAATTGGCCGCATCAATGAACCATTTGCTGGCCGAATCGATAAACACCGGCGTCAGGCGCCGTGGCCAGAACATGCTGCCCACCACTGCCGCACACACGATGCCGAGCATGATTTCTTCAGTACGTGAGACGGCGATGTCAAAAACATTGAGCGGGTTGTCGACAATCGGCAAAGCGATCATCGGCATGGTGTAGCCCGCCAGCATGAAGACATAGCTGTTGGCAGTGCGCAGATGCAATGACAAAAACAGCAGAATGCCCGTCCATAGCGCGACCACCAGCACCAGTAAGAATGGTGTTTGCACAAATAACGGAACAAAGAAAACCGCCGCCGAGGCGCCCAACAAGGTGCCAAGGGCACGGTAAACAGCCTTAGAACTGGTCGGCCCGACGAAGGGGCTGGAGACGATATAGACCGTGGCCATCGCCCAATATGGACGGGGCATTTCCATCAGCAAGGCGATGTATAGCGCGATCATTGAGGCCGCGAAGGTCCGCACGCCATAGAACCAGTCGCGAGCGGGCGGCATGCTGCTGAAGAAACCTTTCAAGAAGCAGCTCCATCTGGTAGTTGGCCTGCGGCGTCGAAGGCTTTGATCACCCTTAGTGCGGCTTCTTGATCGGCTAAAGAAACACCTGCCAGCGCAGCACGCCGGAGTTGCACAAGTTGCGCTTCAATCGATTGCACCAGCGCACGGCCGGTGTCGGTCAGGCTCAAGGTTTTTGCGCGCCGATCGCTGGCGTCTTCATTGCGCAGTACGTAGCCCGCCTTGCACATTTGATCGAGCAGACGCACCAGCGATGGACTTTCCATGCCGGCCGCTTGGGCCACAGTGACTTGCCGCACGCCTTCACCCAGACGGCCGATAATCAGCAACGGCATGGCGCAGGCTTCGGAGATTCCGTAGTTGATCAGCGTGGATTGGCAGACGCGACGCCAATGGCGAGTCGCGACCACCATCCCGGTGCTGATGCTCATTTGGAGTTGATCAAGGGAGTCAGGCAAGAGGCATCACATATTGTTAGTTTGCTAACTATTAATACTGCGCGGCCAAATTAACGCAGTCAAGTGTTGCTAATTAATTCTGCTTACCTGTGATCGGTTTTCCATGAAGCATAAGGTTTAGCTGATCGACCACTTCGGCCCAATCGGCGTCTTCATAAATTTCGTTGCGTAAGAATTCGGCTTGAGAATCTGTCCAAAAACACGCATCGGCCAGTTTCAAACCAGGCTTGAGCGGCGAGTGCGTGGTGACAAATTTCTCGATATCAGCCGGGCCAGAAGGCAATCCCAGTTGTTTGAACAACGATGGGAGGCTATGGGTGGACGCTTCCATCAAATAAGCTCCCTTTAGGGTCACGGCCACAGTTGTCGGCGCCGCAGGTCAAATATAGTCGAACCTGAGTGTCATTGATGGTCAGGTCCTGGGTTTTGTCCCAGCCTGCCGGAATGGGCGCGAAGTCATCCGGTTGCACGCTGCTGCTGACCAGCCAGATGCGACCCTGGGCAGCGGGCAAGTCAGCCAGATGATCTACGTAAATTTTGGCCCCATCGGCGTTAACCAGTGTGCCGAAACCGTAAGCCGTTGGCCGCCCGGACAAGCCCTCTGGGGTGGGCGGTGTGTAGAGCATGGGTTGGACATTGGTTTTGTTGTAGTAAACGTAGCTGAAGTACCAAAACAAATCGCTGACGATAATCCGATCGCCGGGTAAAAACTGCTGATTTACATGCGCAACCAACTGGTCAAAGCGGTCGACGTCACCGGTTAAGTTACCGCGCAGGCCCACGCATTCAACGCCCAGGAATAGTGCAAACACTGAGATCGCCAAGGCCCGCCTGTGCTTAAGCAAGCGATCAACCGCTATCGCGACAATTAACGGCAGGCCAAGGGCGGCGAACGTCACATAACGCTCTATAAACATAGGCGAAGCAAACGAGATCGCGTAAATCAACAGGATCGGTAGCAGGGTGTAAATCACGATCAGCGCGTGAAATTTATAGGGCGTGTTGTCTCTAACAGCGACCCACACAGCACCTGCAAAAAGCACTGAGGGTGCCAGCCAAAATAATGGTCCTGGAATCTTCGTGCCTTCACTCTGCATCAGCACCTGCCAAATCATGGACGGCAAAGCTCGCGCATCGACCGGGCTCTCCCAGCCAACATCTCCACCGGCTTTGAGTTCGTCCATGTGTTGCAGCAAGTCAGCCAGCCCCGGAAGCCAGGGCGCGAATAACACCACAATGGCAGCGTTAGAAATCCACCATGCCGGACGCTTGATCAACGCGCCTGCCACACTGTTGCGGGTACTCAGAAGCAGCAGATATAACCAGTGAGCGATGACACAAAAAGCCGTGAAATAGTGGGTGTAAAACGCGGCGGTCATCAGCAGGGTGTAGATGACTAGGTAACGGTTTTTTTGCGGACTTTTGACCCAGTAGACCAACGCAATCGTTGCCGCGATCAGCCACATTCCCAGTAGCGAGTACATCCGCACTTCTTGGCTGTAGCGCACAGCAGTCGGTAGCAGCGCCAATAAGATGCCCGCGAGTAACGCAGCCCGCTGGGTAGCGATCAGGCGCACTAGCCACATCCCTAGAAAGACACTTGCGATGCCCGGCAGAACGCTCAGGGCACGTATCGAAGCAAGGCTGTCGCCGAACAATGCGATCCAGCCATGCAATAACATGAAGTACAGCGGTGGGTGAACGTCGTGTGCGGCATGAAACCAGATGCCGCTGAGTGTGTAGTTGCTCAGCATTAAGCTGGAGCCTTCGTCGCACCAAATAGCAGAAACCGTTGAACCGTAGAACCGCACTGCCGACGCCAAGAGCACAATGCCCCACAGCCAGGGTTGGCGAACCAGTCGGACCAGCACATTGCGGGACGTTTGCAGACGCTGGAACAGTTGCTCGTCCAGATTGTTATTACTGATGACGCCCATCCTTCACCCGCTGTGCATTAAGACTCCGACTGGAGTCGTTTTTACTTTCGCGATTGTAGGGCACAAGCTTAAGCAAAAGGAGAAGCGTGTTTTATGTCTGTCACCAACCTAAAAAGATAGTGGCCCTCTACAATCGCTTGGTCTTCAGACGCGCTAAACTAGTTGTAACTGGATTTGACAAGGATGGTGCCAGTACCTAACTTTAATTGGATCCAAATAAGCGCGCTTAATTTCTGCCCTGAGTCGTATCAACGTGACCGTAAAACACAGTCCTTTACGCAGTATAGAAATACACGGCCCTATACCTGCCCATTTGGCGCGGTCGGTTATTGAAGAGGCTTTGCGCAACGCCATTCTCGATGGTCGGTTGCCCTGTGGTACGGCTATTCGACAGCAAGCATTGGCGGAGCTGTTCGGCGTCAGTCGCATGCCGGTTCGCGAGGCTTTGCGTCAGTTGGAATCCCAAGGTTTATTGCAAGTCGTGCAGCACAAGGGCGCGGTCGTTGCGCCTTTGATTGAGGACAACTCGCTAGAGACCTATGAGCTTCGTTTCTTACTTGAGGCTCAAGCCTTGCGCTTGTCACTGCCACTGTTGAAAGAGGACGATTTCGAGGCTGCTTCTGGCTACATCGACGCGCTTGAAGTCGAAACTGATTACGCAAAGATCGGCACACTCAATCGGCTCTTTCACCAAGCGCTTTACCGTAAGGCCCCGAACAAAAAGCTGTTGGCGTTGATCGAAGATGGGCTTGTTGAAGAAGAACGTTTTCTGCGATTCAACCTTGAACAGATGAACTTGGGCAGGCTGTGTCAGGACGATCACAAGGCGCTACTGCGTCATGCTCAAGCCGGCGATGTTGAGGGCTGTGTCGCGGAACTCGAACTGCATCTACAACGTGCAATTCAAGCGATTACTCAGTATCTGAATAGCCAGAAACCAAAACAGCCCTGACATGCAATATGCCAGGGCTGTGGATAAGCCATTGAAGTGTGTAAGCCTCAGATTTTAAAGCTGTCGACCAGTTGTTTGAGGCGACTCGCTTGCTGCGAAAGCGCATCACAGTCTTTGAGCGTTTCGTTGAGGTTAACCACGCCTTGTTGGTTGAGCAGGTTTATTTGGTTGATATCCACGTTCAGGCTTTCTACCACTGCGGTTTGCTCCTCCGTGGCAGCCGCGACCGATTGGTTCATGCCGTCAATTTCTTCGATACGCTGAGTCACGCTAATCAAACGGGCACCGGCCTGATTGGCCACCTCCACACTGTCTTCACTGGAGATCTGGCTGGCATTCATGGTGCTGACGGCCTCGCGGGAACCGACTTGCAACGAAGTGATCATTTTGTGGATCTCCTCAGCCGACTCCTGAGTGCGGTGAGCGAGGTTGCGCACCTCATCCGCGACCACGGCAAAACCACGACCCGCTTCGCCCGCACGCGCAGCCTCAATGGCCGCATTGAGGGCCAGCAAGTTGGTTTGCTGGGAGATACCTTTGATTACATCCAATATGTGACCAATATTGTCGGTGCTGGCATTCAGGGTTTCGATCTGCGCGCATGACAAACTGATCTTTTGTGAGAGCTCAGTCATGGCGTGAATGGTCTGCTCAACCACTTTGCGGCCGTCGTCGGCCTGTTCGCTGGCTCCGCTGGCATGCTGCGAAGCATCCGCGGCATTACGTGCAATCTCCTGAGTGGCAGCGCCCAGTTCGTTGATAGCGGCGGCAACGCTGTTGGTGCGCGCGCTTTGTTCATCGGAACCAATAATTGAGGCGTTGGACGAAGCCATTACCCGCTCGGACAAGTTGTGTACCTGACGAGTGACGGAGGACACTTCTGAAATAGACGCATGAATACGCTCAACAAACTGATTGAATGAGCCAGCCAACTCGCCAAACTCATCTTTGTGCTCAATCACGAGCCGGCGTGTCAGGTCTCCTTCACCTTGAGCAATGTCTTGCATGGCGCGGCCCATCGTTCTCAGTGGACGCATCAGCACTTGAATCAACAGGCCCAGCAGAAGTGCAATTACGCCTACGGCGATAAAAATGGCGACTAATGCGGAAGTACGAAATTTAGAGAGCGGCGCGTAGGCTTTTTCTTTATCCAGTGACTGACCAATGTACCAATCTGCGGACGGTAAGCCGGTCACCGGGGTAAAAGAGAGAATCCGCTCCTGACCATTGAGCGTCACCTCCTGAGTCCCTTTCTCTATTTTCAGAGAACTGGCGGGGTAGATATCTCGCAGGTTTTTCATCACTTGGTCTTTATCTGGACTGACAATGACTTGACCGTCTCCGCTCACCAAAAATGCGTAGCCCAAGCCGCCAGAATCAACTGAGTTGATGATCTTGACCAGACTCTCCAAGCTCAAGTCGCCTCCCACCACGCCCAATAGTTGGCCATCCTTTTTGACAGGCATGGCGATGGTGACAATCAGACCTCCTACAGCCGCCATGTAAGGCGGTGTAAGCATAGTCTTATCCGCTTCTACGCCTTGCTTGTACCAGGGGCGCTCACGCGGGTCATAGCCCTCAGGCATGCTGGCGTCTGGACGCTGAGTAAACACTCCATTAGCTTGGCCCATGTAGGTGAACTGGAAGTTCGAGGTGAGCGCTGGCTGGTTGATCAACCCGGGGAGATCAGCCTGATTACCTTGGTGAATAACATTCTGTGCAAGGCTCTCCAGCAACAAGATACGGCCACTCAACCAATTCTGGACGCTGCTGGCAGTCAGATTACCCGCCTGCTGCACGGACGATTCAATGTTCTGCTTGATCGTATTTCGTTGTAAGTAGTCGTTGTAGAACGTGAACAAAGCAAACGCCAAAACGACTACGCCTGATGCGGCTAGAAGAATTTTATGGCTGAACTTGAGATTCATAGCATGGGACTTCTTAGGCCGAGAGGAGGGATGCGTGCGGGCTCAAACCTCTGTGCAGCCATTCGGGCTGTGGTTCGTTCGGGCCTCAATGCTCAATACACGCATTGTCATCAGGCTGTCGGCATCAATGGCCGAAAACTTAGCTATTTGTGGCGTTTATTTGCTTGGTCCTACGAAGCAGCTGTCGCAGGTGCGCTAATAATCGTAAGCCACCAGGGAATAACACATTCCGCACTAGCCAATAGGATGGCCGTGGTTGTCTGGGGCTCAGCGTTTTAAATGCTTGGGCTTGTCTATCGAAACTATCGTTCGGCAGATTTGCTGTTCATGCTCGCGCAGGGACGCACGAGACGTGTCGACTGGCAGCTTGCGAACAACCTAACAGGGGATATTGGGATGTTTCTATCACGCAAAAACAAAACCCCTGTCTGCGTGAGCAGACAGGGGTTTCGGAA
>NZ_ALJC01000032.1 GCF_000282975.1 Pseudomonas psychrophila HA-4
CGCTCGCTCCTACAGGGGATGTGCGGTACCGCTCCACAAAACCGTTGAGCAGCATGAAATCGGCGCGCCGTGAATGCTCTGTTATACTCCGGTTTTTCCGCCAGGCTTACGCCCGGCCGCTCGTCCTTGTACAAGGCATTCCACCCCGTTACGGCGCAGCTTTCGGCCAGCGCGAGCGGTGTGAGTGGGCCTTCAGGACTGGAGCAGGACCGGACGGGATTGCGTCACCTTAAACGCCATTCACGCCAGGCAAGACTATCCCTTTGGGCCAAGCCCTAACTAAAACAGGATTACTCATGTCCTTTGCTTCCCTCGGTCTCTCCGAGGCTTTAGTCCGCGCCATTGAAGCTGCGGGCTATACCGAGCCTACTCCGGTGCAACAGCGGGCCATTCCCGCCGTGTTGCAAGGTCGCGATTTGATGGTCGCGGCTCAGACAGGTACTGGTAAAACCGGTGGTTTCGCTCTTCCGATCCTGGAAAAGCTGTTTCCCAATGGCCACCCAGACAAATCCCAGCGTCACGGTCCGCGCCAACCCCGCGTACTGGTCCTGACCCCAACTCGCGAACTCGCCGCTCAGGTACACGAGAGCTTCAAGCTCTATGCCCGCGACTTGAAGTTCGTCAGTGCCTGCATCTTCGGCGGCGTCGGCATGAACCCACAAGTTCAAGCCATGTCTCGCGGTGTTGACGTACTGGTTGCCTGCCCGGGTCGTTTGCTCGACCTGTGCGGCCAAGGCAGTGTTGACCTGTCCCACGTTGAAATCCTGGTGCTCGATGAAGCCGACCGGATGCTCGACATGGGCTTCGTCCACGACGTGAAAAAAGTCCTCGCGCGTCTGCCGGCCAAGCGTCAAAACCTGCTGTTTTCGGCGACGTTCTCCAAGGACATCACCGACCTGGCCGGCAAGCTTTTGCGCAACCCTGAACGCATTGAAGTCACGCCGCCGAACACCACGGTTGAGCGTATCGAACAGCGTGTATTCCGCCTGCCAGCGACCCACAAGCGTGCCTTGCTGGCGCACTTGATCACCGCAGGTGCATGGGAGCAAGTGCTGGTCTTCACCCGTACCAAGCACGGCGCCAACCGCCTGGCCGAATACCTGGACAAACACGGCCTCAGCGCTGTGGCTATCCACGGTAACAAGAGCCAAAACGCCCGTACCAAAGCCCTGGCCGACTTTAAAGCCGGTTCTGTGCGCATTCTGGTAGCGACCGATATTGCTGCGCGTGGCCTGGACATCGACCAGTTGCCGCACGTGGTCAACTTCGAATTGCCAAACGTTGATGAAGATTACGTTCACCGTATCGGCCGTACAGGCCGCGCTGGTCGTTCGGGCGAGGCGATCTCGCTGGTGGCTCCTGACGAAGAAAAACTGCTGAAAAGCATTGAGCGCATGACCAAGCAGAAAATCGCCGATGGCGACCTGATGGGTTTTGACTCCAGCGCCGTAGAAGCTGAAAAGCCTGAAGTACGCGAGCGTCCAGATGTGCGTAACCCGCGCAATCCGCCACGCGGTCCACGCGGCGACGGCCCAGGTAATGGCGGCGGTGGTGGCGGTCGTAAAGACAAAGGTAAGGACAAGGGTAAAGAGAAGCCAGCCGCTGCACGCGGTGAGCGCCCGGCACGTGAACAAAAGCCACGTGAAGCCCAGCCTGCCCGCGAACAGCGTCAGCCAACGCCTCGTGCCGACGCCAACCGTGCGCCGGACGAGTTCCGCGATGACGATGTGGACAACTTTGGTAACCGTGCTGATTACGTCAGCCCTTACCAAAACAAAAACAACCAGAGCCGCGGCCGTCGTCCGGGTGCTCCGGCGCAAGGCGCGGGTGCAGGCACTGGCGCGGGTACTCCGGCCCGTACGGGCGGTCGTCAAAATGGTCCGCGTACTGGCAGCGGCGCAAGCACTGGCACCCCGCCAGCCAAGCGCAGCGGCCCACGCAGCGGCGCACCACGTGATGGCCAAGCTCGCCGCGACAACAACCGTCCGGCGCGTGATGATTCGCGTCAAGAGCCAGCCGTTAAAGGCCCGCGTGAGAACCAGCCGAAGATCATGCACAAGGAATCGAAAACCGATCGTTTCCTGACGCCCGAGCAACTGGATCAACTGCCGAACCGCCCTCGTGGCGAGAAGCCTGCGCTCTTAACTCGCAACCGCTGAGTTAATACCGCATAAAAAAACGCCCTCGATCGAAAGATCGGGGGCGTTTTTTTTAGCCGTATTAAAGCGCTATTACTTGGCCTTCACGCCTTCCAGCGAGATGTCCAGGTCCAAGGTCTGGGAGGTTGGGCCTGGGCCTTTGATACCGAAGTCGTTCAGGTTCAGCGTGGTGGTCGCGTTGAAGCCAGCGCGTTCGCCGCCCCATGGATCCTTGCCTTCGCCGTTGAACGTCGCTTTGAAAGTGACAGGCTTGGTGACGCCGTGCAGAGTCAGGTCGCCAGTCACGTCAGCAGTCTTGTCGCCAGTTGACACAACCTTGGTCGACTTGAAGGTCGCTTCAGGGTATTTGGACACGTCCAAGAAGTCTTTGCTGGCAATGTGCTTGTCACGTTCAGCGTGGTTGGAGAACAGGCTGGCAGTTTGCAGCGTGATGTCAATCTTGCTATCAGCAGGCTTGGCTGCGTCCCACGAGAAAGTGCCTTTCCAGTCCTTGAACGTGCCATGAACGAAGCTGTAGCCCAAGTGGCTGATTTTCCAGTCGATGAAGGCGTGCTGGCCTTCTTTGTCGATGGTGTAATCAGCAGCCATGGCTTGACCGGCGGTCAGCAGTGCAGTCCCAAGTGCCAAAGCAGCGAGCGTCTTTTTCAACATGCGTTCTATTCCTTTTGAGTTTAGGTTGAGCATCAGGCTTTGCGCCCCAGCATACGAGTCAGGGTCACATCACGATCGATAAAGTGGTGTTTCAAAGCGGCCAGACCATGCAAGCTGGCGAAAATCACCACGGTCCAGGCCAGCCATAGGTGCACAACGCCGGCAACATCAGCCTGATCAGGCAGGCTGGAGATCAGTGCCGGTACTTCAAACAAACCGAAAACAGGAATACCAACGCCTTCGGCTGTTGAGATCAAATATCCCGCGATCATGAGGGCAAACAAGCTGAGGTACAGAAACGCGTGCCCCAACTTGGCGCCGATACGGGTTGCACGACTATAGCTTTCAAGTGCTGGCGGCGCCGGGCTGATTAACCGCCAAACCACGCGGATCAGCATGACGGCCAGTAATGTCAGGCCAATGCTTTTATGCAGGTCAGGGGCTTCTTTGCGCCAAGGGTCGTAGTAGTCGAGACCGACCATCCACAAGCCCAACGCAAACAATCCGAACACCGCCAGTGCAACCGACCAGTGCAGAAAAATACTGACAGCACCATAGCGAGAAGAAGAGTTACGTAGCTGCATAGCCAACATCCTGTGGGAATTGACGCTAAGACTAATGATTTACCTATCGAATGAAAGCGCATTTTTTTGCTGCAAGGTATCGATAAATACGATCTGTAGCCTGGTGAGAAAAAATTAAGCAAACATTAACAGTAGCCCGTGTGGGGTCTTTTATGCCGAGCGCCGCAGTGAAAGTAAAGACGAAGGCAACGCAGTAAACGTAATGACTTGTTACGAACCTGTGCATTGCATAGTCTTGCGCGATTGTTTGCCCGCACACGCCGGGAGCCAGCGCCAGGAGAGTGGAAATGGGCCTGAATAATCAGTGGATGCAGCGCGACCTTGCCGTGTTATGGCACCCCTGCACTCAAATGAAAGATCACGAACAGTTACCTTTGATCCCGATCAAACGCGGTGAAGGCGTGTGGCTTGAAGACTTCGAAGGCAAGCGCTACTTGGACGCAGTGAGTTCTTGGTGGGTCAACGTATTCGGTCACGCCAACCCGCGCATCAACCAGCGCATTAAGGATCAGGTCGATCAACTGGAGCACGTGATCCTGGCCGGTTTCAGCCATCAGCCGGTGATTGAGTTGTCTGAGCGCCTGGTGAGAATGACGCCCGCAGGCCTGACGCGTTGCTTCTATGCCGACAACGGCTCGTCGTGTATCGAAGTCTCATTGAAGATGAGTTTTCACTACTGGCTTAACCGTGGCCAGCCGAACAAAAAACGTTTCGTGACCCTGACCAATAGCTACCACGGCGAGACCATGGCCGCGATGTCAGTGGGCGATGTGCCGTTGTTCACCGAAACCTATAAAGCGTTGCTGCTCGACACGATCAAAGTGCCAAGCCCTGATTGCTATGTGCGCCCTGAAGGCGTGAGCTGGGAAGCACATTCACGCACGATGTTCTTGGCCATGGAGCAGACCCTGGCCGAGCACCATGACACGGTTGCTGCTGTGATCGTTGAACCGCTGATTCAGGGCGCGGGCGGCATGCGTATGTACCACCCGGTGTACCTCACGCTGCTGCGCGAAGCCTGCGATCGTTATGGCGTGCACCTGATCCTCGACGAAATCGCCGTGGGCTTTGGCCGCACTGGCACCATGTTCGCCTGTGAACAAGCCGGTATTACCCCGGACTTTCTGTGCTTGTCCAAGGCGCTGACGGGTGGCTACTTGCCGCTGGCGGCTTGCGTGACCACCGATGAGGTGTACAGCGCGTTCTACGATGACTACCCGACCTTGCGCGCCTTCCTCCATTCCCACAGCTACACCGGCAACCCACTGGCGTGTGCAGCGGCTTTGGCCACGCTGGATATTTTCGAAGAAGACAACGTCATCGAAAACAACAAGGCGCTTGCCCAGCGCATGGCCAGTGCGACGGCGCACTTGGCGGACCATCCGCATGTCTCGGAAGTACGTCAGACGGGTATGGTGCTGGCGATTGAAATGGTCCAGGACAAAGCCAGCAAAACGGCTTATCCGTGGCAGGAGCGGCGTGGCTTGAAAGTCTTTCAGCACGCACTGGAGCGCGGTGCGTTGTTGCGTCCGCTGGGCAGTGTGGTGTATTTCTTGCCGCCTTACGTGATCACCCCCGAGCAGATCGACTTTTTGGCCGAAGTCGCCAGTGAAGGGATCGACATCGCCACCCGCACCGACATCAGCGTGGCGGTGCCAGCGAACTTTCATCCTGACTTCCGGGACCCGGGTTAACCGCGAGCGTGCTTTAACTCTCCCGCTCCCACAGGTCAGTGTTATCAGTATTCGAATTTTCAGAGAACTTAAATGAGATTGTCCCGCTTCTTTATCGATGCACCTTTGGGCCTCGGTGAACATGAATTGCCTGAAGCCCAGGCGCATTACATTGGCCGCGTGCTGCGCATGGCCGAGGGCGATGCCCTGCAAGTGTTCGACGGCTCGGGTCAGGAGTTTTTGGGGCGTTTGCTGGAAGTTGGCAAAAAGCGTGTGCGTGTCATGCTCGATCAAGCCTTTGACGGGCAGGTCGAGTCGCCATTGGCCATTCACTTGGGTCAGGGCTTGTCCCGTGGGGAGCGCATGGACTGGGCCATTCAAAAAGCGACCGAGTTGGGCGTAACAGAAATAACCCCAATCATGAGCGAACGCTGCGAAGTGCGGCTTAAGGACGAACGTGCCGATAAGCGTCTGGCGCATTGGCGGCAAGTGGCGATCAGTGCCTGCGAGCAATGTGGCCGTTCACGTGTGCCGGTGATTCACCCCCCGGTACTGCTGGGCGACTGGATCAAAACCACCGAGGCCGACCTCAAACTGGTTCTGCACCCTGTGTCAGAACCGTTGGCAAGTCATGCCAAGCCTGCGCGGCTGGCGTTTTTGATCGGCCCTGAAGGCGGCTTGACCGACAACGAAGTTGAGCAAGCCCAGGCTGCGGGCTATCAGCCCGCACGCCTCGGCCCGCGCGTGCTGCGTACCGAAACCGCCCCCGTCGTGGCATTGGCCGTGGCTCAGCAACTGTGGGGCGATTTCTAAGCCAAGCTCATTCCCCTGCAAGGATGGGGCTCATACCATCGCCGCGAAGTTCATCCGAAACTGCTGCGGCGACACGCCCAATCGGCGCATGAAAACGCTGCGCATGTGGTGCGCATCGCGAAAGCCGCATTCGTAAGCCACGGTCTTAAGGGCCACGGCCGGGTTTTCGAGCAGCGCACGCGCTGAATCTACCCGTGCACCTTCGACAAATTGAGCCGGAGTGACCCGTGTCTCTCGCGCAAACACCCGAGAGAAATTGCGCGGGCTCATGTTAGCCGCCTGCGCCAGTTCGCTGATGGTCAGATCGCCGCGCAGGTTTGCCTGTACAAAATGTTGCGCTGCCGCCACCGGTGAATCGCTGTTGGCGGTTGGTGTCAAGAACGGGCTGAACTGAGATTGCCCACCCGAACGCTGGGTAAATACCACCAGCCGTTTGGCGACATTCAGCGCCACCTCCGGGCCGTGATCTTGGCTCAGTACATACAGCGACAAATCAATCCCGGCCGTCACCCCGGCGGAGGTAAACAGGTTGTCGTCCTGCACATACAAACGATCAGCTTCCAGCTTGGCTGTGGGGCACAAACGTGCAAGTTCGGCGATGTCACCCCAGTGCGTAGTCACGTGGCGACCGTCCAGCAAACCTGCGCGGGCAAGCATCAGGGCACCGTTGCAAATAGAGCCAAATCGACGAGATTTTCGGCAAATACCCCGCAGCCAATGATCGAACTCAGGGCCGAAATTCTGATCGGGCAGCGCCGGACCGCCTGCGCACAGCACCAGGTCATAACCGGTTTTGGCTTGAGAGAAATGTCGGTGCGCCTGAATCGACAACCCGTTCGAGCAGGCCAATAACCCCGACTCCAACCCCAGCACCTCCAACTGGTAGCGCTTCTCGGGCACCAGAAAAGCATTGGCTTCGGCAAAGACGTCCAGCGGGCCGGTCACATCCAGCGCCTGCACGCCGGGGAAAACAATTAACGCTACGCTCAGAGTCATCAGGGTTAGCCGTCAGAAGGGTCATACATCAAATACTGCTGTCGGCCCCTGTGGCAAGCCCGTCAAAAAGCATGGCCGGTATTGCAACCTGATTGGCACGAATCGCACCTGCGTGTCGATTGTTGCCATTGGACCCTGCGACCACACTGAAATCCACAGCGCCACCCCGGCGCTTGATCGAGGAGTTCGTCATGAGTCAGACCATCGCAGGCATCGTCATCCCGGACAGTGCCTTGGCTAAAGCCACGACTGAATACATCCGTGATGTGGAGTCCGATCTGCTCTACAACCACTCACGCCGGGTGTTTTTGTTTGGCGCCTTGAGCGGCCAGCGCAAACAATTGGCCTACGACCCGGAGCTGCTTTACGTCGGCGCCATGTTCCACGACCTAGGGCTGGTCGAAGGCCATCGCACCGACAACGAGCGTTTTGAAGTGGACAGCGCCAACAGCGCCAAAGCTTTCATGAAACCCTTCGGCCTGAGCGACGACGATGTCGAACAAGTGTGGCTGGCCATCGCGCTGCACACCACGCCGGGCGTGCCACAACACCTGCGGCCAAACGTGGCGTTGGTGACGGCGGGCGTTGAAATGGACGTGCTGGGCATCGACTATGCGGCGTTCCCGACCGCGCAGCGCGAAGCCGTTGTGCATGCACATCCGCGTGGAGAAGGGTTCAAGGAATGCATCCTCTGCGCGTTCGCCAACGGCTTCAAACATCGCCCCGACACGACCTTCGGCACCGTTAACGCCGACGTGCTGGTGGACATCGATCCACGCTTCAAACCGATGAACTTCGTCGAGATCATCCGTAAATCGCCGTGGGCTTCGTAACATCCAGTTCAGGCGGCCTTAAGCGACAAACCTTGCAGGTCGATGGAGGTTTTGCGCTGGCCAATCAGTTCGCTAAGCAAGCGCCCGCTGCCACAGGCCAGGGTAAAGCCGAGTGCGCCGTGGCCGAGGTTGAGCCACAGGTTGCGATAGCCGCTGGCGCCCAGAATCGGCACGCCGCTAGGTGTAGCGGGGCGCATGCCTGCCCATTCAATCGCCTGCGAGTAGTCGCCAGCGTCAGGAAAGGTGCGTTGGGCCAGTTGGCGCATTTGCGCGATGCGCCTGGGCTCAGGCGAGGGGTCGAAGCCGACGATATCGACCATCGCAGCAATGCGTAATTGCTCGCCAATACGGGCGTAAACAATCTTTCGGTCGTAATCGGTGATGCTCACGGTGGGTGTTTTTTGAGGGTCGCGCAGGGGCAATGTGAGGCTATAACCCTTGAGCGGGTACAGTGGCAGATTCAGCCCCGGCAGGCTCAAGGCCGGGCTGTTATGCCCCGCCGCGAGCACCAGTTGATCGACTGGCAGCACCTCGTCGCCCATGTGCACCGCCTTCACTTCGCCCTGCTCGTGGTGCAGGCGTGTGACGGTTTTGCCCAGCAAAAAAGTGCAGCGCCCCGAGGCCTGTAAACGCGCGACTAGCTGTTGGCAGAAAGCGTGGCAATCGCCGACTTCTTCGTCAGGGGTGTAAATGCCGCCGATAAAGCCCGCACCCTGTAAGTCGGGCTCCAGCGTTGAACATTCGTTGGCGGATAGCGCGTGTTGAAACGGGCTGTGGATAACACCCTGACGGGCTTTGGCGAAGTTCGACTGCTCACGAAAGGCCACCAGCTTACCGTTGCGTCGCCATTCAAAGCCGTTCAGGTGATCCTCTTCGCGCCATTGTTGCAACGTGGCCTGACTCAGCAACGCTAAACGCAGCAAATGCGCGGCGTTGCGCTGGTTCACCGAACCTCTGCACGCGGCCACGAATGACGCCAGCCAGCGCCATTGGGCCGGGTCCATGCGCGGGCGAAACTTAAGCGGCGAATCGCTGCGCAACATCCAGCCGAGTGCTTGCCATGGCACCCCTGCGTCGGCCAGCGGCGCAACATAGCGGTACGAAAATTGGCCGCCATTGGCAAAACTGGTCTGGCTGGCCAAGGTGGTACGCGCTTCAATCACGCTCACCTCAACGCCTTCGCGCACCAGCGCATACGCTGTTGCTAGCCCGATAACGCCACCGCCGATGATACAAACGTGCTGTCCCATGTCAGTCCTTAGCCCACTGTTGTGCGGGTTTCAGATTAGGGGCAGGTGACACGTCCTGAACAATGATTAAAGATACTCCACCTATAAACAAAGGTTATGGACTGCCGCCATGCGCTTACGCCACATCGAAGTGTTTCAGGCCATTCGACAGACTGGTTCGGTCAGCGCTGCCGCGCAACTGCTGCACGTATCGCAACCTGCCGTGAGCAAAGTGCTGCAGCATGCTGAGCAGCAACTGGGGTTCCCGTTATTTCTGCGCGTGCGCGGCAAATTGCAACCCACCCCTGAAGCCTTACTGCTAGAACGTGAAGTCGACAAAGTCACTGAGAGCCTGCAAGGCGTACAACGTTTGGCCGAAAGCCTGCGCCGCACGCCCGGTCATCGTTTGCGCATCGGCAGCACCCCGGCGTTGGCCTTGTCGTTACTGCCGCCGGTGATTGGCGAGTGGACACGTCTATATCCCGACACCCGTTGCGAACTGGTGAGCGCACACAGCCGTGAACTGGTGCAGAGTTTGCTGATGCGCGAACTGGATGTGGCCCTGACCTTCAAGCAGCCTGATCATCCAGGTCTAAAGGCGCAGTCATTGGCCCACGGCGTACTGGTGGCACTGGCGCCACGCGGTTACTGGCCGGATGAGCTGGAAAGCGAGCCGCTGGCGATGCAGGAACTGGCTGACGCACCCTTGATCGGCCTAAGCAGCGCCGACCCGTTGTATGCCCGATTAGACACCTACCTCAAAGCCATTGAGCCGCCGCCTCGCATTAACATTGCGGTGCAGACCTATGCACTGGCGCGGGCGATGGTGGAGTCGGGGGCAGGGCTGGCAATCATTGACCCCTTCACGGCATTGGACGCTTCACCGGCAAGCACCTTGATCCGGCCATTAAGCCCGGCGCTACCGATAACCCTCTATGCGCTGACTCGAGCCGACGAAGCCCCGGTGCATATGCTGGAAGGGTTACTGGAGTTGTTCGCCGAGCGAGCCAATGAACAGCTGCGGCGTATAGAGGGGGCTGACGCCACTCGTCGGGAGGATTGATGCTGTTTCTAGAGGCTAAGCCGTTTTAACTGCCCAAGTAGGTAGGTAGGGTGTGGGATGGCTGGTTTGATGGAGAGGGTGTCACTGCAGATTTTATTAGCAGCGTTGTTAAACCATTAGCCCAGCAACGGGATGAATTTCTGTAGCAGTTGACGAGCCTTGCGAGGCTACGTCCGGCGGCGCAGCCGTCGTAAACGGGTTACCGAGGTTCTTCAGTTAAATCGAGTTTTGTGGGTTTACGATCGCTTCGCAATCGGACGCAGCCTCGCAGGCTCGACAGCTGCTACGAGGTGCGTTAACCGCTAACGTTGCTCTCACAGGGTGGTAGACCCTGTGAGAGCTTCGCGTTTACTTAGGCAGTGCGTACACCACGACTTGGTCGCCGACTTGATCTTTCATGATCGAGTTGCCGCCTGCGACAAAGGCGACGTATTGCTTGCCTTTGTATTCGTACACGGCAGGGTTGGCGACGGCGGGGGCCATCACGATGTCCGACCACAATTCTTTACCGTCATCCAGTGAGTAGGCGCGAACCTTGGCGTCCATCGACGCACCAATGAACACCACGCCACCGGCCGTCACTGCCGGGCCGCCAATGGTTGGCGAGCCCATGTCGGCAGGCATGTACCAGCCCCATTGCTGCACCGCACCCATTGGACGACGCCATTTCACGTCACCCGTGTGCATGTCGATGGCCACCAGTTCACCGAACGGCGGCGCCCAGCACGGCATGCCGGCCCAGTTCTGCGCGTTCAACAATGACATGCCGTAAGGCGCGCCAATCTGCGGGTAGAAGCCGTTTTCGTTGCCGGAGTCTTTAGGCTGCTTGTCGTATGACGCACGATCCCACAGCTTGATCATTTGCACGATGTGCGAGGTATTGACGATGGCAACCTGGCTGACCGGGTCGAACGCGACACCGCCCCACTGCACGCCACCGGCGCTGTCCGGGTAGGCCAGCACGCCGTTGCCTTTGAGGCCAGGCGGCGAGTACATGCCGTTGTATTCCAGGCCGTCCCACATTTTGGTGCACTGGCCAAAGCCGACAATGTCAGCGATTTTCCAGATCGCCGGTTTTTTCGACTGGTCCAGCAATGGAGCAGGTTTGGTCGGGAACGGTTGGGTCGGCGAGTACACTTCGCCAACTGCCTCACCTTTTGGCACGGGGCGCTCTTCAATCGGCCATACGTCTTCACCGGTACGACGGTCAACCGTGAACAGGAAGCCCATTTTGGTCGCCTGAACCAGCGCCGCCACAGGTTTGCCATTGACGGTGATGTCCATCAGGGTCGGGGCAGAGTTGATGTCGTAGTCCCAGATGTCGTGGTGAACCCACTGACGCGACCACACCACCTTGCCGGTGTTGATGTCGAGTGCAGTGGTCGAGGTGCCGAGAGGAATCGGCTGTGTCCGATTGCCGCCCCAGTAGTTGGGCGACGGTGAAGACACGGGGATGTACAGCAAACCGAGGGCCGGGTCATAGGACATGGCGGTCCAGATGTTGGCAGTACCGGTTTTCAGGGCTTCGTCATCAGGGATCGGCTTGAATTCCCACTCCAGCTCGCCAGTGCGGGCGTTGAGGGCAAACAACGAGCCTGGCGATTCGACTTCAAATTCCCAGTCTTTACCGGCCCAGCCCACGATTAGCTTGTCACCGATAACGGTGGGCGGCTGCAGCTGCGACAACGGCCATTTGGCGTTGACCTTGTTCCACTGGTTGACGTCGACCACGCCGTTTTTGCCGAAGTTTTCGCACGGCTTGCCGGTGTCAGCATCGACCGCGTAAAGCTGCGCAGTCATGTTGCCCAGGTACACGACCTTCTGACAGGCGACGCCCGCTTGCGGGTTTTTTTCCTGCCAGTAAGCCACGCCACGAGACTTCAGTGCGGGCTGTGTTTCGGCCACTAAGGCGGACTTGGTATCAAAGGTCCATTTCTCTTTGCCCGACTCGGGATCGAGCGCAATGATCCGGTAAAAAGGCGTGCCGATGTACAGCGTGTCGTTGGCAAAAATGGGGGTGGCGGACCATACGGTCGCAGGGATTTTACCCGTGCCATCAGACATGTCGCCGGTGAAATACTGCCAGACCTTCTTCAACTGCCCGACGTTGTCCTTGTTGATTTGCGTCAGCGGTGAGTACTTCTGCGAGCTCAGTTGGCCATGAAAGCTGTCCCATTCTTTACCCGTGGGCAGCGGCAGTTTGGCGTCTTCAGCCGAGATGCTCGACTCGGCCAAGATGGGCGATGGAACCACGTAAGGCGTGTCAGCATAGGCCGTTGAAATGCCTGCCAACATGCACAGGGCAGGTGCTGCCAGCAGGTGTTTTTTGAATCCACTCATATCACGCGCTCCTTGTTGGCTTGCCGCCAAACGTTTCAATGACGACGCCCACGGCGCACACGACCAGTACGGCCGCTGTCCACCAGCCATGCAGCAACAACGCGGCAAAAAACGTTCCGATCACACCGACCCAGCCCAAGAACAGGAAAAAATTCCTGGCGCCTCCGGGCCTGGTTTTGGTCAGTAAAACGCCAAGTATCAACAACACTAAGGCAGCAAGCATTGTGACAATCGCACCACCGGAACCCGTTACGCCTGACAGCGGGGTGAAAAACCTCCACGCCGTAATGCACAAAGCAACCAGGGCCGTGATGATCACGATGTTAGCGCCAAGATGGCGCCGGGGTGGTGCAAAGGTGGCAGACGTACTCATCCCTCTCTCCTTTTCGTGACGTACTTTTTTACATTTAGAAAAAGAGTGTAGCCAAGCTGGAGGGAAACGCCGCGATGAGGAGGAAATCCCCGTAGGCGCCGTGGCTCCTACGGGGGGGCGAGGGTTAATGCGCCTGTTCAGACTGCGGCGCAGTGGGTGCGTCTTTGGTGACGTGCTTGACCAGTTTGCCGATAGTCAGGCCCTGGAACAGGATCGAAGACAGCACCACGATGTAGGTAATACTCAGGATCAGGTCGCGTTCAGGACCCAGAGGCAAGGCCAGGGCCAGGGCCACAGAAACACCGCCCCGCAGGCCGCCCCAAGTGAGGATGCGGATAGTGCCGCGCGGCACCGTACGCCAGCGGCGCAACAGCACAATGGCCGGGGCCACGGTGAGCAAACGCGAGAGCAAAATCGCCAAGGCCAACACGCTGGCTGCCAGCAAGTGCAGCCACGAAAACGGCAGCAGCAACAGCTCCATACCGATCAACGCAAACAGCAGTGCGTTGAGCATGTCATCGAGCAATTCCCAGAAACCGTCCATGTAGCGACGGGTCATCTCGTTCATCGCCTTGTTGCGGCCCAGATTGCCGATGATTAGACCGGCAACCACCATCGCAATAGGCGCCGATACATGCAGCTCGCTCGCCATGGCCGAGCCGCCAATCACCAGCGCCAAGGTCAGCATCACTTCGATCTGGTACTGCTCAATGCTTTTGATCATTCGATACACCAAATAACCAATCAGGCCACCGAACACCACACCGCCAATAGCCTCGTGCGCGAACAGCATCGCTGTGGCACTGATGCTCGGGGTTTCGCCCAGTTGCACGATGCCGAGCAACACGGTGAACACCACAACGGCGGTGCCATCATTGAACAGCGACTCGCCCACAATGGTGGTTTTCAGCGGCTTGGAGGCATTGGCCGTACGCAGTACGCCGAGCACCGCAATCGGGTCGGTGGGGGAAATCAGCGCGCCAAACAGCAAGCAATACATGAAGCTGATGTGCCAGCCGAACAATTCAAAAATCCAATACGCCAGGCTGCCGATGACCGTGGTTGCGATCAACACACCGACGGTGGCCAGCAGACCGATAGGCCAGCGATAGCTGCGCACGTCATTGATATTGACGTGCAAGGCACCGGCAAACAGCAGGAACGACAGCATCCAGTTCATCAGCAAATCGCCGAAGTCGATCTGGCCGATCAGCTCTTGCACACGGTCTTCGAGCCCCGGATAACCGAGAAAACTCAACCCCTGCAACAGCAGCGAAAACATAAGGGCGGTGACCATGACGCCAATCGTGGGCGGCAGGCCGATAAAACGGAAATTCACGTACGTGAGTAGTGAGGTCAGGCAGATAAACGCAGCAACAAGCTCAAGCATCCGGGATCCTGTGGTGGCGTGAGTGAATGAAAGCCCGATCAGTTCGGACTATACGTTTGATGTAATGGCAGCTGTCAGGGACACATCTTTACCCGGTACAGCCTTCGATTAGCGTATGCGTTGGAACAGGCTGCGATGATTTGATCGACAACGTGCTTGGACACGCACCCGGCGTAAAAGATCGCTGGAAGTTTAGAGGGGGGCTGTTACAACTAAGAGAGCGCTAGCAGAGCCAAGAACCTTTTGGTGGCCCAAGGCTCTTAGCCTGTGGGCGGGTGCTGATTCGGCAGGCTCGTAATGAAACTCTAAAAAGGAAATTCCAATGACGGTTGCCTTCTGGTGTGTACTGATTGCCCTGTGTTTACCGTACGTGTGTACCGGCATTGCCAAGTTCAGCCAAGGCAAGTTCGGGCCTCGGCAGAACCACGATCCGCGTGCGTTTCTCGACACGCTGGAAGGGTTTGCTAAACGCGCTCACAACGCCCAGCTCAACAGCTTTGAAGTAACCCCGGCGTTTGCAGCGGCGGTGATCATTGCTGACATCGTGGGCAATGCCCAACCTGTGACCATCGACGTGCTGGCTGTGGTGTTTATCACCAGCCGCCTGCTGTACATCATCTGCTACCTAGCTGACTGGGCGCTGATGCGTTCGATTGTCTGGTTAATCGGCATGGGGCTGATCGTCAGCTTCTTCTTTGTGTCGATGTAAGTCGCAGCCCGTGTAGTCGAGGCCTGCGGCAACGACTACACGTTGTTTCACACCGAGCGTGTGGACAGTGCCCAATGGGGCAGGGTATTAGGCGGTTCTTTGCTGCTTAATCCGCAAGCTTTGACGCACCTCGGCGGTGTTGTTCAGGTACTCGGCTAACCCTTTTGAGCGCAGGCTGCACGCCGCGCAATGGCCGCATCCAGCGCCTTTTATGCCGTTATAGCAAGTCAGTGTTTGGTCGCGAATCAAGTCCAATTGGTGGTGCTCGTCAGCCAGCGCCCACACTTCGGCTTTGTTTAGCCACATCAACGGCGTTTCGATGCGTACGTCGTAGGCCATGCCCAAGGTAATCGCTTGGTTAAGCGACTTCACGAACTCATCGCGGCAGTCCGGGTAGCCCGAAAAATCAGTCTCACATACGCCGGTGATGACCGTCTTGGCCTGCACTTGATAGGCGTAGATGGAGGCCAGTGTCAGAAATAAAATATTACGCCCCGGCACGAATGTACTCGGCAAACCGGTTTCAGGATCAGAGGCATCGGGCACTGCAATGTCGTCGCGGGTCAGGCTGCTGACCGTTAATTGATTAAGCAAGGACGCATCGAGAACGGTGTGCTTTGTAGCACCCAGTTGCTTGGAAAGGGTTTGCGCAATTTCAATCTCTGCTCGATGGCGCTGGCCATAGTCAAAGGTGATGCAGTGCACTTCGTCATAAAGGGGCAGTGCCTGCAATAAACAGGTGGTTGAGTCTTGTCCGCCACTGAAAACGATAACCGCTTTGTTAGTCATATTATTTGCCTAATTAAAAATGCGCAGGGATGACGCTGTACAGCAAGGGTCGAGCTTATTCCGCGATCTGTTTGAAGATCAAAAGATCGCGAGCAAGCTCGCTCCTACAGTGGGATATGCGTTACTGCGGCAGTGCTGCGCCTTTAGGCCACAGCAGCCAGATATTGCCTTTCTGCTTCATGTCGCCAGCAATTTGCCCGGCTTGCGGACCGGTGCCTACGAAGAAGTCAGCTCGCACTTCGCCAGCAATTGCGCCGCCTGTGTCTTGCGCGGCAACCGGGCGCACGATGGGGTGGCCATCTGCTTGGGTCGTCGACAACCATAGCAGGCTGCCCAACGGGATGACCTTGCGATCCACCGCTACGCTGTAGCCCGGTGTGAGGGGGACGTTCAGCGAGCCGCGCGGGCCTTCGTTGCTGTCAGGGTTTTGGGTGAAAAACACGTAGCTCGGGTTGCTGGCCAGCAGTTCGTGCACACGTTCGGGGTGAGCCACCGCCCACGCGTGAATAGTACCCATGGTCACGTCTTCTTTTTTCAGCTCGCCCTGTTCAACCAGCCAGCGGCCAATAGGTTTGTACGGGTGGCCGTTCTGGTCCGCGTAGCCAATGCGCAGTTGGCGGCCATTGTCGAGTTGCACGCGGCCAGAGCCCTGGATTTGCAGAAATTGGAGGTCCATCGGGTCGGTCAGCCATGCCAGCACCGGGGCATTCAAGCCGTTGCTGTTGATGGTTTGTGCGGTGTCGTAAGGCTTGAGCACGCGACCTTCAAGGCGTCCGCGCAGGCGCTTGCCTTTGAGTTCAGGGTAGATGCTGTCCAGGTTCACCACGATCAGGTCGGACGGAACGCCGTAAATGGGCACGTTGGCGGTGGCGGTAGGTTTCAGGCTGCCAGGGTAAACCGGTTCGTAATAGCCGGTGATCAAGCCGTCGCTGCTGCCTTCGGCCGAGCGCAAGCTGTACACATCGAGGTGGGTTTGCAGGAAGTTGCTGATCTCGGCCACGCTCGGGTTGGCGGGCAAGCTGGCAGCAGCGCTGCAAATGTTGCCCCAGTTAGGGTCAGCTTTGAGGCGGGTACACGCACTGCGCCATGAGGCAAAACCGCTTTGCAAATCGGTGCCGGTGACTTCGGGGAGGGCGCTCCAGTCAGCCTTGCTATAGGTGGTATGAGGTTCAGGTTTTGCGTTGTCTTTGTCGGTGCCATTGCAGCCAACCAGCAGCATGACAACGGGTAACGCCCAGGCCAGAGGCTTTAAAAGTGATCTCATCAACGGTGTTCCTTAAAGGTTGCCGAGGTCTACTGACCTGCTAGGCAATCCGTATATTTAATAGGGGTATTGGTCTTTACGCGTGACGCGAGGATACTGGCCGCCGTTTTCCGTGACGTGAAGCCACCATGACTGCTAAACACTGTTTCGTTATATTGCTGGCCTGCCTCACGCTCTCGGCGTGTGGCGGCATTGATCCCGACTCACCGCTGGGTCAGCGTAAAGTGATTTTCAAGCAAATGCTCAAGACCAGCGAAGAGCTGGGCGGCATGTTGCGGGGCCGGGTTCCGTTCGATGGCCCGCGCTTTGCTGAAGCCTCTATGCAACTGGATGCGTTGGCTCACGAGCCCTGGAGGCTTTTTCCTCAGGTCAAAGAGTCGGAACAAACCAGTGCCACTGATGCCGTTTGGCAAAAGCAGGCGCGTTTTCAGTCATTGGCGCGCGAGTTGGAAGCTGCTACGGGCGAGTTGGTGATCGCCAGTCAGGTTCAACCGTACAAAGCCCGCAACTTAACGCCAGCGGTGCAGAAAGTCGAAGACACGTGCAGCGCTTGCCACAAAGAATTCAGGAATCACTGAAGACGGCTAGAGTCAAAACCCCCTCACCCTAGCCCTCTCCCGGAGGGAAAGGGCACTGATCGAGTGGTTTTTGGATTCGGAACTCGACCCTCAGGCCGCTGAAAATCTACAGCATCCCCCAGTCAGCTCCCTCTCCTTGCGGGAGAGGGCGCTTTACCGGTTTATTTATCCAGTTGGTCCAGCGCTTCTTGCAGTTCTTTGCGTGACTCAGCGAGCTTAGTTTTGCGCTTGTCGATTTTTTCCGCATCGCCTTTCTTCATGGCTTTATCTAAGTCTGCCTGGCGTTTGCTCACTTCGTGCTTGGCTTCCAGCACCTTGTTTTCGCGCTCTTTCTTTAGGCCCGCATCGGTGCAGTTTGCATTCACTTCGCTTAGGGCTTTTTCTAGGCCTGCTACTTGGTCGCTGTTGCCGTGGGCACGCGCTTGTTCAAGTTGCAGAGTGATGGCTTGCTTCTTGGCTGCGCAGCCCGTCAGTTCTGGGGCTTGATCAGCGGCCATCAAAGGGGCGGCCAGCAGGCCACACACAGTAAACATGACGAGTGGTGAAAAACGTTTCATAAAAGGCTCCGTGACTAAAAGGTGACAATAAACACAATTGGAAAAAACCGATGCGCAGCATACGCCTCGTATAAAGGTGCGGGTGCGGTCTCTAATCGAAACCGGCAATCCCGGCAGCCCGTAATTCTTCACTTAACGCCTGTACATTAGGTTCACGAAAAAACGCGCTCAGTTGCGCGGCACGTCGGGCGCCGATGCCTGAGTGTGCCTGCCAGGCCTGCTCGTCGCGTGCGACCAGCGCCTGCCATGACTGCCCCAGCGGGGCATCACCCGTGGGCGGCAGCCCGAGGGCTTTGACCCAACGTTCAAACGGTTGTTGCCGCGCACTGTGTAAGCTTGCGAGCAAACGCTCGCTGCTGCGCTCACCGAAGCCAGCAATGTTAGCAAGCTGAGCGCTGTCCAGGGTTAACCAATCAAGCAGGTGGGTGACGCGCCCTGCATTAACCAGCGTTTTCCAGGTGCCAGGCCCGATGAATGGCAGCGCCAGCCCTTGTTTACCGCTGAGCCAATTAAGGCGTGCCAAAAACTGGCTTTCGCATTCCGGTGCCGCCTGCCAGCAGCTTAGAGCATGAAAGTTATGGGGGTTGGGTGTTTTGACTTCAATGCGCTCGCTGGCGCGCAACGCCACGCTGTCCAGCCGTGGAATAGTCATGCCCGCTAGGCTGATGGCCACAAGATCTCCGGGGCGTATATCCAGGCTTTGCCAACGCTGCAACGAACCTGCGCTGATGCGTTTGATGGTGCGGTCGTCTAGACGAACCGGGGTCAGTTCTAGCATGGGCGTGATGCGCCCGGTACGGCCAATGTTGAACGTCACTTTGCGCACTTCACTCAATGCTTGGGCATGTGGGTATTTCCACGCGGCTGCCCAGTTGGGTGGCTTGGCCTGCCAGCGCTCTGCCGCCGGGCGCTGGTTTTGACGCAATACCACGCCGTCACTGGCGAAGGGCAATGGACTGTTATACCAATGCTCGCGCCAGTACCGGGCGTGATCTAGGTGTTCGATAGGGTGGCTGTAGGTGTGGCTGTCGGTGAATCCCAGCGCGCTCAATTGCGCTATACGTTCGGCTTGCGCTGGCGGGCCTTGGGGCCAGTCCCATACAAATAGCCCGATACCTTGGCCTTGTTCTGGGCTCAATTGATGACGTGCCATCAACCCGGCCACGGTGCTACGCGCATTGACGCTGCCTGCCTTGGCTTGAATGTGGCCGGGCAAACGCCAATACAGTTCGCCTTGCAGCAACTTGTCCACAGGCTGTGACAGTTGTTGAGGGATGGCCTTGATGGCCCGCGCCGAGCGGGTCCAGTCTTGTCCCTTTTGCCCGTCGCCTCGGCTGATGACGCGCTGCAATTTGCCCTGTTTATAGATCAGCGTGACCGCCACGCCATCGACCTTAGGCTGAATCCACAGGTCCTTGCGCCCCTTAATCCACTCGTCAACCGCAGGCTCATCCGCCAGTTTGGTCAAGCCTGTTTGGGCCACGGGGTGCGAGATGGGGCCGCTTGCGGTCTGTAGCGGGTTGTCTGCGCCAAGGCATTGTTCTAGACGGCTGCGTGACTGATCGTAAACCCCGTCGCTAACCAGTGACACTCCGAGGCGGTGGTAACTGTCGTCCCAGACCTTGAGTTGCTGGCGCAGTGCGTAAGCGTCGGTGCAGGTGTTGGCGAGTGAGTTGAAACTGATAATGGCGAGCAAAAGCCCACTGAAAAGACGGAGTGTGGCCAGCATCATGAGCGTCCTTGCCCGGAGTGAACGCTTAAGGCTAGTGGAAGGTTGCCAGCGCGCACGGCCAGAGGATTACTGGGTATTTCGTTCTTACACAGCCCCTGTAGGCGCAATCGAGCGTCGAACGACTGCTCCTACAAAAGCCAGCCACAAAAAAGCCCCGGACAGTAACCTGTCCGGGGCTTCTGGCTTACTTACAAACCGGCGGCAGAGCGCAGTTCTTCAGCGCGGTCGGTACGCTCCCACGTGAACGTGGTGAAGGTATCGTCGCCAACCGTTTTGGTCTGCGGGGTCCGGCCGAAGTGACCGTATGCAGCAGTTTCCTGGTACATCGGGTGCAGCAGATCAAGCATTTTGGTGATGGCGTATGGACGCAGGTCAAACACCTCACGCACCAATTTGATGATCTTGTCGTCGGAGATTTTGCCAGTGCCGAAGGTGTTCAACGAAATCGAAGTCGGTTGAGCGACGCCGATTGCGTAGGAAACCTGGATCTCGCAACGCTCAGCCAGGCCGGCAGCCACGATGTTCTTGGCCACGTAACGACCGGCGTAAGCTGCCGAACGGTCAACCTTGGATGGGTCTTTACCCGAGAACGCGCCGCCGCCGTGACGGGCCATGCCGCCGTAGGTGTCAACGATGATCTTGCGGCCGGTCAGACCGCAGTCGCCAACCGGGCCACCGATGATGAACTGGCCAGTCGGGTTGATGTGGAACTGGGTGTCTTTGTGCAGCAGATTGGCAGGCAGTACGTGCTTGACGATCAGCTCCATTACGCCTTCGCGCAGGTCTTTGTTCGACACTTCCGGGTTGTGCTGGGTCGACAACACGATGGCGTCGATGGCCACTACCTTGCCGTCTTCATAACGGCAAGTCACTTGCGACTTGGCGTCTGGACGCAGCCAAGGCAGCAGGCCGGATTTACGGGCTTCAGCCTGACGCTGCACCAGTTGGTGCGAGAACGTGATCGGGGCTGGCATCAGCACGTCAGTTTCGTTGCTGGCGTAGCCGAACATCAGGCCTTGGTCGCCGGCGCCCTGATCTTCAGGTTTTGCACGGTCAACACCTTGGTTGATGTCTGGGGACTGCTTGCCAATGATGTTCATCACGCCGCAGGTCGCACCGTCGAAGCCGACGTCGGAGCTGGTGTAACCAATATCGGTGATCACGTCGCGAACGATCTGTTCCAGATCAACCCAAGCCGAAGTGGTCACTTCGCCCGCGATGATTGCTACGCCGGTTTTCACCAGAGTTTCGCAGGCCACACGGGCGTGCTTGTCTTCAGCAATGATGGCGTCCAGCACCGCATCAGAAATCTGGTCGGCGATTTTGTCCGGATGCCCTTCAGACACGGACTCGGAGGTGAAAAGGGAGTATTCGCTCATCTCGACGGTTTCCTAATATTTACCGATGGTGAGTGTCGCCAGCCGGCCGCTGAAAGTGGCGTACCTGAATCTGGAAACCATTACGTAAGCCTATATAGAGGCTTTCCCCGGGAACGAGTCCCGCAGCGGTGGCCCAATGGGCCAGATCATCTTGTTCAAAACCAAGCCACAGATCACCGCAAGCCTCTCGGGCCCACGCCTGATTATGGCTACACAACTCTGTTACCAACAGGCTACCGCCAGGTTGCAGTAAGGTGGCCAGTTGCCTGAGTGCTTCAGCCGGTGCCGCGAAATGGTGCAAGACCATGTTCACTACCACGCAATCGGCCTGAATCTGCGTATCGTGCAGCGCGTCGGCCAGCAGCAGGCTGACGTTGTTCAGTAACTCGCGTTCACAGAGCTGGCGGGCCAGCTCAAGCATCACCGAGCTGTTGTCCAGTGCCGTGACCTGTTGGAAGCGGCGGGCCAGGTCGGGCAAGAAACTGCCATCGCCGGGGCCAACTTCCAGGGCCGTGGCCGCTGGGCTAAAGCTCTGTTTGTCGAGCAGCGCCAAGACGCTATCCCGATACTGTGGCAAGCCAGCGATCAAATCCTGTTGAGCGCGAAATTTCTCGGCAATACGCGAGAAAAAGTCCTGACTGGCCGCTGCTCGGTGTCCATGTACGGCACTGATGCGCGCTTGCACGTCGGCGGGCAAGGTCAGATTGTCGACCTCTTCCAGCAACGCAGCATGCAACTTGCCGCCCAGCAGTTCGGTGTGGGGCAAGGCCCGACGATAAAAAATGGCATTGCCTTCACGACGCGTCGCCACCAGTTGCGCTTGGGACAACACCTTGAGGTGATGGCTCATGCCTGACTGGCCGGTTGCGAAGATGTGCGTCAGTTCCAGCACGCCAAATGAATCGTTGGCCAACGCGCGCAGCACATTGAGTCGCAGCGGGTCGCCTCCAGCCTTGCACAGGGCGGAGAGCTCGTCGCAATCGTCATGGCGGATAGAAGGCACGCGTAAGTTCATGGGGCCGCAGTCTAGTTACCCGCCTCACGCCCCGCAAGTTCAATATCAAAACTTTTTGATATTGATTAGTAACCGGCACGTTTGTCGGAGCATCTGTGCTGATTAACGAAATGAAATGTCCGATCTTCAACAGGTTGAACGGTTAAGCGCAGGAAAAACGCTTCAAGCGACTATCTGTCATTGCCCCGAGGGCAGTGCGTGAGGGAAAATGCTCGCCTTTTTTCCGTTTCGATTTAATTTTCAATACCCAGGAGAACAGCGATGCCCAGCCGTCGTGAGCGTGCCAACGCCATTCGTGCACTCAGCATGGATGCCGTGCAAAAAGCCAACAGCGGCCATCCAGGTGCCCCTATGGGTATGGCGGATATCGCCGAAGTACTGTGGCGCGATTATCTGAAGCACAACCCGAGCAACCCGTCGTTCGCTGACCGTGACCGCTTTGTGCTGTCCAACGGCCACGGTTCGATGTTGATCTACTCGTTGCTGCACCTGACCGGCTATGACCTGTCGATCGACGACCTGAAAAACTTCCGCCAACTGCACAGCCGTACCCCGGGGCACCCGGAGTTCGGTTACACGCCGGGCGTTGAAACCACCACAGGTCCTTTGGGGCAGGGCTTGGCTAACGCCGTGGGCTTTGCCTTGGCTGAAAAAGTCATGGGCGCGCAGTTCAACCGTCCTGGCCACAACGTTGTCGATCATCACACCTACGTGTTCTTGGGTGATGGCTGCATGATGGAAGGCATTTCCCACGAAGTTGGCTCGTTGGCCGGCACCTTGGGTCTGAACAAACTGATCGCGTTCTACGACGACAACGGCATCTCGATTGATGGCGAAGTTGAGGGCTGGTTCACCGACGACACGCCAAAGCGTTTCGAAGCCTACAACTGGCAAGTGATCCGCAACGTTAACGGTCACGATCCAGAAGAAATCAAAATCGCGATCGAAACGGCTCGCAAAAGCGACCAGCCAACGCTGATCTGCTGCAAAACCACCATTGGTTTTGGTTCGCCGAACAAGCAAGGTAAAGAAGAAAGTCACGGTGCTCCATTGGGCGCGGACGAAATCGCCCTGACCCGTAAGGCGCTGGACTGGAACTACGGCCCATTTGAAATCCCGGCTGATATCTACGCCGAGTGGGATGCTAAACAAGCCGGTGCCGCGGTTGAGTCCGAGTGGGACAAGCGCTTTGCGGCCTACGCTGCCGAGTTCCCAGAACTGGCGAGCGAATTGACCCGTCGCCTGAGCGGCAAACTACCCGCTGACTTCGATGCCAAGGCAAACGCCTACATTGCTGAAGTCGCTGCTAAAGGCGAAACCATCGCTAGCCGTAAAGCTAGCCAAAACGCCCTGAGCGCCTTTGGTCCGCTGCTGCCAGAACTGTTGGGCGGCTCGGCTGACCTGGCTGGTTCCAACCTGACCATTTGGAAAGGCTGCAAAAGCATCACCGGCGAAGACGCCAGCGGCAACTACGTGCACTACGGTGTACGTGAGTTCGGCATGAGCGCCATCATGAACGGTGTGGTTCTGCACGGCGGCCTAGTGCCTTACGGCGCAACCTTCCTGATGTTCATGGAATACGCCCGCAACGCCATCCGCATGTCGGCCCTGATGAAGCAGCGCGTGATCTATGTGTTCACCCACGACTCCATCGGTCTGGGCGAAGACGGCCCGACGCACCAGCCGGTTGAGCAACTGACCAGCCTGCGGACCACGCCGAACTTGGACACTTGGCGCCCAGCCGACGCAGTGGAATCCGCGGTGGCGTGGAAGTTCGCCCTGGAGCGCAACGACGGCCCGTCCGCGTTGATCTTCTCGCGTCAGAACCTGACACACCAAACCCGTGATGCTGGCCAGATTGCCGACATCAACCGTGGTGGCTACGTGCTCAAGGACTGCGCAGGCGAGCCTGAGCTGATCCTGATCTCTGCCGGTTCCGAAGTCGGTCTGGCTGTTCAGGCCTACGACAAACTGACCGAGCAAGGCCGCAAGGTGCGTGTTGTTTCGATGCCATGCACCAGCGTGTATGAAGCTCAAGATGCAGGCTACAAGCAGTCGGTTCTGCCGCTGCAAGTGAGCGCGCGTATTGCCATCGAAGCCTCCCACGCAGACTACTGGTACAAGTACGTGGGCCTGGAAGGTCGCGTCATCGGCATGACCACCTACGGCGAGTCGGCGCCTGCGCCAGCCTTGTTCGAAGAGTTCGGTTTCACTCTGGAAAACATCCTAGGTCAGGCTGAAGAGTTGCTGGAAGACTAAGCAATCCCCCCGTAGGAGCTGCCGAGGTACGAAGGCTGCGATCTTTTAAAAATCAAAAGATCGCAGCCTGCGGCAGCTCCTACGGGGGATCGTTGTGTTTACACCCTGATAAGAGAACCCCATGCCTCAACCGCGTCCTTACAAAGTTGCACTCAACGGCTACGGCCGGATTGGTCGTTGCGTCTTGCGTGCGTTGTTTGAGCGAGGGGCAGATGCTGGGTTCGAAATCGTTGCACTGAATGATTTGGCCGACATGGCCAGTCTCGAATATTTGACGCGCTTCGACTCCACCCATGGCCGGTTTCCCGGCGACATACGGATCGAAGGCGACTGCCTGCATATCAATGGCGACTGCGTGAAAGTGTTCCGCAGTGCCACCCCCGAAGGTATCGACTGGGCTGCGCTGGGCGTTGACCTGGTGCTGGAGTGCTCTGGCGTCTATCACACCCGTGCCGACGCTCAGCGTTTCCTTGATGCCGGTGCGCCTCGCGTACTGTTTTCGCAGCCTATGGCCAGCGAAGCCGATGTCGATGCGACCATCGTTTATGGCGTTAACCAAGACAGCCTGACCGGCGACGAGCGTCTGGTGTCCAACGCGTCCTGTACCACCAACTGCGGCGTGCCGCTGTTGCGTTTGCTGGATGAAGCATTTGGCCTTGAGTACGTGTCGATCACCACGATTCACTCGGCGATGAACGATCAGCCGGTGATTGACGCTTATCACCACGAAGACCTGCGTCGTACACGCTCGGCGTTCCAGTCGGTGATTCCGGTGTCTACCGGCCTGGCCAAAGGCATTGAACGTTTATTGCCGGAACTCGCTGGCCGGATTCAAGCCAAAGCCGTGCGAGTGCCGACGCTTAATGTGTCATGCCTCGATATTACGTTGGTCACGGCGCGCGACACCGACGCCGTGGAAGTGAACCGCGTGCTGCACAAGGCGGCGACGAGCGGCCCACTTAAAGGCTTGCTGGCCTATACCGAATTGCCGCACGCCAGTTGTGATTTCAACCATGACCCGCATTCGGCCATTGTCGATGCCAGTCAGACACGCGTTTCCGGCCCACGGCTGGTGAACCTGCTGGCTTGGTTCGACAACGAATGGGGTTTTGCCAATCGAATGATCGATGTGGCAGAGCACTATTTACACGTAACCCACCCCAAAACCGCTCTCTAACTTTAGACACTCAGGAACTGCGACCCATGACCGTGTTAAAGATGACCGACCTCGATCTGCAAGGTAAACGCGTGCTGATCCGCGAAGACCTCAACGTCCCAGTCAAGGACGGTGTCGTCACCAGCGATGCGCGCATCCTTGCTTCGCTGCCGACCATCAAGCTGGCGCTGGAAAAAGGCGCAGCGGTTATGGTCTGCTCGCACTTGGGGCGTCCGACTGAAGGCGAATTCTCGGCTGAAAACAGCCTGAAGCCAGTGGCCGACTATTTGAGCAAAGCCTTGGGCCGCGAAGTGCCGCTGGTCAGCGACTACCTGAACGGTGTCGACGTTAAAGCGGGCGACATCGTGTTGTTCGAAAACGTGCGCTTTAACAAAGGCGAGAAGAAAAACGCCGACGAACTGGCCAAGCAATACGCCGCCCTGTGCGACGTGTTTGTGATGGACGCGTTTGGTACTGCTCACCGCGCAGAGGGCTCCACCCACGGCGTCGCCAAATTCGCTAAGGTTGCTGCGGCAGGTCCATTGCTGGCGGCGGAGTTGCAAGCGCTGGGCAAAGCCCTGGGCGCCCCGGCTAAGCCAATGGCGGCCATTGTTGCCGGCTCCAAGGTGTCGACCAAACTCGAAGTGCTGAACAGCCTGAGCCAGATCTGCGACCTGCTGATCGTGGGCGGCGGCATTGCCAATACCTTCCTGGCGGCTGCCGGTCACCCGGTCGGCAAATCGCTGTACGAACCCGACCTGCTAGAAACGGCTCGCGCTATCGCCGCCAAGGTCAACGTTCCGTTGCCGACTGACGTGGTGGTGGCCAAGGAATTCGCAGAGTCGGCCGCTGCTACCGTCAAATTGATCGACGATGTGGCCGCTGATGACATGATCTTGGACATCGGTCCACAAACGGCTGCGCACTTTGCCGAACTGTTGAAATCATCCAAGACTATTCTGTGGAACGGCCCAGTCGGCGTGTTTGAGTTCGACCAGTTCGGTAACGGCACCAAAGTACTGGCCCAGGCTATTGCTGACAGTGAGGCGTTCTCGATTGCAGGCGGTGGTGACACATTGGCCGCCATCGACAAGTACGGTATTGCTGATCAAATTTCCTATATCTCGACTGGCGGTGGTGCATTTCTAGAGTTCGTTGAAGGCAAAGTACTGCCTGCTGTAGAAATTCTAGAAAGCCGCGCTAAAGACTGAAAATGACTCAGGCCCTGAAAGGAAGCATGGACATGGTCAAGTTGTTACCGCTGTTAATGATCGCGGGCTTTTTGGCCGGTTGCTCCGGTTCCTCCAAGCCATCGGCAGAAGCCGCAACTCCTGAAGAGAGTGGCTGTTACCAGGCAGATTGGCAGGCGCAAAGCGTGCCGCTGGTTAATAAACGCTCAGGGCCTGAGGCGCTGGAAAAGTACGAAACGCCTCACGCTTCAAAAGAGCGTGGATGCCCTTAGCGTCCGCAACATCTGTAGGAGCGAGCTTGCCTCGCGATCTTTTGATTTTTTTAAGAGATCGCGAGGCAAGCTCGCTCCTACAGACGGCGTGAAGCTATAGCTGGAGCTGTAACGTTTCAGCCGCATCGAATTCGCAGAATCGGGATAAACCCCCGATCTGCAATAACTTGAATAGCAGCCGCCGCTACGGCAGGCTTGCACGATTAACGACCCTCGTCCGGGAGAGACACGCACAATGGCACTTATCAGCATGCGCCAGATGTTGGACCACGCCGCCGAATTCGGCTACGGCGTTCCAGCTTTCAACGTCAACAACCTTGAGCAGATGCGCGCCATTATGGAAGCCGCTGACAAGACTGACTCCCCGGTGATCGTTCAGGCCTCGGCCGGCGCACGCAAATACGCGGGTGCGCCTTTCTTGCGTCACCTGATTTTGGCGGCAATCGAAGAGTTCCCACATATCCCGGTGTGCATGCACCAGGACCACGGCACCAGCCCTGACGTGTGTCAGCGCTCGATCCAACTGGGCTTCAGCTCGGTCATGATGGACGGCTCGCTGGGCGAAGACGGCAAAACCCCAACCGACTACGACTACAACGTTCGTGTTACACAGCAAACCGTTGCCTTGGCGCACGCTTGCGGTGTGTCGGTAGAAGGTGAGTTGGGCTGCTTGGGTTCGCTTGAAACCGGTATGGCTGGCGAAGAAGACGGCATTGGCGCAGAAGGCGTTCTGGATCACAGCCAAATGCTGACTGACCCCGAAGAAGCGGCTGACTTCGTGAAGCGCACTCAAGTGGATGCCCTGGCCATTGCCATCGGTACTTCCCACGGCGCTTACAAGTTCACCAAGCCACCTACTGGCGACGTGCTGGCGATTGACCGCATCAAAGAAATCCACAAGCGCATCCCTAACACTCACCTGGTGATGCACGGTTCGTCTTCGGTGCCACAAGAGTGGTTGGCGATCATCAACGAATACGGAGGCGACATCAAAGAAACCTACGGTGTGCCAGTAGAAGAAATCGTTGAAGGCATCAAGCACGGCGTGCGCAAGGTCAACATCGACACCGACCTGCGTCTGGCATCCACTGGCGCAATGCGTCGCCTGATGGCCACCAACCCAAGCGAGTTTGACCCGCGTAAATTCTTCGGCGCCACTGTGACGGCCATGCGTGACGTGTGTATCGCACGTTACGAAGCGTTCGGCACCGCCGGTAACGCTTCGAAGATCAAGCCGATCTCCCTCGAAGCCATGTACCAGCGTTACCTGAAAGGTGAGCTGAACGCCAAGGTCAACTAAGTCAGGAAGACAGCTTCAAGTTGTTAGCGGCAAGCGGCAAGTTAAGACGCGACTCTTTGCTTGCAGCTTGCAGCTTGCAGCTTGCAGCTTAAGCCTGCGGATCGACCCCATTGCCTCTGAGCAATGCTTCTATCAGTGCACGGGACATTTCGACCGAGTGCACCAGCGACCACACCAACCCGCGTTCTATGCCACTGGCCAGTTCGGTTATTTCATCCGACACCTCTTCAGCGCTCTTGAGCATGACCCAGATGTGCAGCAAGGCGTCTGTTGCGCGTACATCGGCTAACACGGCAAATGGCGCCTGCGGGCTGATGATCTGTGCTTGAGTAGGCTTAAGCGAATCGAGGGCCACAGGCGAGTCTTGCTGCAAGCGATCAAGAATGTTCCGTGTGGCTTCATCGTGCTGATGATCATCGCGTTTGATGCGCTTTGCTTTGGGACCGTCGGGCGTCGTCTTTTTCATGTCTCTTCCACGGGGATCATCGGCGACTGGTGAAGATAGCCCCGCCACTTTCCATGCCGCAAGCAACGCTTACGGGTGTCATGCTTTCTCGGAAGCGTCTGCCTATTGGCAGCGTAAAAGTCTGACACGGTAGCCATAAGAGCTGAATTCGCTACACTGGCGCACTTTTACGCTGCGCGTTGGCGACTCATGACTGTTCTCAAATACCTTCAGGCATACCCCCAGACTTTGCAGGACCAAGTGCGCCAACTGATTGAGCGCGACCAGTTGGGCGCCTACCTGAGTGAGCGTTATCCACAGCGCCATGCGGTGCAAAGTGACAAGGCTTTGTACGTTTATGCGCAAGAAATCAAACAAGAGCACCTGCGCAATGCGCCGTCTTTTGACAAGGTACTGTTTGATAACCGGCTCGACCTGACCCATCGTGCGCTCGGGTTGCACACCACCATTTCGCGGGTGCAGGGTGGCAAGCTCAAGGCCAAGAAAGAGTTGCGCGTGGCCTCGCTGTTCAAGGACGCTGCACCTGAGTTTTTGAAGATGATTGTGGTGCACGAGCTGGCACATCTCAAAGAGTCCGACCACAACAAAGCGTTCTACAAATTGTGCGAACACATGTTGCCGGGTTATCACCAGTTGGAGTTTGACCTGCGGGTGTACCTGACGTGGCGAGATGCCCGCACTTAACCGTAGGGGCGTACTACTTAAAGGGAGTTCTGAATGGAAGTCAGTAAAACCAAAAGCAGTTTTTACCGGCGTTTGTACGTGGCTTGGTTGATTGACAGTCAGGCCGCCAGTAATGTGCCCGCGCTGACTGAGGTCACCGGCATGCCGCGCAGGACGGCCCAAGACACCATCGCCGCCTTGGCGGATCTGGACATTGTGTGTGAGTTTGAGCAACAAGACGGCGGCCGTAATCATGCCGGGCGCTATCAGATTCACAGTTGGGGGCCGATCGATAAAGCCTGGGTTGGCCAGCACCTGACGCAAATCAAACAAGTGCTGGGCTACCCTTAAGCCGCTTTAGCCCCGGCGCATGCCGATGTGCGGGATGTCATCTTCAAGGTACGTTTCGCCCTCGGCGCTAAACCCGTGTTGCTCATAAAACGGCTGCAAATGCGCCTGTGCAGACATGAACACCGGTTGGTCCGGCCAGTATTCTTCGATGTGTTTCAGGGCCACTTCAATCAGTCTGTGCCCAAGTTTCTGCCCGCGACCCGCTGGGGCAATGATAACGCGGCCAATCACCACGTCACCGCCCTGAGACTCGGGGTCCAACAGGCGCGCATACGCCACCAGTTTGTCGTTTTGCCAGCCCATGACGTGCAGCGTATCGCCTGACAGGTCCTGCCCATCGACGTCTTGATAAGCGCATTTCTGCTCGACGACGAAGACCTCCGAGCGCAGCTCCAAAATGGCGTAGAGCTGTTCTTTGCCCAGATCGTTATGGTGTTTGCACAGCCAATCAGTGGTCACGGTGTTGTCCTTGTTATCAAAACGATAACCCGATAGTAGGCGTGAAGCTCAGTCACGCCAAGTTGCGACACGGGCTACGGCGCTTTGACCAAATGCGCAGCCAAGGTGCGCAGTGGACCCAGTTGGCGGCAAATCAGCGCCAATTGGGTTTGCACCAGCCGCTGGTTCTCATCGATGTCATCTGGCATTTGTTCCAGCTCGTTGGCCAGCGTCTCTTCCTCATCACTCTGTACGGCCACCGGGAGTTTGGCGGCCAGGCCTTGGGCGATCAGGTCGATGCTGTCAGCGATGCGCTGCCCCGCGCCTTCGATCAGGTGTTCGCGCATTTCACTCGGCAACTCGGTATCGCGGTGTGCACCCAGGCCCGACAAATAGCTGAGCAAGGTGTGTGACAGCACCAGAAAGCGGAAGCCCATGTCGGCGTCCTTACGGAAGTGCCCCGGCTCCATCAGCATGTTGGCTAGTGTGGTCGATAACGCAGCGTCGGCGTTGTGGGCGTTACGTCGCGCCAGACGATACGCCAAGTTGTCGCTTTTGCCCTGCGCATATTGCTGCATGATCTGGCGCAGGTACTGGCTGTTACAACTCAAGGTGTTGGCCAGCGCCTGATTGAGCCGTCGACCCTGCCAGTCCGGCAAGAACAAGAACACCGCTGCGGCCGCAATCACGCTGCCCACCAAGGTATCGAACAGCCGTGGCAGGAACAGCCCGTAACTGTCGCCCACCTGATTGAAGCAGAACAGAATCATCAACGTGATCGCCGCCGTGCTCAGGGTGTAGCGCGTGGTTCGGTTGATAAAGAACACCACCCCGGCGACCACCGCAAACATCGATTGCACCAGTGGGTTAGGGAACAGATCAAACAGCGCCCAGCCCACGGCTAAGCCAATGGCGGTACCTATGATCCGCTGGCTGAACTTGCGTCGCGTCGCGCCATAACTCGGCTGGCACACGAACAACGTCGTAAGGATGATCCAGTAACCTTGGCTTGGGTGAATCCAGTGCACCATCCCAAAACCGATGCTCAGTGCCAACGGCAAGCGCAGGGCGTGGCGGAAGATCAGCGATGTTGGCGTCAGGTGCTGGCGCAAGCGCGACCATACATCCTTGAGGTTACGGGGCGAACGGTCCAGCAGGCTGCTGTCGGTCGCGTCTGCCAGGGTGTCGGGGTTGCCGGCATCACTTAACAAGCGGTCCAGTGTGCCGAGGTTGGCCGCTAGGGCTCGCAATGAACGCAACAGCCCGCGCCAGGCCGGGTTGCTCTGGATGCGCAAGTGTTCGAGGGAGGCGTGCAGGTCGCCCAGCGCCTCGGCAAAGCTGTCGTCATAGACAAACGGCTGGCGCAGCTTGATCGAGTCTGAGAGGCGCTGGCAGGCCACGCCTTGCTGGCGCAGCAGGCGTTGGCAGCGGAACATTACGTCACTGTGGAAAAAGGCATCGGCCAGCGCGTTGTACGGGTAGTGCGATGAGCTGGCACGTTCGTGGATGTCTTGCGCGAGGAAGTACAGCTTGAGGTAGCGACTGATTTTTGAGCCCGGCCGTGAATTGCCGACCCGGTGCAAAATGATTTCTTTGGCAGTGTTCAGCGCGGCCACGACGCGGCCGTTTTGTCGGGCCAGTTCCAGTCGACCGGCTTCTACATCGAGATTGCGAATGGGTTCAAACAGCGCCGACTTGAGCTTGAGGTAGAGGCCAAGCTCCCAGAACAACCGCGACAGACTTTGTTGCACCGGCTGATTGGAAAACAGTGCCTGCCACAGCACCGAGAGCAATCCGTACCACGCAGCGCCTGCCACCAACAGCAAAGGTTCATGCCAGAAATCGGTCACTTCGCCGCCGCGTTGATCCACCCCGATCATCGTGTACACGGCCAGAATCAGCGTCGCAGAGGCAATTGCCCCGTAGCGCTCACCTAACGCCCCGAGCATGGTCAGGGCAAAACTGGCCAGTGCCAGGCCACATACCATGAGCCACGGGTAGGGGAATAACAATTCGACGGTGATAGCCGAGGCGGTGAAACACACCAGCGTCACCAGCAGGGCATTGAGGCGACCCTGCCAGCTGTCATCGGTTTCGGACAAGGCGCTGGCGATAATCCCCAAAAACAGTGGGATTAACAGCTTCATCTCATCTTGGTACCAGCAAAAAGCCATGCTGCCGGTCAGGGCAATGAACACCCGAACGCTGTAACTGAACTTGTCCCGCGCCCATAAGCGGCGCAGTGAATGCCTGAAGCTTTTCGATGACATGAAGTGACGGTGCCTGGCGCGTGATTGGCTAAATTGAGCCAGATAAGACGTTAGCGCAATGGCACTGTTCACATCGAATAGAAAATATTTTTTTGCCTAAATGCAACCCCGAGTTGAATGTTTGCCTGGATCTCGTAGCAGTTGCCTCGCGAGGCGAGGCTACGTCCGATTGCGCAGCGATCGTAAAGCCAGAGAACTCGGTTTAACTGGAGAGCAGCGATAGCCCATTTACGACTGCTACGCAGCCGGAGGTAGCCTCGCGAGGCTCCTCAACTGCTACAAAGTTGGCAGCGCTACACAAACTGCGCGGCTGCATACCCCGACGCCCAGGCCCACTGGAAGTTGAAGCCACCCAGGTGGCCGCTCACATCCAGTACTTCGCCGACAAAATACAGCCCTGGGCTTTTCAGCGATTCCATCGTTTTGGACGACACTTCGCGGGTGTCCACGCCGCCCAGCGTGACCTCGGCAGTGCGATAGCCTTCGGTTCCGGCGGGCACGACTTTCCAGCTCGCCAGTTTGTCCGCCACGTCGGCCAGTTCGCTTGGGGTGTATTGCTTCATGGGCTTGGACACAAACCAGTGTTCAGCCAGCAAATTGGCCATCTTCTTGGTGAAGACTTCACCGAGCAGGGTTTTCAGCTCGCTGTTCGGGCGCTCTGCCTGTTGGGCTTGCAGCCAGCTCAGCGCGTCCAGGTCCGGCAGCAGGTTGATCTCAACCGTGTCGCCGCTGTTCCAGAACGACGATATCTGCAAAATCGCCGGGCCACTCAGGCCGCGGTGAGTAAACAGAATGTTCTCGCGAAAGCTGTGATCGTTGCAGCTCACCAGACAGTCCACCGAGGTGCCCGAGAGCTCGGTACAGATCTCTTTGAGCTGATCGGTAATGGTGAACGGCACCACCCCGGCGCGGGTTGGCAGCAACGTGTGGCCAAACTGCTTGGCCACTTGATAACCAAACCCGGTGGCGCCGAGGGTCGGGATCGACAGACCGCCGGTAGCGATCACCAGCGACTGGCAGTGCAACTGATCCAGCGTGGTCTTGAGGCTGTAGCCAGTGTCGGTTTTTTCGATCTGCTCAACCGAGGTGTCCAAGTGCAGGCTGACGCCCGCCTGTTGGCACTCGCTGAGGAGCATTTCGAGGATGTCGCTGGACTTGTTATCGCAGAACAATTGGCCGAGTTTTTTCTCGTGGTAAGGCACGCCGTGCTTGCTCACCATTTCGATGAAATCCCATTGGGTATAACGGGCCAGCGCCGACTTGCAGAAGTGCGGGTTCTGCGACAGGAAATTGCTCGGTTCGGTGTACATATTGGTGAAGTTGCAACGGCCACCGCCCGACATCAGGATTTTCTTGCCCGCCTTGTTGGCGTGGTCGATCAGCAACACCTTGCGCCCACGCCCGGCAGCGGTCAGCGCGCACATCAAACCTGCGGCGCCTGCGCCAATAATCACAACGTCGGTGGTACGCAAAGCGGTGTCCTCGGTAAAAACAGCCCTCACCCCAGCTCTCTCCCGGAGGGAGAGGGAGCCAGATCGAGGAGATCTCTGAGATGTATGCAAATCAGCCCCCTCGCCCTCCGGGAGAGGGTTGGGGTGAGGGGCTCTTAAATGGGTTTACAGCACCCGAACGCGCAGCGAACGGCCTTTGATTTTGCCGTCGCTCAAGCGCTGGGCAGCTTGCTTGGCAATGGTGCGGTCTACGGCCACGTAAGCCTGGAAGTCAAAGATCGCGATTTTGCCAACTTGGGTGCCCGGGATACCCGCGTCGCCCGTCAGTGCGCCAAGAATGTCGCCTGGGCGAACTTTATCTTTACGGCCTGCACCGATCACCAGTGTGCTCATGGTTGGCAGCAAGGGTGCGCCGCCTTGAGAGGTGAGCGAGTCTAGCGATTCCCAGTTCAGCGGGGCTTTCTGCAATTGCTCGATGGCCTGGGCGCGATGCGCTTCGGACGGTGCCACCAAGCTGATCGCAATGCCTTTTTCACCAGCGCGACCGGTACGGCCAACGCGGTGAATGTGGATTTCCGAATCGCGGGCCAACTCAACGTTGATCACCATGTCGAGTGCGTCGATGTCCAGGCCTCGGGCCGCAACGTCAGTCGCCACCAGTACCGACGTCGAGCGGTTGGCGAACATCGCCAGCACTTGATCGCGGTCGCGTTGTTCCAAATCGCCGTGCAGGCCGACCGCAGAAATACCTTTGGAGGTCAGGTGATCAACGGTTTCCTGCACCTGCTGCTTGGTGAAGCAGAACGCTACGCACGATTGCGGACGGAAGTGCCCCAGCACTTTGGTCACGGCACTCATGCGTTCTTCAGGCGAGATCTCGTAGAAACGCTGTTCGATTTGGCTGTCGGTGTGCAGCGCTTCAGCTTTGACCTGTTGCGGGTTACGCATGAACTTGGACGACAGCTGCTTGATGCCCACCGGGTAAGTGGCCGAGAACAGCAAGGTCTGACGGCGTTCAGGGGTCTGCTGAATGATGTCTTCGATGGCGTCGTAGAAACCCATGTCGAGCATGCGGTCAGCTTCGTCGAGCACCAGCGTGTTCAGGCCATCGAGTACTAGCGAGCCTTTACGCAAGTGTTGTTGGATACGGCCCGGGGTGCCGACGATGATGTGCGCGCCGTGCTCCAGCGAACCGATTTGCGGGCCGAACGACACGCCGCCACACAGGGTCAGCACTTTGATGTTGTCTTCGGCACGGGCCAGACGGCGGATTTCCTTGGCGACTTGGTCAGCCAGTTCACGCGTTGGGCAGATCACCAGCGCTTGGCAACCGAAGAAGCGCGGGTTGATCGGGTTCAGCAGGCCGATGCCGAATGCAGCGGTTTTGCCGCTGCCGGTCTTGGCCTGAGCGATCAGGTCCATGCCTTTAAGAATCACCGGCAAGCTCTGCGCCTGAATCGGCGTCATCTGGGCATAACCGAGGGAGTCGAGGTTAGCCAACATGGCGGCGGACAGAGGCAGAGTGTTAAAAGCGGTGGCAATGGTGGTCACGGGACTGGCCTGCAAAACAAAATGTCGCGCAGTGTAACAGCCCTGTGCCCATTGCCAGAACATTCTGGACGAGAAGTACCCCGGACCCCGGAGGAACGGAGGGTATTAATGGTCCAGATCATGCTCCGAGTTGGCTTTGGGTTTGCGCCCGTCTTGCGGTGACAGTTGCAAGAAAATCGCCGCCGCCAGCATGGCCATAATCCCGACCGTCAGGAAGGTCAGTTGGAACGCGCCCAGCACCGTGTCCACGCCGTCATTGGCGCCGTCCCCGGTGAAGCCGCCCAGCAGGGCGCCGGCACATGCAACGCCCAGACCGAGCGACAGTTGCGCCACAACCGACAGCAAGCTGTTACCGCTGCTGGCGCTGGCGTCATCGAGGTCAATCAGGGTCACGGTGTTCATCGCCGTGAACTGCAAGGAGTTGATCGCGCCAAGAACGGCCAGCATCGCCAGCAGTAGCGGGTAGGGTGTCTGCGCGGTGACCAGGCCCATGCTGGCCAGCATGATCCCGAGTGCGAGCGTGTTGCCGGTCAGAATGGTGCGATAGCCCAGGCGCTCGATCAGTGGCCGCGCTACCCACTTGGCCAGCATTGCGGCTGCCGCGAGCGGCAACATGCTCATCCCGGCTTGCGAGGGCGAATAGCCCAAGGCTACTTGCAGCAGCAACGGCACCAGAAACGGCAACGCGCCACTGCCCAAGCGGGCGAACAAGTTGCCCAAAATGCCCACGGCAAAGGTTTTGGTTTTAAACAGCACCGGCGAGAACAGCGGGTTGCTGATATTGGCTGCGCGCAACCAATACGCGGCCAGGCACGCCAGCCCTGCAAACAGCAGCAACATCACCCGCAGGTGCGGCATGTGCAACTCGCCTAGGCCTTCCATCGCAATGGTGATAAACACCATGGCTGCGCCAAACAGCACAAAACCCAATGCGTCGAAGCGCGTGCGTTCGTCGCCGCGCAAGTCCGGGATAAAGTGCCAGACGGCCCAGCAGCCGAGCATGCCCACTGGCAAGTTGATCAAGAAAATCCAGTGCCAGCTCAGGTACTGCACCATCCAGCCGCCCATGGTCGGGCCGATCAGCGGGCCGAGCAGGCCGGGGATGGTGATAAACCCCATGATGCGTACCAGTTCCGAGCGCGGATAGGCTTTGAGCACCACCAAGCGCCCGACCGGGATCATTAAGGCACCGCCCAGGCCTTGCAAAACGCGGGCTGCAATCAATTCGTTGAGGGTGTTCGACACCGCGCAAAACAGCGATCCGAGACTGAACAGCAGAATGGCACTGAAGAAGATCTTTTTGGTGCCGAAGCGGTCAGCGATCCAGCCCGACGCCGGGATCAGCAAGGCCACTGTGAGCATGTACGCAACGATTACCCCTTGCATGCGCAGCGGGTTTTCCTTGAGGTCGCGGGCCATGTCGGGGAGGGCGGTATTAAGGATGGTACCGTCGAGCGATTGCATGAAGAACGCGATGGCCACCACCCACGGCAACCAGCGTAATGTTTCAGGCGTGAGAACCGGGCGTATGGGCATAGGACCTCTTTTTACGTTCAATCAAAGAACCTGTGGGAGCGGGCTTGCTCGCGATGCAGACAACTCGGTTTGTCTGCTTCACCGCGCCGCTGCCATCGCGAGCAAGCCCGCTCCCACAACTCAGCGTGATGTTGCCTCTTACAGCGTCAAGGTGAGTTTTTTAACCAACGCACCCGGCAGCAGGTTCGACGCAGTCTGGCGCTGGTCGTACGTACTGGCCGACAACAACAGCTCCCGGTCTGCGGTCAGCGCTTCAAGCTCTGAACCCAGCAGGCTGTATACGCTGTCATCAAAACGCATGGTGTTGACCGGCGCCTTGATCTGGCCGTCTTCAACCCAGAAGGTGGCAAAACGCGTCATGCCCGTGAGGCGCGCTGCTGGTTGATCAGAATAGTTCAAGTACCACAGGTTGCTGATGTACAGACCGGTGCCCAGTTGCTTAAGAATATCGGCTTGCGCCAGTGTTCCTGCGGCCATTGCCAGTGCGCTGGGGGCTTCACCCGAAGGGGCGCCGTTGACCTCCAGTCCATACTCGGCCGCGCTACGCGAACCGACCAATTGCTGATGGGCCTTGCCCTGTTTGACCAGCGACAAATCCTGACGCGGATACCCTTCGCCCGAAAAAGCAGGGCTCAAGGATTGGCTCACGTGTTCGTCCAGTGACACCAGCGGGCTTAATGAGGCATCCCCGCCGTAGAGCTTTTGCAGCGGGCTGTATTTACTCGCCAAGGCCTGCGCCGAGAAACCGCCCCAGCACAACATGCTCATCACTTCTTCCAGCGCCGCGGGCGCCAAGTAGGCACGGTACTGGCCAGGCGCGAGAACGTGCACCGGGCGGTCCAGAAACGCCAATTGCTCGCGTGCCAGTTGCATGCGCTGGGCGAAGCGTTCGCTGTTCCAATCGGCCCCGGCGTAGCTGGCTTTCACCGCTTGGCCGTTGCTGTGGAACAGGCTCCAGTCAAAGTTAAAGCTGTTGGCCTGATGCCAGCCAAACGCACCTTCAGAACTGGCATAGCCATAGCTGATCGGGCCGCAGGCGTAGAACCCAACCAGATCGACACCAGCGGCGGCATGGCGGATGTCATCGAGCACCTGAGCGGTGTTTGGCAAGGGATCGGCCTGCACGTTGTGGCTGTGCCAAGGCTGTGGGTTAAGCCGTAAGTACGGATCGGCTGGCAGCAGCGGCAAGGTTTCACGCAGTTGTTTCAGTGCATGGGCCACGCGCTGCTGATCGTCAGCGGGCGCACCTGCCAACGTGACGCTGACGCTGGCATGACGACCGTTGTTAATCAGCTTGAGGACGATACTGGCCTGTTGCACCTGCCCGGCCTGGCGAACCTTGCCCTTGTTAAAGCGGATAAATTCAGAGGCTTCGGCGTCGTAGCCCAGGGTGAATTGCTCGGGGCTTTGAATCGCGTTCCGCAGCCACGCTACCAACCCTTCGAACTGCTCGGCCTGACTCAATGGGGTACTCATCAGGCATCACCTCCAAACACATCAATGTTACTGAACACACACGCCGGGGACGCATGGCCCACGCGGATCACCTGGTTCGGTTCGCCTTTGCCGCAATTGGGTGTGCCCAACACTTTGAAGGTGCTGGCATCGCCCACGGCGCTGAGGTTGCGCCAGAACTGCTCGGAAATACCTCGGTAGTTGGGGTTTTTGACCACACCCTTGAGCTCGCCGTTCTCGATCAATTGGCCCCATTCGCAACCGAACTGGAATTTGTTGCGGGCATCGTCAATCGACCACGAGCGGTTGTTGGCCATCAAAATGCCGTTTTCGATGCCGCCAATCATCTGCGCCAGCGATTGATCGCCGGGCTCGATGTTGAGGTTGGCCATGCGGTCAATCGGCGCGCGGTTCCAACTGCACGCGCGGCTGTTGGCCACGCCTTCAAGGCCTGCGCGGAACTGCGACAGCGCCCCGCCCAACGGGCGCAGCAGCACGCCTTCGCGGATCAGAAATGCTTTGTGCGCCGGGGTGCCGTCATCGTCAAAACGATAGCTGGCGAGTTGCTCCGGGATGGTCGGGTCGAAGGTTACGTTAAGCAATGTTGAGCCGTATTGCAGGTGGCCGAAATCGCTGGTTTTAACAAAACTGGTGCCTGCGTAGTTGCGCTCATCACCCAGAATGCGGTCCAGCTCCAGCGGGTGACCGATGGACTCGTGGATTTGCAGAATCATCTGGTCGGGCATCAGTAGCAGGTCGCGCTTGCCGTGTGGGGTGTTAGGCGCAAGCAACAGTTGCAGTGCCTGATCGGCGACCGTGGGGCCTGCGCCGATCAGCCCACTGCGGCTGATCGCATCAAAGCCGCCTTGCTGGCCAAAGTTCTCGCGGCCTAAGCTGCGGCTTTGGCTGTCGTTGCCGTCATAGGCGGTGACGCTGATGCCGGGAAATACAAAACGCTGGGCTTGGCGCAGCTCGGCGCCCGCACTGTTCAGGTAGATCTGTTCGACGTTAGTCAGGCCGAGCGAGACCTCCCAGCTCACCAGTCGCTCGTCTTTGGGCACAGAGGCTGATTCTGCACTCAGCAGTTCATAGCACTCACTCAGCGACGGGAAGGCCTGATCAAGATTGGGTGAAAAATAATCGGCCTGTGCGCTGGAAACCGGCTCTTGGCTCAGATCGAGCAGCGCGTGGTCGGCAATCAGCTGGGCTTGGGCTTCGGCGCGTTCGAGGGCCGCTTGCAGCCCGGCGTGCGACAGGTCATTGGTCGCGGCATAGGCTTCAACCCCTTTGAGTCGCACCGTCAGCATGGCGCCTTGGTCGTGCCTGAATGACGGGGGTTCTGCAACATTCTTGCGTACCGACAGGTATTGCCCCGACTCGCGTACATAACGCAGCGAAAAGAACTCGGCCCGCGTGCGCAGCGCGGCAAAGCGTTGCTGGAGCTGAGGGTAAAAATCGAACATGCACGGATCTCCGAAAGCGGGGAATCGGGTGTACAGCGGGGAGTGAGGCGCGAAACGAGGGTCTAGAGTAGGCCTGCGTTGAGGTGGGGGCAAGCGGGGGAGAATGAAATGAAAAGCCCGTAGTCGCTGCCGAAGGCTGCGAAGGGTTGCGGAGCAACCCGTTATCTTGAAGTCTCCAGGGACCTCATCGCAGCCTGCGGCAGCGACTACAGTTATTGCGTATTGCGGTGTTACTGCGCGGTACGGCTCACGTCACGCAGTGGCTTGCCACGTACTGGCGCGTCGCCTGCGACGTAGTAGTCGGCGGTGCTGCGCGGCAGTGGCTGGCGACCACGGATCTTGTCGGCGATTTTCTCGGCGATCATGATCGTCGGCGCGTTCAAGTTACCCGTGGTGATGAGCGGCATGATCGAGGCATCAACCACGCGCAGACCCTGCAGGCCATGCACGCGGCCTTCGCCGTCAACCACGGCCATCTCGTCGGTGCCCATTTTGCACGAGCAAGACGGGTGAAACGCGGTCTCGGCGTGTTCACGGATAAACGTGTCCAGCTCTTCATCGGTCTGCTTGTCGATACCGGGGCTGATTTCACGGCCACGGAACGCATCCAACGCAGGTTGCTGCATGATTTCACGGGTCAGGCGGATGCCGTCGCGGAACTCTTGCCAGTCTTGCTCAGAGGACATGTAGTTGAACAGGATGCTCGGGTACTCACGCGGGTCCTTGGACTTCACGTTAATCCGGCCCCGGCTTGGCGAGCGCATGGAGCCCATGTGCGCCTGGAAACCGTGCTCTTTCACGCCATTGCTGCCGTTGTAGTTAATCGCCACCGGCAAGAAGTGGTACTGAATGTTCGGCCAGTCGAAATGCTCGCGGGTGCGGATAAAACCACCGGCTTCGAACTGGTTGCTGGCGCCAATGCCTTTGCCTAGGAACAACCACTCCGCGCCAATCGCGGGCTGGTTGTACCAGAGCAGCGATGGGTACAGCGACACTGGCTGAGTACACGCGTATTGCAGGTACAGCTCAAGGTGGTCTTGCAGGTTTTGGCCTACACCCGGCAGGTCGTGCACCACAGGAATGTCGAGGCTGTTTAGCAGTTCGGCCGGGCCAACGCCGGAGCGTTGCAGCACGGTCGGCGAACCGATGGCGCCACTGCACAGCAGCACTTCCTTGCGCGCACGGGCTTCAATGCGTACGTGGTTGTCGCCGGTCATGTAATGCACGCCGACGGCACGCTTGCCTTCAAACACAATTTTGTCGGTCAGGGCGTGGGTGACGATAGTCAGGGTCGAACGCTGCTTGGCGGTGTCTAGGTAACCGCGAGCGGTACTGGCGCGACGACCGTTAGGCGTCACGGTACGGTCCATCGGGCCGAAACCTTCTTGCTGGTAGCCGTTCAAGTCTTCAGTGCGCGGGTAACCGGCTTGTACGCCTGCTTCAACCATGGCGTGGAACAACACGTTGTTGCCCGCTTTTGGCGTGGTCACGCTAACTGGGCCATCGCCACCGTGGTAGTCGTTAGGGCCGATGTCGCGGGTTTCGGCCTTGCGGAAATACGGCAGGCAGTCCAGGTACGACCAGTCTTCGAGGCCCGGGTTTTTCGCCCAGCCGTCGTAGTCCAGCGCGTTGCCACGGATGTAGCACATGCCGTTGATCAGCGAAGAGCCGCCCAGGCCCTTGCCACGGCCACATTCCATGCGGCGGCCGTCCATGTGCGGTTCTGGGTCGGTTTCAAAGGCCCAATTGTAGCGACGGCCTTGCAGCGGAAACGCCAGTGCCGCAGGCATCTGGGTACGGAAATCTAAACGGTAGTCCGGGCCGCCAGCTTCAAGCAGCAGCACGGTGACGCCTGGGTCTTCAGTCAGACGGGTCGCCAAGGTGTTACCGGCAGAGCCGGCCCCCACAATAATGTAATCGTAGTCAGTCGTCATGCTTCCTCCAGCGGGAAGTTACAAGCTTCAAGCTGCAAGTAAACGCAGCGAGCGTTGTCAATGAGAATGGGGGGGCAAGTTAAAGCCGCTTTTGATCGGGCTGTAACTTGCCGCTTGCAGCTAACAGCTTGCCGCTCCTCAGAACACTGAGGCGTAATCGCCCAGTTCGACCTGTACCGATTTGATCTGGGTGTACTGCGCCAGCGAGCTGATGCCGTTTTCACGGCCAATGCCCGACTGCTTGTAGCCGCCGACCGGCATTTTTGCGTCGGACTCGCCCCACGCGTTGATCCAGCAGATACCCGCTTCCAGTTGATGAATCACGCGGTGCGCGCGGCTCAGGTCTTTGGTCACCACACCCGCGGCCAAGCCGAACTCGGTGTCGTTGGCGCGGCGGATCACTTCATCTTCGCTGTCGTACGTGAGGATGCTCATTACCGGGCCAAAGATTTCTTCTTTGACGATGGTCATCTCGTCGGTGCAGTCGGTGAACACGGTCGGTGCCACGAATGCGCCTTTGGCCAGGGCACCTTCGGTCAGGCGTTCGCCGCCGCACAACAGGCGAGCGCCTTCTTCCTTGCCTTTGGCAATGTAGCCCAGCACGCTTTCCATGTGAGCAAAGCTGACCAGTGGGCCGAAGTTGGTGTTTTCGTCTTCTGGGTTGCCGATGCGGATGCGTGCAACGCGTTCCACAATTTTGGCTTCAAAGGCGGCTTTGAGCGCAGTCGGGATGAACACGCGGGTGCCGTTGGTGCACACCTGACCCGAGCTGTAGAAGTTGGCCATCATCGCGGTATCAGCTGCGCGATCTAGGTCGGCATCGTCAAAAATGATCAGCGGCGACTTGCCGCCCAGTTCCATGGTCACTTCTTTCAAGGTCGATTGCGTGGCGCTGGCGGTGACTTTCTTGCCGGTTTCAACGCCGCCAGTGAACGAAATTTTCTCGATGCGCGGGTGCTCGGTCAGCCAGGCGCCGACTTCACGGCCGCTGCCGGTCAGTACGTTGAACACACCGTTTGGCAAGCCTGCTTCGGTGAAGATTTCAGCCAGCTTCAACGTGGTCAGCGACGTGACTTCGCTTGGTTTGAAGATCATCGCGTTACCGGCAGCCAGCGCCGGGGCGGATTTCCACAACGCGATTTGGATCGGGTAGTTCCACGCGCCGATACCGGCGACCACGCCTAACGGCTCGCGGCGCGTGTAAACAAAAGAGGTGGTGCGCAGCGGGATCTGCTCGCCTTCGATGGCGGTCGCCAGGCCTGCGTAGTATTCCAGCACGTCGGCGCCGGTGACGATGTCAACGTAACGGGTTTCGGAGTACGACTTGCCGGTGTCCAGGGTTTCCAGGACGGCCAGTTCATCGTTGCGCTCACGCAGGATTTCAACGGCGCGGCGCAGAATGCGGGAGCGCTCCATCGACGTCATCGCGGCCCAGATTTTCTGGCCTTTTTCAGCGCTGACAACAGCGCGCTCAACGTCTTCTTTGGTAGCACGTTGCACGTGAGCGAGGACTTCGCCGTTAGCCGGGTTGATGGCATCGAAAGTAGCGTCGCTACCGGCGTCGGTGTAACCGCCGTCGATGTAGAGTTTTTGCAGTTCGAAACGGGCCATAAAATCCTCGCAAGTGCAGACAAGTGGTTGGCGTTAATCGTGAGTCGGGGTGCCATCTAACTGTGGCACCGCAGAATCACGACAGTTCAGGGGTTAAGCGTGAATTGGGGCCTAACGCGCCTGTTTCGCCAGTTGTAGATCCATGTATTCGTAGCAGATGCGTTGTGCCTGCTCGGTGTCGAAAGCGTCTCCCGACAGGGCACCCCGCAACCATAGACCATCAATGAGGGCTGCCAGACCGCGTGCGGCATTGCGGGCTTCAGCCAGCGGCAGTGCCCGACGGAACTGGCAGCACAGATTGGAGTACAGACGGTGATCGTTGATCCGCTGCAATCTGTGCAACGACGGTTGGTGCATGCTGGTAGCCCAAAAGGCCAGCCAGGTTTTCATGGCAGGGCCGCTGACTTGGCTGGCGTCAAAGTTGCCTTCAACGATCACCTTCAAGTGCGCCCTTGGGCTGTCGTCCTCAAGCGCTTTGCGGCGCTCCCTGACGCTCTCGATCAAGACGTTCATCAAGTACCGCATGGTGGCGGCAATCAAACCGTTCTTGTCACGAAAGTAGTGACTGATGATGCCGTTCGACACGCCCGCCAAGCGGGCGATCAGCGCAATGCTGGCATCTGCCATCCCGACCTGATCGACCGCCAATAATGTGGCTTCGATCAACTGCTGGCGGCGTATGGGTTGCATACCGACCTTGGGCATTTTTGTACATCTCCTTGGGCCGACGAACCGTGCACAACGGTAATTGAACGACGGCCAGTCTATTTTATTTTGATTGATCGTTCAATCAACAAAAACGAGCTCTGCGACAACTCGTCGCGTGCTGTGGTGATTTTCTATGAGCAAACGGCGAAAAACGACACGCTAAATGCCTCAGGATGCAAAGACCCGGTAGGCGCGAGTTTGCCTACAGAGAGAGGCAAGGTCCGGTTTTAGCGCTGTCTTTATATCACTCGACCGTTAGTCGCTGTGCGTTGGCGCGGCTTAGCCGCTGGATGATGGGGGGCGTATCGAGAGGGGGGAGGTAACGTGCTTGACCCGTTTGAGTGCCGTGGTCAGTGGCTTGGACGCGTTTATAGCTGAAGGGCCATACCTCATGTATGAGCGAGCTTGACTCGCGATCTTTTAAACGATCAAAAAATCGCGAGACAAGCGGCCAGTGATTAGCCCAGGTTTTTACCTAGCAGGGCGTGATACAGCTCGGTATCACCCAAGATCCCTACCACTTTTTGATTGTCGTGCAGCACCAGTTTGTTACCGGTCTGGTAACGGATTTGCAGCGCATCACGCATGCCAATACTCGAATCTACCAAGGTCGGCCCACGGCCCAGGGTTTCAACCGCTTGCCCGTGCTGCCACTGCTGTAAATCAACCACGCCTGCGCCATTACGCACGCCTTTGATGGTGTTGCCTTCCGCCAGATCAATCCAAGAGTCATCTCCCGGATCAATGCACACCGAGCCATTGATGCGTTTGCAGTTGTCCAGCGTGCGCATCAGGCTGCGCCCGCACAACACGTTCAGCGGGTTGGTATGCGCCACGAACGTACGCACATAGTCGTCCGCCGGGTTGAGCACGATTTCTTCAGGCTTGCTGTATTGGATGATCTTGCCGTCTTTCATGATCGCGATGCGGCTGCCCAACTTGAGCGCCTCATCCAAATCGTGACTCACGAACACAATGGTCTTGCTCAGCTTGCGCTGCAGTTCCAGCAATTCGTCTTGCAGGCCTTGGCGGATCAGCGGGTCGAGCGCCGAAAAGGGTTCGTCCATCAGCAGAATGTCGGCATCCATCGCCAACGCCCTGGCCAGGCCGACACGCTGCTGCATGCCGCCGCTCAACTCGTCAGGCTTTTTATTGCGCCATTGCGTGAGGCCCACCAGCTCCAGCTTTTCATCGACCAGTGTCTTGCGTTCTTTTTCAGGACGGCCCTGCATTTCCAGGCCAAAGCTGATGTTTTCACGCACCGTCAGCCACGGCATAAGGGCGAACTTTTGAAACACCATCGCAATGCGCTTAGTGCGCATCATTTTCAGCTCTGCGGGTGTGCACGACGCGATGTCGATTTGCTTACCTTCGTGCTCCACATACAGCTGGCCACGGCTCACCGTGTTGAGGCCATTGATACAGCGCAGCAAGCTGGATTTGCCCGAGCCGGACAAGCCCATCAAGACACAAATCTCGCCTTTGTCGATGTCCAGGCTGGCTTTTTCAACGCCGACAATCTGCCCGGTTTTTTTCAGAATCTGGTCCCGTGAAAGGCCTTGGTCTAGCAGGCTCAACGTCTCACGCGGATCTTTGGCGAAGATAACGTCAACATTATCGAAGCGAATAATACTCATGCGTCAGCTCCTTTTTTGGCTTCCGGCTGTTTGCAGATCCGGTCGAGCATGATCGCCAGTAACACAATCGCCAGCCCGGCTTCAAAGCCCAGGGCAATGTCGGCAGTGTTCAGTGCGTTGACGACCGGTTTGCCCAAGCCATCAGCACCCACCAGAGCCGCAATCACCACCATCGACAGCGACAGCATGATGCATTGGGTAATCCCGGCCGCGATGCTTGGCATGGCGTGCGGTAGCTCGATGCGGGTCAGTAACTGGCGGCGTGAACAGCCAAAGGCCTTGCCCGCATCCAGCAGTTCATGGGGCACATCACGAATGCCCAAGTAGGTCAGGCGGATCGGCGCGGCAATCGCAAACACCACCGTCGAGATCAGCCCCGGCACCACGCCCAGACCAAACAGCGTCAGGGTCGGGATGAGGTAAACGAAGGTCGGCACGGTCTGCATCAAGTCCAGCACCGGGCGCATAAAGGTATAAAACGTAGGCTTGTGCGCGGCGAGAATCCCCAAGGGCACGCCAATAATCACGCAGACAAAAGTGGCAAACAGCACCTGCGCGAGGGTTTCCATGGTCTCTTGCCAATACCCCAGGTTGAGGATCAGCAGAAACGACAGCGCTACAAACACCGTGAGGCCCCACTTGCGTTGAATGTAATGCGCAAACAAGGCGATCAACCCGATAAACGCCAACGGGTTGAACCAGGTCAGCGCAAACGTCACGCCGTGAATCATCGCTTCGAGTGTGCTCGCGATAGCGTCGAAGGTGCTGGCACCGTTTTTGGTCAACCAGTCAACGAAGCTTGCGATGTACTCGCCTAGAGGCATTTTGTGATCAATCAGCATGGTAGTGAACGTCCGCATGCAGGAGGAATTGAAACGGAGCCAGGCGGACACGCCGCCCGGCGCCCGCGATTACTTCGCGAGGCTGGCCTTGACTGCCTCAAGGCCCGGCTTGCCATCAACCGTGGTCACGCCCGCGAGCCAGGTTTCGAGCACCTGGGGGTTCTGTTTAAGCCAGGCTTTGGCGGCCACGTCCGGCTTGATCTTGTCGTCCAGCACCTTGCCCATCAGGGTGCTTTCCATGTCTAGGGTGAAGACCAGATTTTTCAGCAACTGGCCCACGTTCGGGCATTCCTGGGCGTAGCCCTTGCGGGTGTTGGTATAGATAGTCGCTTGGCCATAGTTAGGGCCAAAAAACTCATCGCCGCCGGTGAGGTACTTCATTTTGAAGCGAGTGTTCATTGGGTGAGGCTCCCAGCCCAAAAACACCACATCGGTGCCACGGCGCTGAGCGCGATCCACTTGCGAGAGCATGCCTGCCTCGCTTGATTCCACCACCTTAAAGCCCGCGTCCTTAAGGCCGAAGGCGTTCTTGTCGATCATGGTCTGGATCATGCGGTTGCCGTCGTTGCCCGGCTCAATGCCGTAGATCTTGCCGTCCAGCTCCTTCTTGAATTTGGGCAGATCAGAAAAGTCTTTAAGCCCCTTGTCATACAGCGCCTGAGGCACGGCAAGGGTGTACTTGGCGTTTTCCAGATTGGCGCGCACGGTCTCCACCGTTCCCGCCTCTCGGTACGCCTTAATGTCGTTTTCCATGGTGGGCATCCAGTTGCCCAGGAACACATCCATATTCTTGCCATCTGCCAGCGACTTGTAAGTCACCGGTACCGAAATCATCGTCGTTTTGGTCTTGTAGCCCAGCGCATCCAGCACGGCGCTGGTGACGGCGGTGGTCACAGTGATGTCGGTCCAGCCGACGTCCGAGAAGTTAACGGTGCTGCACTGTGCAGGTTCAGCAGCCTGGGTGAGGACAGGCAGACTCAGCAATGCAGCCAACAGCAAGGGGGAGGAATGTTTCATGCAACAACTCCTGTGTGTCTGGGGGGCGGTTTTCGATCGGAAAGCCGCACGGATCAGTTGCGGTTGGACGATGCCCGGCAAACCAGCTGCCAGCGCATCCAGCAATCGAGTCGAGACTGATCATGTAACAGCCAAAATCAAACGCCTACAGGGTGCGTCGTATCCAGTACAGGCAGGGTCGTATCTGATACCTGCGAGGTCGTATCTGGACGTTTCCTGCCCCAAAACAGCACTTTTAGAGCATCTGCACCGCATAAAACGGCGAGGGCGCTGGCAGGCAATAGCGAGTCGTAGCTGGACGTTTTAGGCCGACGCAAACAGCCCATGATGCATGTTCATACCCACAAGGTTCTTGCTCATGGCTATCAGCGTGTTCGACCTGTTCAAGATTGGCATCGGCCCCTCCAGCTCCCACACCGTGGGCCCGATGCGGGCGGCTGCCCTGTTCGTGCAAGGGCTGCGCGAACGTGATCAGTTGCCACAGGTGCGACGCATTGAAGTGCAGCTTTACGGTTCGCTGTCGGCCACCGGCGTTGGCCACGGCAGCGACAACGCCGTGATCATGGGCTTGATGGGCGAATGGCCAGACGCCATTGACCCGTCGCAAATCGGCCCGCGCATGACCGAACTGCACGACAGCCAAACGTTGCTGTTGGATGGCTACTTGCCGATCCCGTTCGTGTGGTCAAACGACATGCGCCTCATCGACGAAAACCTGCCCTTTCACCCCAACGCCATGACCTTGATTGCCGAAGACCTGAACGGCGAACTGCACCGCGACACCTATTATTCGGTGGGCGGCGGCTTTGTGGTGGACGCGGCACAAGCGGCCAGCGGTGTGTTGGACATGGACCGCACGGAGCTGCCCTATGATTTTTCCAGCGCCGTCGAACTGCTCAACCTGTGCCGCGAACATCACCTCAGCGTCGCTGCATTAATGATGGCCAACGAACGCACATGGCGCAGCGAAGACGAAATACGCTGTGGCCTGATCACACTCTGGCGCGCCATGCAGGACTGCGTCGAACAAGGCCTCAAGCATGAAGGCATCTTGCCTGGCGGGCTGCACGTACGGCGCCGTGCGGCGCGCTTGCACCGCAGCTTGCAAGAGCTGGGCAAACCCAACGTCATCGGCTCCACTCTCAGCGCCATGGAATGGGTCAACCTGTTCGCCCTGGCAGTCAACGAAGAAAACGCCGCGGGCGGGCGCATGGTCACTGCCCCGACCAACGGCGCGGCAGGCATCATCCCGGCTGTGTTGCACTACTTCATGAAATTCAGCGACGAGGTCAGCGAAGCCAACGTGGTTGACTATTTATTAAGTGCGGCGGCGATTGGCATCTTGTGTAAAAAGAACGCCTCGATTTCGGGCGCCGAAGTGGGCTGTCAGGGCGAAGTGGGTTCGGCGTGCGCCATGGCGGCGGCCGGGCTGGCGCAAATCCTCGGCGCCACGCCTGAGCAACTGTGCAACGCCGCCGAAATTGGCTTGGAACACAACCTGGGCCTCACCTGCGACCCGGTGGGCGGGCTGGTGCAAGTGCCATGCATCGAGCGCAACGCCATCGCGGCGGTCAAAGCCATCAACGCCGCGCAAATGGCCCTGCGCGGGGACGGACAACACTTCATCTCACTGGACCGGGTGATCCGCACCATGCGCGACACCGGCGCCGACATGCACGACAAATACAAAGAAACCTCACGCGGCGGGTTAGCGGTGAGCGCGGTGGAGTGCTGAGATTGTCCAAAAAACCCGTAGCAGTTGCCGAGCCTGCGAGGCTACGTCGCAGCCTCGCGTAGCTCGGCAACTGCTACGAGGGCGCGTGCGGCAGTTACCTAGCAGATCTGCCAGTAGCCGGCTGGCAGCATTGAGCACACGCTGCACGGCACGCCTTTTAATGTGAGTGTGCCCCATGTCCTTACCCGCCGACTTTACCCGCTACCGCTACGACCCGCTGGACCGCGTGATTGAAGTAGCAGGCAATCAGCGCTTCTACACAAAAAACCGTTTGGCCACTGAGATACAGGGGGCGGTACACCGCAGCGTGTTTCAGAGTGGCGATCAGTTATTGGCTGAGCGTGGGGTCAGTGGCTGCACGCTATTAGCGACGGATCAACAACGCTCGGTGTTACACACGGTTAATCCCGATAAAACCCAATCCATTGCTTATAAAGTGTATGGCCATCGCCCGGCTGAAAGTGGCGTGTCTAGTTTGCTGGGCTTTAATGGCGAACGGGCTGATCCCGTGACGGGGCATTATTTATTGGGCAATGGGTATCGGGCGTTTAATCCGGTGTTGATGCGCTTTAATAGCCCGGACAGTTGGAGTCCGTTTGGGCGGGGCGGGATTAATGCGTATGGGTATTGCCACGGAGATCCAGCTAATCAGGTAGACCCTTCTGGGCATACAGCTGTGTTTTTGAAAAGAATATTACGCGGCATTAAAGTTATGAAGAAAGCGCCTAAAATTTTGATTGAGTATTTTGATAACGGCATTCCCAAGCACCGTGACGTTGTACCTTTCACAAAGGATGTGTTATCGAGTAAAGCCGTTAGTTATAAAAAGCTCTATCCGGGTCTTGAAGTATCTAAAGCAAAGCTGGCGCATCAATATAAAATATCAGTTGGACTGGTGGAGGGTCTTGGTAAAAAGTTCGAGTTGAATCAGGACAGTATTAGGATTGAAAGTTTTCTTTTGTTTGAAAAAGCGTCTGCAATTAATAGCGTTATTAACTATTTTAATATTCCGATTCCTGAGTTGCCAGTTAAGAAATTGAGCCGTCTCATGACTAAAGGATTCACACTTGATGTCATTAACCCGTTACGGGAAGTCGTCAATTCGCATGCTTGGGTGCATGAGCCTCGCCATCTTTGGCCAGACAACATTCGAGTTAAACCTTAATCCATAGACGGCTTGATCAATTAACGCGCCTGTCGCCAATCAGGCGCGTGCTGCTTTAGTGCGTTACCAGACGGTCCAGCGACTTATCGACATACGCTTTGGCCAGCTCCGCCAAGTGCATGATCGACAACACCAGATCACGCGGTATCCCGCTCAAACCATTCCCCGCCTCACTCGCCGAAGCGACCATGCAGCGCAACAAGTCTGACGCCTGGGCCAAAGCCGCTTCTAGATTGACGCTGTCATGGATGGCATACGTGGTAGTGCCTACTTCGCGAGCAGGCTTATGGTCGTGCAGGTAGTAGTTCAATGCGCGGTCGGTGGCTGCACGGTCCAGTAACGGTGATGTGCACTCAGCAGCATCTTGTTGGGTAGAAGCAGGTGGGTCTGGAACAATTTTTTTCATGGCACAACTCCGTATACATAAGAGGAGCTGTCACCTGTCGCGACTAAACGAATGGGTGGCAGCCGTACGCAGGTTAGTCGACCGGTGTATACGGAACCCGGCGCACCCGAAGGTGCCCTGCGCACGGCCACCCTAAAACGCAGGCCGTAAAAAAGCGCCTCGCGGAGGTGGCGCCTTGCGCCGTATACAAAACCGGGCGACTAAACCCGACCGCTGATTGTGCAGCGATGGGCGCAGACTAGACCCCGATTTTGGTGGGCGCAAGCGAGTGGGATTTTCTCGGAAGTTTCTATTGATTGAAAGGGAAACGTCGTACGAAACGGCTGATTTTCACGGTTCCAAGAAGGCTCACGTTATGTGTAGGAGCTCGCTCCTTTAGGACTTATACCTAGCAGTTCTGCCAGTAGGCAGCCGCATTGCGCCGGTGCAAGCTGAGCGTAAGTTCCTTGGCACGGCGAGCACAGATGCCCACAGTCCTCTATGTCTACGACCCACTGGACCGCTTGATCCAGTGACCGGGCATTATTTACTGGGTTATGGGTACTGTGGTGGGGATTCAGTGAATAGAAGCGACGCCAGTGGTCATCTATTCGATTATTTATTAAGACGTTATGCGTCGTTTTTTGGAAGCCGGAGTCTGAAGGAAGGTTTAACGCCTTCGTTTCTTCATGAGGGCGCAGCGGCAGGAAAAAAACTCACAACATTCACGAATGTTAGGCGGCTTTCACCTGGAAGTTTTTTTGCTGAAAAAGAAGTATCCAATGCTTTGCCGCAACTTGTTATTTCTGGTCATGGCAGTGTTGATGCTATAGGAGGCTATATAGGTGATGGCGGTCGAAAATTAAGATTTAACAGGCTAAAGCTCTTATTGAAAGCGCGAGGAATAAAGCCTGAAAGATACAGCAGTGCTCATTTTATGGTGTGTCATTCCGCAAGTGGTGGGGAGAACGCTTTAGCATTCGCGTTTAATAAAGAGTATGGAATCCCTACGGTCGGCTATTTAGGGCGGGTCGTTACTCAGAATGATCCAATGGGCATATTTACATCTCACATGCCTGATGTCGGTGGTTTTTATCGCCGCGCGCAAAAAATCAGGGTAATGACAGTGGCTGAAGGAACGGACGTAATAAAAACGCTTTCTGATATAGAAAACCCCTCAGATGAGATTGCAAGAGGATTTAACTATAAGCCTGTTTGGTACAGATAGAACGTCTGCGCCTTTTAAGCGCACCCCGCCCCCTTTCAGCGCACATCATCCACCAGCACCTTTGGTGACACAGACGCGTCCTACGTGTTTCCCACAAGTGCTACCAATGTGCTCAACACGGCTCTGCGACCTGCGCTACGTCTGTTTAGAGTTGTTTAATTCGGTGTTCGCTACCACCCGCCTAGACGCATTGCGACGTCGTTTTCAGACTTTGTTGAATACGCATTCAAGTTTAGGCACGGCATTTGCCTTGTGATTGCAAAGCCCCCGCTAATCGTGGGCCATAACAAGAGCCTGTGCCTGGGGCCAATACCCGCTTTGTGTGAGGAGATATCGTGATGACGTCGTTCAACTCCGGGGCTCAACCCCAGAACCGTACGCCTCAATCTATCGGTTTTTTGCTGCTGGACAATTTCACGCTTATTTCTCTGGCCTCGGCGATAGAACCCTTGCGCATGGCTAATCAGTTGTCTGGCCGTGAGTTGTATCGCTGGAGCACCCTTAGTGCAGACGGCAGCCAGGTGTGGGCCAGTGATGGTTTGCAAATCACCCCCGACGCCAGCATGCACAAGGCTCCGGCGTTGGACATGGTGATTGTGTGTGGCGGCATTGGTATTCAACGCACGGTTACCCGCGAACACGTTTCGTGGCTGCAAAGCCAGGCGCGTCAATCACGGCGCCTGGGTGCGGTGTGTACCGGCAGTTGGGCGCTGGCGTATGCCGGGTTGCTCGACGGGTTTGATTGCAGCGTGCACTGGGAATGCCTGGCGTCGATGCAGGAAGCTTTCCCACGGGTGTCCATGAGTACTCGTCTGTTTACCCTGGACCGCAGCCGTTCCACCAGTTCGGGCGGCACTGCGCCGATGGACATGATGTTGCACCTTATTAGCCGTGATCATGGCCGCGAACTGTCGGCGGCGATCTCGGAGATGTTTGTGTATGAGCGCATTCGTAACGAGCAAGATCACCAGCGCGTGCCGCTCAAGCACATGCTCGGCACCAACCAGCCGAAGTTGCAGGAAATTGTTGCGCTGATGGAAGCCAACCTTGAGGAGCCCATCGACCTCGATGAGCTGGCGGTGTACGTGACCGTGTCTCGTCGTCAGCTAGAGCGCTTGTTCCAAAAGTACTTGCACTGCTCGCCGTCGCGGTACTACCTCAAGCTGCGCTTGGTGAGGGCGCGGCAGTTGCTCAAGCAAACACCGATGTCGATTATTGAAGTGGCAGCGGTGTGTGGGTTTGTTTCCACGCCGCACTTTTCCAAGTGCTACCGCGAGTACTTTGGCATTCCGCCGCGTGATGAGCGTGTAGGGTCGAATACGGCGCAGCAAACCACGCTGGTGGCGATTCCTCATTCGTTGTTGTTGGCGCCATTGGCCGGGCCGATGTCGGCGCTGAATCAGGCACGCAATGAATCGACGTTTGCGAGTGTGAGGGTGTAGAGCAAGCTCAAAATCGCCCTCACCCTAGCCCTCTCTCTCTCTCTCTGGGAGAGGGAACTGATTGGGGGATGCTGTAGATTTTCAGCGATCTGAAAGTCTCACGCTGAATTTAAGAAGCATTTGGTCAGTCCCCTCTCCCTCTGGGAGAGGCGTGGTGAGGGGCTTTTGACTGTCAATCCCGGCTTTGCTTGAACTGCACCAATCCCGGTAGCAGTTGCTTGTCGATGGCCTGGCGCACGGCAGGCAAAATGGTCGCGCTGCCGGCGTAGAGTTTTTCGACTAGGCCTTTGAGTGCGCGGGCATTGGTTTCATTCAGTCCGCATACCACGCTTGAGCACGCTTGTTCAGCGTTACCCGACACTTCAAACCCCAGCGAACGCAGTTGGTTCAGCAGGTCCTGCTCATCAATCAAATCTGCGTGCATCATGCTTTTTCCCTTCCACAGAGGCGCGATCGAAGTTTGATTCTGGTAGCGCTTCAGTAAAGGGGCAAGCGAGGTTTTATGGGATGTCTGGTACGCCTAAGAACAGGTCGTTTTTGGCTAAGTACCCGTGCTAGGGGCTGGGCACACTCAGCTCAGCAACATTGCCGTGGGTTTGGTCACCGTCTCGGCTTCACACACTTTTTGCCCCGAACCTGTCACGGCAGGTTTGGGGCTTTTTTGTGCCGGGTTTTTAGCCCTTTAGCAGCGCCGCACATGCCGCTTTATAGGCTTCGTGCTGGTATTTGTTGAGCGATGCAGGCAGGTCGAACGCATGCTTTTTGAATTGCGCGTTGAGGGTTTGCGGTGACAGCAATTGCACCTCGCACGCGTCCAGCAACTGGATGATGCCCTCGATCTTGAAGGTCGTGGGGCCACCGGCGAATTCGCCTTTTTTGCTGCGTTTTTTGATAGCGATACGGGTGATGGAGTTGGCCTTCACAAACGCTGCGATCTGTGCGGCGAAGGCTTTGACGTTGGCGGCGTCTTCATCGTCGTCGAGGGCGATTTTTTTAGTGGCATTGGCTACGTGCTCCAGGCCATTTGTACCTTGGCTCGCCAAGGCGAAAATGGCTTCGCTGCCTTTGATTTCGATGCCGCAAATAGTCATAAAAGCCCCACAGGTCATTCCTGACCAACCGATTCCAAAAATTCCGAGCGGTCATCACTGATGGCCGCCATGCAGTCGTTTAGGGCGATGTTGAACGCTTGGGTGCCCGCCGTTGCCGGGAACACTACAATCGCGCAATCGGCATCACGCTGGTGCAACCACAGCGCCTGCGCCGCTTTGATCTTGCTGGTGATGTTGTTGAGCTGGGTCGCGTTGCTGCCGTAAAGCGACTTCATGCGCGCTTGCAGCGCTTCGAAGTTCTCGGTTAGCAATTGCTCGGCAGCCTGTTTGCTGTACACCGAACACGCCAGTGTTTGCTGGTCGTTCTCTACCGCATCACACGGGTTGTAATCGGCATCATCGGCGGCGTACGCACCACTGGTGATCAACGCCAAGGCCAGGAGAATCGGTTTCATTGCGGCTTCCTAATCCATAGTTGGGACGGATTCTGGCTTAAGCGTCGGCCAATTAACAGCCACGCCTCGTAAGCAAAGGTCAGGGCCGCCCCATGCTTTGTCGCGGATTGACGCTTTCGGCAATCGCGCTGTCGCTTTTGCACCCGGCTGTTTTTAACCCCAAGCCTATGCTGGCCCCAAAGCGCCGGCAGACGATTCGGCGCAGCAATCGCCTATAAGGGGACGCCTGATGAGCCCAGCCGAGTTGCACGCAGACAGCATCGTTATCGACGGGCTGATCATTGCCAAATGGAACCGCGAGCTGTTCGAAGACATGCGCAAAGGTGGCCTGACGGCCGCTAACTGCACGGTGTCGGTGTGGGAGGGGTTTCAGGCCACGATCAATAACATCGTCGCCAGCCAGACCCTGATCCGCGAAAACAGCGACTTGGTGATCCCGGTCAAAACCACCGCCGATATTCGTCGCGCCAAGGAACTGGGCAAAACCGGGATCATCTTCGGCTTCCAGAATGCCCACGCATTTGAAGACCAACTGGGTTACATCGAGATCTTCAAACAGCTCGGCGTTGGCGTCGTGCAGATGTGCTACAACACGCAAAACCTGGTAGGCACCGGCTGCTATGAGCGCGATGGCGGGCTCTCGGGTTTCGGCCGCGAAGTGGTAGCTGAAATGAACCGCGTCGGCATCATGTGCGATCTGTCGCACGTGGGCTCAAAGACCTCTGAAGAGGTCATTCTCGAATCGAAAAAACCGGTCTGCTACTCGCACTGTTTGCCGTCCGGCCTCAAAGAACACCCGCGCAACAAGTCTGATGCTGAACTCAAGTTCATTGCCGACCACGGTGGCTTCGTCGGCGTGACCATGTTCGCGCCGTTCCTGGCCAAGGGCATCGACTCTACGGTCGACGATTACGCCGAAGCCATCGAATACACGATGAACATCGTGGGCGAAGACGCAATTGGTATTGGCACCGACTTCACCCAAGGCCACGGCCAGGACTTTTTCGAAATGCTGACCCACGACAAAGGCTACGCCCGGCGTCTGACCAGCTTCGGCAAGATCATCAACCCGCTGGGCATCCGCACCGTGGGCGAGTTCCCGAACCTCACCGAAACCCTGCTCAAGCGCGGCCACAGCGAACGCGTGGTGCGCAAGATCATGGGTGAGAACTGGGTGAACGTTCTAAAAGACGTCTGGGGCGAATAACGCCATGCCCTCACCCAACCCTTTCCTCCGGGAGAGAGTTGGATGAGGGGCAAAACGAATACTTATCTAATTTCTGGAGTTTTATTCCATGGCTAAAATCGCCCCGCAATTACCAATCGAAGTCGACAGCGAGACCGGCATCTGGACGTCCGACGCGCTGCCAATGCTCTACGTGCCACGGCATTTTTTCGTCAACAATCACATGGGCATCGAAGAGGTGCTGGGCGCTGAGGCCTACGCCGAGATCCTTTACAAGGCGGGTTACAAGTCTGCTTGGCACTGGTGCGAAAAAGAAGCCGAATGCCATGGTTTGGAAGGCGTTGCGGTGTTCGAACACTACATGAAGCGCCTGTCGCAACGCGGCTGGGGTCTGTTCTCCATCCAGGACATCGACCTCGATAAAGGCACGGCCACCATCAAGCTCGAGCACTCCTGCTTCGTTTATGTGTACGGCAAGGTCGGGCGCAAGGTCGACTACATGTTCACCGGCTGGTTTGCAGGTGCCATGGACCAGATTCTGCAAGCGCGTGGCAGTGAAATTCGTACCGTGGCCGAACAGGTCTATAGCGGATCGGAAGAGGGCCACGATCACGGCCTGTTTATCGTCAAGCCGTTGTAAGTCGAGGATCGGGATATGGCGTTCGAAGCAATGTTTGAGCCGATTCAAATCGGCAAACTGACCATTCGCAACCGTGTACTCAGCACCGCGCACGCGGAGGTCTATGCCACCGACGGCGGCATGACCACTGAGCGTTATGTGCAGTACTACGAAGAAAAAGCCAAAGGCGGCATTGGCCTGGCAATTTGTGGCGGCTCATCCGTGGTGGCCATCGACAGCCCGCAGGAGTGGTGGAGTTCGGTCAACCTGAGCACCGACCGCATCATCCCGCACTTCCAGAATTTGGCCGACGCCATGCACAAGCACGGCGCCAAAATCATGATCCAGATTACCCACATGGGCCGTCGCTCACGCTGGGATGGCTTTAACTGGCCCACCCTGATGTCGCCATCCGGGGTGCGTGAGCCAGTGCACCGCGCCACCTGCAAAACCATTGAGCCCGAAGAAATCTGGCGCATTATCGGCAACTACGCCAGTGCGGCGGGTCGGGCTAAAAAAGGCGGTCTGGACGGTGTGGAACTGTCGGCGGTGCACCAGCACATGATCGACCAGTTCTGGAGCCCACGGGTTAACAAGCGCACCGATGAATGGGGCGGCAGTTTTGAAAACCGCATGCGCTTTGGTCTAGAAGTGCTCAAGGCTGTGCGCGCCGAAGTTGGCCCAGATTTCTGCGTGGGCATTCGCCTGTGCGGCGACGAGTTTCACCCCGATGGCTTGAGCCACGAGGACATGAAACAAATTGCCAAGTATTACGACGACACCGGCATGCTCGACTTCATCGGCGTGGTCGGCTCGGGGTGCGACACGCACAACACCTTGGCCAACGTGATCCCGAACATGAGCTTTCCGCCGGAGCCGTTTTTGCACCTGGCTGCTGGCATCAAAGAAGTGGTTAAGGCGCCAGTGCTGCACGCGCAAAACATCAAAGACCCGAACCAGGCCACACGCATTCTGGAAGGTGGCTACGTGGACATGGTCGGTATGACCCGCGCCCACATCGCTGACCCGCACCTGATTGCCAAAATCAAAATGGGGCAGGTCGACCAGATCAAACAATGCGTGGGCGCCAACTACTGCATCGATCGCCAATACCAAGGGCTGGATGTGCTGTGCATTCAGAACGCGGCGACGTCGCGTGAATACATGGGCGTGCCGCACATCATCCAGAAAACCACGGGGCCTAAACGCAAAGTGGTGGTCGTGGGCGCAGGCCCGGCCGGGATGGAAGCTGCGCGGGTGGCTGCGGAGCGCGGGCATGACGTGACTGTGTTTGAGAAAAAAGAGGCGATTGGTGGGCAAATCACGACCGCCTCCAAAGCCCCGCAACGCGACCAGATGGCCGGTATCACGCGTTGGTACCAACTGGAGCTGGCACGACTGAACGTAGACCTGCGCGTGAACACCGCTGCCGATGTGGCGACCATTCGCGACCTGAACCCCGACATCGTGGTGTTGGCAGTGGGCGGGCATTCGTTTGTGGAGCAGAACGAACATTGGGGCGCGGCTGAAGGGCTGGTGGTCAGCAGTTGGGACGTGCTCGACGGCAAAGTGGCACCGGGCAAAACCGCCTTGGTGTACGACACCATTTGCGAATTCACCGGCATGTCTGTTGCCGACTTTTTGGCGGACAAAGGCGCGCAGGTCGAAATCGTTACCGATGACACCAAACCGGGTGTGGCGGTGGGCGGCACGTCGTTCCCCACCTACTACCGCAGCCTGTACCCCAAAGAAGTGATCATGACCGGCGACATGATGCTCGAGAAGGTCTATCGCGAGGGCGACAAGCTGATTGCAGTGCTGGAGAACGAATATACCGGCGCCAAAGAAGAACGCGTGGTCGACCAAGTGGTGATTGAAAACGGTGTGCGCCCGGACGAAGAGCTGTACTACGCGCTAAAGCCGGAGTCGCGCAACAAAGGCCAGATCGACGTAGAAGCGTTGTACGCCATCAAGCCACAGCCATGCCTGAGCGAAGCGGGGGACGGCTACTTGTTGTTCCGTATTGGCGACTGCGTGGCGCAGCGCAACGTGCATGCCGCCATCTATGACGCACTGCGGTTGTGCAAGGATTTTTGACTCCGTAGCGACAAGCTCGAAGCGGCAAGCTGCAAGTTAAAGCACAAGTAACACCGCGCTTTTCTCTTGCCGCTTGCCGCTTGAAACTTGGCGCTCCCACCTACGGTGAGGCCCATGCTGAATATTCTTCTACCCATCCTGTTATTCGCCGCCCTCGCGCTCGCCATTTTGGGCGCTGTGCGGCGCATGGCTATGTGGCGTCGTGGCCGTGCGTCCAAGGTCGATCTGCTCGGCGGCTTGCTGGCCATGCCGCGTCGCTACATGGTCGATTTGCACCACGTGGTGGCCCGCGATAAATACATGGCCAACACTCACGTTGCCACGGCTGGCGGCTTTGTGCTGGCAGCGGTGCTGGCGATTTTGGTACACGGGTTTGGCCTGCAAAACCGCGTGCTTGGCTACGCGCTGCTATTTGCCACGGTGCTGATGTTTGTCGGCGCTCTGTTTGTGTTTAAGCGTCGCCTTAACCCACCGACCCGGCTGTCTAAGGGGCCGTGGATGCGCCTGCCGAAAAGCTTGCTGGTGTTTTCAGCGACCTTTTTTATCCTCACCTTGCCCGTCGCAGGGTTGCTCCCGGAAGGCTTCGGCGGCTGGTTGCTGGCCGCGTTGTTGGCCGTCGGCGTGGCGTGGGGTGTGTCGGAAATGTTTTTGGGCATGACCTGGGGCGGGCCGATGAAACACGCCTTCGCAGGCGCCTTACATCTGGCCTGGCACCGCCGTGCCGAACGCTTTGGTGGCGGTCGCTCCACGGGTTTAAAAGCCCTGGACCTCACTGACCGAAGCGCGCCATTGGGGGTCGAAAAACCCAAGGACTTCACGTGGAATCAACTGCTCGGTTTCGACGCCTGTGTGCAGTGCGGCAAATGCGAAGCGGCGTGCCCGGCCTTTGCCGCTGGCCAGCCACTGAACCCGAAAAAGCTGATTCAAGACATGGTCGTTGGCTTGGCGGGCGGCACTGACGCGCACTTTGCCGGCAGCCCGTACCCCGGCAAGCCGATTGGCGAGCATGCCGGGAACCCGCATCAACCCATCGTCAATGGCCTGGTCGACGCCGACACCTTGTGGTCATGCACCACCTGCCGTGCCTGTGTCGAAGAGTGCCCGATGATGATCGAGCACGTGGACGCCATCGTCGACATGCGCCGCTTCCTCACCCTGGAAAAGGGCGCTACCCCGAACAACGGCGCGCAGGTGTTGGACAACCTGATCGCCACCGACAACCCTGGTGGTTTCGCCCCTGGCGGGCGGATGAACTGGGCGGCTGATTTAAGCCTCGACGTGATGCGCGACAAGCCTTCGGTAGACGTACTGTTTTGGGTCGGTGATGGCGCGTTCGATATGCGTAACCAGCGCACTTTGCGTGCCTTCGTCAAAGTGCTGAAAGCGGCCAAGGTTAACTTCGCCGTGCTCGGTCTTGAAGAGCGCGACAGCGGCGACGTGGCCCGGCGCTTGGGCGATGAAGCGACGTTTCAGGCGCTCGCCAAGCGCAACATCCAGACCTTGGCGCAGTACCAGTTCAAACGCATCGTGACCTGTGATCCGCATAGTTTTCATGTGCTGAAAAACGAGTACGCAGCGTTTGGCGGCGACTACCTTGTGCAACATCACAGCACCTACATGGCCGACTTGCTGGCCGCTGGGGAACTGAACGTGAGCGCCGACACAGGCGGCAGCGTGACCTATCACGACCCATGCTACTTGGGCCGTTACAACGGTGAATACGAGGCGCCGCGTGCGGTGTTGCGTGCGCTGGGTATTGAGGTCAAAGAGATGGTGCGTTCGGGCTTCCGCTCGCGCTGCTGCGGTGGGGGCGGCGGAGCGCCGATTACCGACATTCCTGGCAAACAGCGCATTCCCGATATGCGTATGGACGACATTCGTGAGACGGGCGCCGAGCGCGTGGCCGTGGGCTGCCCGCAATGCACCGCCATGCTCGAAGGGGTGGTCGAACCTAGGCCGCTGATCAAAGACATCGCTGAACTGGTGGCGGACGCGTTGATTGAAGCCCCGGCACCGGCCAAAACGGTCAAGCGCGCAACCGAAGAGGTGACCGCATGAGTGACATTATTCGCCGCGACCCGCGTGCCGAGTGGATCGCCCGCAATCGCCTGCACCCGCTGCACGCGGCCATGCAACCGACACAACTTAGCTGGATGGGGCCAAACGGCGTGCTGCGTAAAAACGTACACGGCGTTGGGTTTATCGGCCCTAACGGCATCAAGCGCATAGACCGCAGCGGCGAACAGCAAGCGGGGGCCAGCAAACGCACAGCCAGTGTTGCAGTGCAATTGCCGCTGCATCAGGTCGCGGCACCTGCGTTTTACATCGCCGTGGTGCCGGACATGGTCGGTGGCCGCTTGAGCAGCCACGACCGCGACCTGCTGGGGCTGGCCCATCAACTGGCGGGCACAGATGGCGCGGTATTGGCGGTGGTGTTTGGCGAGTCTAAGGAAACCGCGTTTGCCACGGCGGGCGTTGACCGCTTGTTGCTGCTCGACAGCCAAGGTTACGCACCGGAGCAACAAGTCGTCGGCTTGCGCGCTGTGGATAACCAGTTCGCGCCCAAGCATTGGTTGCTGCCAGACAGCCGTAACGGCGGCGGTGAATTGGGTCGGCGCATGGCGGCAAGCCTTGGCGAGCGCCCGGCCACGCGTGTGTGGCAAGTCAAGGACGGCCAGTGTGTAGGCCGCGCCGGGGCCGGGCTGCAAGACCTAGCGCAACCCGTACCACGCCTGATTCTGGCCGCGGTGGAATGCGCGGAGCCGGTGAGTGAAACCCGTCATGAAGCGCTCGAAGTGGAGTTATCCACAGATGCGCCGCGCTGCTTGCCGCGTATTGAAGACTTGGGCGCAGTGGACGTGGACCCGGCAGCGATTCCCATGGCGGAGGCCGAATTTATCCTCAGCGGTGGCAATGGCGTTAAAGACTGGGCGCTTTTCCACAAGACGGCCGCCGCCTTGGGGGCCACAGAAGGTGCGTCACGGGTGGCGGTCGACGATGGCTTTATGGACCGCGACCGCCAAGTGGGCGCGAGTGGTACGTGGGTGACGGCGCGGGTGTATGTGGCGGTCGGTATTAGCGGCGCGATCCAGCACCTGCAAGGCATTGGTGCTTGCGACAAAGTGGTGGCGATCAACCTGGACCCGGCCTGCGACATGATCAAACGCGCAGATTTGTCGGTGATAGGCGATGGCGAGGCGGTGCTTCAAGCGCTGATAGCCGCTGTTGATAACTGGCGGCATGGCGCGAAACAGGACGCCGCCTAAGAGCGCCCTCACCCCAACCCTCTCCCGGAGGGAGAGGGAGCTGATGGGAGGCGTTGCCTGAATGTGCTTTTGCCTTTGCTTTAAGTCCCCTCTCCCTCCGGGAGAGGGCTAGGGTGAGGGGCTTTTGATCTGGAGAGGTGTTTATGTCCATCGCTACCGTTGCACTGGTTTCAATCGGCGCTCACCCGGCGTCGGGCCGTGCCCGCCGTGCTGAGCACGACGCCCGTGCTGTAGAGCTGGGCTTGCAGCTGGCAGGGGATAGCCTGCATGTGTTGCACGCGGGCAACCCGCACGAACCGGCTCTGCGCGCTTATCTGGGTATGGGCCTTAGCGAACTGCATGTGCTGGAGCAGTCAGACGGCAACGATGCAGTGCCGATACTGCGCGACTATTTACGTGAATCTGGCGTACAGCTCGTACTCGCAGGCAGCCAGGCCGAAACCGGCGAAGGCTCGGGCATGTTGCCGTACCTGCTGGCCGAACAACTGGGCTGGCCGCTGGTAGTGGGCGTGGCGCAGATCGAATCTATCCACAACGGCGTGGCGCTGGTGCTGCAGGCGCTGCCCCGGGGCCAGCGTCGTCGACTCAAAGTGCGCCTGCCCTTTCTGGCGACTGTGGATAACGCAGCCCCAAAGGCGCGTCAAAGTGCCTACGGCCCCGCTACACGTGGGGAAATCGACGTCGAAGCCGTTGAAGTGGTGATTGATGACTTATCCACACAGGGCGCTTTCCAAGCTGCCAAGCCGCGCCCCAAGCGCTTAAAAGTGATCAAAGCCAAAAGTGGCGCAGACCGCATGAAAGCAGCCACCGCCAAGGCAGCCGGTGGTTCGGGACAAGTGCTCAAAGGTGTGAGCGCCGAAGAGGGCGCGCAAGCGATTTTGAAGTTATTAATCGAAGAAGGTGTGGTGCGCTGAGTTGCCCACAAAGTCTGTTAGCGCTTATGTGGATAAGTTGTTTGCTGTCGGCTAAGCGCTATACAAATCAAGGCCTGTAGGCTTCTGATCAAAAAACGTCCAAATACTGTTGTTATCCACCGCTCAATGCTCAAACCCTTGAAGAATGGACGCTTTACGGGGTTTTCCACAGTCGGGGAGGGCAGTGCATAAGTTGCACACATTCTCTGTTGGCGGTTATGTGGATAACGTGTTCGCGGTTGTCTACAGGCCACGTAAACCGTGGCTTTCGATGGTTTGTACAAATAATGACCAATTGCACATTTCGGAATAACTTACCCACTTCCCCACAATTGCTGTGGGTGTGGCTGTGGATAAGATGTTGGTGAAGAGCTGCGCGCCTTTGATTGCGTGGGCTAGAGCCTGTTGATCAAAAAATGAGCTGTGCACGGTTATACCTGGATATAAAACGCCCGGCGCACGCGTCGTGTGCTGCGCTAAGAAGAGCGCCTTAAGCCCCCGGAGAGACGCATATGCCTGTTTTGTTTCGTCCAGCCTTACAAACCGATGCGCGCGACATTGCGCGTCTGTTTCAAATTTCATCTGAAGGGGGAGCCGATTACATCTGGAGCTTGATCGCACAACCTGGCGAGGCGCTGCTGGACGTTGGCGCGCTGCGCTATGCCCGGCAAGGGGTCAATTTTTCGTATGAGAACTGTTTAGTTGCCGAGGCCGAAGGCCGCGTCATTGGCATGATGCACAGCTACGTCATGCGCGAAGACCTAAACCCTGAGCCGGTGGCGGATCCGGTGCTGGCGCCGTATGCCGACATGGAAGTCCCCGACACGCTGTATATCTCAAGCTTGGCGCTGCATGAAGGGTGGCGCAGTTTGGGTTTGGGTCAGGCATTTCTCAAGTTCGCCCACCAGCGCTGCGCTGAATTGGGGCTTAAGGGGTTGAGCCTGATCGACTATGCCGCGAACACCGGCGCCCGGCGTTTCTACGAGCGTCATGGGTTCAAGATTGTTAAAACCTGCACCATCGTCCCGCACCCGATGATTCGGGTGACGGGCGAGGCCTATTTGATGGAAAAGCGCTTAGACGTGTAGGAGCGAGCTTTTAAAAGATCTAAAGATCGCGAGTAAGCAGGCTCCTACCGGTTTTGCGGGGTTACTGGGTGACAACGCCTTTGAGGTAGGCCGCTGGCGCTGCGCCCAGGTTGTGCAGCAGGCGGTCGCTGTACCAGTCGATAAAGTTGACCACGCCAAACTCGTAGGTCTTGGAGTACGGCCCCGGCTGGTAGGCCACGGAGTTGATGCCGCGCTGGTTTTCTTCGGCCAGACGACGGTCCTGGGCGTTGGTCGCGTCCCACACTTGGCGCATGCGGTCTACGTCGTAGTCCACGCCTTCTACTGCGTCTTTGTGAACCAGCCATTTGGTGGTCACGATGGTTTCTTGCGGGCCGATCGGCCACACCGTGAACACGATGATGTGGTCGCCCATGCAGTGGTTCCACGAATGCGGCAAGTGCAGGATACGCATCGAGCCCAAGTCCGGGTTTTTGATCCGGCCCATGAGTTTTGCACAGCCTTGTTTGCCGTCCAGCGTCATGGACACCGTGCCCTTGAGCAACGGCATGCGCACAATGCGGTTACGCAAACCAAAACTGGCGTGGGCGTACGGGATTTTTTCTTCGTCCCACGCCGCTGCCGAAGCGGCTACGTGGTCTTTGAATGCTTGGTCGGCGCGCGGATCGGTAACGTCGTCCCACTCCAGCAGGGTTTTCAACAGCTCGGGGTGTGACGCGTTGCAGTGGTAGCACTCTCGGTTGTTTTCGAGCACCAGCTTCCAGTTGGCTTTTTCGACCAAGGTGGTTTGAATCGCCACCTTGGTGTTTTCCATGTCGTAGGGTTCCATGTAGTGGTTGAGCGTGGCCAGAAACTCGTCAATCGCCGGCGGGTTTTCAGCCAGGCTGATAAAGATGTAGCCGCCTGCGGTTTTAGCGTTCACAGGCTTAAGGCCGTATTGCTTCATGTCGAAGTCGGCGCCCATCTCGGTGCCGGCAAACAGCAGGCGCCCGTCCAGCTCGTAAGTCCATTGGTGGTATGGGCACACCAGTTTGGCGACTTTGCCCTTTTCGCTGGTACACAGCCGCGAACCGCGATGGCGGCACACGTTATGAAACGCATGCACCTGACCTTCGGCGCCGCGAATCACGATGATCGGGTTTTTGCCCACTTGCAGGGTCAGGAAGTTGCCCTTGGCCGGGATCTCGCAGGTCATGCCTGCAATCAGCCACTCCTTCTGGAAAATCTCCTGCATGTCGATTTCGAATAGGCGCTCGTCGTTATAAAAAGGCTGCGGCAGCGAAAACGTACGTTCGCGGTTTTGCAGCATTTCGGCGGTGGCCTTGCGTGCGGGTTCCAGTGGATCGCCCAGGCTCAAGGTTGCAGTGATGTCCATCGTTGTAGTCCTCATGGCCATTCGACGTGGCCTAAAAGTGGCTGATCAGGGTTCGACGCAAGGCATAGCTATAAACGTTATGTGTGGCGCTGAGTGTGCGTTCGATGCGCCGACATGCCATATCTGCGGGCGACATGGCCCAATCTGTTCCCGACGCCCAAGGCCCTGTTTTCAGGGGCTGGTCGCGATAAGTATGTGAATGTCGCGAATAGATAAATGGCCGCCTTTGGGCATGCGCAGAATCACCTTCAAGAGGCCGGCTGTCGGCCGTGGAGAAGCGTATGTCCAACAGCTTTCTGAATCCGGTTACCACCCAGACCTGGGCCAATGGTCGACACATCGTGCGCTGCGTCAAAGTGATTCAGGAAACCTGGGATGTGCGCACCTTCTGTTTTATGGCCGATCAGCCGATTTTGTTCTTTTTCAAACCAGGGCAGTTTGTGACCCTGGAGCTGGAAATCGACGGCGACCCGGTGATGCGTTCGTACACCATTTCCAGTTCACCGTCGGTGCCGTACAGCTTTTCGGTGACTATTAAGCGCGTGCCCGGTGGGCGAGTGTCCAACTGGCTGCACGACACCCTGCAAGAAGGTCAGGAGTTGGCCGTACACGGGCCGGTCGGGCTGTTTAATGCTATCGACGCACCGAGCCCCAAAGTGCTGTACCTCAGCGGCGGTGTAGGCATTACCCCAGTGATGTCGATGGCGCGTTGGTTTTATGACACCAACGCCAATGTCGACATGGTGTTTATCCACAGCGCCCGTTCACCCAAAGACATCATTTATCACCGCGAGCTGGAACACATGGCCTCGCGCATTGATAACTTCAGCCTCCACCTGATCTGCGAGAAGCATGGATTGGGCGAGCCGTGGGCGGGTTATCGCGGCTATTTGAACCACAAGATGCTTGAACTCATGGCGCCTGACTTCATGGAGCGCGAGGTGTTTTGCTGCGGGCCGACGCCGTACATGAATGCCGTGAAGCGCTTGTTGGAATCCAACGGTTTTGACATGAGCCGCTACCACGAAGAGTCGTTCGGGGCCACGCCGCCAGAAGCGCGGGCCGACGCGGTGGAGCAAGCCGAGCAAGCGGCCGAGGCGCCGGAGTTGGACGTGGCGGACTTGAACCAAGTCGAATTCACCGCCTCTGGCAAAAGCATCCGCGTGGGCCCGGCCGAAACGGTGCACGCGGCAGCGGCCAAGCTGGGGTTGTTGATTCCCAAAGCGTGCGGCATGGGCATTTGCGGCACCTGCAAGGTGCTCAAATTGGGCGGCGAGGTCGAGATGGAGCACAACGGCGGTATTACCGACGAAGACGTGGCAGAAGGCTACATTCTGTCGTGCTGCAGCGTGCCGAAGGGCGATGTGAGAATTGAATTCTAGCGGCCAGTTTCAAGCGGCAAGCGGCAAGCTAGAATCCACCGCAACCCGCTTTTACTTGCCGCTTGTAGCTTGAAACGTGCGGCTAAGTCACCTTTAGGGGAACCGAGGAGCACAATGGTAGTCATTAGGGCGTGTAAAAGAGGCTCACCGCTAGCTTAGGTGGTGACTTTTCTTTATCGTACGCGCCCTCTGAAAACTGCTTGAGAACACCACCATGATTGAGTCATCCCTTAGCAAACTGGAACAACTGGTCAGCGATCTGGTCCAGCAAAAGCAAGAACTGCTGGACGCCAACACTCAGCTCAACGCTGAACTGGTACAAGCCAAAGACGAAAACGAAAGCCTGCAACTGTCTCTGATGGAAGCTGAAGAGAAGCAAGGTGATACGGCTGCACGCATTCAAGCCTTGGTTGAGCGCGCGAGCGTGAGCCCTGTCAACGCATGAGCGTGGACAGAGACGGTGTAAGCGTCGTCTCGATCTTGGGTAACGACTACACGATTAAAGCGCCGGAAGGGGAGAGACAAACTCTGCTGGCCGCCACGGTCATGTTGAAAGCCGCCCTGGCCGAAACGAAAAGAAAGTACCCGAGCTTGATCGGTGACAAATTGCTGGTCTTGGCCGCGTTGAATCTGTGTTCACAGCAGATTGAACTGCAACTGAGCCACAAACAGGAACTCGACCGTTATCAAGAGCAAGTCAGCGCCACGGTCGATGTGATTGAGCGAACCCTCGGGCAAGTCTGAACAATCACATAACTCGGTAGTCGCTGCCGAAGGCTGCGAGAAGGACCGCAGGGCCTTCAAAAAACGGGTTGCGATGCAACCCTTCGCAGCCTGTGGCAGCGACTACACGTATTCAACCCGCCATTACTTCTCGAATATCTGCTGCCAATTCCCGCACGCGGGCTTCTTCGGTGTCCCAGGAGCACATGAAGCGTGCACCGCCTTTGCCGATAAAGGTGTAGAAACGCCAGCCCTTGGCGGTCAATGCAGCCACTGCAGGTTCCGACAGTTGCAGAAATACACCGTTGGCCTCGACCGGAAACATCAGCTCAACGCCTGGAATGTCACTGACCAGTTGGCTCAGCAATTGGGCGCAATGGTTGGCGTGGCGTGAGTGTTTGAGCCACGCGTCGTTTTCCAGCAGGCCCACCCACGGCGCTGACAAGAAGCGCATTTTCGACGCCAGTTGCCCTGCTTGTTTGCAGCGGTAGTCAAAGTCCACCGCCAGGTCGTGGTTGAAGAACAGAATCGCTTCGCCCACTGCCATGCCGTTTTTAGTCCCGCCAAAGCACAGCACATCCACCCCGGCTTTCCAGCTCAGTTCGGCCGGCGAGCAGTCAAGAAACGCGCACGCGTTGGAGAAGCGTGCGCCGTCCATGTGCAGCAGCAAACCCAGCTCTTTGCACGTGGCGCTGATGGCGCGGATTTCTTCGGGGCGGTACACGCTACCCACTTCCGTGGCCTGGGTGATAGTGACCACGCGTGGTTTTGGGTAGTGGATGTCTTTGCGCCTGGTCGCGATCTCGCGGATCGACTCAGGGGTAATCTTGCCGTTTTCGGTGCGTGCCAGCAGCAGCTTGGAGCCGTTGGAGAAGAACTCCGGGGCGCCGCATTCGTCGGTTTCGACGTGGGCGGTTTCTGAGCAGATCACGCTGTGGAAGCTTTGGCACAGGGACGACAGAGCCAGCGAGTTGGCGGCTGTGCCGTTGAAGGCGAAGAACACTTCGCAGTCGGTTTCGAACAGTTTGCGAAAGTCGTTGGCGGCGCGCAGGGTCCACTCGTCATCGCCATAGGACCGTTGGTGGCCGTGGTTGGCTTTTTCCATGGCAGACCAGACTTCGGGGCAGATACCGGAGTAGTTGTCGCTGGCGAATTGTTGGCTCTTATCAGTCATTTCCCGGTTCCGTGGTCGAAGGATGTGGTGCACTTTATCCAAGAAAGCGGCGGGTGCACAGACACGACTCAAGATGCGGAAAGATCCTACATATAAAAACTCCTACTTCGTGCTAAAACGCAGAACTGACTTTATTGACGGATTAAATAATTAAGCTTGTTTCAATTGCGCAACTTCTTGCGCACTTTTGTTTCATGTTTGTCATTTTAAGAAACAACTCATGGTCTCTGTGTTGTTTTAAACGCATTGAACTTCGGGTGAGTAATCACCGTGAAGTTACAGGTTTAAGTCATCTCGTTAACAGCGTCACTGAAATTGCCCGTTGCAAGCCCTTGGCCTACAGGAATCTGATTAGTGAGCCCGCACACTCTACGCAACCCCAACGACATTAATTACAGTCGCACCGATGCCAAAGTGGCCTTGGGCGTCTGCCCGCTGAGAAAAAGCACTGTTCAACTGCTGCCCCTGCGTTATGGGTTAGTGGATAACTCGGCGCTCGATCCGTCCGCAGAAATTGCCATGCCCTATAGCCTGAAGAGCCGCCCGTTGGGGATTCGCCTGCTGCGTGATGGCTGGCTTTATGTGATTGACGGCAGCAACGGCGAGTTATCCGAGTACTGGGTTTACAACGGCGTAGTTGAGTCGATGCTGTTTCAGGGCAAGGAGGTGGTCGAGGATGAACGCGAAGACCCGATCAATGCGCCGACGTTGATCTTCCCTAAAACCAGCACCCTGTATGTCAGTTATGCCGAGGTGCAATGGTCGGCCAATAAATGCCGGCAAGTGATAAACGATCCCGCCGAGCGCAATCACTTTATGCAGGCCGTCGACCTGAGCCGGGCGGACTGCCTTAAAGGCGCTGTGCACCTGCTGACTGAACCGATGGTTGAGCGATGGCTGGCGGAGTACGCTACTGAGCGTGTCGAGCACGAGCAGAATCATCTGGACGCGAATGCGTCGTTGGCAGAGCACGCCGCCGTCAGTGAGCGCCGCCGTTTGCACGCCGAGTTACCCGAGCATGAACGCCTGCCCTACCTGTGGGAAAACCCGCCACGTTTTAGCCCTTATTATTTTGCGCATCTAAAGGGCGCTATTCAGCCGGAGTACCATTTCGACACCCTGTACCTTGTGCTCGATGACACCTTGGGCGTCTTGCGTGACCTGGGCAACTATCAGGATCAGGTCACAGGCTGGGTGGGTGACTGGGCCAATGGCGGCGCACAACAAGGCAACAACGAGCGCGATTACCTGCTGGCGTGCTACATCGAGTCCCTGAGCCAACTGAGTGACCGGGATGTGTCAGTGCTGGCCGGAGCAACCGATGACCCGGCGATCAAGGCCATGTTTGCCGAGTTGCAGAACATGCCAGAGCCGGATCGGGGCGTGACCAAAGCGGCCATGCTGGAATACGTCAACAAAGGCGGCTTGATGACCCCGCCAGCGGGAAGCCCGGTGCCGGCGGATTTGCACGTGTTGCGTGAAAGGGCAGAGGCGCAGGCGATAGGCGCGGCTCATTCAGGCGGTGACGGTTTCAATCTTGAGGCCCTGAGTGCGGTTGAGGAAGTGGATAGACGCTACTACACCCCCCCGCACTTTCGCCTTTCTCCCAGCGCCTTCGTGCAAAAACATTTCGAAGCTTTAATCGACCTTGGCAAACTTCACGGCGAACGAATTTACGACATTTTGCACGGTGCCAAATTTGGCCAGCGTGGCGTCAATGATCTGATCGACCGCGAAGCCATGGACCGCGACCTGCTGGCTCACCGCACAGGCCTCGCCCGCTGGAATGACCTGCTTGAGCGCATCACCGCCGACCGCGTGGCACTGACCACCACCTGCGGCTTTCACAAAAACGCCTGGTATCTCGACCCGCAACTCAGCCGGCAGCAGGGTTTTGCCTTCACCCTTGAATATGCCTGCCTTAAAGACATTTGCCGCAGCGACGAAGCCTGCGATCAACTGTATGCATTTATCGAACGCCAACCGCAATTCAGCCGCCCGTTGTACTACACCTTGCCCTACAGCGAGCAAACCGGGCTGTGGGTGCAATACGCATTTTTGAATGCCGCAGGGATGACCGTGTTTAACAATACCCGCGGACTGTTTGAGCAATTGCTCAGCATTGAACACGGGCGTTTACCGGCGCTGGACGACCTGCCTGACAGCACGCGTACCGTCGCCAACGCCGCCCAAAACAGCCTGGCCCCGGCGCTGAATCGCGGGCTGGAAAAACTAGTGGCCGAGTTTGCTGAGGTGTTCAAAGGGCACACCATGCCCGACCTTGATCAACTGTTTCGCAACCTGCCCTTTGCGTTGAAATCGAACATTTTGCAAGCCGCGAAAACCGAAGGCGTGACCTTTAAATTTGCCACCCCCGAAGAAAAAGCCAGCTTGCGCTTCACGCTGCAAGAAGTCCTCAAACAACGGGGTGAAATGTCCAAGCTCAAGCGCGAGCGCAGACAAGCCAACCAGACTGCACGGAGTAAGGGTGAGAAAGGGCATACATCGGCCCAATCGGTAGAGACTCAGCACAAGATTGACTACCTGCGTTGGCAACTGGACGCGGGCGAAAAGCGATTGGCCGCGAGTATCAGCCCTATCGTGGAACTGCCGGATGAACACGCGCGGCTGTTTGGCTCAACCCTCGAGCGTGCAGGTTTGACGGTGATCTTCCCGAGTGAAGGTCAACGGCAAGCCGCCGGGTTGATGAGGGACTTTCGCAATGGCGTGAAAAGTGCACCGGCATTGAATGTACTGGGGGATGGGGCTGCGTTGCTGCTGTTTGTGGCGCAGGCGGTGAATTTGGTGCAGGTGGTTAAAGAGACGTACTCCTTGCCATCACATGAACGGCAATGGGGGGCATTTATGAATGCTGTATTTGCTACCGGAGCTGCAGGTTTTGCGGCGGCGCAGGGGGTATTTGACACGGCTCTTATCGCCCAAGCGAAAACCTTGGGTGAAAGTTTACGATTGAACGCTCTTAGTCGTTTGAAAGTCACAATAGGTAAGTTGCATGTTGGCTTGGGCGCGGGTACTTACCTCTTCGGATTGCTTGCTGCGATTGCTAGTTTTAATGGATATCACGATAAATGGATACAGGCTGTCCGTAGCGGCAACCGGTTAGCCCAGCAAGGTGCCGTGCTGACGATGGTCGGTTCTGGGGGCTTGGCAATCAGCAATGCTTATGGGTTGTTCAACACTGGCCGTGCAGGTCTTGGCGTATTGATGGCCGCTAAAGGTGCCGCCCGTGAAGCTGCGTGGGTTGTTTCAGGAGCACGTCTAGGCACTGTTTTTTTTCGGACGAATTTGTTTGGAGGGTTGTTCACTTTATTGGAATTGGCCGGTACTTGGTTATACAACCGTTACAACACCACCCCTCATGATGATTGGTTACAAAGCACACCCTGGAGCCGCGATCTTGATAAACATAGAAATTTAACGCTTGTTGAGTTCCAGAACCATTTAACCAAACTGCTACAAGCCCCGTTCGTGCAGATTAAGGGCGTTTCTGAGGATTCGTTCTGGCTTAGTCTCTTGTCCAACACTAAGGTGGGGGAAATTATCCTGATTGCTCCGGGTTTAAGTGTCGCGGACTTCCACGCTTCACTGGAGGGAAAAATACGCAATAAATTATTTATAGGCGCGCAGCGCATTACCAAAATAATGCAGAGCAGTCGTGAACGTCCTGCGGAGCAGTGGGAAGTGATCAGTGATGAAGTGTGCTTGCGTATGCAGTTGGTTGTGAGTAATCAAAAGGAGAAGGGAGAAGGTGAACCATTGATGTTGAAATTGAGCTATCCGCGAAATCCTGAACCGGTTGTTGGCAAAGTGTCAGAAGAATTATTGCTGGTGATTAAACTTCAATATTTCAACGAGAATGAACAAGTCATGGAGCAGACACGCTGTATCCGCTTCAATATTTTGGAACAGGGACGCTTTCCTTCGGTGAAGCACACAACAAACGTTCCGGACACGCCATTGGTGGATGTGGACGTAACAGCATTGGGCGTGTCGCAATGAGCGGGGCGGTAGAAAATAACGCCTCTAATAATCGCGCAGGCGATGTCGAATATTTCCCTTCCGGTTGCCAAACTTATTTAGCTCCGTTGCCCTTGCCGACCAGTGAGCATCCTTTCTGTCCCTATATTAGTGGTTACAACGACACTTTTATGGATTTCGGTGGAGGTGAACCTAATGTATTTTCCTATCAGATGTGGCTAGGAGGACCATTTACTTGCTCATGTTTAGTCGCTTTTGGCGGCCCGCTATTAGGCGGACTCTTTGGAATAGCATTAGGAAGCAACCCTGAGAGAATTTTGCAGTCAATGGCTGGAATCTATGGGGCGTCCTGGGTACCGGCTTTGGGAATGTGGCTATTAGGCTCATTTATATTTTTTTTAGTCTGGCTCCAAGCCCACAATCTCTTCACCAAAGTTATCCCCACCCGTTTCAACCGTCAGCGCCGCGAAGTGTGTTTTATGCCCGATGGCGCCACTGAGCCTTTATTCGTGCCTTGGGAAGACTTGTCCGCGTGGGTCGTTCAGGCTCAAGGTGCCACTCAATACGGTGTCACCCGCCAATATGGCATGGGCATGGGGTTTGAGCATGAGGGCGAGTTAGTCCGGGTTGAATTCCAGTGCGGCAGTTTGCAGTTGGCGATTTCCAACTGGGAGGCTGTTCGCGGCTATATGGAATATGAACTTAACGACCTCTCCGGCCTTCAAGACCCGCTCGGATTACAAGAACCCGGCGACCCGCCTCACGAAGGCCTTCATACGTTCCGCAATGCCCGCGCCGGTTTACATCGGCGCCTGCG
>NZ_ALJC01000033.1 GCF_000282975.1 Pseudomonas psychrophila HA-4
CTGATTGCCGGTTCTTCAGGCACCAGGCCGCTGCCGCTGTGCCAAGGCACGGGGTGTTCGAGTTTGGCGAAGGCGCTTTGGCCATCACCAAACACCAGGTGATGGCCTTGAGCGCTGTGGCGAAAGTGGTAGTGGATGCCTTCTTCTTCGCACAGGCGCTGGATAAAGTGCAGGTCGGTTTCGTGATACTGCACGCAGTAATCGCGGGCCTGATAGGTCGTGTCGAGCTTGAAGGTGACGGCATTGTTGAAGATGCCGTGCTCTTCAAGGAGCTGGGCAATGATCTGCTCGACCGTGAGTTGCTGGAAAACCCGCTGGTTG
>NZ_ALJC01000034.1 GCF_000282975.1 Pseudomonas psychrophila HA-4
AATTTAGGCGACCTTCACCCTGTAGCAAAATGGGTTTGCCTGCCGCCGCATGAGGGGCGGAATGTGCCTTGCTGGTGCGCATCAGCAGTTCGACAAAGTCCTCAAGCAGTCCGGTGGCTTTGGTCGCGTCGACTGCCTTGTTAGCGCCCTTGAGGGAGAGGCGTATGGCTAGGCCAATACCGCCCGTCAACAGAATCCCCAGCACGATACCGATCAGCACTTCGCTGGAGAGTTGCGCCTGTATTTCGCTGCGAATTTGCGGCGGCAATAGTTTCAGCCAAGCAATCATGGCCGAGAAGTAGGACCACATCAGCGGCTCATCACTGGCAATCAACAACGCTGTTTCCAGCGACTCGTGGGAGGCGTTCAACAGCAGTTGGAGTTGTTCTTCGGTGAAGAATTTTTTTAGCTTTTCGTAGTTCTCTTGCGGGTGGCTTATCAGCGTGAAGAAGCCGGTGATGTCATCCCACACGGCCAGCAGGGCCTTGATCAGACCGTCCCATTGGCCTTGCATTTCCATGCGGACTCGGCCCAGTGCATCGGCCTGTTGATGGGCGTGCCAGAGCGATAAATATTCAGTCTCCCACCGAGTGTCGAGCCAACTGCTGAGGTCGTTGAGCACGGTCTTGTAAGAGTCGAAAAATGCATCGATCTGTTCGCCAGTGATCTGCGGGTAAAAGGTGATTTGGTAGTTCTGGTTGGGCTGGCAGTCCTCGACCAGTTTGATACCGGAGGCGCCAATAAACGTTTCAATGGCAGGGCCGCCACCCACGGGCACCAAACGCACGCGGGTATTACCAATGGGCACGAAACGCGCGGCTTCGAAGGCGTGGACCAAGGTCAGCTTGGCGTCCCGCTGACATTGGGCATAAAACACCACCGGCGCTCTGCTGTCCTTGTCGCGTGTGATCACTTCATTGCCGACACGAAACTGTTGTTCTACGTCGAGCATGCCGCCGTACCAAGCGTCAGCATGGTCCCGGTAGCCTTCAAGGCAATGGGTCAGTTCGTTTAGAACCCCCTTGATGTCAGGCTGGGTGGCATCGATGGACAGAAACATGCTGCCAAGAGGAATAAGGATCATGGGTAAGCCTCTTGCTGCACATGAGCCAGCAAAAGCC
>NZ_ALJC01000035.1 GCF_000282975.1 Pseudomonas psychrophila HA-4
AACACTCACACCAGCGACAAAGTTGAACAATACATCGACCTGCCCGCCATGAATCAATGGCTCGACACAACAGCCCCCGCACACTTCGATCACCTGAAGAACCGACATGAAGCCCTATATGCCGACCGTGGCGTGTACTTGCTGCGACACCACAGCGGCACTTGGTGTGTGGATTACCACGACAGCGAACACCGTGAATGGCTGGATGAACTGGCCTTGGCCTGCCTTAGCGCGCAGTGCTTGCGCAAAGTTGGGGCTGAGCAATACGCAGAGTACGTGCGCAGCGCGGATGACGGCGCGTTGCGGCAATTGTTCTACGGCTGGAGCCCCACACTTGAGGGGGCGGTTAATACCAGCAGCCGTGCGGCTGAACTGATGGCGGCGCTAGCAATTGAAAATCAGGCCAATGCGATGGCCGCAATGAGTAAGGTGCTGGGACCGCAAGGGCTCAACATCCTGTCTCGCCTAGGCGCGCTGGCAAGTGACGCCACGGGTCTGTGGAACACACTTGTAAAACGCCTGAGCGCTTCATTGCTATTACTCAGCAGCAAAGCGGGCGAACCGCTAAAAGGCCCGTGGCTGGCCATCATGAGTGCCACCCGAGCCGCTCACCAAATTGGCCTGCGCTTAATTGTCCAAGGTAA
>NZ_ALJC01000036.1 GCF_000282975.1 Pseudomonas psychrophila HA-4
CTGATGAGGCGGTCTTGCAGGTCGTATTCGTAGGCCAGTGGCCAGGCACAGCCGTGGCTTAGGTGAGTATTATTATATTTTTAAAGAGCGGTAGCTGTACGTACTGACAACCGAATAAGAACTATATGTTTTCGACGGCTCGCGCTTAATAATTTATTATTATGATGTCTCACCATTTTGTACTGGCCAAATATTAGAGCATGCCGAGTTATTGTTTTTTAGGTGCCAGAATTTATTTAAGTTGCGAGACTGCTCTCTACTAACCGCTTTAGAGAAATAATGCTTTCCCAAGGATATTAGAATACGTAGCGATGCCGGTTCAGGTAAGGAGTGTGCACGCCAACTGGGATATATGAGCGAACATCACCCGCAGTAGGTAAAGTTGAGTGAATATCTAGCGGCAGCGTCCGTTTATAGGTATAGCTTCGGTATCATGTAGAAAAAAAGTGATAATCCTAATTTATTTTGTCTACATCCTCTTCAGGGTCGTACCTAGCCGTATAAATATAAAAGATCTTTTATTATTTCTAGTTCTTGCTCCGTATATGGAGAAATATTGTTTCCTCGAATCGTTTCCAAAGCACCTCGGATGGGGATCGTCCTATCAAGGTTATCCAGAAGGCTTTCTAGTTGCACTAGCTCAGGACTCTGATTATCTAAGTGATTGCGAAGAATATTTTTGAGAGCTATTCTCGCTTGAGCATCTGTTAACATTTTATTTCTCCGGCAGAATCGTGGTTTCGTCTACATAAATATCAATGATTTCGTTGGGTTTTTGAATCAACTGCCTTGCTCCGCCTTTACCGTACTCCGGATATGCTGTAGTGAATGGCTCTAATCTAGGTCCTTTGTTACCAAGCTCATAGGGGATAGTAACTCTTGGCATGCCATTTCTATATAGCTGTAACGTATCGAACTTCAGGCGAAGTCGTCCATCGCTCCATGCTGACTCAGGGTCCAGATTTGTAATATGTTTAGGTGCTCTAATTTGAAAGGCGTCAGTAGCGCTATCTCCTGTGTCAAACTTTTCGAACCCGAAATATGACAGACGCGCTTCGCCAGAATCCAATACAGCTTGAGATCGCTTGTTAATCTGTCCATCAGAGTCTATTAAGTTCATATAACGATAACCTGTTGCTGGCAACGTCGAATCCGGCCCAGATGGCCCAACATAAAAGTCGGGTTTTGCCTGTGGTACTTCCGGAGCACCCTGCTTAGTTGAGGGTGCCTGAGAGGCTTTTCCCGGACAATCCCCCGGCACACAACTCAACCCCAACGGATCCACCCA
>NZ_ALJC01000037.1 GCF_000282975.1 Pseudomonas psychrophila HA-4
GGCAGTCAGCAAATCTACGTGCACGACGACAACGCCCGGCTGGTCAGACAAATCGACCCCGACGGCGCTGAGCACCACAAAGCCTACGACGACAAAGGCCGCCTGATCGCCGAAAAAGACCCGCTCGGCGCCGTCACCGAATACCAGTACAACGAAGCCGGGCAACTCACCGCGCTGATTCCGCCCGTCGACGAACCGACGTTCTACAGCTACCTCAATGGCCACGTGCGCAAGGTGCAACGCGGCCTGGCGTGCTGGAAATACGAACGCAACCCCCAAGGTGACATCACCCGCCAGACCGACCCCGACGGCAACGTCACCCACTACAAATACACCGCCAAAGGCCAACTGAGCGGCCTGTATTACCCGGACGGCAGCCAGCACACCCTTACCTGGAACCCGCTCGGGCAACTGCTCGACGAAACCCTGCCCGATGGCACGCAACGGCGTTACCGCTACGACGCCCAGGGTCGAAAAATCACCCAGCAGGACGAGCGCGGCGCCATCACCCAGTACCAATGGGACGCCGCCAACCGCCTGATCCAAACCACCTTGCCCGGCGGTAAAACCCGCGCTTGGAGCTACAACGCCTACGGCAAAGTCACCGCCGAGCGCGACGAACGCGGCCACATCACCCGCTACGAATACGCCGACAACCTGCACCTGATCAGCCGCCGCATCAACCCTGACGGCAGCCAGCTCAACTACCGCTACGACAACGCCCGCCTGCTGCTGACCGGCATCGAAAACGAGCGCCACGAACACTACCAGCTTGAATACCATCCCAACGGCCTGATCCGCCAAGAAATCAGCTTCGACGGCCGCAAAACCGCCTACGCCTACGACCTCAACGGCCACCTGCTGGAAAAAACCGAATACCCGGACACCGATCAGCCTGAGGCAGCACCGCTGATAACCGCTTATCAGCGCGACGCAGCCGGGCGCCTGCAGATCAAAACCCTGCCCGATGGCAGCGAAATCACCTACACCTACGACACCTTGGGCCGCCTCACCGCCGTCGACGACGGTCAATGGCCACTGGCCTACGAATACGACCTGCAAGACCGCCTCATCAG
>NZ_ALJC01000038.1 GCF_000282975.1 Pseudomonas psychrophila HA-4
TGAGGATAGGTCAGAAGGTGTAAACCTTATTCAGGACGGGACATGAGGTACAAAAAAAGCGAAGCCCTTGGGCTTCGCTTTTTTTTTCGTTGCCATGCCGTTCACTTAAGCCAAAACAGGCCTGTAGGCGCGAACTGGCCTACAGGTTATGAGTGTTAACTCAGGAATTGCTCCGCGTGATGGCAAGCCACTTGCCGGTTATCCAGCACGCGTAAGTTAGGCTCGTGCGTACTGCAAAACTCAGTCGCATACGGGCAGCGCTTGTGGAAGGCGCAACCTGAGGGCGGGTTCAGCGGGTTGGGCAATTCACCGACAATTTTGATTTTTGGCTTGAGCGGATCCGGGTGGATGGTCGGGGTCGCTGACAATAGCGCTTGGGTGTAGGGATGCAGCGGCCGGGTGTAGATTTCTTCTTTTGGGCCCATTTCTACCGGGCGGCCCAAGTACATGACCAGCACTTGATCTGCCACGTGCCGCACCACCGCTAGGTTGTGTGAAATGAAGACGTAAGCGGTGTTGAACTCTTGCTGCAAGTCCATGAACAGGTTGAGCACCTGCGCTTGAATTGAGACGTCGAGCGCTGATGTCGGTTCGTCCGCCACCAGCACTTTGGGTTGCAGCATCATCGCCCGCGCCAGAGCGATGCGTTGACGCTGCCCGCCCGAAAACATGTGCGGGTAACGGTGGTAATGCTCTGGGCGCAAGCCGACCTGTTTCATCATGGCCTGGACTTTTTCGCGGCGTTCGCTGGCGCTCAATGTGGTGTTGATCAACAGCGGTTCGGCCAACTGATCCCCGACTTTTTGCCGAGGGTTAAGCGAGGCGTAAGGGCTCTGGAAGACCATCTGCACGTCTTTTCGCAGTTGTTTACGCTCAGCCTTATTGGCCCCCGCGACTTCTTGTCCGGCGATTTTCAATGAGCCGGAGGAAGGTTCTTCAATCAGTGTCAGTGCACGGGCCAAAGTGGATTTGCCACAGCCTGACTCGCCGACCACTGCCAGGGTTTTTCCAGCTTCCAATTCAAACGATACGCCGTTGAGTGCGCGTACCAGTGCATGACCTTTGAACAGGCCTCGGGACACTTCGTAATGACGGGTTAGGTCGCGGGCAGTAAGAACAACGGTCATTACGCCACCTCCTGATTCAAGGGGAAGAAGCAGCGCACTTTGCTATGAGCTTTGGGCTCAAGGGCCGGGCGTTGCTGGCGACAGGTGTCTTGCACATAAGGGCAGCGTGGAGACAGTAGACAACCTTGCGGGCGGTCGTAGCGCCCCGGCACGATACCCGGCAAGGTCGCTAGACGCGCAGCACCCATGCTGTGTTCTGGGATAGCGGCGAGCAGTGCTTCGCTGTAGGGATGAGCGGGCACGTCGAACAAATCGGGCACTTGGCCCACTTCAACCGCCTGGCCCGCATACATAACGCATACCCGCTGTGCGGTTTCAGCCACCACGGCCAAATCGTGGGTGATGAGCACCAGCCCCATGTTCTGTTCGCGTTGCAGGTTGAGCAGCAAGTCCATGATCTGGGCTTGAATGGTTACGTCCAGAGCGGTGGTCGGTTCGTCGGCGATCAGCAGTTTGGGTTCGCCAGCAATCGCCATGGCAATTGCCACACGCTGACTCATGCCCCCCGACAGTTGGTGCGGGTAGGCCTCCATGCGACTGGCAGCTCCAGGGATTTCTACTTTTTCGAGCAGTTCGATGGCGCGTTTACGGGCGTCTTTTTTCGACATCTTGAGGTGCAGGCGCAGCACTTCTTCAATTTGGAAACCCACGGTATAGCTGGGGTTCAGAGCGGTCATAGGGTCTTGAAAAACCATCGCCATGTCTTTGCCAACAATTTGCCGACGTTGACGCGGGCTAAGGGTCAGCATGTTTTTACCGTCGAAATTCAGCGCGTCTGCGGTGACGATGCCGGGGTGCTCGACTAGGCCCATCAGCGCCATCATGGTCACGGACTTGCCGGACCCCGATTCGCCAACAATGGCTAGCACTTCGCCTTTATCCACAGACAGACTCAAACCATCGACCACGGGCACGGCATTGGCGTCGCCAAAACGAACGTTGAGATTCTTAATTTCTAGCAGTGACATGGGAATCTCCTCAGGCGGCGTTCTTGAGTTTCGGGTCCAGCGCATCGCGCAGACCGTCGCCCATCAGGTTGATTGCCAGCACGCTGAGCAAAATGGTCAAGCCGGGCAGCGTCACCACCCACCACGCACGTTCAATGTAGTCACGGGCCGAGGCCAACATGGTGCCCCACTCAGGCGTTGGCGGCTGTACGCCCAAGCCCAGAAAGCCCAAGGCGGCCGCGTCGAGAATCGCCGAGGAAAAGCTCAGCGTGGCCTGTACGATCAATGGCGCCATGCAGTTGGGCAGCACGGTGATGAACATCAGGCGCGGCAAGCTGGCACCCGCTAGGCGAGCAGCCGTGACGTAGTCGCGGTTCAGCTCGCCCATCACGGCGGCGCGAGTCAGGCGCACGTAAGACGGTAGTGAGACCACGGCAATCGCGATCACGGTGTTGATCAGGCCAGGGCCGAGGATGGCGACAATCGCCACCGCCAGCAGCAGTGATGGCAGGGCCAGCATGATGTCCATTAAACGCATGATGCCGGGGCCGAGGAGGCGCGGGAAAAACCCGGCAAACAGGCCCAAAACCACGCCTGGTATCAGCGAAATAACCACGGATGACAAGCCGATTAGCAGCGACAGGCGCGAACCTGCTATCAGGCGCGACAGCATGTCCCGGCCCAACTCGTCGGTGCCCAGCAAAAATTGCCATTGACCGCCTTCAAGCCATACCGGCGGGGTTAGCAGGAAGTCTCGGTATTGTTCGCTCGGGTTGTGCGGCGCGACCCAAGGGGCAAAAATCGCGCAGAACACGATGATGCTCATGAAAATCAGGCCGGCCACAGCGCCTTTGTTTTTGGCGAAGGCGTGCCAGAACTCTTTGTAAGGGGATGGATAAAGCAGGCTTTGATCCACTTCAGTCGCGTTGGTTGATGTGCTCATGGTCAGGATCTCAGCGCTGGTGACGGATGCGTGGGTTGGCTAGGCCGTAGAGGATGTCCACCACGAAGTTGACCAGAATCACCAAGCAGGCGATTAGCAGGATGCCGTTTTGCACCACGGGATAATCCCGGGCACCTATGGCTTCGATCAGCCATTTACCGATTCCTGGCCACGAGAAGATGGTCTCAGTCAGCACGGCTCCCCCCAGCAGGGTGCCGACTTGCAGGCCGATCACGGTTAATACCGGGATCAGGGCGTTGCGCAGTCCGTGCACGAATACCACGCGTGCTGGCGACAGGCCTTTGGCCCGTGCGGTGCGGATGTAGTCTTCGCGCAGCACTTCAAGCATGGATGAACGGGTCATCCGCGCAATCACCGCCAGCGGGATGGTGCCGAGCACGATGGCGGGCAGAATCATGTGGTGCAGCGCGTCCCAAAACGCCTCGGGCTGGTCGCTGAGTAGGGTATCAATGAGCATGAAACCGGTCTTTGGCTCGATGTCGTAGAGCAGGTCGATACGTCCGGTCACTGGCGTCCAGCCCAGTCCGACGGAGAAAAACATGATCAGAATCAGCGCCCACCAGAAGATCGGCATGGAGTAACCCGCGAGCGATAACCCCATGACCCCGTGGTCAAACAGGGAGCCGCGCTTGAGCGCCGCAATAACCCCGGCCAGCAGCCCGAGGATGCCTGCAAACAACAGGGCGAACATTGCCAGTTCAAGGGTGGCGGGGAACAGCACGGAAAACTCGCTCCACACGCTTTCACGTGTGCGCAACGATTCTCCCAAATCGCCTTGGGCAAGCTTGCCGATGTAATCGAAATATTGCTCGTACAGCGGTTTGTTCAGGCCCAGGCGCTCCATGGCCTGGGCGTGCATTTCAGGGTCTACCCGACGCTCACCCATCATGACTTCGACCGGATCGCCGGGGATCATACGAATCAGGGCGAAGGTCAGCAAAGTGATGCCGAAGAAAGTGGGTATCAGCAACCCCACTCGGCGGGCAATAAAACTAAACATCGTGTGGTGTACCTCATCAGCCGGTTAGGCAAGTCCGCCAGTGCTCGGGTGAACGCTGGCGGGTTTTTATTGTTCTACTTCACCTGGGTAGTGGCAAAGTTGTTATTGGTCAAAGGGCTTAGGGTGTAGCCCTCGACGTTTTTGCGCATGGCTGTAAAGAGCATAGGGTGTGCGACGTTGATCCAGGGTTGTTCTTGATGAAATATCACCTGTGCTTGTTCATAGAGTGCAGCCCGTTCTGCGGGTTCACTGATGTTGCGTGCTTTGGTGATCAGGTTTTCGAAGGCTTTATTGCACCAGCGCGCATAGTTCTCGCCGTTTTTGGCGGCCTCACAACTCAGCAGCGGGGTCAGGAAGTTGTCCGGGTCGCCGTTGTCGCCGCCCCAACCCGTGGACACTAGGTCATGCTCGCCGGCTTTGGAGCGCTTAAGCATTTCGCCCCATTCCATGACCCGGATGTCGAGTTTGAGCCCGATTTTTGCCAGGTCTGATTGCAGCAACTGAGCCCCCAGCATCGGGTTGGGGTTGGTTGGGCCGCCACCGTTGCGGGTGAAGAAGGTGAAGGTCGTGCCTTCGGGTACACCGGCCTCTTTGAGCAAGGCCCGGGCTTTGTCCAGGTCACGTGGCGGGCTTTGCAGTGTTGTGTTGTATCCCAGCATTGTCGGTGGGTAGGGATTAATGGCCAACAGGGCATTGCCTTGGCCGTGCACGCTGTTCAGGTACGTCTGTTTGTCAAAGGCCATGTCGATAGCCTGCCGTACCCGCACATCGCTGAGGTATGTGTGGCTCGTGTTCATGGCGATGTAGCTGGTCATCAGGGCGGCCAGTTCATCGACCTTGAGGTTGGGGTCTTTACGAATATTGGAGACTTCATCGGGCTTGGGGTACAGGGCGATCTGGCATTCGTTGGCCTTGAGTTTTTGCAGGCGCACGTTGCTGTCGGTGGTCACGGCGAAAATCAGGTTGTCAGTCGGTGGCTTGCCACGGAAATAGTCCGGGTTGGCTTTGAAGCGCACTTGGGCGTCTTTGTTGTATCGCACGAAAATGAACGGGCCAGTGCCAATCGGCTTGCTGTTTAGTTCGGCCGTTTTACCGGATTTGAGCAGTTGATCGGCGTACTCGGCGGAGTAAATCGACGTGAACGGCATGGCCACGTCGCGCAAAAATGGCGATTCGGCATGGTTGAGCGTGATTTTGACGGTCATGTCGTCCACTTTCTCAACGCTCTTGAGCAGGTCTTTGAAGCCCATGCTTTCGAAATAAGGAAAACCGACCAGCGAGAGAGCGTGCCAAGGGTGATTCGGGTCCAGTTGGCGCTGAAAGCTCCAGATCACATCGTCGGCATTAAGAGGGCGGGTCGGTGTGAAGTAGTCGGTGGTGTGAAACGTGACGCCGGGGCGCAGGTAAAACGTGTACTGGAGACCATCGGGGCTGATGTCCCAACGCTCAGCCAGGGCGGGCTCAACATCAGTGGTACCCGGCTTGAAGTCGACGAGGCGGTTGAGGATGGTTTCTGCCGAGGCATCGGCCGTTACGGCGGTGGTGTATTGGACTATATCGAACCCCTCGGGGCTGGCTTCGGTGCAGACCACCAAGTTTTTAGCCGACACACTGACAGCGACACTGAGCATCGCCAGGGCAAAGGCGGTGTGTAGTGAAAGTCTTTTCATGGCAAGCCTCTCCGGTCGGTTGAGCCAACGTAACAACCACAGCTGACTCGTTGCATCAGCCGAGGTCGTTTTTTTGTGAAATACAGTGATTAAAGAATGTTGAACGGGATGGTTGTCACCACACGGAACTCATTGATGCTGCCGTCAGACTGGTTTTTGCTGGCACGGTGCGTGGTGTAGGCCGCGCGTATGGCCGTGGCTTTCAGCGGGCCACTTTGAATTGCATAGGATGTGCCAACGCTGTACTCCGAATGCTTTTCACCGTTCATGTTGCGTACATCATAGGCGGTGCCCTTGTAGTGGGTGCCGTCGATGTCCCAGCCGCGAGCGTGGTAGGCGTTGAATTTCAGGCCGGGAATGCCGTATTGCGCCATGTTGATGCTGTACGCCAGTTGCAGTGACTTTTCGTTCGGGCCGTTGAAGTCCGACAGCAGCGAGTTGGCCAGATAAATGCCATTGGTTTCGTGCAGGTAGTCGAAGTACTCGTCGCCGACCACTTGCTGGTACGACACGCTCACAGTGTGTGCTTGGTGAGTCAGGCCAAATGCCAGGCTGTAGGCGTCGTTGTTGATCTCGCCCATGGCTTTTTTGCCGGTATCTAGGGTCTTGTAGTAGTTGAAATTGGTATTCAGGCCCAACACGGCATCGTCGCCCCAGTTATGCACTGCACCGACGTAGTACTGGTTCCAGAAGTCTTCAACGTGGGTCGCGTAGAGCGAGGTTTTCAGGTTGCTGAACGGCTGGTAGCTTAGGCCCGCGACGCTGGCGCGATCCGTTTCAACGCCGAGGGCGCCATATTCACTGCGGAACTTGCTCAGGCTTTGTTCGGTGCGTGGCGAGACCCGGTCAAATGAGCCGGCATCGAACGCGAGGTTGTTGAATTCTTCGCTGCGCAGCCCCACGCCTTGAAAGCTAGACGGCAGTGCTCGGTTACCGATCACATCGAGGGTCGGGCTGCTGAAGTTCTGTCGGCCTACGGTCAGTGTGGTGTTAGACATGCGCGCCTTGATATTCGCCAGACCCAATTTGCTCCACTGGTCAACGGCATCCCCGTTGCTGTGTGTGAGGGTGCGGTTGTTATTGCCGGCAATGTGGTTGACGTCTCGATCCAAGGCGATGGCGTTGTACGCCGCCACTTGAGTGCTAAACCCCACGGTTCCCTGAGTAAAGCCCGAGCTGAAATCAAGAATAGTGCCCTGGGTCCAGTTGATCCGGCGCGGCGTAGTTTTGATGGTCCCATGATCGTTGTAGGTGAACTGGCCACCTCGGCGTTTGAGTTCGTTGGCGTACCAGTTGCGCGTGGTGCCGCTTAAGCTGCTGCCTTCTACAAAACCCTCGGTTTTGCTTTGCTCGCTGGCGTCTGATTTGAGTTGGGTGCCGATAAACTCATCGGCATGGGCCGTGGTACTGAGAGTGCCGAGGGTTAGGGCTAACAGCGTGGTGCTTGTAAGTTTCATGGTTGAGGCTCCTGTGCTTTATTTTTTTATTGCCGTTTTGTTCTGCGATACGGCTGTGTGGCTACGTTTAGAGCGGGGCGAGCAGGTATTTGGGCAAAGCCTCAGCGGGCCACCGTGGGTGGCCTGCTGAAACTGAGGTGATTAGGGGGGGGCTCAGTCGTCGACGCTGACGCCTGAGAAGGCATTGCGGCCAAAGGGGCTGACTTGGAAGCCCTGCACCTTGGTGCTCAAAGGCTGATTGACCGTCGAGTGAGCAATCGGGGTGATCGGGATTTTTTGCTTGAGCAACTGCTGGGCTTGTTTGTACAAGACCGTTCGTTGCGCGCGGTCAGTGATGGTCTTGGCGTTTTTGATCAGCGTGTCGTAGGTCTTGTCGCACCACATGGAGTAGTTGTTGCCGCCGATAGCATCGCAGCTGTACAGCGTACCGAGCCAGTTGTCGGGGTCGCCGTTGTCACCGGTCCAGCCGATCAGGGTAATGTCATGTTCGCCATTTTTGGTGCGCTTGATGTACTCGCCCCACTCATAGCTCACGATCTCGACCTTTAAACCGATCTTGCCCCAATCGGATTGCAGCATCTGCGCCATGAGTTTGGCGTTGGGGTTATACGGGCGCTGTACGGGCATGGCCCACAAGGTGATTTCGGTGCCTTCCTTCACCCCGGCCGCCTTCAGCAGTTCTTTGGCTTTTTCAGGGTTGTAAGGCGCGTCGACGAGGGAGTCGTCATAAGACCACTGTGTGGGCGGCATCGCATTGACCGCTTTCTGCCCAGCGCCCTGATACACCGCTTTGAGAATGGCGTCTTTATTGACGGCCATGTCCAGCGCTTGGCGCACCGGCAGTTGATCGAGTGGTGGGTGCTGGACGTTGTAGGCGATATACCCCAAGTTGAAACCTGGCTTTTCAATGACGCGCAATGCGGGGTCAGCTTTGAGCCCGGCCACATCGGCCGGGCGCGGGTTTAGCGAGACCTGGCACTCGTTTTTGCGCAGCTTTTGCATGCGGGTCGCGGCGTCGACATTGATCGAAAAAATCAGGGTGTCGAGTTTGACTTGGCTGGGGTCCCAATACGCTTTGTTGGCGACATAGCGGATGCTCGAGTCTTTTTGATAGCGCACGAACACATAGGGCCCGGTGCCAATCGGTTGTTGGTTGATGTTGCCTGGCTTGCCGGTTGTGAGCAGTTGATCGGCATATTCGGCGGAGAGTATTGACGCAAAGCTCATGGCCAAGTTTTGAATGAATGCGGCGTCCACCGAATTGAGCGTCATGACCACCGTCATTGGGTCGGTTTTTTCGACGCTGGCGATGTTTTTGTTAAGGCTCATGCCACTGAAGTAAGGGAATTCGGTGGGGTAGGCCTTACGAAAGGGATGCTCGGGGTTAAGCATGCGGTTGAAGGTGAATAGCACGTCATCGGCGTTAAAGTCGCGGGTCGGGATAAACCACTTTGTGGTGTGAAATTTCACCCCTTCACGTAGATGGAAGGTGTAGGTCAAGCCGTCTTCGGAAATATCCCAACGCGTCGCCAATGCCGGGACGACAGCCGTGCCGCCTTTTTCAAACTCGGACAGGCGGTTATAGATAGGTTCGGCGGCATCGTTATCGGTGGCAGCGGTGTATTGCGCGGTATCAAAACCTGCAGGGCTACCTTCCGAACAAAACACCACGCTTTTGGCTGCGTACGCAAGCGGGCTGCCGACCAGTATGCCGGCGCTAATCAAGGCAAATAAAACCAGAGGTTTGCACATCGGTATCCTTATCCTTTTTATTGTTCTATGAGTGCTAAACGTGTGCTTTTGAGCGGCGTCATCGTTACGCGCACAGAGAGCTTGCGCCATGCCGTGCAATGGGCTGGCTGGGGCTAGACGTTAGAGGGGGAGAGGCGCGTGAGTAAATGCGTCAGAGCTGACAATGTTGTAGGACGCTTCCGAGAGTCCTATAGCCTCCGCTGTAGTACGGAGTAGTTTTAAAACGAGGGGGATTTCTGATGCCTTTGTAGAGCAAGTGAATGCGGCACTGTCGCCGCATTCACCGTGCGGCTTATTTGCTGACGCTGACGCCGTAAAAGGAGTTGAGGCCAAAGGGACTGATTTTGAAGCCCTCCACGTTTTTGCGCATGGGTTGGTACACCGTCGAGTGGGCGATCGGTGTCATCGGTACCTGACTTTTAAGCAGATGCTGAGCTTGTTGGTAAAGCTTTGTGCGCTCGGCAACGTCGGTGGTGTTTTTAGCGGCTTTAACCAATTTGTCGAACTCTGGATTGCACCACTTGGAGAAGTTATTTCCCGCTATCGCGTCGCAACCGAACAAGGTTCCTAGCCAGTTGTCCGGGTCACCGTTGTCGCCGCTCCAGCCAATCAGCATTGCGCCGTTCTCGCCGCCTTTGGAACGCTTGATGTACTCGCCCCACTCGTAGCTCACGATCTTGGCCTTGATACCGATTTTGCCCCAGTCTGCTTGCAGCATTTCAGCCATGAGTTTGGCGTTCGGGTTGTACGGACGTTGAACCGGCATGGCCCACAACGTGATTTCGGTGCCTTCCTTAATTCCTGCTTCCTTGAGTAGTTGCTTGGCTTTTTCGGGGTCGTAAGGCGCGTCTTTGATGGTGTCGTCATACGACCATTGGGTGGGCGGCATGGCGTTTACTGCCAGTTGGCCCGCGCCTTGGTAGACCGTATTAATGATTTGTTGCTTGTTCACGGCCATGTCCAGCGCCTGGCGAACCTTGAGTTGAGCCATTGGGTTAGGCTCGTCGCTGCCTTTTATCTTGTCCATCACGTTGTAAGCGATGTAGCCAAGGTTAAAGCCCGCCTGGCTTGGCATCTTCAGATTTGGATCTTCTTTGAAGGCTTTTAAGTCAGCAGGGCGAGGATAAAGCGTGATTTGGCATTCATTCTTTTTCAGCTTTTGCATTCGCACCGACGGGTCGGTGGTGATGGCGAAAATCAGGTTGTCGATTTTTACGTCTTCAGGCTTCCAGTAGTCCTTGTTGCCGGTGTAACGGATGTTCGAGTCTTTTTGGTAGCTCTTGAACACGAACGGGCCAGTGCCGATGGGCTTTTGGTTGATGTCGGAAGGTTTGCCCTCTTTGAGCAGCTTGTCGGCGTACTCAGCTGATTCGATGGATGCAAAGTGCATCGCCATGTTCTGAATAAAGGCCGCGTCGACGGTGTTCAGGGTGAACTTGACGGTTTTGTCGTCGATTTTTTCCACCTTGGCGATGTTTTTATCCATGCCCATGTCGGTGAAATAAGGGAATTCGGTCGGGTAGGCTTTACGGAACGGCATGTCTTTGTCGAGCATGCGATTGAAGGTAAAAAGCACGTCGTCGGCATTGAAGTTACGGGTTGGGGTGAAGTAGGGCGTGGTGTGGAACTTGACCCCGTCACGCAGATGGAAGGTGTAGGTCAGGTTGTCCGGTGAAATGTCCCAACTCGTGGCCAGCCCGGGAATGACTGTGGTGCTGCCGCGTTCGAACTCGCTGAGGCGGTTGTAGATCGTCTCTGCCGAAGCATCGAAGTCTGTGCCTGTGGTGTATTGGCCGGGGTCAAAACCTGCCGGGCTACCTTCAGAGCAATACACCAGGTTGGTGGCTGCCAGGGCAAAAGGTGCGCTTGCCAGCAGGCTGGCGCCCACCAATAAAGGAATGATTGCGTGTTTGAACATGGAGACCTCTTTTTTGTCATTTTTAGTGTGAGGGCGACCCAATGAATCAGCCTCTCGATACTTACCCCATCCTGGCCGGTGCGACATGCACAACACGGCTCAGGGTTAACCATAGACCGTTAACGTGCCGTTGCCGTTAGATCCAGATGGGGGGTTACTTATCTAGGCTCTTGGCGGGAAAATATGTCGGCGTATGTTTGTTTGTGTGTAGGAAAAGTCCCTTTTGCTCGTGGGTTGTCGGATATTGCAGGCACAAAAAAGCCCTTGAGGCGTGAAGGCTGCAAGGGCTTGAGTGATGAGAGTGATGAGAGTGATGCTTATTGCATTTGAACTTCAATCACGCCATCTGCACTCATGCTGATCTCGCTGGTTCCGGCTTCGACTTCAGGTGTGGGTGCGGAATCCATGGCCGGGGAGGCGGCTTTCATCATCATTTCGCTGCGCATGTAAGGTTGCGGGTAGCCGTTGCTGTTGAGGTTCAGGTTGACGATTTTGTAACCCTTGCCGCCCAGTGCGTCGGTGGCCAGTTGAGCGCGGGCTTTGAACGCATTGACTGCATCTTTGAGCAGGGCGTCTTCGCTGGTTTTGCGGGTGTTGGTAGCCACGGTGAACTGCATATTGCCCATTTTCAGGGTTTGCATCAGATCGCCGGTAAGTTTGGACAGGGCCGCAAAGTCGGTGCTTTCCAGGCGCAATTCGGCGCGCTCACGCCAGCCCGTGATCTTTTGGGTTTTGTTGTCGTAAATCGGGTAGCTGTTACGGTTGCCTTGGCGCAGGGTGACTGCTTTGACTTGCTTGGCCTCGCCGAGGGCTTTGTTCATGACGGTGGTGACTTCGGCCGCCAGCTTGGCCGAATCAGTATTTTGCGCTTCGGTGTACAGCGTCACGATCATCAAATCTCGCGGCACTTCCTGACTGGCTTCTGCGCGCAGTGAGATCTGATTGTAAGTAACCCCCTCTGCCAGCGCTGGCAGGCTGGCAAATGCGCCAATGCTCAGCGTCAGAAGGGCGGCAGTGCGCTGAAACGTAAACATAGAAGCTCCTTGGATGAGGTCAGCAATACGCATAAGACTCTAGTGGCCAGCATTCAGTTCGCCCAGTTACATTTTCAATACAACTGTAGATGCGTCCTACTTTCTGTAGGCCCGAGCTTGCTCGCGATCTTTTTATCCTTATAAAAGCCCGCGCCAGCGAGGGCGCTTTTAGCGGGTTTTCAAAAAAACACACTGTGGTCCATTGCCGCACTTTTGCCTGTCAGGCCGTCAGCTTGGTTATACTCCGTGCCGTCCGCCTGGAGCACTCATCAGGAGAGCTCATGCTCGCCCCCGTTCAGTTATTGTCTGCTACCCGTCAGAACCTCTGGCGCCTTACGTTTATCCGCATGCTGGTGCTCGCCGCGCAAGCGGGCTCGGTAGGTATTGCCTATGGGTTCGATTTGCTGCCGCTGCCTTGGTTTCAGTTGTGCCTGACCTTGGGCTTTTCGGCGCTGTTGTGCGCGTTTACCGCCATTCGCTTGCGCACTACTTGGCCGGTCACCGAGCTTGAATATGCCCTGCAACTGGCCTGCGACCTGTTTATCCATAGTGCCTTGCTGTATTTCTCCGGGGGCTCGGCCAACCCCTTTGTGTCGTATTACCTGGTGCCGCTGACCATCGCGGCGGTGACGCTTCCGTGGCGCTACTCGGTCATTTTGACCAGTATTGCGCTGGCGCTTTACACGTTGCTGCTGTTGCAGTTTTACCCGGTCGATGCCGCACCGTTCTTCCGTGAAAAACTGCAAATTTACGGCATGTGGCTAAGCTTTGCGCTGTCGGCCGCCGTCATTACCTTCTTCGCCGCTAGAATGGGTGAAGAACTGCGTCGTCAGGAAGAACTGCGCGCCTTACGCCGCGAAGAGGGCCTGCGTGACCAGCAATTGCTGGCTGTTGCCACGCAAGCGGCCGGCGCCGCTCATGAACTGGGAACGCCACTGTCGACCATGAGTGTGTTGCTCAAAGAGATACGCCGCGACCACCTCGACCCCGAGCTGCAAGACGACTTAAGTGTGCTGCAGGACCAAGTCCAATTGTGCAAGCAAACCTTGCAGCAACTGGTCCGTGCCGCTGAAGCCAATCGTCGTCTAGCCATTGAGGTGCAAGATGTTACCGATTGGCTGGACGAGGCGTTAAACCGCTGGCACTTGATGCGCCCTGAAGCAACGTATCGCTTTCAGTGCCTGGGGCACGCGCCGATTCCGCGCCTAGCGCCACCGCCGGACTTGACTCAAGCACTGCTTAATTTGCTGAACAACGCCGCAGACGCCTGCCCGGAAGGGCTGGAGGTGACTGTGGATTGGGATGCTGTTGATTTGACCATCAGTATTCGTGATCACGGTGCGGGTGTGCCGCTGGCCATCGCTGAACAAATTGGCAAACCTTTTTTTACCACTAAGGGCAAAGGTTTCGGCCTGGGCCTATTCTTGAGCAAAGCCAGCGTGACACGCGCTGGCGGCTCGGTAAAACTCTACAGTCATGAGGATGGCGGCACGCTCACCGAGCTGCGCCTGCCACGTGTCGCCCGAGGAAACGAAAATGAGTGAAGAAGTTCAGGTCGAAGGCGAAGAACTGCCACATTTGCTGTTAGTGGATGACGACGCGACGTTTACCCGAGTCATGGCTCGCGCCATGGCCCGACGCGGGTTCCGCGTCAGTACCGCGAGCTCGGCCGAAGAAGGCTTAATGCTGGCTCAGCAGGACTTGCCTGATTTCGCCACGCTGGACCTGAAAATGGACGGCGACTCGGGTTTGGTATTGCTACCCAAATTGCTGGAATTGGACCCGGAAATGCGCGTGGTGATCCTAACCGGTTATTCGAGCATCGCCACGGCGGTTGAGGCGATCAAACGTGGCGCCTGCAACTACCTGTGCAAACCTGCCGATGCTGACGATGTGGTTGCAGCCTTGCTTTCGCAGCATGCCGACCTTGAGACCCTGGTGCCGGATAACCCCATGTCGGTAGACCGCCTGCAGTGGGAACACATCCAGCGCGTGTTGGGTGAACATGAGGGCAATATCTCTGCGACCGCCCGCGCGCTGGGCATGCATCGCCGTACCTTGCAGCGCAAATTGCAGAAGCGCCCGGTCCGTCGCTGAACAGAAGCTGTCGCTGTTTCGTTACAACTTGCAACAAAACAGCGGCAAGCCCAGTCTGTATTCAGACGCGCCATTGCGTCGTGCGCCGGTCGTCCTGATCGGCCCGCAGGTTGCTCTTTACTCCGATCGAGCCTGAATAATGAGTCAGAACGCTGAGCCTTCTGTTGTGAATGATGCTGTGCGTGGAGATTTTGTCCCACGTGTCTGGGGGCTGATAACGCCTTATTGGCGCAGTGAAGAGCGAGCCAAAGCCTGGCTGCTATTGATTGCAGTGATTGCCTTGTCGCTGGTCAGCGTGGGTATTTCGGTGTGGATCAACCATTGGTACAAAGACTTCTATAACGCTCTGGAAAAAAAGGACAGCGCGGCTTTCTGGAGCTTGATCGGTTATTTCGGGCTCATTGCGGCGGCGGGCATTGTGGGGGCGGTGTACCGGCTGTACCTGACCCAAATGCTGACCATTCGCTGGCGTCGTTGGCTCACCGAGCAACACTTTTCCCGCTGGCTGGCGCATAAAAACTACTACCAACTGGAGCAGGGCGGTTACACCGATAACCCTGACCAACGTATCAGCGAAGACCTCAATTCGTTCACTGACAACACCTTGACCCTCGGTCTGGGCCTGATTCGTACCGTGGTCAGCCTGGTCTCGTTTTCGATCATCTTGTGGGGCGTTTCCGGCAGTATCGTAGTATTTGGCATTACCATTCCGGGCTATATGTTCTGGTGCGCGCTGCTGTATGCCGCCGTAGGCAGTTGGCTGGCGCATTTGATTGGTCGACGCTTGATTGGTTTGAGCAATCAACAGCAACGCTTCGAGGCCGACCTGCGTTTCTCAATGGTGCGGGTCCGTGAAAACGCCGAAAGCATTGCCTTGTATAACGGTGAGCCGAATGAGCATGAACGGCTGAGCACTCGTTTTAACAGGGTGTGGCAAAACTTCTGGACGCAAATGAAGGTGACGAAGCGCCTGACCTTTTTCACGGCGGGCTATTCGCAGATCGCCATTATCTTTCCGTTTATCGTTGCTGCGCCGCGCTACTTCGCGGGCAAGATCGAGTTGGGTGAGCTGATGCAAATCAACTCGGCCTTCGGCAATGTGCAAGAGAACTTCAGCTGGTTTATCGACGCTTACGTCACTCTAGCTTCATGGCGCGCTACCTGCGATCGGCTGCTGAGCTTTCGTCAGGCGATGACCGACAACGAACAGCGCCAACCGGCGATTGATGTTAAGACCCAAGGCGATGCGTTGAAGCTTAATGACCTGAGCCTGGATCTGGCAGATGGCCGCGCGTTGTTGCATGGGGCCAACTTACAAGTGGCCGCGGGTGATCGAGTGATGCTGCGCGGGCGTTCCGGCAGCGGCAAAAGCACATTGCTGCGGGCGATGGGTGGGCTGTGGCCGCAAGGGGGCGGGGCGATTCGCTTGCCTCAGGAGCGCGCACTGTTCTTGCCGCAAAAGCCCTATTTACCGATTGGTACCTTGCGTGATTCGCTGAGTTATCCACAGGTCAGCGATACCTATAGCTCTGAGCGCTATGAAGAAGTGCTACGCACCTGTCGCCTGGAACATTTGATTCCCAAACTCGACGAGGCCAATCAGTGGCAGCGCGTGCTGTCGGGTGGGGAGCAACAACGGTTAGCTTTTGCCCGTGCGTTGCTGTATCGCCCACGGTGGTTGTACCTGGATGAGGCAACGTCAGCGATGGACGAAGAAGATGAGGCGATGCTGTATCAGGCGCTGATTGATCAATTGCCGGGGCTGAGTGTTGTCAGCGTGGGGCATCGCAGCAGTCTGGCGCGCTTCCATCCCCGGCTGGTGCGCATTGACGCGGGCCAGTTGGTGGCTCAGTAGCAAGGCGTAGCAGTGAGATTGCGTAACGTGTCTGGGGCAGATTATTCAGCCACCTTGAGTTCAAGGGATTTTGACGTTTTGGGTTCTGCCTGGGTGACGACGTAATAGATGTCCACGCGCGGATACTTCTCGGGATCGAAAAGTGCCATGGTGATTTCCCAGGTGGCTTTTTTAGCCTTTGCTTCTGCCTCGGTGAGGGTATGCGTGAATGTCCAGTTATTCGCTTTGCTGCCGTCAGTCCTAATGAACTGTAGATGTTGATTCAGTGCCTGACCGGCTGCCATTTGCGGGTAGCTGATGCTGATAGTCACGAGCGTATCGCCACCCTTGTAGTGAATGGTGTGGCCGATCAGGAAGGGCGCAACAGGCGCGGTTAATGTGCCAGGGTCTGATTTATAAGTGCTCGGGTTGAGGTCTTTTTTCGTGATTTGGCGTGCAGGAGGTCTGTTGTGCATGATCGACTCCAGTCGAGATGGACGTGTTTCCTGAACAGTTGGGCGAGTGTGCGTTTGCCCAACTGATGTGCGGGCCACGGTTGCTACGCGCTATGCAACGACCTTGACGGTGTGTACAGCTGATAACCCTTCAGTGCCCAGTATTCGGTAATAAATCACCAGTTCCCCGCCGATGGCCGGTTTGAATACTTGCGACGAGACGAGCACGTATGTTTCGTCTGCTGTAGCGGTTATAGAGTGGCCGAGGTACCACAGCGGGCCTTTCTTGCCGCCAGCTTCATGGACCTGAAAGTAGAAAACTAAATAGTCGCCTACATACACTTGGGTTTTGACACGTACCTCGAAGCTGCCCTGACCTGGGCCCGCTCCAAACGACAGCGTGTTGTATGGCAGGTGGGGCGTTTCTGGTGCTGGCAAAGCCTGCGCAGATTTGCGAGGTGGGACCTGGGTTGGCTGTTGCGGCGTAAGTTTGCTGGTCATGACATTTTCCTGTCCGTCGTGAGGCATGTTTGAAACAGCTTGGGCGTCGCACGATCTGCATTTATCCACGTTTACGGACGTTGCACAGCCTGTCAGAAATGACAGTAGTGACGACCGGTCTGCTTGGCTCAGGCACATGCTAGAGTGCCGCCCTAGCCTTTCGGAGCCGGTCATGAGCCGCTTACTTATCTGTGTTGCCCCGTTTCTGCTGTTGGCAAGCGTGCCCTTGGCTGCAGCCCCGGTCGTTACTGCACCTTTGCATGCGCAGTTCCTACCTGCCGATGATTTGCAGTTGCGTGCCGAAAAGCCCGAGCAGCAGCAATTGATGATGGTGACCACCTACTCGGTGGTGCTGGGCAGTCAACGTCAATCCAATCAGCAGCCGATACCGGTTACATTTCCGGTGTTGGTTCGTTTGAAAGGCAAACCAATGAGTCAGGGAGCGACGGTGCGTGAGGTGCTTATTTCATTCGACGGTGAGAGCAAAAGCCTGAAAAAGCCCGCCTTTGACAGTCAGACCAAAACCCTGACGCTGTCGTACCCGTTGTCTCAATACCGGGTAGTGATGGATTTGCTGCGCAACGACACGGTCTATTGCCAGTTTTTGATCTATGCCAATGGCCATATTTGGGCTGACTTGCACACCGGCAGCGTGCGTGCGCGCTGAGCCTTGGGTAAACTGCGGCCCTCGTGAAGTATCAGCAGGCTGGAGTCGGACATGCGTAAAGATAAGAAGCAGTTGATTGGTGATGAGATCGGCGACGAGCAGGTCAAGTTGTTCCTGGACTTTGAGCCTGTGGACGCTACCTCGCCTTCGCATCACAAGCTGATCAAAGCCTATCGCGGGCTGCGTATCGACGATTTCGGTCGTTTCTTGGTTTTCTTCAAAGAAGCCGGTTACGACCTAGATGGTAAAGATGAGCACGGCCAGACGTTCGTCGAGGTCATCAAAGATCAACGCAATGCCGACGAGTACATCGAACTCATCGAAGCCGCACGCGGCTGATTCAGCCTTGTAGAAGCGAGCTTGCCTCACGATCTTTTGATCGCCTAAAGATCGCGAGCCAAGCTCGCTCCTAACTATTCGTATAACCCCTAATACAGACACTTCTTACATAACCTGCGCTTTTTGCGACGGGGTGTTTTTGTGTGGGCGAACAATACTCAAGCGTGCTCATAAGGATTGTGGGCAGCCTTTTAACGTGAATGGAATCGAATAATGAACCGCGCAATGAGTGTTTTAAATCTACTGTTTTTGGGACTTGGATTGGTCGCTCAGGCCTCCACCACGCTGGCGGCCGATGAAGTACTAGAGGTCGAGGTGTTTAATGCTACCGCTCAGGCCATTTCACCAGATCATGATTTTGGCTGGTTGGAAGCCCCTGAAAACAGTGGGCATGATTTTGTCATTGGCCCTCAGGCCAGTCAGGAACTGATGTATTACATGCCCACGTCTAGGGGAACCGAGGCGTTCACTTATCGCCGGGGCGAGCAGGCTTGTCATTTTGGTTTTGGTCATCTCACGCCGGGTGCGGCAAACCTCAATCGCTGGGCCAAGGCCAAGTCGACGGGGTCGCTGCCTGTTACGTGTGCGGCTGAGTTGATTGCCATACCCGACGATGATGAGTTTGTGAGCAATGGCGGCACGCGGGTGCTATTTACGATGGGCTAGGGGTTAAAACCTGCACCCGACAAAAAGCCCCTGACCCAAGCGGGCAGGGGCTTTGAGAGGCGTATCAATGCCCGAAGGCAAGATTACGCGAGGTGGGTGTCAGCTGTTTTCGGCTCTACCAGTTCTAGCAACTCGGAGTTGCGGGTACTGATTTCACGGTACAGCTCAGCGTCGGTTTCGAGGACCTTTTCCCGTGCAGGGAAGATTTCCTTGAGCTTTGCCGCCCACTCTCCGGTGGTTTTTTGCGCGAAGCAGCGCTCAATCAGATCGAGCATGATCGAAACGGTCACCGAGGCACCTGGAGAAGCACCCAGCAGGGCGGCCAAGGAACCGTCTTTGGCTGCAACCAGTTCGGTACCGAACTGCAACACACCGCCTTTTTTCGGGTCTTTCTTGATGATCTGAACCCGTTGGCCTGCTACTTCCAAACGCCAGTCTTCAGCCTTAGCCTGCGGGTAGAAGCGACGCAACGATTCAAGACGTTGCTCCATCGACTGACGCACTTCGCTAACCAGGTATTTGGTCAGGTCCATATTGTCACGCGCAACGGCGAGCATTGGCCCGATGTTGCCCAGACGGATTGACATCGGCAGGTCAAGGAACGAACCGTGCTTGAGGAACTTGGTGGTGAAGCCCGCATAAGGTCCGAACAGCAGCGACTTTTTGCCATCTACGACACGGGTGTCTAGGTGCGGAACCGACATCGGCGGAGAGCCCACGGCAGCCTGGCTGTAAACCTTGGCCTGGTGATGTTTGACCACTTCAGGGTTGTCGCAACGCAACCATTGACCGCTGACCGGGAAGCCGCCGTACCCTTTGCTTTCTTCAATGCCCGACGCTTGCAGCAGCGGCAGGGCCGCGCCACCCGCGCCTAAGAATACGAATTTGGCATCAACATGGCGGGTGTTGCCGCTGTTGATGTCTTTAATGCTGACTGTCCAGCCGCTGCCGTTGCGCTTAAGTCCGGTGACCTTTTTGCTGTACTTGATCTGAGTGTCAGCAGCGCTGGCCAGGTGCTTGAGCAATTGCTGGGTCAAGGCGCCGAAGTTGACGTCAGTACCGTGCATTACACGGGTGGCCGAGATGTGCTGATCCGCAGGGCGGCCCGGCATCATCAAAGGCATCCACTCTGTCATCTTGGCTTTGTCTTCGGTGTATTCCATGTCGGCAAACGCATGGTGCTGGCTCAGCACTTCAAAACGTTTTTTCAGGAAAGACACACCTTTCTCGCCTTCAACATAGCTCAGGTGAGGCACTGGGCTAATGAATGATTTGCATGAACCGAAGGTCCCTTTTTGCGCTAGGTAGGCCCAAAACTGTTTCGACACTTCGAACTGAGCATTGATGTGCACCGCTTTTTTGATGTCGATCGAACCATCCGCCGCTTGCGGGGTGTAGTTCAATTCGCACAAGCCAGCGTGGCCGGTACCTGCGTTGTTCCACGGGTTGGAACTCTCCGCAGCCCCCGAGTCCATCTGCTCAACAACTTCCAGCGTCATACCAGGATCGAGTTCTTTGAGCAGCACGGCGAGGGTGGCACTCATGATGCCCGCTCCAACCAGTACTACATCAACTGCTTCGTTATGCGCCATTAACGCGTCTCCAAAATCTACGGCACCAAATTGACGGCATAGCTGTCAGGTGTACCCGGGCGTGTATCAGATAAGGCCTCAGGTCACGCATGACAAGGATCGCCATGTCCGATTCTTCGCAATTCCTTGCAACTTCAGCGGACGCCACCAGCCGGGCCTTCAAGGTTCATATGAACGCATTTCAGTACTCGGGAGGCAATTCGACTTAAGGTCAAGAGCGTCCGTTTGTGCAACCAAATCCGTAAGCGGACAGGCTTTCAGTCTCGAGCGTTGGAGCCGAGGTTGTTCCTGCTTGGTGAGGTTGTTTCAGACACTAATGGTGCATGTTCAGACGCAAAACTTTTCATTTGCTCGCCACACTCTTGTGAAGTTGTGAAAACCCGTTTTTTTCACGCTCTCTTGAAGACGTGAACCTCAAAAAAGGGCTGTCACATACTGGCGCCTGCGCGTAAGCATCGCAGTGGCCGAGCAAAATGACAGCTCTGGCAGATCGTGCAAAGGCGGACTCAGGTAATGAACAGCAAGCTCGCCAGCTCCACATGATCTGTGTGGGCGGCTCTCTGTGGGCGGTGCGGGGAGCTAATACAAGCGCATTAGCGATGCTGCGAGGCCCGATCAGGAGACGTCCTTATAATCGGGGGGAGATTGTAGCGAAGAAACGCGGGCAATTGATGCTGTTAAATGACTTTTATTGGTCTGCCAGTCAAAGGCCTAGCAGCGGTAGCACCGTCGAACGGGGTTTACGCGCTGGGATACGGGCGCTGGCCGGTAGAACCTGGTGCAACCAGTTGAGGCGAATTTCTTCGATTTCGACCCAGTTGCCGCCGACAGGCGGTTGTTTGCATTGCTTGAACGCTTGGCAGCGCCCGGTCGAGTCAAGGCGAGCGAAGCAGCGATGCGGGCGTAAAAACGAGAATAGCGACCATGTACTGTTCATGGAGAGCACCTGTTGATTCAGTAAACCGGACATTACGTGCTGGACGTGACATGCCGATGTATTGGGCATGACAGAGTGGTGACAGCACGCGGCTATTTGCAAGGGCCGCCGCCCCGTTATACTGGCGCCCTGTTTTACCCAGTCCTGGAGAGATGAGCATGTTGCAACGCCTGTTGTTCGGTTTGATCACTGTGACCAGTTTGACCCTGGTCGGCTGCGCCCACAGCCCGCAACAACTCAGCCCGCAACCTAAGCTGACCAAGCAACTCGCGCCTGTCGGCCGTGGCCAGCCGGTGGTTGTGCGCGTGGTGGATGGTCGTCCGTCCCCGACCCTGGGTACTCGTGGTGGCATGTACCCTGAAACCAGCGCGATCAGCGTCAGTGGTGCTGACGTGATTCCTAAGCTGCAAGCTCAAGCCGAAGCGGCTGTGCGTTTGCTGGGCTACACGCCAACCTCGAATGCGATGAACGCACCGCAGTTGACGGTCACCTTGGCCGATCTGAAATATCAGTCGCCCAAAGACACCATGTACGTCACTGAAGCGACCATCGGCGCGACCTTCCGTTCTGATGTTAAGAATGGCGGCCGCACCTACACCGGTCGTTATGGTGCATCGCTGGATCAGCGTTTTGGCATGGCGCCGAATCAGGAGACCAACACCAAGCTGGTTAGCGACGTGTTGAGTGATGCCCTGACTCGCGTGTTTGAAGATCCGTCGGTCGGCCGTTTGCTCGGCGAGTAATGGCAGATAAACCAAAAAGCCCGAACTCAGTGAGTTCGGGCTTTTTGGTATTAAAGGGGTTAGGCCGCTTCGGCATACACCTCAAGACGGCTGACGCCAGTGAACAGATCAAGTTCTGGCAAATCGGCGTGGGTGTGGCCGCTCAGGGCGCAGTAGACCAGCCAGTGGCGGTCTTGAACGTTGAATGCTAACCCCTCGATTAGCGCCTGTTGTTCGTCACTAGGCGCGATCAAGTAGAGGCGGTCCTGATTTTCAGCGTGCAGCATGACAAGCTCCGTGTCGGTGTCGAGGGGCCACAGAGTGGCCTCTAGACATGACGATACGGTGACAGCAAAAATTAACCGGATGGACTGTGCCAGCCCACCGCTGTGGCGATGTTACAGAGGCAGCCCGGCCTTGATTCGGTACTGATTGCGCACCGGCATGGCGTATTGCAGCACCAAGTACGGGCGGTGCTCGACAGGGCACGCGTCGAGACGGCGTTGCCACTCTTGCTGGGCCTTGGTCAGCTCTTCGGTCGGGAACAGTTCGGCGGCGCTCGGAACCTGCAATTGCGGGTCGGCGTCGCTCCACTGTGCATAGGCCAGGTAATGCGCCGGGAACAGCCGGTAGCCACTGAGAATATGGCGATCCATTTCGGCGGCCAGCAATTTGCTGTCCTCGAAAGCCCCGGTAATCGGCGCTGCAAAGTTTACGTGCACACGGCCTTTGTAGCCCGTGATGCCGTTGGCAATGCTGGTGTCGTCTTCGCCCGGCACTTTGTTGTAGGTGCCAGTGGTGGCACGGATGTAAAGCTCGCGCGCTTTGGCCTGATCGCACGGGTCGTATTCGTAACTGATCGACACCGGGGTCATGTTCAGCGACTTAACGACGTCAGCGAATGGCTCGTCTTTACGGCTCATGTGAAACATTTTTAGGATGGCCGAGTCGGTGCGATCATCGCCGTCTTTGGCGCGGCCTTCGGCTTGAGCGATCCAGATTGACTGGCCGTCGCTGCGAATCGAATGGTTGATGTACGCCGACAACAGTTGGTATGCCGCCAGTTTTTCGCGGCGGCCGGTGATCGAGCGGTGCACGATAAAGCTCTTGTTCAGGCGCATCAGATCGCTGACAAAAGGCTTTTGCAGCAGGTTGTCGCCAATCGCAATACGTGGTGTCGGCAAACCCGCGTGGTACACGGCGTAATTGACGAAGGCCGGGTCCATTACGATGTCGCGATGGTTGGCCAGAAACAGATAGGCGGTGCCCGACTTTAAGTGTTCAACGCCTGTATACGTTACGCCATCAGTGGCATGTTCGATGGTGCGGTCGACGTACACTTCGACCTTGTCCTGCAAGGTCGCAACGGATGTTACGCTCGCGAATTCTTTACGCAGACGGTGCGCTATAAGAGGTTTTAACAGCCAGCCGAAAGCGCCAGCCAGGCGCGGAAAGCGAAAGTGGGTCAGGATATCTAGAAACGCCTTGTCGCTGAGCAGCCGGGCCAGCACTGCTGGGACTTCGGCGTCGTTGTAAGGTCGGATGGTATCGAATTCGCCCATCATGCTCTCTTGTTGGAAACGGCTAGGGTTAGTACACAGGGCAGGACAACAATTAGCCCTGCAAATAGACCGGCGATTATACGCACAAGTCACTCTGGAGACCGCGATGCTTGAAACCGAACTGTATTATTGTCCTTATTGCGGTGAACAAGCCGAAGCTGTACTTGATTTGTCAGGCGGCGATCAGACCTACATTGAAGATTGCGAAGTGTGTTGTCGGCCCATTGTCTTCACGCTCCAGATAGACGGTCATGAGTGGATGCTCGATGTGCACAGTGAAAACGAGTAGCAGGTGAGCGCGATGCAACGAATCTACGAGCCAGAAAACCTGATGGAGGCCGAGCTTTTGCTGGGGATGCTGGCCAGTGAAGGGGTTAAGGCCTGTTTGCAGGGACGTGATCTGATTGGCGGCACGGGTGAGTTGCCCGCACTGGGGCTCCTGGGTTTGGCGGTGGACAATGAGCAGGCACGATACGCGCGTGAGTTGATCGATGCGTACAATGGCGCGTCGCCGATGGCGGGCGATGAGCCCGACAGTTTTCCCGATGTGCTGGACTGCTGAGCGCAGCGGCCTTTTTACTGCCTCTATATAGAAGAGTTGTGCTGCCCCATGTGTGGACGTTTTGCCCTGTTTCGCTGGAACCCTGCGTTTGCAGCCTTGCCAGGATTTCCGGCTGATCAACAGGCCCAATGGAACATTTCACCTAACGACTCCGTGTTGATCATACGCGCCGGTGCCGAGCCCGGTCAGCGTGAGTTGGCGAGAGCACGCTGGGGGCTGACCCCGTCGTGGCTGACCGATCTGTCGAAAACCCCGGCTCACGCTCGGGCCGAAACGTTGGTTGAGCAACCCATGTTTCGCGATGCTTTTCGCCAGCGCCGCTGCCTGATACCGGCCAACGGTTTTTATGAATGGCGTGGTACCACGCGCAAACGCCCGTATTGGCTGACGCCGGGTGAGGGCGCTTCGCTGTTTTTCGCAGGCATCTGGGAGGCTTATCCGGTTGAGGGGCACGTCTGGCTCAGCACCGCTGTCGTCACCCAAGCCGCCGCCAGTCAGCGCCGACCGCTTATTCTCGATGAAGCCGGGCAACAGGCCTGGCTCGACCCACAAACCCCGCTGCATGTTTTGCAGGCGCTGCTTGCCAGCCCGCAATCCCCGCTGCGTGAGCGACCATTAGCCAATTTGGTCAATGATCCCAAACTCAATGCGCCTGAGTGCCTGACGCCGGGTTGAGATACGATGCGCGCCATCAATAGGGAGACTCATGATGGGTAAGTTAGCAGTAGTGTGCGCGCTGGGCGCAGGCGTGTTGCTCAGTGGTTGCCAGGCAGTAAACACCACCAGCGGTGGCGCGGTGGGCGTTGAGCGCAAGCAATACATGTTCAGCATGCTGTCGAGTCAGCAAGTTGACCAAATGTACGCACAGTCGTACCAAGAGACCGTCAGCACGGCTAACGCCAAGGGCGAGTTGGACAAAACCAGTGCCAATGCCAAGCGTTTGCAAGCCATTGCCAACCGCCTGATTGCTCAGGCGCCGGTTTTTCGCCCCGATGCTGCTCAATGGAACTGGGAGGTCAATCTGATCAAGAGTGACGAACTCAACGCCAATTGCGGGCCTGGCGGCAAGATCATTTTCTACAGTGGGATCATCGACCAACTCAAGCTCAGCGATGACGAAATCGCTGCGGTCATGGGGCACGAAATTGCTCACGCCTTGCGTGAGCACGGGCGCGAGTCCATGTCCAAAGCGTATGGCATCGAGATTGCCAAGCAGGGCGCGGGTGCGCTGCTAGGGTTGGGGCAGGACAGCCTTCAATTAGCGGATACCGTGGTCAACTACAGCCTTACGTTGCCCAACAGCCGCAGCAATGAGAACGAAGCCGATCTGATTGGCCTAGAGTTGGCGGCACGTGCGGGTTACAACCCGAGTGCGGCGATTACTTTGTGGCAGAAAATGGGTCAGGCTTCGCAAAGCGCGCCGCCTGAATTCATGAGCACTCACCCGGCATCCAGCAGCCGGATTGCCTCGCTGGAAGCGGCGATTCCCAAAGTAATGCCGCTTTATCAACAGGCTCCGAAGACCTGAGGCGTGTAGGTCTTGTGTGGGAGCGGGCTTGCTCGCGATAAGGCGGGCGCGGTCTGAATGATTGATCGCGCTGATGCCATCGCGAGCAAGCCCGCTCCTACGGGTAATCAGTGGCGGGCTACAGCCAGCCGCTTGTCACCATCGCCTTGTACACGGCCACAATGGCCAAGACGAAGAACGCAGTCGCGGCTAGTCGGCGAATCAGGGTCAGTGGCAGTTTGTCTGCAGCAAAGTTACCCGCCAATACCACCGGCACGTTGGCAATCAGCATGCCCAAGGTGGTACCGATAATCACCAGCCACAGGTCCGGGTACTGTGCGGCCAGCATCACGGTCGCGACTTGGGTCTTGTCACCAATTTCGGCAATGAAGAAGGTGATCAGTGTGGTGACGAAAGGACCGTACTTGCGTGCAGTGCTGGCTTCGTCGTCGTCCATTTTGTCCGGGACTAGGGTCCAAAGCGCTGTGGCGGTAAAGCTCGCGGCGAGGATCCAGTGCAGCATCACGTCGGTGAAGAACGTGCTGAACCAGGCGCCCACAGCACCCGCTGCCGCATGGTTGGCGAGGGTCGCCACCACGATGCCGGCGATGATAGGCCAAGGTTTGCGAAAGCGAGCCGCCAGGATGAGTGCGAGCAGTTGCGTCTTGTCGCCGATTTCGGCCAAGGCAACGATTGCGGTAGGAACGAGTAAGGAATCGAGCATCATCAGGTAATTTTCCAGGGGCGGGTCGACACGGCTATGACACGTACAGCCTTCCCGCCCCGGGTAAGGTGTTCGTGTCATAGGTCTTGTCAAACCCTGGTCCGTCTGTGCGGACGCCTGGGTCGCATGCACCATGGTCTGTTGACCAAGTATGTTGACGCATGCCGGATGAGCTTAAGGCTCAAGGGAGACTACTCCCCTAGGACGGAGCGGATTCTGCCTAGGCAAATCCGATCCGGCAAGCCTTGTTTTTAAAATGGTGTTAACGACGCTTGGCGCTATAGATCCGAAAACCTTGTCCTTCGGCCTTAACGGCGCAGTGTCCGAATTGCTCTTCGATCAGCGGTTGGTAGCGCAAGAAGCTATTGGCCACAAGGCGCAGTTCGCCACCTGTTTTCAGATGTTTGACGGCTTTTTTCAGCAAGTTTTCGGTGGCGTGATAGTCGGTGTGAACGCCGACATGGAATGGCGGGTTGCTTAAAATAGTGTTCAAACCCATCGGCGCTGCGTCGATGCCGTCGCCAGTAATCACGTCCGCTTCCAGACCATTGGCAGCCAGTGTCAGACGACTGCTGGCGGTGGCAAACGCATCGACATCGAGCAAAGTGACGCTGTTATGCGGGTAGCGGCGTTTGACGGCTGCTCCAAGCACACCTGCGCCACAGCCGAAATCCAGTACGTGCCCGCTGGGCAGTTTGTCTAGGTGATCAAGCAGCAAGGCGCTGCCGCGATCCAGGCGGCCGTGGCTGAAAACGCCTGGCAGACTGACCACTTTCAGCGGGCCTTCGGCCAGATCCAGCTCATAGTGCTGCGCCAATTGCTCAAGCACGGGTGCGGCGGGGGCATTTTCAACGGTGACTTGCCAGAGCTGGCAATGCCGCGCGCTGTCGAGCTTGCGCGGCTTGCCGAACGGAATGAGTTGTTTGGATGCGCCTTCGATGCCGCCTTTCTTTTCGCCGACCAAAAATACATCAGCGCCGGGCAAGCGAGCGGCCACGGCCTTGAGTACGTAATCGCTCAGTTCCTTGGACTTGGGCAGAAACACCACCGCGGTGTCGAAGGCCCGGTCGGGGATTTCGACGCCGAAATGCACGCGCCCGGCAAAGCGGGCGTCGAGCGCGGCTTGATCGCCCGCGTGCCAGCACCAGCCGTGTGCGTTCGGAAACTCGCTGAGCAATTCATCAGCCGGCAAGCCGACTAACAGTAACGAGCCTTGAAAGTAGTCAGGCTGACGAAGCAGTACTTCACTGCGCGGATCCATAATCTGCTCCTCAAAAAGGGGCGCAGTCTATCAACTGACGACCCGCAGCGCTGTACCGTTGAAGAACGCTTCGGCGTTTTGCGTGAGTTGACCGACGATTCGCTGCCGCGCTTCGCGACTGCCCCAGGCGCTGTGCGGGGTAATGATCAGGCGTGGAATGTCTGCGGCCAACAGCGGGTTGCCGTCGCGTGGCGGCTCTACACTCAGCACGTCGGTGGCAGCACCGCCTAAATGACCGCTGCGCAAGGCATCGGCCAGCGCCTGTTCGTCGATCATGCCGCCGCGTGCGGTGTTCACCACAAACGCGCCGGGCTTGAGCAGCGCCAGTTCGCGGGCGCCGATAAAGTTGCGGGTGTGTTCGTTGAGCGGGCAGTGGAAGGTCAGGGCGTCGACCTGCGGCAGCAGTTCGTCCACGGGCAGGCGGTCTGCGCGGGCCGGGCGACCGGGGATCTGCCCGATCAAGACGCGCATGCCAAAGGCTTCGGCCAGTTTGGCCACGGCGCTGCCCAGTTCACCGTGGCCAAACAGGCCAAGGGTTTTGCCTTCCAGTTCGACAATTGGGAAGTCCAGCAGACAAAACTGTTTGGCCTGTTGCCATTGGCCTTGCGCCACGGCTTTTTGATAGTCGATCAGCCGCGTGGCCAGTGCCAGCAACAGGCTCAAGGTGTGCTGCGCCACCGATGGCGTGCCATAACCCTGACAGTTGGCGACGGTGATTCCCAGGGCGCGGGCGGCTTCAAGGTCGACGTTGTTGGTGCCGGTGGCAGTCACCAGAACCAGCTTGAGGTCGGGGCAGGCGGCGAGGGTTGCTGCGTTGAGCAGGATTTTATTGCTGATGACGACGCTGGCGCCCTGCACGCGCTCGATCACGTTGTCGGGCGTTGTGTCCGAGAACAGCAGCAGTTCGCTGAACAGGCTGCTTAGAGGGCTGAGGTCGAGGTCGCCCAGATCCAGGGAAGGGTGATCAAGGAACACGGCGCGGTGAGTAATCGTCATCAACTGTACCTTTTGTGCTGTCGAGTGAAGGCGTAATGTGGCGAGCCTAACAGAAGAAACAATTTGTAATGGAGCCGTGCATGTACTGGACAGAATTCTTGACTGTTGCCCTGATTCACTTGCTGGCGGTAGCGAGCCCCGGCCCGGATTTCGCCGTGGTGGTACGTGAAAGCGTGACTCACGGTCGTCGTGCTGGCATTTTTACCGCGTTCGGCGTGGGCACGGCAATTTTCGTGCACGTGGGTTATTCATTGCTGGGTATCGGGATTATTGTGTCGCAGTCGATTGTGCTGTTTAACGCCCTTAAGTGGCTGGCGGCGGCTTATCTGCTGTACATCGGGATCAAGGCGTTGCGGGCCAAACCGGCTGATCCGTCTGCTGCTACGGCAGCCCTGCCAGTGGGCGAGCGCACGGCGCGCGGGGCGTTCACGGCGGGTTTTGTGACCAATGGCTTGAACCCAAAAGCGACGCTGTTCTTTCTGTCGTTGTTCACCGTGGTGATCAATCCGCACACACCGTTGACGATTCAAGCGGGCTACGGTGTTTACCTCGCGGTGGCGACCGGCGCGTGGTTCTGCATGGTGGCCATGTTGTTCAGCCATCAGCGCGTACGTACCGGTTTTGCCCGCATGGGCCACTGGTTTGATCGCACCATGGGCGCGGTGCTGGTGGCGCTGGGCGTGAAACTGGCCTTTACCGAGATGCATTGACCCATAAAGAACCGTAGTCGCTGCCGAAGGTTGCTAAGGGTTGCGAAGCGGCCCGTTTTCCCGAACCCCCGCGGTCTTCATAAAGCCCGCGGCCGTTTTCGCGGGTCTTCTTGTCAAATTCTGGTTTTCCTTCATCCTTGCGGGCTTATTGCAGCGCGCGCACGGAGAAGTATCGATGTCCTCAGTTAACCGGTTCTGGTGCCGAGCCAAACTGCCATTGGCAGTCAGCCTCGTCTCGACGCTCGCCGGGCCCGCCTGGGGCGTGAGCTTTAATATCGGTGAAGTCGAAGGTCAGTTGGATTCCGAGCTGTCCATCGGCGCCAGTTGGTCCACTGCCAAGGCGGATCGCAACTTGATTGGCGCCAACAACGGCGGCAAAGGCCAATCTGAAATCTCCGACGATGGCCGCTTAAATTTCAAACGCGGCGAGACTTTTTCGAAAATTTTTACCGGTACACACGGCCTGGAGCTGAAATATCGCGACAGCGGCCTCTATGTGCGCGGCAAGTACTGGTACGACTTCGAGTTGCAAGACGACAGCCGGCCTTTCAAACCTATCAGTGACAGCGGCCGAAAGGCCTCCGCGCAGTCTGCGGGTACGCAACTGCTGGACGCGTTCGTCTATCACAACTACGCGATTGGCGATCAGCCGGGTGCTGTGCGCGTGGGCAAGCAAGTGGTCAGTTGGGGCGAGAGTGAGTTCATCGGCGGTGGGATCAATGCGATTAACCCCACGGGTGTTTGGGCCTATCGACGCCCAGGCACTGAAATAAAAGACGGCTTGGTGCCGGTCAACCTGTTCTACGTCTCGCAAAGTTTGACCGATAATTTATCGGCCGAGGCGTTTTACCAGCTTGATTGGGAGCAGTCCGAAGCCGATAACTGCGGGACGTTCTTCTCACAATCTGACGTGATCGCCGACGGTTGCAGCGGCAATTATCGGGTGATGAGCAAGCGTTCGGCGCTGGACGTTGCCGATCTGTCGGCGCTGACCTCGGCGGGCGTCGATGTGAATGGCGAAGGTGTGTTGATCCGCCGCGGGGTTGATCGCGATGCGCGCAACGGCGGGCAATTTGGCGTGGCTATGCACTATGTGTTTGAGCCGCTGGACACTGAGTTTGGTGCGTTCTTCATGAACTACCACAGTCGTGACCCGATTATCAGTGGTCGCGCTGCGCCGCAGTCGGCGTATACCGCCGCTGTAGGGGCAGGCAGTCTGGCGCCAATGATCGTGGCGGGCAATTCCAGCTACTACATTGAGTACCCAGAAGATATTCGGCTGTACGGGCTGAGCTTCAAGACCACGTTATCCACAGGCACGACATGGAAGGGTGAATTGAGTTACCGGCCCAATGCGCCGGTGCAGCTCAACAGCAATGACGTGCTGTACGCCAACGTGACATTACTGCCGGGCCTTGCCGATGCGTCCCCCCTGAGCGTGACGCCGGGGGCTGATTCGCAAGGGTATCGACGCAAAGAGATCAGCCAGTTTCAGACGTCGCTGACGCATATCTTCGACAATGCGATGGGCGCGGATCGACTGACGCTGATTGGCGAAGTGGGCATCACGCATGTGGCGGGGCTGGAAGACAAGGCTGACCTGCGCTACGGGCGCGACCCGGTGTTTGGCTCGGCAGGTAATGACGGCTTTACCACCGCCAATGCCTGGGGCTATCGCGGGCGAGCGGTGTGGGAATACAACAAGGTGTTCTCGGGCCTTGACCTGAGGCCCAATCTTGCCTGGTCGCATGACGTCAGCGGCTACTCGCCAGGGCCTGACAACACCTTCGAAGAAGGTCGCAAGGCGATTACGTTGGGTGTTGATGCCGAATACGAAAACACCTACACCAGCAGCCTGTCGTATACCAATTTCTTTGGTGGGCGCTACAACACGCTCAGCGACCGCGATTTTGTGGCGCTGAGTGTTGGGGTCAAATTCTGAGTGACTAGGCTCTAAATGCTCGTTTAGACACCGTAGCGCTCCGCGTTCTCGTCTGGCCTAACCTTCGCTCGAAAATATTTCGTACAGTGCTCGACATCCACCTCGAAGTTGAAGCCTCAAACGCCCTGCCAGATGTTGCGGCAGGGCTTTTTTGTGTATTTTTCTGATATGTTTTTTTTCACTGTGTTGATTTATGAAATAACTCGTGTCATCTATGGCGTCGCAACCTCCATGGACAGACCCACTGCGCCAATGCGGATGGCGAGTATTTCTTCCCCCCCGAACACCTTCCAGGAGTCAATAACTTGAACAAGACAGAACTTCTAGGTGCACTGGCACTGTGCGCTTTCAGCTTTATGGCACACGCCGAAGAGGCCCCGATGCGTATCGGTATTGAAGCGGCTTACCCACCGTTTTCGTTCAAAACGAGTGACGGTGATATCGGTGGCTTTGACTACGACATTGGTAATGCACTGTGCGAAGAAATGAAGGCCAAGTGCACGTGGGTTGTTCAGGAATTTGACGGCATGATTCCCTCGCTCAAGGTACGTAAGGTGGATGCGGTGCTGTCGTCCATGTCGATCACCGAAGACCGTTTGAAGTCTGTCGATTTCAGCAAAAAGTACTACCACACCCCCGGCAAGTTCGCGATGAAGGCGGGCAATGTGCTGAACGATCCTTTGGTGGATCTCAAAGGCAAGCGCGTCGGGGTGCAGCGTTCTTCAACCTATGACCGTTTTGCCACCCAGAAGCTCGAAACCGCCGGTGTCGTTGTGGTGCGCTACTCCACACAAAGTGAGGCGTTCCTGGATCTGATTGCGGGCCGTCTGGATGCCACGCTCGCTGACATCATCTACACCGATGAGAGCTTTATCAAAACCCCGAAAGGCGAGGGTTACGCACTGGTCGGGCCGGACATCAATGACCCGAATTTCTTTGGGCGCGGGGCGGGAATTGCGGTGCGTAAAGGCGATAAGGCGAACGTCGATCGTCTGAATGCGGCCATTGATGCCATCCGCGCCAATGGGAAGTATGAACAAGTGATGGCCAAGTACTTCACCTACGACATCTACGGCCAACAGTAAGCTGTCCCGCCCAGCTGACAAGGCTCTCTTGAGGGGGCCTGTTAAGGGATCGCTCGTCCACGTTGGCCGAGTATCGTTGGCTGGGCTCTTTGGCACCGCACAAGCACTAAGGAGTATTTGTGGAACACGTTAAGTATCAGTTGCCGTGGACTGCAACGGGCACAGAGCGCCATTTGTCGCTGTTTCGTTTTGGCCAAGGCCCGCGTAAGGCTTATATCCAGGCCTCTTTGCACGCAGACGAACTACCGGGGATGCGCGTCGCGGTAGAGCTTAAACGCCGCCTGCTGGAGCTTGAAGATCAGGGCCGGTTGAGCGGGGTGGTTGAGTTGGTGCCCATGGCCAACCCTATCGGAATTGCCCAGATGTTTCAGGCAACCCATCAAGGCCGTTTTGAGTTTTCCAGTGGCAAAAACTTTAACCGCGATTTTCCGGCCTTGACCAATGAGTTGGCCGATCGGTTGGACGGTCTGCTCGGTAGCGATGCCACTGCCAACACCGCACTTATCCGCCGGGCAATGATTGAGGTGCTCAATGCGCTACCGGCTCCGGCATCGGAGCTGGACGCTTTGCGTTGTTTATTGATGCGTCACGCGTGTGACGCGGATGTGGTGCTGGACCTGCACTGCGATTTTGAGTCGGTCATGTTGCTGTATGCCATGCCGCAAAACTGGTTGCGCTTGCGTCCGTTGGCCGCACGCTTAAAAGCTGAGGCCGCCCTGTTGGCGGAAGACGCGGGTGGCAGCGCGTTTGATGAAGCGTGTGCGATCCCTTGGTTGCGTTTGGCTGAACGTTTTCCTGAGGCCGATATTCCTTTGGCGTGTGTGGCTGCAACCCTTGAATTGCGCGGTATGGCCGATACCGAAGCTGATCAGTGCGTTGAGAGTGCCGAAGCGATTCTGGGGTATCTCGCGGATCATGGCCTGATCAGCGGCGATTGGCCGCCGGTCCCCGTTCAGTGTTGTGAGGCCACGCCGTTTGCGGGCGCCCAATACGCCTATGCGCCGCACCCTGGCGTGGTGAGCTTCACCCAGCCGCTGGGGGCCAGGGTCAAGGTGGGCGACCCTCTTTTTGAAGTCATAGATCCGATCACAGACCAGCACAGTGTGGTGCGTGCCAGCACGGATGGCATTCTCTATGCGCGTGAGCGCTTGCGCTTTGCTCAGCCCGGTTTATGGTTGGCCAAGGTCGCTGGCAGTGTGCCTGTTCGTCAAGGGCGCTTGCTCACTGACTGACCCACGCGCGGCACGGAGCCAACGGTAGGAACGAGCAACGATCGCGAGCAAGCTCGCTCCTAGGACAGTAGTGTGCACCTGCCCGGCACTTCTTTTATTCATCGGACATGTTGAGCTGGATATGCCAAGCCCCTCCCAAAACACTACGATCTATGCCGCGCCGGTCATGCGCAAATTGGCAGAGATCGTGCCTGATTTGCCGCCCTCGCTGCGCAAGGTTGCGGATTTTATCCTGCGCCACCCTTTGCGGGCCGCAACGCTGACGATTGAGGACATGGCTCACGAAACGCTCACCTCGCCTGCGGCAGTCAATCGTTTGGCCAAGGCTATGAACTTGGGCGGCTACACGGGCATGAAGGCCGAATTGTTAGCGACCTTGCAGCAAGTGGTGTCGCCCGTCGACAAATTGCGCAATGAGCTGGCTCATCGGCCCGACGGGGCGTTTGGCTTGCATGAGCAGATCCAGAGCGCGAGCAGCAACTTGGCAACGGCGGCCAGTAATAATCATCCAGACACCTTTGAAACTTTTGTCACTCACCTGATAAAAGCGCGCAGGATTTACATTCTGGGCTTTGGCAACAGTGTCTACTTTGCAGGTTTCGCGGCTTCGACCCTGACCCCGTTCTGTCCCGATGCCATCGCAATTAGCATGGAGGGCGGCAACGAAAACGCCGCGTACCGCTTGGCGGCAATCACCGATCAGGATGTCTTGTTGGCGATCTCCCTGCCGCGCTATTCCATCGATACCCTGCAACTGTCGCGCTTCGCCAGCGAGCGTAACGCAACGGTGCTGGCGATTACGGATTCGCCTGCTTCGCCGTTGGCCAGCATTGCCAAGCACGTGTTGTTTGCGCCTGCTGACCATCCGGTGATGACCAGCTCCAGCATCGCGGTGCTCGCCTTGATCGAGGGATTGGTTGCGGGGGTGATGGCGCGTAACAAGGAAGCGGTCAAACTGGCAACCGAACTGACTGAGAGCGTGATGTCTTACCTGCATGTGCCGGTCAGTACAAAAACGTCTAAAAAATGATCAGTAGGCCATCGGCGCTGCCGTGGCTTTATCAAGCTCATGCAGGGCAAGGAGCTGTCAGATGTTGCTGCATAAAAAGTGTTTGATGGTTGTGGCGTAGGGGTGCCAGCGTGTGGCCTCGATTTCACCTTGAAGGTATTCATTAATGTCGGCGTCATCCCAGGACATTAATTCTTCGAAATCCTCGGCTTTTATATTTTTGTAAGTGCTGACAGCTTTGGCTCTTGCACCTGCGAGAGCATTGTCGTTCAGGCCGAAAACGCGAATGGTTTCTGTGGCGCGATGGTTGTCTTCTGGGCTTAAGGGGCTGCGAACGCGCACTTCTCCGGTTGAATGGAAATAAAAGTAGTGCTCGGGATTATGTTCGTCAGGTTTGACTAGCTCATCAGGGTTATAGGCTGCTGCTGATGGGCGATCCTTGTAGTGCCCGCAATGCGTGTTGGCGCCACACGCGAGAAAAAAATTGCTCCATTCAAACGTCAGCTCGGGGTAGCCGTGCTTTGGGTTTTTGCGACGAAAATGTTCAATATGCCCTTCATTGCGAATAGCGCTCTCACAGTACGCACAGCGCAAGCCATATTCGCGGGTATTCTCCAGGGTGATTCCCGGGATCCCCTGGAACTGAAAGAGGGCGAAACGCAGTTGTTTTTTGCAGTCGCTCTTAAAGTCGTCCCAACGTTGTGTTCGGTAGTCATATTCGGCTAAGCAGGCTGGGGCGATGATGTCGGCACGATCCAGTTTGAGCATGGCGACTAGTCCTTGGTGTCCGAGTGCTTACGCAATTTAAAGGCTTGAAAGCGGATCAGTCTGTCGGCATCCAGCAAAATCTGATGTTGCTCGCCATAAAACTTGGCCAGCTTGTTGCGCAAGGCGCCACCTTCAACGCTTTCGTGGCTACCGTTTTCTATTTTGGCGATGTAGTCGGCCAGCCACTGCGCTTCCTCGACTGGCGGGATAGGGTTGACGCCCATGATGTCGTTGAGTGCGACGGCACTTTCAATGCCTTTGACTTCCTGTAAGGGCGAAACAGCTTGCCATTGTCCTGCTGTGTCCTGAAACACTACGCGGATATTGCTTCTGGTGACGGTAGAAAGTACCTGTGGGCTGTGAGTGCTGATGATGAACTGTATGTTTGGGAATGCTTTGCGCAAACTGACAATTACGCGCTGCTGCCAGGCCGGGTGCAAGTGCAGATCAACTTCGTCAATCAAAACAATGCCGGTTGTCTCGCGGGGTGCTCTGTCCTTGAGATGCCCATTCAAGCGCGTGCAACGCAGTGCCAAGTCAGCCGCCAGGGTGATCATTGCCCGCACACCATCACTCAGCAAGCTCAGGGGCAAGGAGCCGTGGTCAGGGTGTGACATGGCCAGCTCTTCAAATATCAAGCTGTAATGAAATCCAAACCAGCCTTCTTCTGTCATCACTTCATTGACAGCATCACTGATGCCCTGCAGGCGAGGCGTGAGGTTGGAGTGCTCATAGCCCGCATGTTGCGTTTGTTGGATGGCCGCAAGCGTAGCTTTTTTCATCCATTCTTGTAGTTGGACAAAGGTTGAGAACACTGAAAGGCAGTCTTCATAGCCCGCGGTACGGCTTTCAGTCAGAACTGCTTTTGTGGATACGTTTTTGTGGCTGACCCAAAGACGCCTGGAGCTGTAGTACCGAACGACAGGAAGCGAAACCTCGGAATCTGTTCTCAGCATTGTCTGGAGTTCTCTGCCCCAGGTTGCTAGCGGTTCGGCCTCTCTGGTAGTTGTACGACTCTTCGGGCCATTTAAGGCTCGCTGCCATTGCACATCGGGGGTGTTCATCTCGGCCTTGATAATGACCGGGAATTGCTGCTCATTTTCGAAGCCTTTGCCCACCCTGAGGTAACGGGCATCAGTGCGCTCAATATGCTTGGATATGCCTTGATCGAACGCTCCTACAAAAGGCCCGAGAGCCGCCACAATGGCCTCTAGAACGGTGGTTTTGCCTTGGCCGTTACGCGCTGCGATTACTGTCAGTTCGGGGTGGAAATCGATGTCGAAATCGGCAAAGCGACGGTAATTCATGAGGCTGAGTTTGGTGAGGTTCATAGGCTCTTTTCTGGCTGAGTAGTGCGGCCCGTCAGCTCTGCAGCTCTATGGTTGCTGGCTGCCCCTAGAGCGCGGAACAATGTAGGCGCACATACTAACAGTGCTTAACTGCATGCGGTGTGCCCTGACCCTTTCTAGGGTAGGTCAGTGTCATGCGGCATGACAGAACATCCTGATTTGTGGGCTGGCAATCAAGCGGCTATCTTTTGCGGAGAGAGATGAACGCGGGCCAAGGAATTTTTACTGCTGCTCGCGTTCTAACGCCCTACAGAGGTCTATTGCCAGAAACCTCTGCCCCCAGAAAGATTGATCAGGAGCTTCACCATGTTCACCTCCCGTCGTTTGATTATTGCTGCAAGTGCGATTGCCTTGTTAGCCGGCTGCGCCTCGCCAAACCCGTACAGCAACCAAGGGCAAGGACAGGGTTCTTCGGGCATGAGTAAAACAGCCACTTACGGTGGTCTGGGGGCCTTGGCCGGTGCTGTTGCAGGTGCTGCCATCGACCATAACAATCGTGGCAAGGGCGCATTGATTGGCGCTGCCGTGGCGGGTCTGGGTGCTGCGGGTTATGGCTACTATGCAGACAAGCAAGAAGCGGCGTTGCGTGCCAGCATGGCTAACACGGGGGTTGAGGTTCAGCGCCAAGGCGACAACATTACCTTGGTGATGCCTGGCAACATTACGTTTGCGACCAGCTCGGCGAACATCGCGCCAAGCTTCTATCAGCCGCTTAACAGCCTTGCTAACTCGCTGAAGCAGTTGAATGGCCAGCAGCAGATCCAAATCGTGGGTTACACCGATAGCACCGGCAATCTCGCCTTCAACCAGCAGTTGTCGCAACAACGTGCGCAAAGCGTCGCGACGTATTTGACGTCCCAGGGTGTCAGCGGTCAGTACCTTTCGGTCATCGGTAAAGGTCCTGCAGATCCGATTGCCAGCAACGCCACCCCAGACGGCCGCGCTCAGAATCGCCGGGTGCAGATCACTCTGGCGCCTATCCCAGGTATGAATTACCAGCAACAAGGCCAGGTTCAGCAGTACCCGTAACGTGGCGGATGGAGTCGCAGCCTTCGGCAGCGGCTACAGCATCAACAAAAAGCCCCGCGATCATTGATCGCGGGGCTTTTTATTGAGCGCTTTGCCGGATGAATTACTTCTTCAGGCCGTAATGCTCATCGAGCATACCGGGGGCATTCGGGGTTTTGGGGGCGTAGTCCTTTGGCGGCTCGGCGCTGTGCGGCGGGGTTAGGCGCTCGCGATGCGGTTGTGGCGCGTCAGAGTGCAGAGCGGCCAGCAGGCGTTGGCGAGTTTGCTCGTCTAGGGCCAAATGGTTGGCGCCCTCGGCGAGGTGGTCTTGCACCTCCTGGTAGCTCTGAGTGAGTTTTTTCACCAGCGTGGCAGTGCTGTTGAAGTGGGTAACCACTTCACTTTGATAATTATCAAAACGTTCCTGGATGTCGTCCAACTGACGCTGCGTGCGGCTAGGTGCGGCGTTCGGCAGCAGACGGGCAATCAGAAAACCAATAGCGACACCGGCAACCAGGGCGAGAGTCGGCAACAACCAAATCAAGAGCGAGTGTTCCACGAGTCCTTCCTCTATAAACGGCTTTGCTTTACGTTAACGGCTCGGACCTGCGCTGTATACCGCGATGCACTCGCAAATATGTCAGACAGAATCTATCAGCTAGACGTGTCGACCCAGTTTGGGGTCACGGAGTTCCTTCTTGCTTACCCGCGAAACCCCTGTAGTGATTGATGGCCCGGTTGGCCAATTGGAAGCTTTATACCTTGATTCTGTTGAGCCGCGTGGCCTTGCGCTGTTGTGCCATCCCAACCCGGTACAGGGTGGGACGATGATGAATAAAGTGGTCTCGACCCTGCAGCGCACTGCTCGCGATGCTGGTCTGATTACGTTGCGATTTAATTACCGCGGCGTCGGCGCCAGTGCCGGGAGTCACGACATGGGCACCGGCGAAGTCGACGATGCGCTGGCAGCCGCCCATTGGTTGCGCGCCCAACATCCTGAATTACCGCTGACGTTGCTCGGTTTTTCATTCGGTGGTTTTGTCGCGGCAAGCCTGGGCGGCCGACTTGAGGCGCAGGGCGAAAGCCTGTCGCGGTTGTTCATGGTGGCACCCGCAGTGATGCGTTTGCGTGATGAAGACGCGCTGCCGCAGACATGCCCGATCACAGTGATCCAGCCCGAAACTGACGAAGTAATTGATCCTCAACGGGTCTATGACTGGTCAAAAAATCTCTCGCGCCCCCATGAGCTGCTGAAAGTGGCAGAATGCGGACACTTTTTTCACGGCAAGCTGCCTGAACTCAAAGAGTTGGTAGCGCCACGCCTTTCAAATTGATTGCAGCCTGATAAGCGATTAGCCATGACCACTCGTACTCGTATCCTCACCGGTATCACCACCACCGGCACGCCGCACTTGGGTAACTACGCCGGGGCCATTCGCCCGGCAATCGTTGCCAGCCGTGACAGCAATGCCGATTCGTTTTACTTTTTGGCCGACTATCACGCCCTGATCAAATGTGATGACCCGCAGCGCATTCAGCGTTCGCGTCAGGAAATCGCAGCGACGTGGCTGGCGGCCGGTCTGGATGTTGAGCGTGTGACGTTCTACCGCCAGTCAGACATCCCGGAGATCCCGGAACTGGCGTGGCTGCTGACCTGTGTAGCGGCCAAGGGCTTGCTCAACCGTGCACATGCCTACAAAGCCTCTGTCGACAAGAACCTGGAAAACGGCGAAGACCCGGATGCGGGCGTCTCCATGGGTCTGTACAGCTACCCGGTATTGATGGCGGCGGACATTTTGATGTTCAACGCGCACAAAGTGCCGGTCGGTCGTGACCAAATTCAGCACGTTGAAATGGCCCGTGACATTGGTCAACGCTTTAACCATCTGTTCGGCAATGGCAAAGATTTCTTCGCCATGCCTGAGGCCTTGATCGAAGAAAGCGTGGCCACTTTGCCGGGCCTTGATGGTCGCAAAATGTCGAAAAGCTACGACAACACCATTCCGTTGTTCAGCAGCGCTAAAGACATGAAAAGCGCGATTTCGCGGATCGTGACCGACTCCCGCGCGCCTGGCGAAGCCAAAGACCCGGACAACTCGCACCTGTTTACCTTGTATCAGGCGTTCTCGACGCCTGAGCAGTCCGCTGAGTTCCGCAGTGAGCTGTTGCAAGGCTTGGGCTGGGGCGAGGCTAAAGAGCGTTTGTTCAAGCTGCTGGACGCAGAACTGGGCGAGTCCCGCGAGCGTTACCACGACTTGATGTCGCGTCCTTCAGATATGGAAGACATCCTGCAAGCCGGTGCCCAAAAAGCCCGTAAAACGGCGACGCCGTTCTTGGCAGAGCTGCGTGAGGCTGTTGGCCTGCGTTCGTTCGTGAGTGCTGCACAGACCGCAACATCGACCAAGAAGAAAGCCGCCAAAGGTCCGCGCTTTGTCAGCTTCCGTGACGAAGACGGCAGTTTCCGCTTCCGCCTGTTGGCCTCCGATGGTGAGCAACTGCTGCTGTCGCGCAGCTTCGCCGATGGCAAAACCGCAGGTCAGGTGACCAAGCAACTGCAATCGGGCGAAGCGCTGGATGTGCGTGCTGATGGCTTGAGCTTCAGCGTTTGGTTGGAGGATGCGTGTGTTGCAGACAGTCCGGCATTTGCCGATGACGCGACGCGTGATGCGGCAATTGAAGCACTGCGGCTGGCATTGGTGCCCGCTCAAGACTGAGAAAGTGCGACGTTTCGTCTCAGGTTTGATTGCCATTCCCTAGGGCCGTCGCTACAGTGTCGGCCCGTTTTTGTTGCCTTGCTAACGAATTATGACGCCTCTAGAACGATATCAAGTTGATCTGAAACGCCCGGACTTCTTCCACGATGCCGCTCAGGAAAACGCTGTGCGCCATTTGCAGCGTCTGTATGACGATCTGGTAGCAGCCTCGCAGAGCAAGCCTGGTTTGCTGGGCAAGCTATTTGGCAAAAAAGAACAGGCACCCGTCAAAGGCTTGTACTTCTGGGGCGGTGTTGGCCGGGGTAAGACTTATCTGGTCGATACGTTCTTTGATGCGCTGCCGTTCAAGCAGAAGGTACGTACGCACTTCCACCGCTTTATGAAGCGTGTACACGAAGAAATGCGCACGCTGCCTGGCGAAAAAAACCCGCTGACCATCATTGCCAAGCGTTTTTCTGATGAGGCGCGGGTGATTTGTTTCGACGAATTTTTTGTGTCGGACATTACGGACGCCATGATTCTCGGCACCTTGATGGAAGAGCTGTTCAAAAACGGCGTCACCTTGGTTGCAACCTCGAACATCGTGCCAGACGGTCTATACAAAGACGGTCTGCAACGTGCGCGCTTCTTGCCGGCGATTGCGCTGATCAAGCAGAACACCGAGATCGTCAACGTCGACAGTGGCGTGGACTATCGCTTGCGCCATCTGGAACAAGCCGAGCTGTTCCACTTCCCGCTCAATGAAGCTTCCGAAGCGAGCCTGCGCGAGAGCTTTAAAGCGCTGACGCACAATTCCTCGCGGGCGGTTGAGAACGATGACCTGATCATTGAGAATCGAACCATCCGCGCGCTTCGCACCTGCGATGACGTGGCCTGGTTTGACTTTCGTGAGCTGTGTGACGGCCCGCGCAGCCAGAACGACTACATTGAGCTCGGCAAAATATTCAACGCCGTGATCCTCAGCGGCGTCGAGCAAATGGACGTTAAAACTGACGACATCGCCCGTCGCTTTATCAACATGGTCGACGAGTTCTATGACCGTGGCGTCAAGCTAATCATTTCGGCTGAAGTGGAGCTCAAAGACCTCTACAAAGGCGGTCGCTTGAACTTCGAGTTCCAGCGTACCTTGAGCCGCTTGCTTGAGATGCAATCCCACGAATACCTGACGCGGGCGCACAAGCCTTAATTTGTGGCCTGGCCCCGGGTTTGGCTCGCGATCTTATGATTTTCAAAAGATCGCGAGGTGAGCTCGCTCCATCAACGGGAGTCAGGCGGCTTGTTGAAACTGTTGTCGGTATTGGTTGGGTGACAGCTCTGTGTGCTGGCGAAACAGCCGTGCAAAGAAGCTGGCGTCGTCGTAGCCCACGTCATAACTGATGGTCTTGATGCTCTTGCGGGTCGCGGACAGCAAGCCCTTGGCCGTTTCTATGCGCAGCCGCTGCAAGTAGTGCAGGGGTTTATCGCCCGTGGCGATCTGGAAGCGACGCATGAAGTTACGGATGCTCATACCGTGTTCACGTGCCACGTCTTCGAAGCGAAACTTGTCGGCGAAGTGCTCTTCGAGCCAATGCTGAATCTGCAAAATAATCACGTCTTGATGCAGCTTTTGCCCACCGAAGCCAATGCGCCCCGGTGAGTAGTTGCGCTGTACTTCATACAAAATATCGCGGGCCACGGCCTGGGCGATATTGGCGCCGCAGAAGCGTTCAATCAAATAAATGTACAGGTCGCAGGCCGAAGTCGGACCGCCCGCGCAGTACAGGTTGTCGGCGTCGGTGAGATGTTTGTCTTGATTGAGGTGTACCTGCGGGAAGCGTTCAGCGAAGGTGTTGAAAAATCGCCAGTACGTAGTGGCTTCTTTGCCGTTAAGTAGCCCGGCTTCGGCCAGCCAGAACACCCCGGTGGCCTCTGCGCACAGTACTGCGCCGCGTGCATGTTGCTCGCGCAGCCACGGCATGATTTGCGGGTAGCGCTGGCAGAGGGCGTCAAAGTCGTCCCAGAAGGTCGGGAGGATGATGATGTCAGAGTCTTCAAGGCCGCCATCGACCGGAATCATGACATTGCTGAAGCTGCTGACGGGCTGGCCGTCAGGGCTGACGATTCGGGTTTCGAAGCTTGCATTGAGCCCTTGGCCCATTTGCTTGCCGTGGCGCAGGCTAGCCAGATGAAAAAAATCCTTGGCTTGCATCAGGGTCGAGGCGAACACTCGATCAATGGCCAAAATGCTGACGCGCCGTAAGGGCGTGGAGAGTTGATTAGACATGATTTGATTATTCTTATAGGTGAAATTGGTCAACTTACGGCTGGATCGTCTTATGTTTTTTCCTGTGTGTCTAGGGGGCGGGAGGCGTACCCAATAGGTAGGAGCCAATTTGCTCCTACCTGGGTTGTGGGTTAAGGCGCCGGGTTTGGCTGGGCCTTGTGAATGGCTTCAATGCCGGCGAGCACGTCATCCGAGAGCTTCAGGTCGAAGCTTGCGATGTTGCTTTGCAGTTGCTCTAGGGTGGTCGCGCCGATGATGTTGCTGGTCACGAAAGGTTGTTGGTTGACATACGCCAAGGCCATTTGTGCAGGGTCTAGCCCGTGCTCACGTGCCAGCGCTACATAGCGTTCGCTGGCAGCCACAGCTTGTGGGTTTGAGTAGCGCGAGAAGCGGCTGAAAAGGCTCAGACGGCCTTTTGGCGGGCGGGCGCCGCCAGCGTACTTGCCGGTCAGCATGCCGAACGCCAGGGGCGAGTAGGCGAGCAGCCCGCAGTGTTCGCGAATGGCGATTTCGGCAAGGCCGACTTCAAAGCTGCGATTGAGCAGGTTGTAGGGGTTTTGGATCGAGACGGCGCGAGGCCAACCACGGCTCTCGGCTAGTTGCAGGAACTTCATGGTTGCCCAAGGCGTTTCGTTGGACAGGCCGATGTGACGGATTTTGCCGGCTTTGACCTGTTCGTCCAGTGCTTCGAGGGTGTCTTCCAGCGGGGTAAAGTCTTCCTCTGCGTTGTGCGTGTAACCCAGTTGACCAAAGAAATTGGTGCTGCGCTCAGGCCAGTGCAGTTGGTAAAGGTCGATCCAGTCGGTTTGCAGGCGTTTGAGGCTGGCATCCAGCGCTTGCACGATGTGGGTGCGGTTGTGCTTGAGCCGGCCGTCACGGATGTAGTCGATGCCGTTGCCAGGGCCGGCAATTTTGCTGGCCAGTACCCAGTCTGCACGGTCACCGCGCGCTTTGAACCAGTTACCGATGTAACGCTCGGTGGTGGCGTAGGTATCAGCCTTGGGCGGCACCGGGTACATTTCGGCGGTGTCGAGGAAGTTGATCCCGGCGTTTTTAGCGTATTCGATTTGTGCGAAGGCTTCATCTTGGGTGTTTTGCTCACCCCACGTCATGGTGCCGAGGGCGATTGCACTTACTTTCAGGTTGCTGCGGCCAAGCGGGCGATAGTCCATCGGTCACTCCTTCGGGTAAAGAATCATAAAAGCAGGTTGTAATTTTTTGTGCAATCTGGATAATCGTCGACCTCTTTCTGCAGTGGAAGTGATGCGCCGCCTGCCGAAGAATCTTGCCGTTGAACGGACGCGCTGACCCGAGCCCCCGATAGCGTCTGTATCCGGCTGCCTTTGACTTGTCAAAGTACGCACTATTCAGTAAGATCTGCCGTCTAATTTACAGGGCGGCCCCTGAGGCTATAAAGAATGAAAACTTTTACTGCTAAACCAGAAACAGTAAAGCGCGACTGGTTTGTCGTCGACGCTGCTGGTCAGACCCTGGGTCGTCTGGCCACCGAGATCGCGAGCCGTCTGCGTGGCAAGCACAAGCCTGAATTCACTCCGCACGTTGACACCGGTGACTACATCGTTGTTATCAATGCTGAGCAGATTCGTGTCACTGGTGCTAAGACCTCTGACAAGATGTACTACTCTCACTCCGGTTTCCCGGGCGGGATTAAGTCGATCAACTTCGAAAAGCTGATCGCCAAAGCTCCTGAGCGCGTGATCGAGACCGCGGTTAAAGGCATGCTGCCTAAAAACCCACTGGGTCGCGACATGTACCGTAAGCTGAAAGTCTATGCGGGCGCTGCTCACCCTCATACTGCTCAGCAGCCCCAAGAACTGAAGTTTTAACGGAATAGTTCATTATGTCGGCGACTCAAAACTACGGCACTGGCCGTCGTAAGACTGCAACCGCACGCGTTTTCCTGCGTCCGGGTACTGGTAACATCTCCATCAACAACCGCTCCCTGGATAACTTCTTCGGTCGCGAAACTGCACGCATGGTAGTTCGTCAGCCGCTGGAATTGACTGAGACTGTCGAGAAATTCGACATCTACGTCACTGTTATCGGCGGTGGTGTAAGTGGTCAAGCTGGCGCAATCCGCCACGGTATCACTCGCGCACTGATGCAGTACGACGAAACCCTGCGTGGCGCACTGCGCAAAGCAGGCTTCGTAACTCGCGATGCTCGTGAAGTTGAACGTAAGAAAGTCGGTCTGCGTAAAGCGCGTAAGCGTCCGCAGTACTCGAAGCGTTAATTCGCAGCTTCGTTCAAAAAAGCCCAGCTCCTTACGGAGTTGGGCTTTTTTTATGGGCACAATTTGGCCTATGTGACAACGTGCCACATCCAGCAAATGCCTACGCTGCAAGGGCTGTAGCCGACTCAGAGCGGTAATTACCTTGTCTTAGTAGGGTCTTTTCATTAACATTCGGCAAAATTTTTATAAAGATTAGTTTGTAACTTAGTAGAGGCCTGATTTAACAGGCCACAAAGCTGATGGGAGAGGACGGAATGAGCAATGACGGCGTTAATGTCGGCCGGCGTCGCTTCCTCGTGGCAGCCACATCCGTGGTGGGTGCTGCAGGAGCGGTGGGGGCGGCGGTCCCGTTCGTGGGGTCGTGGTTCCCTAGTGCCAAGGCGAAGGCCGCTGGCGCACCAGTAAAGGTGAATATTGCGAAGGTCGAGCCAGGCCAGCAAATGATTGCTGAATGGCGTGGTCAGCCTGTATTCATCGTACGTCGCACCGATGAGATCCTAGCAAATCTGAAGAAGATTGAAGGTCAGCTCGCTGATCCGGACTCCAAGCAATCTGATCAACCTGCCTATGTAAATCCAGAGCTGCGATCGATCAAGCCAGAAATTTTGCTGCTGATCGGTATTTGCACCCACTTGGGCTGCTCGCCTACTTTCCGCCCTGAAGTTGCCCCTGCCGACCTTGGCAAGGATTGGGTTGGTGGTTATTTCTGTCCTTGTCATGGTTCGCACTATGATTTGGCTGGCCGTGTTTACAAGGCCCAACCAGCTCCGCTGAACCTGCCCGTACCGCCTTATTACTATGAGTCGGACAACATTGTTGTCGTTGGTCTCGATGGGGAGAACGTGTAATGAGCAAGTTCATGGATTGGATTGATGCTCGCTTCCCGGCCACTAAAATGTGGGAAGACCACCTCAGCAAATATTACGCACCGAAGAACTTCAACTTCTTCTACTTCTTCGGTTCCCTCGCCTTGTTGGTTCTGGTTAACCAAATCGTCACGGGTGTGTGGCTCACCATGAGCTACACACCGTCGGCGGAAGAGGCGTTTGCTTCTGTCGAATACATCATGCGTGACGTCGAATACGGTTCGATTTTGCGTTTGCTGCACTCAACAGGCGCGTCGGCGTTCTTTATCGTGGTTTACCTGCACATGTTCCGTGGCTTGCTCTACGGCTCATATCAGAAGCCGCGTGAGTTGGTATGGCTGTTCGGCATGATGATTTACCTGGCCTTGATGGCGGAAGCGTTCATGGGCTACTTGCTACCGTGGGGGCAAATGTCTTACTGGGGTGCGCAGGTGATTATCTCGCTGTTTGGTGCCATTCCAGTGATAGGTAATGACCTGACGCAGTGGATCCGTGGTGACTACCTGATCTCCGGGATTACCCTGAACCGCTTCTTTGCCCTGCACGTTGTGGCCCTGCCTATCGTGATTCTGGGGCTGGTGGTGCTTCATATTTTGGCCCTGCACGAAGTCGGCTCCAACAACCCTGACGGCGTCGATATCAAGAAGTACAAAGACGAAAACGGCATCCCGCTGGACGGCATTCCGTTCCATCCGTACTACACCGTGAAGGACATTGTCGGTGTCGTAGTGTTCTTGTTTATCTTCTGCTCAATTGTGTTCTTCTTCCCGGAAATGGGTGGCTACTTCCTCGAAAAACCTAACTTCGAGCAAGCAAACGCCTTTAAGACACCTGAGCATATTGCCCCTGTCTGGTACTTCACGCCGTTCTACGCGATCTTGCGCGCAATTCCCGACAAGCTAATGGGCGTCATTGCCATGGGCGCTGCGATTGCTGTGCTGTTCGTGTTGCCATGGCTTGACCGCAGCCCTGTGAAATCCATGCGCTACAAAGGCTGGATGAGCAAAATCTGGTTGTGGGTGTTCTGTATCTCGTTCGTGATTCTGGGTGTGTTGGGTGTTCTGGCACCCACCCCAGAGCGCACGTTGCTGTCGCAGGTATGTACGTTCCTGTACTTCGCCTACTTCATTCTGATGCCGTTCTACACCAGGCTCGAGAAGACCAAACCGGTTCCGGAAAGGGTGACTGGCTGATGAAAAAGCTATTTGCTGTATTAATGTTCGCGGTGATGCCTGTGCTGTCCTTTGCGTCCGAGCAGGGTGTGCATCTCGACAAAGTCGATATCGATGTCTCTGACAAAGCTGCAATGCAAGATGGCGCGCGTACGTTCGCTAACTATTGCATGGGCTGTCACAGTGCCAAGTTCCAGCGCTACGAGCGCGTGGCTGACGACCTGGGCATTCCCCATGACGTCATGCTCAATAATCTGGTGTTCACTGGTGCCAAGATCGGCGACCACATGAGCATCGGCATGCAGCCTGAAGACGCCAAGGCCTGGTTCGGTGCTGCACCGCCAGACTTGACTCTGGTGGCGCGTGTGCGTGGCACAGACTGGCTCTACAGCTACCTGCGTTCGTTCTACGAAGATCCGTCGCGACCATGGGGTGTGAACAACACAGTCTTCCCGAATGTGGGCATGCCGAACGTTCTTGCGCCGCTGCAAGGACGTCAAGTTATCGGTTGCAAGCAAGTTCAGATCGTCGAAGACGGCAAGAAGCAGTATGATCCGCTCACCGGCACACCTTTGACACATGAAGCGTGCGACCAGCTGACAGTAGTGCCTAAAACCGGCACGCTGACAGAAGAGCAGTTCGATGAGAAGATCAAGAACCTTGTGACCTTCTTGGCCTACTCGGCCAACCCGGTGAAGCTGGAGCATCAGCGCATCGGTACTTACGTATTGCTCTATCTGGCCTTCTTCTTCGTATTCGCGTATCTGCTCAAGCGTGAATACTGGAAAGATGTTCACTGATACCGTTACAAGCATTGCTGTTAATCGTGCGCGCCCAAGGGTGTCTCTAAAAAGGTAACAGTGCAGGACAGGGGGAGGGCAAGGTCAAGATGACCAGCCCTCTCCGGTTCTGCTGTTATTGGAGGCACTCCTTGGGCGCGTTCGTTTTTCTGCTTCTGATAATTTCTACAAGCGAGGAGGACCGCCATGGGCGTGACCAATCGGTTGGCCTGTTACTCCGACCCCGCCGACCACTATTCCCACCGAGTGCGCATTGTGCTCGCCGAGAAAGGTGTCAGCGCCGAGATCATTAGCGTGGAGGCGGGCCGTCATCCGCCGAAACTGATCGAAGTGAACCCCTACGCCAGCCTGCCAACCCTGGTTGATCGCGACCTGGCGTTGTGGGAGTCGACAGTGGTAATGGAGTATCTGGATGAGCGTTATCCACACCCACCGTTGCTGCCGGTCTATCCGGTGGCGCGGGCTAATAGCCGTCTGCTGATTCACCGTATTCAGCGTGACTGGTGTGCGCTGGTCGACTTGATCCTCGACTCACGCACCAAAGAGCCTGCACGTGTGCAGGCGCGCAAAGAGTTGCGAGAGAGCCTGACGGGCGTGTCCGCATTATTTGCAGACAAACCTTTTTTCCTCAGTGACGAGCAAAGTCTGGTCGACTGCTGTCTATTGCCGATACTCTGGCGCTTGCCTGTTTTGGGTATTGAATTGCCGCGGCCTGCCAAGCCGCTGCTTGACTATATGGAGCGTCAGTTTGCGCGTGAGGCTTTCCAGGCAAGCTTGTCTGGTGTCGAACGCGATATGCGCTAAGGCTTTAGGAGCCCTTGATGAATTCAAGTCGACCTTATCTGGTGCGTGCGCTCTATGAGTGGATTGTTGAAAACGATTGCACTCCGCACTTGCTGGTTAAATCTGACTACCCGAAGGTCCAGGTGCCTCAGGGTTTTGCCAGTGATGGACAAATAGTCCTCAATGTATCGCCAAGCGCCGTGCGCAATCTGCACATGGACAACGAAGCCGTCAGCTTTGACGGGCGTTTTGGTGGTGTGCCACACACGTTGTACGTGCCGAGTGCGGCCATTCTGGGTATTTACGCCCGGGAGAATGGCCAAGGCATGATGTTTGACCTCGAAGACGCATTTGAAGTGGATGATGAGGTTGAGCCGGATGATGATGGACCGCCACCAGACACTGAGCCGCCGCGACCGACGGGTCGGCCAAGTCTGAAAGTGGTGAAGTAATAAAAAGGCGACCTGAAAAGGTCGCCTTTTTTATGCGGTCATGCTCGTAATCAGTCGATGTACTCAAAGAGTTTGACGATCTTCTGTACCCCGGACACGCCTTGCACCAAGTTGGTGGCGCGGGCGGCTTCTTGTTTGGTGACCAGACCAAGCAGATAAACGATGCCGTTTTCGGTCACGACTTTGATGCGTGAGCCCGGAATGCCGTTGTCAGTCAGCATTTGAGTCTTGATTTTTGTGGTCAGCCAGGCGTCGTTGTTGCGCGCCAGAATCGATGAAGGCGCCATGACTTGCAGTTCGTTGTTGACCTTTTTGACCCGCTGCACAGCGGCAGCCGCTTGTTCGGCTTGGGCCTTGAGGTCGGCGCGCGGGGTTTGCCCGGCCAGCAGCACGATGCCGTTGTAGCTGGTGACAACAATGTGCGAGCCGGTATCCAGGTCCGGGTTGGCTTTGGCGACGTTTACGGCAACTTTGGTTTCAATCAGTGAGTCGTCGATCTTGCTGCCGAAAGTCCGAGTACCGCGATCATCTTCAATCGGTGTGTCGCGGGTGGCGGTCAGTACCGAGCTGCAACCAGCGGTCAGGCCGAGGCACAGCGTCAATGCCACTAGGCTAAAGCGATTAAAAGTCATTCTTCACTCCCGAACAGTTGGCTGTCGATCAGATCGCACAAGCAGTGGATCGCCAGCAGGTGGACTTCTTGGATACGTGCAGTGACATTGGATGGGACGCGAATTTCTACGTCCTCAGGTAGCAGTAGTGAGGCCATGCCGCCGCCATCTCGGCCGGTCATGGCCACCACGATCATTTCGCGATCATGAGCCGCCTGAATGGCCTGAATGATGTTGGCCGAGTTGCCGCTGGTAGAGATCGCCAACAGCACATCGCCAGGCTGGCCAAGGGCGCGGATCTGCTTGGAAAAAATCTCGTTGAAACTGTAGTCATTGGCGATCGAGGTGATCGTCGAGCTGTCGGTAGTCAGTGCAATGGCTGGCAAGCTTGGGCGCTCGCGCTCAAAACGGTTCAGCAGCTCGGACGAGAAGTGCTGGGCGTCGCCCGCGGAACCGCCGTTACCGCACGAAAGCATTTTGCCTTCGTTAAGCAGGGCGTTAACCATCACTTGGCTGGCTTGCTCGATGTGAGGGGCAAGTACTTCCATCGCCTGCTGCTTGGTGTCGATACTGGCCTGAAAAAGCTGGCGAATTCGGGATTGCATGTCCATCTATGTGACCTTAAGTAGGGCGGCTGGTCGGGCGTGAACCAAGTTTTCCTGGATGACTTCCCGGCACAAAAATGTGCAGCCCGCAAAGCAAAGCAAAATCGTTGAATAAAAAGGGTGCTGGAATCGGCCCGGCAGCGCTTTAGCTGTCAAAGGCATTCCGTAGCCAGTTCAGAGGTGTTGCGCTATCCATGGCGACTACGTCAAATCGACACGGGTGATTGGCCCAGCGCGATTCGCGTTGCAAGAAATACTGAGCGGCCAGTATCAGCTTTTGACGCTTGCGTACGTCAACGCTGGCGAGTGCACCGCCCCATTGCGCATGTTGTCGGTAACGAACTTCGACGAATACTACTGTATCGCCGTCGAGCATGACCAGATCTAGCTCGCCGCGCTTGCATAGCCAGTTCTGCGCCAGCAAGCGTAAACCCTGTTGCTCAAGATGCCGCAGCGCAGTGCGCTCGGCATCTTTGCCTGTTTGCTGGCTTGAGCGTTCGGGCATCAGTTTGGGGTGTCGGGCAGGCGCTGAACCTGACCATTGACGAATTCGGCCCATGGCAACTGACGTTGAATATGTTGCTGCGGGCTCATGCTCAGACTACCGGACAGGCCGTCAATACGGTTGTCTGGCAAGGCTTTTAGCTGGCCCAGTCTAGACGTCAGGCTATAAGCATCAACACCCATTGCGTACAGTCGGCCCAGGCTACCACCGGCTTGTGGCCATTGTGCGGCCACTTGTTGGCGCAGCGGGTTTGTGGCGTCGAGCAACCAAGGGGTTTCGCAAAAACGGATGCCGTTCATGTCGTTGTACTGGTTTTGGTCGCCGCTGGCGCTAAAGACGTGGGATGTTGCGTAAACCGGTACATCGCCAGCGTATTGATAATTGAGCGTCGGCTTAACCTGCTGGGCTTGCTGAGGCGTTGCAGCCAGGAAAATGAACTGCATGTCTTGGCGACGCGAAGGCTGGCCTGCGCCATTGCGCAGTTGCACCAGGTCGGCAACTTGCTGCGCCAATGCAACTGGTTTGTCTATGTGCTCGATGCCCACGACGGTGCCGCCATTGGCTTCCCATTCCTGACGGAACGCCTTGAGAACGCGATCGCCCCATTCGCCTTGCGGCACGATGGCGCCAGCATGGGTCAGGCCGTCAGCGTGTGCACGGCGTGCAACTTCGCGTGCTTCGTCTTCGGCTGCTAGGCCAAATTGAAACAATTGCGCAGGGCCTTGTCCGCCTTCGCTGTAGTTAAGTGCCAAGGTGGGAATCGGCAATTGGGAGCGGGTATTCAATTGCTTGACCAGTGATTTTTCCAGCGGGCCGACCACCAGTTGCACGCCATCGGCTTGAGCCTTGCGATAGAAATCGTCTAGCGAGGTCAAGCGCGAGCTGTCATAAAACTGAATACTCGGCGGGTTTTGGCCGGCTTGCTGTGCTTGGTAGTGCGCAGCCATGAAGCCATCGCGCAGTGCTTTGCTGACAGAGGCCAGTTGGCCGTCCTGGGGTAATAGCAGGGCGATTTTGGTCAGCGGCTGGCTAGCCAGTTCTTTGAGCTTGAGCAACGGGGCTGGAAGTTGGATAGCCGCCGGGTGTGTTGGGTTTTGCGCGCGCCATTGGTCAATGGCGTTTTGCTGATCTTGCAGGCTGGAGGCGCTTTTGACTGCGAGGGCCAAGGACATCCAGCCGCCTAGCACACCAGTATCAGGTGTGCGCAGTTGGTCAGTCGGCAGTGCAGCAATCAGTGTCCAGATGGCTTCGTTATTGTTGTGGGCGGCATCGCCGGTCAAGTTCTGGCTCATGGCAGCGCGTTCGCGAGCGGCGGCTAGGTCTTGGCCGTCGGCTTCCAAGGCGCGTGCGCGGACCACATGTGTACGCACTTGCAAGTCGGTTGGCATCTCATTGAGGCGCGATACGCTTGGGTGGTTCAGGGCGGCCAGTGCGTCTTTAGGTTGGTTTCGGCTCATTGCCAGTTCTGCGGCCAAGGTGCTGGCAAAAACCTGTTGTGCAGGTTTGAGTGAATCCAGTGGAACCTGCGCCAAGATTTGCGTCGCGCGCTGGATGTCTTTTTGGCGCATGGCAAGGTCAACTGCGGACAAGCGCAGCAGTGCCGCTTTTTCCGGGTCCTTGCTCGCAGAGGCCTGTTGCAGCAGCTGTTCAAGGCTGGCATCGGGCGTACGTGGAAGTTCGCCAAGGCTGGACGAGGGCGAGCTGGCGCAAGCCGCCAACAAGGCAGCGAGGCAGAGGGCAGTGAACAGCCGCAGGCAAGCGATCATGTAGTGTTCCTGATACTCGATCAAATGAGGGAGGGAAGTGTACCCAAGCGCTGGCCGGGGCGCGATGTTACTGGTGATAAAGCTTAAATTTAGATGACTTCTGGCCGTTGTGAGGCAGTGTTTTCCAGATTGACGTTTTTGAGCATGTCTGGAGGGTGCGTTTAGCAGGGTTCTACGCGCTACAATGGCGCCTTTAACTCTTAAGAGGTGCGCGTTTTGACTGCTCCAGGTGCTTTGAATTCCGTTGTCGGCTCACTTTATGTGGTGGCCACGCCCATCGGTAACCTGGACGACATCAGTGCGCGTGCGCTTAAAGTGTTGCGCGAGGTGTCGCTGATCGCGGCCGAAGACACGCGTCACTCCTTGCGTTTGATGCAGCATTTTGGCATCACTACCCCGTTGGGAGCCTGTCACGAACATAACGAGCGCGATGAAGGCAGTCGGTTTATTCAGCGGTTACTGGCCGGTGAAGATGTCGCTTTGATCTCTGATGCGGGTACGCCGCTGATCTCTGATCCGGGTTACCACTTGGTGCGTCAGGCGCGAGCAGCCGGGGTCAAGGTTGTGCCTGTCCCAGGAGCTTGCGCCTTGATCGCTGCTTTGTCGGCGGCCGGTTTGCCTTCTGACCGTTTTATTTTTGAAGGGTTCTTGCCAGCTAAAGCCGTTGGTCGCCGGTCGCGCCTCGAGCTATTAAAGGAAGAGCCGCGCACCCTGATTTTCTATGAGGCGCCGCATCGCATTCTTGAATGCCTGCAAGACCTAGAACTCGTGTTTGGTGCTGATCGCCCGGCGTTGTTGGCGCGGGAGCTGACCAAGACCTTCGAAACACTCAAGGGCTTACCGTTGTCCGAACTGCGTGCTTTTGTTGAGTCGGACAGCAATCAACAGCGCGGAGAGTGTGTCGTGCTAGTTGCAGGCTGGACAGCGCCAGACACGGATGAAGTTGTGAGCAGTGAGGCAATGCGCATTCTTGATTTGCTGCTTAAAGAGATGCCGCTCAAACGTGCTGCTGCATTGGCTGCTGAAATAACCGGTGAGCGCAAAAATGTGTTGTACCAAGTTGCACTTGGGAAGCAGAAAGCAGAGTAAGCAGTAGTGGCACTTGGCCCTCTCTGTGCGGTCGGGCTGATAAATTAGAGTGTTGAGGTTGGATGTTGGGTGTAGTGCTCAGCTTTAAAGCTTGTTCTATACGCTTTGTACAGTTAATCTTCGCGCCGGAGAGTCGATTGGACAGTCGCTGCCCTCTATGAAAATTAGGGGGGGGAGGAAAGTCCGGGCTCCATAGGGCGAAGTGCCAGGTAATGCCTGGGAGGCGTGAGCCTACGGAAAGTGCCACAGAAAATAACCGCCTAAGCGCTTCGGCGCCGGTAAGGGTGAAAAGGTGCGGTAAGAGCGCACCGCACGTCTGGCAACAGTTCGTGGCTAGGTAAACCCCACTTGGAGCAAGACCAAATAGGGTCCCAAGGCGTGGCCCGCGCTGGGACCGGGTAGGTTGCTAAAGGTGTCCAGTGATGGCCATCGTAGACGAATGACTGTTCAAGACAGAACCCGGCTTACAGATCGACTCTCCACCTTTTTCCCCTGCTTGTTTCGCAAGCAGGTAGGCATTCTCGAAATGCTCGCTACAACCCCCTCGCTGTATTTGCCAGAATAACTGCCAGCCTAATGCCAAAAAGTTCTTACTCTTAATAAATCACTTTAAGTTTGAAGTCTGAGGCATTGAGTTAGCTGCTTATCGTGCGTCAAAGAACACCCCCGCTTATTGCTGTACGTCTAATTACTCTCCTAAATCTCAGTAATGTAAGGATTTTCCTTGGGGCCGCGCCTTGACGGTGTGGTGGGCGCATTCCTATAGTGTGCACAAGTGGCGAAAAGTGGCAGAAAGTGGGTTTTTTGAACGTAAAACGCTAATTTTTGGAGTGACGCCTCGTGTTTCGCGGAGCTAACGCAATCAGTCTCGATGCCAAGGGCCGTCTCGCAATGCCGAGTCGGTACCGTGACGAGCTGATTTCGAGAAGCTCCGGGCAACTGATCGTGACCATTGATGCGGTAGATCCCTGCTTATGTGTGTACCCGCTCGATGAGTGGGAGTTGATTGAAACCAAGCTGCGGGCGTTGCCTTCGTTGCGTGAAGAAAACCGCCGTTTGCAACGCCTGTTGATTGGTAATGCCGTCGACCTTGAACTCGATGGCAGTGGTCGTTTTCTGGTGCCGCCGCGTTTGCGTGAGTATGCCAAGTTGGACAAGCGCGCGATGTTGGTGGGCCAACTGAACAAGTTTCAACTGTGGGACGAGGATGCCTGGGAAGCTGTTTCTGCCGCTGACCTTGCAGCCATTCAACAACCGGGCGCGATGCCTGATGAACTGCGTGATTTAATCCTGTGACTATTGATAGCGACTTCAACCACATCACCGTACTGCTCGATGAAGCCGTAGAGGCTCTCGCCGTACGTCCTGATGGATGCTATCTGGATGGCACCTTCGGTCGCGGCGGACATAGCCGCTTGATACTCCAGAAGCTGGGTCCTGAGGGGCGTCTTCTCGGGTTTGATAAAGATCCACAAGCGATTGCCACCGGGCAAGCGCTAGCGGCCGAAGACGGCCGCTTTGTCATTGTGCAGCGTAGTTTTGCAGAAATGGGATCCGAAATTGCTGGGCGCGGTCTGGCCGGTAAAGTCAACGGCGTCCTGCTCGATCTGGGTGTGTCCTCGCCGCAGCTCGATGACCCTGAGCGTGGCTTTAGCTTCATGAACGACGGCCCGCTGGACATGCGTATGAACCCCGATGCGGGGATCAGCGCAGCCGAATTTGTGAACGCCGCCTCCCAAGAAGAAATTGCCCGCGTATTCAAAGAATACGGTGAGGAGCGTTTTTCCGGGCGTATGGCCCGTGCCGTTGTAGAGCGACGTGACATTACGCCGTTCGAGCGCACAGGCGATCTCGCTGAAGTTCTCAAAGTCGCTAATCCGGCCTGGGAAAAGGGTAAGCACCCCGCTACCCGGACATTCCAAGGCTTGCGTATTCACGTCAATAACGAACTCGGAGACCTCAAGGCTGGGCTGGAGGCTGCCTTGGAGTCGCTGGAAGTGGGCGGTCGCTTAGTCGTGATCAGCTTCCACTCGCTTGAAGACCGCATCGTCAAATTGTTCATGCGTGATTTGGTCAAAGGTGAGCCCGACAACCTGCCTCGTGGCTTGCCGGTGCAGCACAAAACCTTTGAACCCAAGATCAAAATTCATGGCAAGGCACAGTTCGCTTCTGAAGCAGAGCTTAAGGCCAATCCGCGCTCGCGCAGCGCTGTCATGCGCGTCGCGGAGAAGCTTCGTTGAACAAGCTTTACGCCAAACCACTTCCCGGCGGAAGTTTCTTCATGCTGCTGCTGTTTGTTGCCGTGCTGGTTTCGGCGGTGGGCGTTGCTTACAGCGCGCACTGGAACCGTCAATTGCTCAATACCCTGTACGGGGAGCTGAGTGTGCGTGACAAGGCTCAGGCCGAATGGGGGCGTTTGATCCTGGAGCAAAGCACCTGGACGGCGCATAGCCGCATCGAAACCCTGGCCAGCGAACAACTGAAAATGCACATTCCAAGTGCAGCAGAAGTTCGGATGGTGGCGCCATGATCAAACTCGAAGGCGCACTTTATCCGTGGCGTTTTCGCGTGGTGCTGGCACTGCTGGCACTGCTGGTGGGCGCGATTGTCTGCCAAATCGTCTACTTGCAGGTCATTGATCACGACTTCCTCAAAGGCCAGGGCGATGCCCGTAGCTTGCGTCACATCACCATCCCGGCGCACCGCGGGCTGATTACCGACCGCAATGGCGAGCCGTTGGCGGTCAGTACGCCGGTCACCACGTTGTGGGCTAATGCCAAGGAAATGCAGGCAGCAAAAGATCGCTGGCCCGCGTTGGCGCACGCGCTTGGCCAAGATCCGAAGGTGCTGACTGCGCGCCTTGAGCAACAAGCCAATAAAGAATTTATCTACCTTGTGCGGGGCTTGACCCCTGAGCAGGGTCAAGTCGTGCTCGACCTGAAAGTGCCGGGTGTATACGGCATTGAAGAGTTCCGCCGCTTTTACCCGGCGGGTGAAGTAACCGCGCACATGGTGGGCTTTACCGACATTGACGACAAAGGGCGCGAAGGCGTCGAACTGGCCTATGACGAGTGGCTGGCTGGCGTACCGGGCAAGCGACAAGTCATTAAGGACCGACGTGGGCGTCTGATCAAAGACATCCAAGTGACCAAAAACGCCAAGGCAGGGAAGACCTTGGCGTTGTCGATTGACCTGCGCCTGCAATACCTGGCTAACCGTGAGCTGCGCAATGCGCTGGTCGAAAACGGTGCCAAGGCTGGCAGCCTAGTGATCATGGATGTGAAGACCGGCGAAATTCTGGCCATGGTCAACCAACCGACTTACAACCCGAACAACCGTCGCAACCTGCAACCGGCGATGATGCGTAACCGCGCCATGATCGACGTGTTTGAACCGGGTTCGACGGTAAAACCGATTTCGATGAGTGCGGCCCTGGAAACCGGCCGCTGGAAACCGACTGACAAAGTCGAGGTCTACCCGGGCACGCTGCAACTGGGCAAATACACCATTCGTGACGTATCGCGTACCGAAGGTCCGGTTCTGGACCTGACTGGTATTTTGATCAACTCCAGTAACGTGGGCATGAGTAAAGTGGCCTTCGATATTGGCGGCGAAGCGATTTTCCGTCAGATGGCCAAATTGGGCTTGGGTCAGGACACCGGCCTTGGCTTCCCAGGCGAGCGCGTCGGCAACCTGCCGAACTACCGCGAGTGGCGCAAGGCCGAAACGGCAACCTTGTCTTACGGCTACGGCGTCTCTGTGACCGCGATCCAATTGGTTCACGCGTTCTCGGCGTTGGCCAACAACGGCAAGCTGGCGCCGCTGACCTTACTCAAGACAGATAAGGACAAGCCAGTCCAAGCCACGCAAGTGATGCCGGAGCAAGTCGCCAAAACCTTGCAGGGCATGCTTCAGGAAGTGATCGAAAACCCGCGTGGTGTTTGGCGCGCCAAGGTTCCGGCGTACCACGTGGGTGGCAAGTCCGGTACTGCGCGTAAAACATCTTCCGGCGGGGTCAAAGGCTACGCCGTTAACTCATACCGCTCCCTGTTCGCCGGCTTTGGCCCGATGAGCGACCCGCGTTACGCGATCGTGGTCGTGATCGATGAACCGAGCAAAGCGGGCTACTTCGGTGGCCTGGTATCGGCGCCGGTGTTCAGCAAGGTGATGTCGGGTACGTTGCGCCTGATGAACGTCACCCCTGACAACCTGCCAACGGCAGCAGAGCAACAAGCGGCGGCAACCGCTGCGGCAGCCAAAGGAGGGCGCGGCTAATGTCCCTGAGCCTGAATAAGATTTTCCCTCACGCCGGTCACGACTTGCTGATCCGTGAATTGAGCCTCGACAGCCGCAATGTACGCGCGGGTGATCTGTTCCTCGCGGTGCCGGGCGGCAAGCTCGATGGTCGTGAACACATTAGCGACGCCTTGAAGCGCGGCGCTGCAGCGGTTGCCTATGAAGTAGACGGCGCTTCTGTGCTGCCTATTACCCATGTGCCGTTGATCCCGGTGAAAGGTCTGGCAGCACAGCTTTCAGACATCGCCGGACGCTTTTATGGCGAGCCGAGCCATCACCTGAATTTGGTGGGCGTCACCGGCACCAACGGTAAAACCAGCGTGACCCAGTTGGTTGCCCAAGCCCTGGATTTGCTCGGCCAGCACTGCGGCATCGTAGGCACCCTGGGCACCGGTTTTTATGGCGCGCTGCAAAGCGGTCGCCACACCACCCCAGACCCGATTGCCGTGCAGGCCATGTTGACCGACCTGAAAAAGGCCGGTGCCAAAGCCGTGGCCATGGAAGTGTCGTCCCACGGTCTGGATCAGGGTCGAGTCAGCGCACTGGCGTTTGATGTGGCAGTGCTGACCAACTTGTCCCGCGATCACCTGGACTATCACGGCACCATGCAGGCTTACGCCGCCGCCAAGGCCAAGCTGTTTGCCTGGCCAAACCTGCGTTGTCGGGTGCTCAATCTGGATGATGATTTCGGTCGCCAACTGGCTGCTGAAAAACACGAGTCGCGCCTAATCAGCTACAGCCTCGAAGACAGCAGCGCCTATTTGTATTGCCGCGAAGCGACTTTTGATGACGATGGCGTGCGCGCCACCCTGGTCACGCCGCAAGGTGAGCACCATCTGCGCAGCGCGTTGCTCGGGCGTTTCAACCTGAGCAATGTGCTGGCGGCTATGGGTGCGTTGCTCGGTCTCGACTACGCACTCGACGAAATTCTTAACGTGCTGCCTAAACTTGAAGGCCCAGTTGGGCGCATGCAGCGCTTGGGCGGCGGTGTGAAGCCGTTGGTTGTGGTTGATTACGCCCATACCCCGGATGCGCTGGAAAAAGTGCTGCTCGCACTGCGCCCTCATGCCAAAGGCCAGTTGCAGTGCCTGTTCGGCTGTGGCGGCGACCGTGATCGCGGCAAGCGCCCCTTAATGGCTGAGGTGGTTGAGCGTTTGGCTGACGCGGTACTGGTGACCGACGACAACCCGCGTACTGAAGATCCAGCGCAGATTTTCACAGACATTCGTGCTGGTTTTGCGGATGCAGATAAGGTGGTTTTCGTCGCCGGTCGAGGCGCAGCCATTGCGCAGATCATCGCCAATGCGCGCGCTGAAGACGTCATAGTGCTAGCCGGTAAAGGTCACGAGGACTATCAGGAAATCAACGGCGAGCGCCATGACTTCTCTGACCTGGTCGAAGCCGGGAAAGCCTTGGCTGCTTGGGAGGTTGCCCATGCTTAAGCCTCTTTTGTTGAGCGAAATCGCTGCCACCCTTAACGGCCGTCTGGTCAGCGTGGACAGCCGATTCAATGGCGTCAGCATCGACAGCCGTGCCATTGCTCAGGGCCAGTTGTTTATCGCTCTGACGGGCCCGCGTTTTGATGGTCATGACTACTTGAATGAAGTTGCAGCCAAAGGCGCTGTTGCCGCGCTGGTAGAGCGCGAAGTGCCTGAGTCAGCGTTGCCGCAATTGGTGGTCAAGGATACGCGTGAAGCGTTGGGCCAATTGGGTGCGCTGAACCGTGCCGGCTTCGACAAACCCGTCGCCGCAATTACCGGCTCCAGCGGCAAAACCACCGTCAAAGAAATGCTCGCCTGCATCCTGCGCACCCGTGGCCCGGTGCTGGCGACCAAAGGCAATTTGAATAACGATCTGGGCGTGCCGCTGACCCTGCTCGAACTGACGCTGGAACACACGGCGGCAGTGATCGAATTGGGCGCATCGCGCGTCGGCGAAATTGCCTACACCGTAGCTATGACCAAGCCTCGTGTCGCGGTGCTGAACAATGCCGGCACCGCGCACGTGGGTGAGTTCGGCGGCCCTGAGAAAATCGTCGAGGCCAAAGGTGAAATTATCGAAGGGCTGGATGCCGATGGCGTCGCCGTTCTAAATCTGGACGACAAGGCGTTCGGCATTTGGCAGGCCCGTGCGGCAGGTCGCAAGGTGCTGAGTTTCTCGCTGGACAATGCCCAGGCTGACTTTTACGCAAGCGCTCTGGTTCGCGATGCACGCGGCTGCCAAGGCTTCAAGATGCACACTCCGCTGGGCGTTGAGCAGGTTCAACTGAACTTGCTGGGCAGCCATAACGTGGCGAACGCTCTGGCCGCAGCCGCGGCTGCTTATGCGTTGGGCGTGTCCTTGTTCGGGATCAAAACCGGCCTCGAAGCCGTGTTGCCAGTCAAAGGGCGCGCTGTCGCGCAACTGACTAGCACAGGTTTACGAATTATTGATGACACTTACAACGCAAACCCCACCTCAATGTGTGCTGCCATTGATATACTCGCCGGCTTTTCCGGTCGTACCGTCCTGGTACTCGGAGATATTGGCGAGCTGGGTGAGTGGGCAGAGCAAGGACATCGTGAAGTTGGCGCTTATGCCGCCGACAAGGTTTCAGCGCTCTATGCGGTGGGACCACTGATGGCTCATGCCGTCGCTGCATGTGGACACCAGGCTCGTCACTTCGCCAATCAGGCTGACCTGATCCAGGCGCTTCGCACCGAGCACGAAACAAACACCACTATTTTGATCAAGGGCTCGCGCAGCGCAGCGATGGAAAACGTCGTTGCGGCGCTGTGCGGTTCCAGCGGGGAGAAACATTAATGCTGCTGCTTCTAGCGGAGTATCTACAACAGTTCTACAAGGGCTTTGCAGTCTTCCAGTACTTGTCCCTGCGCGGGATTCTTGGCGTACTCACTGCGTTGTCGTTGTCGCTGTGCCTGGGGCCGTGGATGATCCGCACCCTGCAAAACCGTCAGATCGGACAATCGGTTCGTAACGACGGCCCGCAATCGCACCTGTCCAAATCTGGCACGCCTACCATGGGTGGCGCACTGATCCTGTCGGCCATTACCGTCAGCACCTTGTTGTGGGCTGATCTGAGTAACCGCTACGTGTGGGTGGTGATGCTAGTGACCCTGCTCTTCGGTGCCATTGGCTGGGTAGACGACTACCGCAAGGTCATCGAAAAGAACTCTCGCGGCCTTCCAAGCCGCTGGAAGTATTTCTGGCAGTCGGTGTTTGGTCTCGCCGCTGCGATTTTCTTGTACATGACGGCACCTAGCGCAGTCGAAACCACCTTGATCCTGCCGTTCCTTAAAGGCGCCAGCATCCCGTTGGGCATCGGTTTTGTGGTCTTGACCTATTTCGTGATTGTGGGGTCGAGCAACGCAGTCAACCTGACTGACGGCCTCGACGGTCTGGCGATCATGCCAACCGTGATGGTCGGCGGTGCGTTGGGTATTTTCTGCTACCTGTCGGGTAACCTGAAATTCGCGGACTACCTGCTGATCCCGTATGTACCGGGCGCAGGTGAGCTGATTGTGTTCTGCGGCGCACTCATTGGCGCCGGGCTTGGGTTCCTGTGGTTCAACACCTACCCCGCACAAGTATTTATGGGTGACGTCGGTGCACTGGCGCTGGGTGCCGCCTTGGGCACCATCGCGGTCATCGTGCGTCAGGAAATCGTGCTGTTCATCATGGGCGGTGTGTTCGTGATGGAAACACTGTCGGTGGTGATCCAGGTCGCGTCGTTCAAGTTGACCGGCAAGCGGGTGTTTCGCATGGCACCGATACATCACCACTTTGAACTCAAGGGCTGGCCCGAGCCGCGCGTGATTGTCCGTTTTTGGATTATCACCGTGATCCTCGTGTTGATCGGTCTTGCCACACTGAAGCTGAGGTAGAACCTGTGTCTCTGATCGCTTCTGACCACTTCCGCATCGTTGTCGGCCTCGGCAAGAGCGGCATGTCCCTGGTTCGCTTTCTAGCGCGCCAGGGCGTGTCGTTTGCTGTGGCTGACACGCGGGAAAATCCACCGGAGCTGGCCACGCTGCGCCGTGACTACCCGCAAGTGGAGGTGCGTTGTGGCGAGCTGGATGTCGAGTTCCTGTGCCGTGCCGACGAGCTTTACGTGAGTCCTGGTCTGGCATTGGCGACGCCTGCGCTGCAAGCGGCCGCTGCCCGTGGCGTGAAGCTCTCGGGTGACATCGACCTGTTCGCGCGTAACGCGAAAGCGCCTATCGTGGCAATCAGTGGTTCCAACGCCAAAAGCACCGTGACCACGCTGGTCGGTGAAATGGCAGTGGCCGCGGGCAAGCGCGTGGCGGTCGGCGGCAACCTGGGTACCCCAGCGTTGGACCTGCTTAGCGATGACATCGAGCTGTACGTGATGGAGCTGTCGAGCTTTCAGCTCGAAACCACCAATCACCTAGGCGCTGAAGTCGCCACTGTACTTAACGTCAGTGAAGACCACATGGACCGCTACAGCGGCCTGCCGGCGTATCACTTGGCCAAACACCGGATTTTTCGGGGTGCGCGGCAAGTGGTGGTCAACCGTCAGGATGCACTGACCCGTCCGCTGATGGGCGAAGGTTTGCCGTGCTGGACCTTCGGTCTCAGTGCGCCAGATTTCAAAGCATTCGGCCTGCGTGAAGAACATGGCGAAAAATACCTCGCCTTTGAATTCCAGAACTTGATGCCTGTACGCGAATTGAAAATTCGTGGTGCCCACAACCAAGCTAACGCTCTGGCTGCATTGGCGCTGGGCCATGCCGCGGGCCTGCCGTTCGACGCGATGTTGTCGAGCCTGCGCACGTTCACCGGCCTTGAGCATCGCTGTCAGTGGGTCCGCGAACTGGATGGCGTGAGCTACTACAACGACTCCAAAGCCACTAACGTCGGTGCAGCCCTGGCGGCTATTGACGGCTTGGGTTCAGACATGGACGGCAAGCTGATACTGATTGCCGGCGGTGACGGCAAAGGCGCCGATTTCAGCGGCCTGCGTGACTCGGTGGCCAAGCATTGCCGCGCCGTGGTGTTGATGGGGCGTGATGCCGACCTGATCGCCGCCGCCTTGGGTGATTCGGTTGCGCAGATCCGTGTGGGTTCGCTCGACGAAGCCGTTGCCCGCAGCCGTTCGCTGGCCTATAGCGGTGACGCGGTGCTGCTGTCGCCTGCGTGTGCGAGTTTTGACATGTTCAAGAACTACGAAGAGCGCGGTCATCTATTTGCTCGCGCAGTGGAGGCCTTGGCATGATCTTCGGCTTCCTGAAACCTTACCCTTCACCGCTGATCACGGGCCGTGGCATTGACCTCGACTTTCCGTTGCTGGCCGGTTGCCTTGCGTTGCTTGGCCTCGGTCTAGTGATGATCACCTCGGCCTCGTCCGAAGTGGCTGCCTTGCAGTCGGGTAACACGCTGTACCACATGATCCGTCACCTGTTCTACATCGTGCTCGGGCTGGGCGCGTGCATCATGACCATGATGGTGCCGATAGCCACGTGGCAGCGCTTGGGCTTCATGTTGCTGATCGGCGCGTTCGGCTTGCTGGTCATGGTATTGCTGCCGGGCATTGGCCGTGAGGTAAACGGTTCGATGCGCTGGATCGGTTTCAGCTTCTTCAACGTACAGCCTTCTGAAATCGCCAAGGTGTTCGTGGTGATTTACCTCGCCGGTTACCTAGTGCGCCAGCAGAAGGAAGTCCGCGACAGTTGGATGGGGTTCTTCAAGCCCTTCATCGTGTTGCTGCCCATGGCTGGTCTGCTGCTGATGGAGCCCGACTTTGGCGCCACCGTGGTAATGATGGGCGCTGCGGCGGCCATGTTGTTCCTCGGCGGTGTTGGCCTGTTCCGCTTCGCGTTAATGGTGGCGTTAGCGGTGGGCGCGGTGTTCGTGCTGGTCCAAGCCCAGCCATATCGGATGGCACGTCTGATTACGTTTACCGACCCATGGTCTGACCAGTTTGGTTCCGGCTACCAATTGACCCAGGCACTGATCGCGTTTGGTCGCGGCGAGTGGTTGGGGGTGGGGTTGGGCAACAGCGTACAGAAGCAGTTCTACCTGCCGGAAGCGCACACCGACTTCGTGTTCTCGGTGTTGGCTGAAGAGCTGGGCGTTGTCGGTTCGTTGCTGACCGTGGCGTTATTCGTGTTTGTCTGCGTGCGTGGCATGTACATAGGCATGTGGGCAGAGCGTGCCAAACAATACTTTTCGGCTTACATGGCGTACGGCCTGTCGTTCCTGTGGATCGGCCAGTTCCTGATCAACATCGGGGTAAACGTCGGCTTGCTGCCGACCAAAGGTCTGACCTTGCCATTCCTCAGTTATGGCGGCAGTTCGTTGGTGATTTGCTGCGTGTGTATGGGTTTGTTGCTGCGCATCGAGTGGGAGAGTCGAACCCACTTGGGCAGCGAAGAGACCGATTTCAAAGAAAGCGACTTCGCAGAGGAGCCGAACCATGGGCGCTAATGTGCTGATCATGGCAGGCGGCACTGGCGGGCACGTGTTCCCTGCGCTGGCGTGTGCGCGTGAGTTTGAAGCACGTGGCTACACCGTGCACTGGCTCGGAACACCGCGTGGCATCGAGAACGAACTGGTTGAACCAGCGGGCTTCACCTTGCACCGGATCAACGTCGCGGGCTTGCGTGGCAAAAGCAAACTGTCGCTGCTCAAAGCGCCGTTTGTGTTGATCAATGCCTTGTTTCAGGCGCGAAAGATTATCCGTCAGCTCAAGCCCGTGTGTGTGCTCGGCTTTGGTGGCTACGTGACCGGGCCTGGCGGCCTGGCAGCCAAGACCTGCGGCGTGCCGGTGATCATTCATGAGCAAAACGCGGTTGCCGGTACGGCTAACCGCTTGCTGGTACCGATGACCCACCGTGTGTGTGAAGCCTTCCCGCAGACTTTTGCGGCCAGCGACAAACTTCGCACCACCGGCAATCCGGTGCGTCCTGAGTTGTTCACCCTCGCACCTCGCGCGGCACTCGAAGGGCGCAAGGCGCGCCTGCTGGTGTTGGGCGGCAGCTTGGGGGCTGAACCGCTAAACAAGCTACTGCCTGAAGCCTTGGCCAACGTGCCGGTCGAGGTTCGCCCTGAGGTGTTTCATCAGGCGGGTAAGCAGCACGATCAGATTACCGCCGAGCGCTACACCGCGGTCGGCGTCGAGGCTGATGTACAGCCTTTTATCAAAGACATGGCCCACGCCTATGGCTGGGCCGACCTGGTGGTTTGTCGCGCAGGCGCACTGACCGTCAGTGAACTGGCTGCGGCCGGTCTGCCTTCGTTGCTGGTGCCATTGCCCCACGCGATTGACGACCATCAGAGCCGTAATGCCGACTTTTTGGCACGTGAAGGCGCGGCCTTCGTGATGCCACAAGCAACAACTGGCGCAGCCGAACTGGCTGCACGCCTGACAGAGGTTTTGATGCAACCGGAACGACTGAACAGCATGGCGAGCAATGCGCGCCGCTTGGCTAAACCCGATGCCACCCGCAACGTCGTAGACATCTGCCTGGAGGTGGCCAATGGTTGAGAATCAGAAAGCCATGCCACAACCGGAAATGCGCCGCATCCGTCGTATCCACTTCGTCGGTATCGGCGGTGTGGGGATGTGCGGTATCGCTGAAGTGCTGCTGAACTTGGGCTATCAAGTGTCGGGTTCTGACCTGAATGCATCGGCTGTGACCGAACGCCTTGAATCGTTCGGCGCGCAGATCTTTATTGGTCACCGCGCCGAAAACGCGGTCAATGCCGATGTACTGGTGGTGTCGAGCGCTGTCAACACGTCCAACCCGGAAGTGGCCAACGCGTTGGAACGCCGTATTCCGGTCGTCCCGCGGGCCGAGATGCTGGCTGAACTGATGCGCTATCGACATGGCATCGCCGTTGCCGGTACGCACGGTAAAACCACCACCACCAGTTTGCTGGCGTCGGTGTTCGCGGCCGGTGGCCTGGACCCAACGTTCGTGATCGGTGGTCGGCTGAATGCAGCGGGCACCAATGCACAACTGGGTACCAGCCGTTACCTGATTGCCGAAGCAGACGAAAGCGATGCCAGCTTCTTGCACTTGCAGCCGATGGTTGCGGTGGTCACCAACATCGACGCCGATCACATGGCAACCTACGAAGGTGACTTCAACAAACTGAAGAAAACCTTCGTCGAGTTCCTCCACAACCTGCCGTTCTACGGCCTGGCTGTGCTGTGCCTAGACGACCCGGTAGTGCGTGAAATTCTGCCACTGGTCAAGCGTCCGACCGTGACTTACGGCTTCAATGAAGGCGCTGACGTTCGCGCAATCAATGTGCGCCAGCAGGGCATGCAAACCTTCTTCACTGTTCTGCGCCCTGACCGCGAGCCGTTGGATGTGTCGGTCAACATGCCGGGCAACCACAACGTGCTGAACGCCTTGGCCACCATTTGCATTGCCTCGGATGAAGGCATCAGCGATGAAGCCATCGTTCAAGGCCTGTCGGGCTTCCAAGGCGTGGGCCGACGCTTCCAAGTCTACGGCGAGCTGCCAGTTGAAGGCGGCAACGTGATGCTGGTTGATGACTACGGTCATCACCCAACTGAAGTCGCAGCAGTGATCAAAGCGGTGCGCGGTGGCTGGCCGGATCGTCGACTGGTCATGGTTTACCAGCCGCACCGTTTTAGCCGCACCCGTGATCTGTACGACGATTTCGTGCAGGTTCTGGCCGATGCCAACGTGCTGTTGTTGATGGAAGTCTACCCAGCGGGCGAAGAGCCTATTCCGGGTGCTGACAGCCGTCAGCTGTGCCACAGCATTCGTCAGCGCGGCCAGTTGGACCCGATCTACATTGAGCGCGGCGTTGAGCTGGCGCCGATCGTCAAGCCGCTGTTGCGCGCTGGCGACATTCTGTTGTGCCAAGGAGCGGGCGACATCGGCCGCCTAGCGCCACAACTTATCAAGAGTCCGTTGTTCGCCGGCGCTGTTATCGCTGCCAACGAGGGGAAGCTGAAATGACTGCTGCTTACGCCAATCTGTTCTCGACCATCGCCCCAGCCGAATTCGGCCGGGTAGCGGTGTTGTTCGGCGGTAAAAGCGCCGAGCGTGAAGTGTCTTTGAACTCGGGCAATGCCGTACTCAAGGCCTTGCAGGGTGCTGGCGTCAACGCCTTCGGTATCGATGTGGGCGATGACTTCATCAGCCGTATCACCTCCGAAAAAATTGACCGCGCCTTCATTATTCTTCACGGCCGTGGCGGCGAAGACGGGAGCATGCAAGGCCTGCTGGAATGCCTGGGCATTCCTTACACCGGCAGCGGCATCTTGGCTTCGGCACTGGCCATGGACAAGCTGCGCACCAAACAAGTGTGGCACAGCCTAGGGATTCCAACCCCGCGTCACGCCGTACTGAGCAGCGAAGCCGATTGTATTTCTGCGGCGAAGGAACTGAGCTTCCCTTTGATCGTCAAACCGGCGCATGAAGGTTCAAGTATCGGTATGGCCAAAGTGAGTAACGTGGACGAGTTGATCGCCGCGTGGGCCGATGCCATCAAGTACGACTCGCAAGTTTTGGTTGAGCAGTGGATCTCGGGTCCCGAGTTCACCATCGCCACTCTGCGTGACCAGGTGTTGCCTCCGATTGCCCTGGGTACGCCCCACACCTTTTACGACTACGACGCCAAGTACGTGGCCAACGATACCCAGTATCGAATCCCGTGCGGCCTTGATAGCGACAAGGAACAAGAGCTTATGGAACTCACGGCGAAAGCCTGTGAGGCGATTGGTATTGCCGGTTGGGGCCGTCTGGACGTGATGCAAGACACCGATGGCCAGTTCTGGCTGCTGGAAGTCAACACCGCGCCGGGCATGACTGACCACAGCCTAGTGCCGATGGCGGCCAAGGCTGCTGGCCTGGATTTCCAGCAACTGGTGCTGTCGATTTTGGCAGCCAGTGTTGAGGCGCGAGGTTAAGACCATGCAAGGCGCATCGCTTCGTCATCAGCAACCCGTACCCGGCCGCAAGCCGGTGCCACGGGGTGCCAGCCGAATGGTGGCTAAAGAGCCGATGTCCGCGCGTGTGCCAAAAGCCAACTTTGGTTTTTTGAAAGTGCTGTTTTGGCCGGTGTTGCTGGTGGTGCTGGGGTTCGGTACGTACGAAGGCGCACAACGCCTGATGCCGTACGCGGATCGACCGATCACTAACATCAATGTGCAGGGTGATTTGACCTACATCAGCCAGCAGGCCGTGCAACAGCGTATTGCTCCTTATATGGCCGCGAGTTTTTTCACGGTCGATCTGGAGGGCATGCGCACCGAGCTTGAACAAATGCCATGGATTGCCCACGCCGAAGTCCGTCGGGTGTGGCCGGACCAAGTGGTGATTCGCCTTGAAGAGCAACTGCCGGTGGCACGTTGGGGCGATGAAGCACTGCTGAACAACCAGGGTCAGGCGTTTACCCCGCGTGAGCTGGCCAACTACGAACATTTGCCGCAGCTGTTTGGCCCACAACGGGCTCAACAACAAGTGATGCAGCAGTATCAGGTGCTGAGCCAGATGCTGCGTCCAATGGGCTTTTCGATTGCCCGTTTGGAATTGCGTGAGCGCGGTAGCTGGTTCCTGACCACCGGAGCTGGCAGTGCAGGGCCTGGAATCGAGCTGCTGTTGGGGCGCGATCACTTGGTAGAGAAAATGCGTCGTTTCATAGCCATCTATGACAAGACGCTGAAAGATCAGATTACAAACATAGCGCGCATTGATTTGCGTTATGCCAACGGATTGGCCGTCGGCTGGCGGGAACCTGTGGCACCCACGGCAGCCCAACCCGCTGTCGCGAAGAATTAAGAAGAGGCAGGACCCATGGCAAACGTGCAAAGCGGAAAAATGATCGTCGGTCTCGATATCGGCACCTCCAAAGTGGTGGCGCTGGTGGGCGAGGTCGGGGAAGACGGCACCATCGAAATCGTCGGTATTGGCACGCATCCGTCCCGTGGCCTGAAGAAGGGCGTGGTGGTGAACATCGAGTCCACCGTGCAATCGATCCAGCGCGCTATTGAAGAAGCGCAGCTGATGGCCGGTTGCCGGATTCACTCGGCGTTCGTTGGCGTTGCGGGCAATCACATCCGCAGCCTGAACTCCCACGGCATTGTTGCGATCCGCGACCGTGAAGTCAGCACTGCCGACCTTGAACGCGTTCTCGACGCTGCCCAGGCGGTTGCGATTCCGGCTGACCAGCGCGTATTGCACACCTTGGCGCAAGACTACGTGATCGACAACCAAGAGGGCGTTCGTGAGCCTCTGGGCATGTCGGGCGTGCGTCTGGAAGCCAAAGTGCATGTGGTCACGTGTGCGGTAAACGCTGCGCAGAACATCGAAAAGTGCGTACGCCGTTGCGGGCTTGAAGTCGATGACATCATCCTCGAGCAACTGGCGTCGGCGTATTCGGTACTGACCGATGACGAGAAAGAGCTGGGCGTGTGCCTGGTCGACATCGGTGGCGGCACCACCGACATCGCGATCTTCACCGAAGGCGCGATTCGTCACACGGCTGTGATCCCGATTGCCGGTGATCAAGTGACTAACGACATCGCGATGGCGTTGCGCACACCGACTCAATATGCCGAAGAAATCAAAATCCGTTACGCCTGCGCACTGGCCAAACTGGCCGGCGCGGGTGAAACCATCAAAGTACCGAGCGTGGGCGATCGTCCTCCGCGCGAGCTGTCCCGCCAGGCCTTGGCCGAAGTGGTCGAGCCGCGTTACGACGAACTGTTCACCCTGATCCAGGCGGAGCTGCGTCGCAGCGGCTACGAAGACCTGATCCCGGCCGGCATCGTGCTGACTGGCGGCACTTCGAAAATGGAAGGCGCAGTCGAGCTGGCAGAGGAAATCTTCCACATGCCGGTTCGCTTGGGCGTGCCGCACAGCTTCAAAGGTTTGACCGACGTTGTGCGCAATCCGATTTACTCCACCGCTGTGGGCTTGTTGCTGTACGGGCTGCAAAAGCAGTCAGACGGTATCTCCATATCGGGTATCAGCAACCGCGACAACTACAGCAGTGATGAACAAAAAGCCCCTGTCTTCGAGCGCCTCAAGCGTTGGGTTCAGGGCAATTTTTAAAGCTTGAGCAGTAAAAGATTCAAAAGCAGTAGAAGTAGGCGAAAAAAACTAGAGAACTGAAAGGAGAGGGACCATGTTCGAACTCGTAGACAACATCCCGCAAAGCCCGGTAATTAAAGTTATCGGTGTTGGTGGTGGCGGTGGCAATGCTGTTAACCACATGGTTAAGAGCAACATCGAAGGTGTGGAATTCATCTGCGCCAACACTGACGCGCAAGCGCTGAAAAGCATTGGCGCGCGTACCATCCTGCAATTGGGCACTGGCGTGACCAAAGGTCTGGGTGCCGGCGCAAACCCTGAGGTCGGTCGTCAGGCCGCTCTGGAAGACCGCGAGCGCATCGCAGAAGTGCTGCAGGGCACCAACATGGTGTTCATCACCACGGGCATGGGCGGAGGTACCGGTACCGGTGCTGCGCCGATCATCGCTGAAGTGGCCAAGGAAATGGGGATTCTCACCGTTGCGGTGGTGACTCGTCCGTTCCCGTTCGAAGGTCGCAAGCGCATGCAGATCGCTGACGAAGGTATTCGTCTGTTGTCCGAAAGCGTCGATTCGTTGATCACGATTCCGAACGAAAAACTGCTGACCATCCTCGGTAAAGACGCAAGCCTGTTGTCGGCGTTCGCCAAGGCCGATGACGTACTGGCCGGTGCCGTTCGCGGTATCTCCGACATCATCAAGCGTCCGGGCATGATCAACGTCGACTTTGCCGACGTACGTACGGTGATGAGCGAAATGGGCATGGCGATGATGGGCACTGGCTGCGCCAGCGGTCCGAACCGTGCACGTGAAGCAACTGAAGCGGCGATTCGCAACCCGTTGCTTGAAGATGTGAACCTGGAAGGCGCTCGCGGCATCCTGGTTAACATCACTGCCGGTCCTGACCTGTCTCTGGGTGAGTACTCCGACGTGGGTAGCATCATCGAAGCCTTCGCGTCGGAACACGCCATGGTCAAAGTCGGTACCGTTATCGATCCGGACATGCGCGACGAACTGCACGTGACCGTGGTTGCTACTGGTCTGGGCGCGAAAATCGAGAAGCCGGTCAAAGTGATCGACAACACCGTTCAGGCGTCGTACGCGGCTCAATCGGCCCAGTCGGCTCCATCGCGTCAAGAAACCCGTGTAGAGCGCCAGGAACTGCCAGCGGTTAACTACCGTGATCTGGATCGCCCGACCGTGATGCGTAATCAGGCTCAGCATGGCGCTACTGCGGCGGCCAAACTGAATCCACAAGATGACTTGGACTACCTGGACATCCCGGCATTCCTGCGTCGTCAGGCTGATTAATGAAATCAATCAGGGGGATTAAGGTGATTGGTGTTCAGCAAAGGTTCGGTCTGCTATTATCGCCAGCCTTTGTTGATACCAGTTCGCAATTTGCGCTGAAGCGGCCAATGCCATGATTAAACAACGCACCCTGAAAAATATTATCCGTGCCACAGGTGTCGGCCTGCACTCCGGTGAGAAGGTCTATCTGACCCTCAAGCCTGCGCCTGTGGACACCGGCATTGTGTTTTGTCGTGCAGACCTTGACCCTGTTGTGCAGATTCCTGCCCGCGCGGAAAACGTCGGCGAGACAACGATGTCGACCACGTTGGTCAACGGCGATGTAAAAGTAGACACGGTAGAGCACTTGCTCTCGGCCATGGCTGGCCTGGGGATCGATAACGCCTACGTCGAACTCTCCGCGTCTGAAGTCCCGATTATGGACGGTAGCGCCGGACCTTTCGTGTTTCTGATTCAATCTGCCGGCCTGGAAGAACAGGACGCGCCGAAGAAGTTCATCCGTATCCTGCGTGAAGTGACAGTGGAAGATGGCGACAAACGCGCCACTTTCGTCCCTTTCGAAGGCTTCAAGGTGAGCTTCGAGATCGATTTCGACCACCCTGTTTTCCGTAACCGCACCCAAAGCGCAACCGTGGATTTCTCAAGCACTTCGTTTGTAAAAGAAGTCAGCCGCGCGCGTACCTTTGGCTTCATGAGTGACATCGAGTACCTGCGCAAGCACAACCTCGCACTCGGTGGCAGCGTGGAAAACGCGATCGTAGTCGATTCGGATGGTGTGCTGAACGAAGACGGTCTTCGCTACGAAGACGAATTTGTGAAGCACAAAATCCTCGACGCCATTGGCGATCTCTACCTGTTGGGCAATAGCCTGATTGGTGAGTTCAAGGGCTTCAAGTCTGGCCATGCACTGAACAACCAGCTGCTTCGCAAGCTGATTGAGCAGAAAGATGCGTGGGAAGTCGTGACCTTTGAAGACGCCAGCACTGCACCGATCTCGTACATGCGTCCGGTTGCGGCAGTTTAAGTAAAACTTCTTTCTCTAGTTTTTGAAGGCCACCCTCGGGTGGTCTTTTTTTTTGTGCGCTCTCGCAGGCTATTCCGTTTATTAAAGCGCTGCACGCAGTCCAACTGGAGGAGGGAGCTTGCTTCGCGCTCTTTTGCTCTTTTAAGCGATCGCCAGGCAAGGGCTTAGCTGGCTGGTTTGGGCTTCAGCGCATTTAGCCCCGTCTCATTGATGTTCACCACTCGGTTTCGTCCACCTTTTTTGGCCTGATACAGCGCTTTATCGGCAGCGCTGAGCAGAGTGTCCTGATGTTCCCCAGGTTTTGCATAACGGGTGCACGATCCCACGCTGACAGTCAGCGTTCGATGGCCCGGCATCACCGGCGGCATGTACTCAACGGCTAGGCGAATTTTCTCGGAGAGCTGCCGTGTGCCAGCAGCGTCAGTTTCTGTCAGCACCAGCGCGAACTCTTCACCTCCGTAGCGGGCTGTCAGGTCTGCTGGGCGTCGTACGTGGGCCTTAATGACCTGCGCCACTTGGCGTATCGCCTCATCACCTGCTTGATGCCCGTAGCTGTCATTGAAGGTTTTGAAGTGGTCTATGTCGATCATGATCAGCGAAACCGGGTTACCCGTGCGTTGCACTCTGCGCCATTCCAGATCCAGGATCCGATCTAGGGTGCGACGGTTAGCCAGCCCCGTCATAGGGTCGGTCGATGCCAGTGCCGCGAGTTCGTGTTCTGCATAATGGCGCAGATGCAGTTCGCGAATCAGGAGCCAAGTCAGCCACAGTAAACCCAGGCACAACATCAGCGTTACGCTGCCGATTATCAGGGCGGTGTGCTGCCAGTTGTCAAAAATACTCCAAGCCGAGACTGCCACCACTACGATGATGGGCAGGTCGCGAACTTGGGCAAAGTTGAACAGGCGTTTATGGTGGTAGACCCCCGAAATGGCCATAAAACTGCCATAACGATCGTTTATAAGCCGAATAAAGTTCGATGCATGGCTAAGGTCTTGGCCGATAGCGAGTACGGTGGTTGGCGGGTATTGCATCATGAGTGTGCCGTCCGTGTTCAGGATGCTGATGTTGCCCGTCGGCCCAATGTCCAAGCCCCGAAACAGACTTTGAAAATAGGCCAGCTTCATTTCCCCTGCAGCAACCCCCGCAAACGCACCGTCTGGCGCCGAAACTCTACGGCTGAGAATAATGACCCAGTCCTGGGTGTCCGGGTTGGCTAGGTAAGGATGGCTGATGTTCAGGTCGGTGCTGGTGCTGTTCAAATGAGCTTTGAACCACGGCTGTTGGTTGGCGTTGTCTGGAATGTGTATGTCTGGTTTGGAGCGGGTTATCAGCTTGCCTTGAGCGTCCAGCACAAAGAACCCGGCATTAGATGGAGTCTCATTGGTCCTGTCAAAGAGCAATGAATGCTGGGTTTGCGTCGGTAGCGTGGACAAAGCCTTGGTTTGCAGCAATTCGATCAGGCTGCTGAGCGCCGAATCATAGATGGAGAAGGTGTTGCGAATATCGCGATTGATCAATTGCACAATGTTTAGCGCTGAGCGCTTTGCATCTTCTTCGGTATTGCGGTACTCGCGGACCAGTAAAAAGCCGACGATGCTGAGAATCACAACAACCGTGCACACGGCTGTCCCGATCAACATGCCTCGAGTAATGATGGGTGTACGCAAAGAGTATTTAATGGCATTTCCCTCGCGGCGGTAAATCGTACACGCCCTTAGGTACAGCCCTTTAGGCACAAGGCCAGCTAAAAAGCTGGCCTTTTGGTCACGATTTAAAACACATCGAGAGGATAGTCAATAATCACGCGGTACTCATCAACGTCATGGTCGACTGTTTGATAAACCGCATTGCCCCGGTTGGTTGCCCAGCGCAGGGTCAGGCCCAGGTTTTTGGCTTTGCCTTCCTGAACCACATACTTGAGGCCCAGGTCTCGCTCCCAGTGATGGGCGTTTTTGCCGTCGGGGTTGTACCAGTTGCTGTAGCCGATGCTGTTGGGGGCGGCTTTGGTCAGGTCCAACTCACCGCGTGAGTACGAGGCAGTGCTGGTTAGGCCGGGAATACCGAGGCCGGCGAAGTCATACTCGTATTGCAGTTTCCAGGAGCGCTCGTTCGGGCCGTTGAAATCCGAATACTGCTGCGAGTTGTCGAGGTAAATGCTGTCGCCTTGGTTGATGTAGTCAAACGGGGTATTGCCGTTGACCCGCTGATACACCGCTGTCACTTTGTGCCCGTCAATCCCCACCGCCATGTGCAGGCTGAAGGTGTTGTTGCTGATGTCACCCAGAAGCGCCTTGCCGCTGTCCTGCGTGTGATAGAAATGCAGGCCGGGGTTCAGGGTAACGCTGTCGCTCAGGGTGTGGGTGTAATCCAGATCGTAGTAGTACTGGTTCCACACATCCTTGAGTTGCGCCGCGTACAGGTTGCTGGTGATCTCGGGCATGCCGCTGAACGCCGCGCCCGCCCAGGTCAGGTGTTTAGTGGTCTGGTCGCCCAAATCGCCGTAGGTAGTGGTCAGGCGCCTCATGCCGCTCTGGTTGTAAGGCTTGTCGAAACTGACCTGGCCACCCTCGAACATCCACCCAGCGAAACTGTGGTTGGTCAGGCTAATGCCTTGGAAGGTCTGCGGCAGCATGCGTGTTTCACCGCCCGCAATTACCGGGTTGGTTAAAAACAGGTCACCGGCTTTGAGTTCGGTATCAAACGCTCGCATTTTAAACGCGGCACCACCCGACGAAAAATCGGTGGGTGCTTTGCCGTTGCCACTGCCGACCGGCAGGATGCTGCTGCCATCTGTGCCGCCACCACCGTCCAGTTTCAGGCCCAGCATGCCATAGGCATCCAGTCCAAAACCGACCACGCCGGGCGTGAAGCCTGATGAGAACTTGGCGATGAAGCCTTGGCCCCATTCTTTGCTGTCATCAAGATGGGAGCTGCGGATGTCGTGGTTCATGTAGTAGTTGCGCAGGTGCAGGTTCAGGCTTGAACCGTCGATAAAACCGTCTTTGGGCGTGTCGTCGTCAGCGTGTGCAAGTACCGGAATCATTGCAGTTAATGCGATGAATAAAGGACTGAGCTTAAGGGAGTGCTTCACCATTGGGAGGCTCCTTGATAGTGGCGGCAGTTTTTATTTTCTTTACGTATTCAGTTCTTATTTGCAGGCATCCCTACGGAGGTAATGCCTTTTTTTAAAACAAAAAAAAGCCGCTAGCATAGCGGCTTTTGAAACAATCAGTCACATATGAGGCCTGAGACTGACTGTGTCGGGAGTTTCTTGCACGTGAAATCAGCTGTCTTTTGATTCATTCGACACGCTGGTTTTAACCTGCGTTTGCTGGGGTTTTGCATCATTTTTATGGCTGGCTGCGAGTTCCGTTTGGTGCTCTTCAAAGGCGGCTGCGCGGGCTGCATTTTGAGCGATAAACGCAGGTGATTCTTCCGCCATTGCCAAAGGTGACAACAACAAAGACGACAAAACGAAAACGCTAGCCATACCCATACTGGTGGACATTTCAGGACCTTCTTGCTTAGCAAGTGCTGTGTGATGGCGCTAATTTATAGCGCCAGCTGCACACGAAACAGAGCGTATTCGTACAAGGACTGTTGCGTTTTGAGTAACAAAGGAAAGCACTGAACTATGGAGGCGAGGTTGTCAGACCGGTAAATACAGCCCAAATGTATTGCGCCCGTCAGCGCTGCGTACAAACACATCCCCGCCATGCATCAGCGCAATGGCTTTGACAATGGCCAGCCCAAGGCCGTGATTGGCGCCGCTGTTATGGCGGGCGGCATCTACCCGGTAGAAACGCTCAAATAAGCGCGGCAAATGCTCTGCGCTAATCGCTTGCCCAGGGTTACTGATGCTGATACTTGCTCGTTTGCCGGTGTGCTCGATCAATACCTCAATCTGCTGCCCGGCTTCGGTGTGCTGCACGGCATTGCTCAGTAAGTTGATCAACGCCCGGCGCAAATGGGCCGTTTCGATGTTGACCTCGGCATCGCCGCTCACCTGCACCGTGACTTGCGCGTCCTCAAGAATGAACTCCAGATAATCCAACGTGGTTGCCACTTCGCCCGCCAGTGACGCACGGGTAAGTTTGCTGGCCTTGCTGCCTTGATCTGCGCTGGCCAGAAACAGCATGTCATTGATGATGCTGCGCAGCCGTTCGAGCTCCTCTAGGTTGGATTGCAGCACTTCAAAATAATGTTCGGCGGAGCGCCCGCGGGTCAGCGCTACTTGGGTCTGGCCGATCAGGTTAGTCAACGGTGAGCGCAGTTCGTGGGCCACGTCGGCATTGAAGGACTCAAGGCGCGTATAGGCCTGTTCAACCCGGTCCAGGGTTGAATTGAAGGCACTGACCAATTGCTCAAGTTCAGGTGCCAGCGGCGACAACTTGAGCCGACCGGACAAGCGCGGGGGCGCCAGTTTTTGCGCTTCCTGCGACAGTTTGATCAAGGGCTTGAGGCCGATATGCGCCACCCAATAACCCAAGGCGGATGCCAGCAGTACGCCAATGATTGCGAGGCTGATCAAGGCAACCAGCAAATGGTGTTGGGTCTGACGAAAGGTTTCGGTGTTGATGGCGATTAAAAATCGCAGCGCCGGGCGTTGCTCCTTGGCCGGGATTTGATTGATCAGCACCTTGTAGGGGGCCGCCTTGCCGGGTATGTATAAGTCGCGAACGCCTGTCGGACTCTGGGCAAAGGCGCGTATTTGCGCGTCGGGCGCGCCGTATTCGTAGTGAGGGTCGCCGCTCACGGCCCAAAATCGGATGCGTTTGTCTTCTTCGCTGAGCAGGGTGAGTTTTGCGCTGATCTTGGCCCAGTGATCCGGGTTGCCAAAACGGTTGATTGACGACTCCAGCACGCTGAACCGCGCATCCAATTCGGCTTCGGGCAACAGGCCTATACCCTTGTCGACCTGCTGATACAGCGCCCCGCCGATCAATACAAACACCAGCAAGGCCACCAGCGTGAACATCGCACTCAGACGCAGGGCGATAGAGTTCAAGCCGTTGGGCCGTTTAAACACTGCGCCGCTCCAACACGTACCCCATGCCACGAATGGTGTGCAGCAACTTGTGCTCGAAAGGCCCGTCTAGCTTAGCGCGCAGGCGCTTGATCGCGACTTCGACCACGTTGGCGTCACTGTCGAAATTGATGTCCCAAACCATCTCGGCAATCGAAGTCTTCGAGAGAATTTCGCCCTGACGCCGTGCCAGCACGCTGAGCAATGCGAATTCTTTAGCGGTCAGGTCCAGGCGACTTCCGGCGCGACTGGCTTTGCGGCTGATCAAATCTATCCACAGGTCATCGACAGTCACTTGCACGGGCTCATGACCGCCACTGCGCCGGGTCAAGGCTTGCAGGCGGGCGACCAGTTCTAAAAACGAAAACGGCTTGCCCAAATAATCGTCCGCGCCTTCGCGCAAGCCGCGAATCCGGTCTTCAACACGCTCGCGGGCAGTCAGCATGATCACCGGCGTTTGTTTGCGTGCGCGCAAGGCCCGCAGCACACCAAAGCCATCGATGCCCGGCAACATCACGTCGAGCACTATCACGGCGTAATCGCTTTCGAGCGCCAGGTGCAAACCCTCGACGCCGTCGCGTGCCACATCCACCGTATACCCTTGCTCTGTTAGCCCACGATGCAGGTAGTCGGCGGTTTTTTCTTCATCTTCAATAATTAGAACGCGCATAAACCGCCTCAGTGATCCGCCGCCAGTGAGCGGGCAGGTTGGGATCGATGGAACAATCGTTCGAGCCACAAGTATATGACGGGCGTGGTAAACAGCGTCAGCGCTTGGCTCACCAGCAAGCCGCCGACCACGGCAATCCCCAATGGCTGGCGCAGTTCGGCGCCGGTGCCGTAGCCGAGCATCAGCGGCAGCGCGCCGAGCAAGGCGGCGAGGGTGGTCATGATGATCGGTCGAAAACGCGTGATGCAGGCTTCATAGATCGCGGCTTCTGGGCTTAGGCCACGGCTGCGCTGGGCGTCGAGCGCGAAGTCGATCATTAGAATGCCGTTTTTCTTGACGATCCCGATCAACAGCACCAGCCCGATCAGAGCCATGATCGAGAAGTCCTGGCCACATATCCACAGCATCAACAGCGCGCCCAGACCCGCAGAAGGCAAGGTCGAGATGATCGTCAGTGGGTGCACAAAGCTTTCGTACAGCACCCCCAGAATGATGTACACCGCCACCAGCGCTGCCAGAATCAGCCACGGTTGGCTGGCCAATGAGCTTTGGAAGGCTTGCGCGGCGCCCTGGAAGTTGCCGCTGATGGTGCTCGGCATGCCGATTTCATTCTTCGCCTGATTGAGCATTAGCACTGCATCGCCCAAGGCCACGCCGGGGGCCAAGTTGAACGACAGGTTAGCGGCCGGAAACATCCCGTCATGGCTGATCGACAGCGGGCCGCTGGTGGGGGCATCCACCTTGGCCAGGGCCGACAGCGGCACCATCTCGCCCGTTAGCGGTGAGCGCAGGTAGAAGTAGTTCAGGCTTTCGGCCTTGCCGCGCTGCTGGGTGTCGACCTCAAGAATCACGTTGTACTGGTTGATTTCGGTCTGGAACTCATTGATCTGGCGCTGACCGAAGGCGTCGTACAACGCTTCGTCGACGTCGGTGGCGGTCAGGCCAAAGCGTGCCGCGGCTTTGCGATCGATGTTGATGTGGGTGATGCTGCCGCCCAGTTGCAGGTCGTTGGACAGGTCGCGGAAGGCGGGGTTGGCGCGCAGTTTTTCCGTCAGGCGCTGCGTCCAAGTCGTGAGCGTCGGCCCGTCGTTACTCTTGAGCACGTACTGGTACTGGCTGCGACTTGGCCCGGAGCTCAAGTTGATGTCTTGCCCTGCTCGCAGGTACAGCACGATGCCCGGTACCTTGGCCAGTTGCGGGCGGATACGGTCGATAAACTCGCTGGCCGACACATCACGATCCCCCCGGTCCTTTAGGGCAATCCAGAAGCGGCCGTTGGCGATGGTCTGGTTGCTACCGGTGACGCCCACCGAGTGCGAAAAAGCCTGCACGGCCGGGTCTGCGCTGACAATTTTGGCCAGGGCCAAGTGTTTTTGCTTCATGTCCGCGAATGAAATATCAGAGGCTGCCTCGGTGGTGCCCAGCACAAAGCCGGTGTCTTGTACCGGGAAGAATCCCTTGGGGATCAGTACATAGCCGACGATGGCCATGGCCAGCGTCACGCCGAAAACCCCCAGCATCAGCCGCTGGTGGGCCAAGGCACGCTTCAAGCCTTTTTCATATAGCGCCAGCAAGCGTTCGCCAAAACCGGGTTTGGCGTCGGGGTGATGCACGGGCGAGCGCATAAACAGCGCAGCCAAGGTGGGCGCCAGGGTCAACGACACCAGCACCGAAATCATGATGGTCGAGGTCGCGGTCAGGGCGAACTCTTTAAACAGCCGCCCGACCACGCCGCCCATAAACAATAGCGGGATAAAGGCCGCCACCAGCGAGAAGCTGATCGAGACCACGGTAAAGCCAATCTCGCTGGAACCCTTGATCGCCGCGTCGCGCATGCTTTCGCCGGCTTCGAGATGGCGATGGATGTTCTCCACCACCACAATCGCATCGTCGACCACAAACCCCACGGCCACCACAATCGCTACCAGCGTCAGGTTGTTCAGGCTGAACCCGAGCACGTACATCAGGGCGAAGCTGGCGATCAGCGATACGCCGAGTACCGCCGACACAATTAAGGTGGCCGACCATTGGCGCAAGAACAGCGCCATCACCGCGACCACCAGCAGCACCGCGATCAGCAGGGTGATTTCAACTTCATGCAGGGAGGCGCGAATAGTTTTGGTCCGGTCGCTCAGCACCGTCACCTCAACCGAGGCCGGGAGCATGGCTTGCAAGCCGGGCAGGGCGGCTTGAATTCGGTCCACGGTGTCTACGATGTTGGCCCCCGGCTGGCGTGAAATCACCAGGTTGAGCCCCGGCTGGTGCCCGGACCAGGCTTGCACGTAGTCGTTCTCGGAACCGTTGATCACCCGCGCCACGTCGCGTAGCTGCACCGGCGCGCCGTCTTTGTACGAGACGATCAACTGGCCGTACTCCTCGGCATCGAACAACTGGTCGTTGGTCGACAGCGTGGAAATGCTCGATGGCCCGTACAGCGCGCCCTTGGCCAGGTTGAGGCTGGTTTGTTGCAGGGCTAGGCGGATGTCGGCCAAGGTCAGGCCGATGGCGGCCAATTTGTCGGCTGAGGCTTGCACCCGGATTGCCGGACGTTGCTGGCCGGTAATGTTGATCAGGCCCACGCCGTCGATCTGGCTAATTTGCCGGGCAAGCAGGGTTTCGACGTAATCACTGAGTTCAGTGCCGGGCATCAGAACCGAACTGATGCTCAGAATCAGCACCGGGCTGTCAGCCGGGTTGACCTTCTTCCAGGTCGGCAGTGTCGGCATGTCTTTAGGCAGTTTGCCGGACGCGGTGTTGATCGCGGCTTGGACTTCTTGAGCGGCGGTATCGATGCTTTTTTCAAGGGTGAATTGCAGGGTCAGCGTGGTCGAGCCCAGCGCGCTGCTGGACGTCATTTGCGTCATGCCGGGAATGGCGCTGAACTGCACCTCCAGCGGCGTTGCGACCGACGACGCCATGGTGTCCGGGCTGGCGCCGGGCAGTTGCGCCGAGACCTGAATGGTCGGGAACTCCGCCTCGGGCAACGGGGCAACCGGCAGGCGCGGAAAGGCAATCACCCCCAACAACACCAGGGCGAACGTCAACAAAACCGTGGCAACCGGATGGTCAACGCACCAGGCCGAAAGTGAACGGCTAGGGGTCATGGTTGCACCGGTTTAACGTTGTCCGCGTTACCAAGGGTTGGCTCGCTCAAGGTTTCTATCCGTGAGCCGGGTTTAAGCCGCGACTGGCCATCGCTGACCAGCGTATCGCCCACATTGACGCCGCTGACGATAGTTAGCTCGGTGTCTTGATACACCACTTGCACGGGCACGGTTTCGACCTCATCGCCTTTGACCCGGTACACGAAATAATTGTCCAGCCCGCGCTGCACCACTTGCGGCGGTACAACCAGCGCGTGTTGATCGAGGCCGGTCTGAACCTCGATATTCACCAACTGCCCCGGCCACAGCGTGTGTGTAGGGTTGTCGAACTGAGCTTTGACTTTGATCGTGCCGGTCGTGGCCGACACCTGGTTATCAATCAGGCTCAAGCGGCCTTCGCCCAGCAGTGTGCTGCTGGGATCGGCGTCACCCACGAAGGCTTTGACCCGCGCAGGGTCTTTGGCGGCGAGTAACGCGTGCAAGGTTGGCAACCATTGCTGAGGCAGCGAAAACTCAACGGCAATCGGGTCGAGTTGGGTGACGGAAAACAGCCCTTGGGTATCGCTGACCCGTAGGAAGTTACCCGGATCGACCGCGCGAATTCCCACGCGTCCCGTCACCGGAGAATGAATCTGCGTATACGACAGCTGCACTTTGGCGGCCTCAATGGCCGCCTGATTGCCCTGCGCGGTGGCTTTTAGTTGATTAACCAGCGCTTGCTGTTGATCAAGTGTTTGTTTGGAGACACCGTTGTCGACGCTGAGCAACTGGTAACGTTTGAGATCGATCAGTGCGCCTTGCAACTGCGCTTGATTTTGTCCCAGTTGCGCGTTGGCCTGAGCGAGGCTGGCTTTGATCGAGCGATCATCCAAGGTGGCCAACAGATCACCGGCGTTGACGGTCTGACCTTCTTTTACCAGCAACTGAGTGAGGATGCCGTCAATCTGCGGGCGAATCATCACACTGTGCAGCGACAGCACGGCGCCGATTCCGTTGACATAGCGCGGCACATCGTGCTGCACCACTTGAATAACGCGCACCGGGACAGGCATGCCCGCGACTGATTTGTTCGGTATGGGGCGTTTGAACTGCCATATAACGGCGCCTATCAGGACAATAACCAACGTGCCCACTAGTATTTTTTTAGCTTGAATGCCCATGCCGTAAAGACGCCGTGTGCGTGGAAAAGGGATGTGACGGTTATAGCGTTTCGACCCGGTCAGCAAGGTGACAGCAAACTGACATTACGGACAGGCGGGTAAAAAAAGTGTCATGGGTGTCAAGAAAGATCCGCCCGCGTCGATAGCTTTTATAGGAAGGGCTGAAGCCTTTCCTTTAAAGAGGATGGGGTGAATGACGAACTGGGTGCTGGGTTTTACGGCTTGCACGATTTTTCTGTTCTCGGGTGAGGTAAACGCACAATCGGTGGTGAGTGGCGGGGTGATTCGCTTTCACGGTGCAATTACTGAGCCGTCTTACGATATAAGGCCAGCCAATGGCGTGGATTTGGGGGAGGCAACAAACCTCATCGAAGTGATCCCAGGCGTTGTGATTGCCGTTCACATGCCCTTCGCAGGTCTCCTTGGCACAGAGCCGCAGATTGATACCTCATTTGAAGAACTGAAAACCAGCGCCAACCCGTCTGGCGGCAAAAGAGGCCTATTGACGATTTCCTACCGGTGAGTGCTCCGCGGGGTAGATCGGGCAGGTATACTGCGCCGTCTTGTGCCCACTGGCCTGATCCTTACCCGTATTCCGGAGCTTTCATGACTACTCCTACACAACCGACTGCTCCTGATGCCGTGAGCGCTGAACAGGCTGAAAACGAAACTGCTGTGAACACCCCGCAAAAGCCGGTGATTCCAGCGTTCACCTTCCCGTTCAAACCTTCTGAGTTTGCCAAGGCCAAGGGCAACACCGAAGGGCAGACGCATTACAAAAAGGGCGAAGGTCATGGCCACCGTAAAACCCCTGGCGCAGCCCCTGCTGGCACGCGTCGTTCGATGGGTAAGCGCTAATTTAAGGTCCTTCCAAACTGCCGGCGGCTTATAGCGCTTCGCGGCGGATTACCTGCATGCCGTGCCGCAGGTAAAGGCGACGGGCTGGGTGATTGTGTTCCATGACCTTCAGGTCGACGCTGGGCTCCCCACGTTGCTTGAACACGCGGAACACATGGCTGAGCAATGCACCGCCCACGCCGCGCCCCTGCAAGCGTGGATGCACCACCAGGTCTTTGAGATAAGCGCTGGTCCAGGCTTGAGCCACGCCCGCCACTTCATCGTTGAATAGGCTGACAAAGCACAATTGCGGGTCATATTCGGCGTCATGCAGCAGGGCGTGTTGCCAGTCCAGCAGCGATTCAACACTGCCGTGCCCGGTGGCATAGCCCTGTTCGAGTAAGGCGTGTACGCGCGGCAACAGCTCATCGTTCAGTGGCGTAAGCCGAATACCTTTTGGCCACTGCACAGGGGCCAAGGGCTGGCGCAGGTCTTTGCGCAACAACAGGCAATACTCGCTCATCGAGGTCAGTAACCTTGCTCTGTCACCGTGCGTGCGGCGAGGATCAGGCATTGCGTCAACTCAGGCGACGAAAACTTGGTGAGTACCGCATTGGCTCCGGCCAGACGGGCTTTCTCGCTGTTCATGGCGCTGTTGAGCGAGGTGTGCAGCAGCACATACAAATGCGCAAAGTCTGGGGTTTCGCGCACGGTGCGGGTGAAGGCGTAGCCGTCCATCTCGGACATTTCGATGTCTGAGACCAGCACATTGATTTGCTCCGAGGTGCCATGCAGTTCCAGTAGACGGTCGATGGCTTCCTTGGCGCTGCGAGCGGTGTGGCAGTGCAGGCCGAGATTGCGCAAGGTCAGCACTGATTGTTGCAGCGCCACCTGGCTGTCATCGACCACCAAAATCCGTGCGTTGGCCAGCAGCTTAGTGTCTTCGCGACTGAGGGTTTGAGTGTGTTGTTCAATGCGGGCAGGGGTGATGCCGTGAATCACTTTTTCGATGTCCAGCACCTGGACCAATGCGCCATCGACTTGAGTCACGCCAGTGATGTAAGAGCGCTTGCCAGAGCCGTAGGGCGGCGGACGAATATCGGTGCTCAGGCAATGCACGATCTTACTCACGGCCTGCACGTGTAATCCCTGCTTGGAACGGCTGACATCGGTCACGATCAAGCAGCCACCGTCGGGATCCAGCAACGGTTGCTCACCAATAGCGCGACTCAGATCGATGACCGACAGCGACGCTCCGCGTAACACGGCAATGCCTTTCACGTGTGGGTGCGACTCGGGCATTTTGGTCAAGGGCGGGCACGGAATGATCTCACTGACCTTCAGCAGGTTGATTGCCATCAGTTTGCCGCTGCGCAACGTGAATAACAGCAAAGACATCGAGTCGGCGCGGGCGTGGGTGGATGACATAAAATCCTTCCGTTGTAGGGGCAGCGATTCCGGGTTATCGACCTTATTACCGATTCCTGTAGGCAGAGCCAATCGAAGCTTCACAGGGGTATTTATTTCAAGCCCAGGCGCTTGGCCATTCGTCCCAGATTTGCCCGGTCTAGCCCCAGCTCTCGCGCGGCGCTGGCCCAGTTGTGCTGATGGCGTTCTAGGCAGGCGCTGATGAGCTGGCGCTGGTAGTTCTCGGTGGCCAAGCGCAAGTCGCCCACGGCAAGCGGCATGACCTGGGGCTCAATCACGGCTGCGTTTTGAGGGGTGGCGGGCAAGTCCAGATCCGCCGCAGTCAAGGTCAGGATCCGTGGCCGGGTTTTGCAACTGCCTAATGCCTTAAGGGCGCTGCGGCCGATCAAATGCTCCAGTTCGCGCACATTGCCCGGCCATGAGTAGTGCGTCAGTGCGGCCTGTGCGTCCGGGCTCAGGCGCAAACTGCCCAGGCCCATGCGCGAGCGGTTTTGCTCCAGAAAGAAACCGCTCAACAACAGCACATCGCGCCCGCGTTCACGCAGGGCAGGCACGTTTAGCGGGTAGACGCTTAGTCGATGGTAAAAGTCTGCGCGGTAGCGACCACTGCGCACCTCTTCGGCTAGGTCGCGGTTGGTTGCGGCGATCAGGCGCACATCCACTTGATGCTCCTGATCCGAGCCTAGGCGCTGCAACTGCCCGCTTTGCAGCACGCGCAGTAATTTGGCCTGTACGGTCAGTGACAGTTCGCCCACTTCATCCAAAAACAGCGTGCCGCCATTGGCCAGTTCGAACTTGCCGCGCCGATCGCTGGTTGCGCCGGTAAAGGCGCCTCGCACATGGCCAAACAACTCGCTCTCAACCAAGGTGTCGGGCAGCGCGGCGCAGTTCAGGCTGATCATCGGTTTGTCCGCACGGGGCGACGCCGCATGAATCGCTTGTGCCACCAACTCCTTTCCGACTCCGGTTTCGCCGGTGATCAATACCGTCAGGTCGCTGCTGCCCACCAGGGCAATTTCTTCGAGCAAGCGTTTATGGGCTTTGCTCTGGCCGATCAGCTCTCTATTAGGCGTGTGATGGGCTTGGCGATATAGCTCGGCTTTTTGCTGTTCGTCAGCCACCCGCAACGCCAGGCGCTCAATACGTTGAGCCACGTTGACCGTGGCAGCTGCGAGGCTGGCAAAGGCTTGCAGGGCATCCAGTTCAATAGGCTCAAAGCGTTTCGGGTCTAGCGCATCAAGGGTCAGCAGGCCCCAGGGACGCTCATCGACAAACAGCGGACAGCCCATGCAGTCGTGAATTTCCAGGTGTTCGGCCAGCCCGTCGACCAGTCCGTCATAAGGGTCTGGCAGTTCGCAGTGGTTGGGAAAGCGCGTCGGACCAGGGCTGCTGAGCAGCACTTCAAAGCGCGGGTGCTCGCTGACCTTAAAGCGCCGTCCCAGTGTGTCTAGGCTCAAACCGTCTACCGCGAGCGGCACCAGCCATTCGCCGTCAAGGCGCAGCAGTGCGGCAGCATCGCAGGGGAGTACGGCACGCATGGCTTCAAGCAAGCGTCGGTAGCGCTCGCTTTCGGGCAGTTCGCGAGACAAGTCCGCGACCAATGGCAGCAGGGCAGTAAGCAACAGTTTTGCAGTCATTTTGACCTCATGTAGTCGAAGTGACTATAAATCAGCTTGAGTCATAATGACTATATTGTATTTAAGTTGCTGTTTTTAAAGGACTTTAAAGTTGGCATGAAAACTGACTACTCAATAGGTAATTAGCTTTTATCTCTACGTTTAGGAGTCAACCTTATGCTTAGTGCTCAGGATCGTGCCATCGTTAAATCCACTGTGCCGCTACTTGAGAGTGGTGGCGAGGCGTTGATGACGCACTTTTACACCATGATGCTTACCGAGTACCCACAGGTTAGACCGCTGTTTAACCAAGCCAACCAAGCGAGTGGCGACCAGCCACGAGCATTGGCCAATGGCGTGTTGATGTACGCGCGGCACATTGACCAGTTGGATCAGTTGGGCGACTTGGTTGCACGCATTATTAACAAACATGTTGCGTTGCAAATCTTGCCTGAGCATTACCCGATTGTCGGCACTTGCCTGCTGCGTGCCATTGAGGAAGTGCTGGGCAGTGACATTGCGACCCCGCAAGTGCTCGCGGCTTGGGGCGCAGCCTACAACCAGTTGGCGGATATTTTGATCGGGGCTGAAGGTGCCATCTATGACGAAAAAGCCGCCGCACCTGGCGGCTGGCGCGGTGGGCGAGCATTTCAACTGGCGGCCAAGCTAGACGACAGCACCGAAATCACCTCGTTCTACTTCCGCCCGGTCGATCAGCAACCGATCCTTGAATTTGAACCCGGCCAATACATCGGCATCAAACTCAATATTGATGGCGAAGAAGTACGCCGCAACTACTCGTTGTCGGCATTAGCTCAGCTCGGCCGCTATCGCATCAGCGTTAAGCGCGAGGCGGGTGGAGTGGTGTCGAACTACCTGCATGACCGCCTACAAGTGGGCGACGTTGTTGAACTGTTCCCGCCAGCGGGGGAGTTCACCCTGACTGCCAGTGAAAAACCGCTGGTGCTGATCAGTGGTGGCGTGGGTATTACCCCGACCTTACCGATGCTGGAAGCCGCGCTGGCCACGCAACGCCCGATTCGTTTTATCCACTGCGCGCGCAATGCTCACGTGCATGCATTCCGTGACTGGATCGATGAACTGGCCGCGCAGCACCCTCAACTGCAACGGTTCTACTGCTACCAAGAAGCCGATGCGCTGGCTGACCATGTCGGGCTGCTGTCTGAGGAGCTACTGGGCGAATGGCTGGGACAAGAGCGCGATGTGGATGCGTACTTCCTGGGGCCTAAGGGCTTTATGGGCGCAGTCAAACGCCATTTGAAAGCGCTGGGCGTACCTGAGCAGCAAAGCCGCTACGAATTCTTCGGCCCGGCTGCCGCCCTGGAATAACCCGCAAATCCCCTGTAGGAGCGAGCTTGTCTCGCGATCTTTTGATCGTTTAAAAGATCGCGAGGCAAGCTCGCTCCTACGCCGTTCACGAGCTCTGCCGATCAATATCGCGTCGCAGCACCACAGCGGTGGTGATGTCTTCGACCGTTTCGTGGCTGGCGACGGCATCTCTGACTCGGTTCAAGTCATCAATCGTTCGTGACTCGATCTCTATGACCAGATCGAGCTGGCCACTCACGGACGAGACGCGTCGCACCTGCGAGTTTTGCGCAAGCAGGTCTAGCAGGCTGATGGCCGGTGTACGTTTGAGGCTGACGAGCAATATGGCGCGAATCACGTTGGCATCGATTTCGCCAATGTCAGCCCGGTAGCCGCGGATTACGCCATTGCGTTCAAGGTTGATCACGCGCTCGCTGGTGGCACTTCTTGAAAGCCCGATTCGCGCCGCCAAGGCTTTAAGGGCAATTCGAGCTTCTTTAGACAGAATTTCGAGTATTTCGCGGTCTTTCGTGTCCAGGTCACGCATCAGAACCCCCTTTTTTGCTACCGAATTTGTGCCGGTCAATTCCGGCAATATGCAGGCTAAAGTCGACCGCATACCTACTGCTGACCAAGACTTCGCGTGCCAAGCTAACTGAAAAAAATGGCTTGGAAAACAATTACTATGACGAACCTTTCCCACCCCGCTCCCCAGTTCTCGACGGGGGATGCCGAAAAGCTCGGTGCGCAGCTTTTCAACGTTATCGCGACAGCCTCGCCGCTGGATGGCGAACGTGATCGCAACTACCGGTTGAGCACGGGAACCGATGCGGGGTGGATTCTTAAAGTCGTCAACTCGACTGAGCCGCGTGTTGAAAGCGAGTTTCAGACGGCGATTCTCAGCCATCTCGCCCGCCATAATCCCGAGCTTGCCGTGCCTTTTCTCAAAAAAAGCCTGGCCGGTGAGTTTCTGGCCAGCGCTGTGGCGCCTTCGGGCGAAACCCATGCGGTGCGCTTGGTCAGTTGGTTGCACGGCACGCCACTTGCCGAGGTCGAGCGTACGTTCGAGTTGATGCGCAGCCTGGGTCAATCATTCGGTGAGGTAGACCGTGCACTTCAAGGCTTCATGCACCCGGGAGCGGTACGAGACATGGACTGGGACTTGCGCCACGCCGCACGTTCGCGGTCACGTCTGCATTTCATTAAAGACCCTGCCAGAAGGGCCATTCTGGAGCGCTTTATTGATCGCTTTGAAGCCACGGTCGAACCGAAGCTGGCGCGCCTGCGTGCCCAAATTATTCACAACGACGGCAATGACTGGAACATTCTGGTCGACCCCAGCAACCATCAGAAAGTCTCAGGCATCATCGACTTTGGCGACGCGATCCATACTGTTCTGATCGCTGAAGTGGCCATCACCTGTGCCTACTCCATTCTCGACATGCAAGACCCGATGGGTGCTGCCGCAGCCCTGACGGCTGGTTTCCACGAGAAGTACCCTTTGCAGCCGGAAGAGTTGGATGTGCTCTTCAATCTCATTGCGATGCGCTTGGTCACCAGTGTCACCTTGTCAGCCTCGCGGCACGACCAGACTCAAGACAATCCCTACCTTGCTATCAGCGAAGCGCCTGCCTGGCGCCTGCTGGAAAGAATGGACCGCATGAACCCCCGACTGGCGACGGCGATCTTGCGTAAAGCCTGCGGTTTTGACGCCATCGAAGGCGCGGGTGCGATTCGTCGCTGGGTGGCCGACAACAGTAAATCCTTCGCCGACATCGTGCATCCATCGGCGGCAACCATGAACAAGGTGATTGCGCCTTTCGGTGATGCCTCGCACGTCATGACCATCGCTTCAGCCGAGCAACGGCCAGGGGAGGCTACTCAATGGTGGGATGATTTTTCGGCTGAGCACAACGTACCGCTGGGCATTGGGCCATGGGGTGAGGAAAGAACCATCTACACCGACACGGCGTTTGAGTCGCGGTTCATCGAAGGGCAGCGTCGCGTCCTGCACATCGGTGTTGACTTGATCATGCCGGCTGGAACGCCGCTCTATACACCGGTTGCCGGGGTCGTGCAGAGCGTTGAAGTCGAGCGCGAACCACTGGGTTATGGGGGGGTGATTATGCTCAAACACTCGCCCGAAGGATGCCCGCCGTTTCTGACGCTGTGGGGGCACATGGCCCATGAAGCCCTGGCGCGACTCAAGCCCGGTGATCATCTAGAGGCGGGCGCATTGGTCGGACACATGGGCGCCGACACGGAAAATGGTGGGTGGATCCCGCATGTGCATTTTCAGATGTCTACGGACACTGAGTTAAACGCGAGCGAGTTCATCGGCGTCGGCGAGCAGGCTTATCTTGAGGTGTGGGCCGACCTTTTTCCCGACACCTCGGCGCTGGCCGGAATTCCACCCGAAACCTACCGCCAGGACGGGCGCACTAAAGCTGAGATTGTGGCCAAGCGTAAAGAGTTGCTGCTTCCAAATCTGTCGATCTCGTATTCAGACCCGATCAAGTTCGTTCGCGGCGATGGGGTGTGGTTGATCGACAACTTTGGTCGGGCGTATCTGGATTGCTTCAATAACGTGTGCCACCTCGGCCATTCCCACCCAGACGTGGTGCAAGCGCTTTCGCGGCAAGCTTCTCGCTTGAACACCAACACGCGTTACCTGCACGACACTATTGTGGAGTACGCCGAGCGGCTCACCGCGACGCTGCCTGAAGGGTTGGCCGTCGCCTCTTTTGGCTGCTCAGGCAGTGAAGCCAACAGCCTCATGCTGCGGATGGCGCGCAATCACACCGGGCGCAACGATGCCATCGTGCTGGATTGGGCCTATCACGGCACCACCCAGGAACTGATTGACCTCAGCCCTTACAAGTACAAGCGCAAAGCGGGCAAAGGACGTGCAGATCATGTGTTTGAGGCCACTGTGCCGGATGCTTACCGAGGTGTGGATCAGTGGGCTTTTGAGGAACTTGGCAAGCGGTATGCCGAAAGCGTGGCGGAGCAAATTGAACTCATGCGTAAGCAGGGCAGGTCCCCGGCGTTCTTTTTGGCAGAGTCCATTCCGAGTGTCGCTGGGCAGCTGTTCTTCCCGGAAAACTACCTGAAAGAAGTCTACGCAATGGTGCGTGCCGAGGGCGGGCTGTGCCTGGCGGACGAAGTTCAGGTCGGTTTTGGCCGTGTGGGCAGTCACTGGTGGGCCTTCGAAACCCAGGGCGTAGTGCCTGATGCCGTGTCCATGGGTAAGCCCATTGGCAACGGGCATCCGATGTCGGCGGTGGTGACCACGCGTGAGATTGCAGACAGCTTCAACAATGGCATGGAGTACTTCAATACCTTTGCCGGGAGCCCGGTCTCCTGCGCCGTTGGGCTCAGCGTGCTCGATGTTATTGAGCGCGACGACTTAAAACTCAACGCACTGACAATAGGTAACTACTTGTTGGACGGCTTTCGCAAGTTGCAACAGCGATACGAGGCTATAGGTGACGTGCGCGGGCAGGGGCTTTTCTTGGGGATTGAGTTGGTCTCTGATCGCAAAACCAAGGCTCCCGCCACGGGGCTGGCCAAGAAAGTCGCGGATGGCGCCAGGGAGCGAGGCATTTTGCTCGGCACAGAAGGCCCGCATGACAACGTCCTGAAAATGCGCCCATCAATGATCTTCAGCCAGGCCAATGCTGATTTCCTGCTTGAGGTACTGGACGAAAGCTTTAGAGCTGCGCAGCAGTAGAAAAACAGCTTCAAGCTTCAAGCTGCAAGAGAGAGCGGTGCGCAGCAAACTTGTCGCTTGAGGCTGACCTTACATAGTGTCGGTCAACTCCGGCAATGTGTCAGGCAGGCTGACACCTTGCTGGGTGCTTTCCAAAAGTGTCTATGCAAAGCTCTTCGTGAAGGCTGGGTGAATAGCCCTTCTAAAAAAATAATAATTCTTCCAAGGTGCATCCGATGCTCACTAAAAAGCTCAAGGGTTTGATTATCGCTTCCACTGTTGCAGCCTCGGCGCTGCTCTCGACCTTCACCGTTCAGGCCGATGATTTGAAATCGATCCAGGACGCCAAAGAGATCCGCATCGCGATGAGCGGTCAATATGCGCCCTTCAGTTTTGCTAACGAGCAAAACCAAGTGGTCGGATTCGACGCGTCCATCAGCGAGGCATTGGCTGAGCGGCTTGGGGTGAAAGTGAAGATCATCACCACGCCATTCGACGGGATCATTGCAGGCCTTCGCGCCAATAAATATGACGCGATTATCGCTTCCACGACCATTACCCCGGAGCGCCTCAAGGCCGTGGACTTTGTCGGTCCGTATTACCGGGCGGGCCGCACCATCGTGGTGAGGGAAGACTCACCGATCAAAAGCCTTGATGACCTTAAAAACGTGTCGGTTGGCGTGACGCTCGGTGATGCCCACGACAAATGGGCCAGGGAGCGCGGCAATTTAAAGGTTAAAAGCTATAAAGGCCTGCCCGAAATGTTGGTCGATCTGGATGCGGGTCGTCTCGACGCTTTGGTGATGGACAGTGTTCCGGTACTGGTTGCCGTCAAGAAAACCGGGCAAAAGGTACGCATCATTACGCCACCCGATAGCGAAGGTGGCATTGAGGACATGGGCATCGCGCTGCGCAAGAACAACCCTGAACTCAAGGCTGCGTTGCAACAAGCGTTGGCAGACATACTCGCCGACGGCACCTACGAAAAAATCTCGATGGAGTGGATTGGCAGCGACATCCGCTAATTCATCTTCAGCCTGGCCCGGCGGATCGTCGGGCCAGTCAATTTGACTTTTCTGGGTGTTCCCATGGATCTGGATCTCATACAGCGTACCTTTCCGTTTTTTCTGGAAGCGGCCTGGATAACGGTGCAAGTCTCGGTCCTTGCACTACTACTGGGGTTTGTGGTCGCCATCGTGCTCGTGGCTGCGCGGTTGTCGACGGTGTTCATCTTTCGATGCCTGTCACGGCTGTACGTAAGTGTTTTTCGCGGCACGCCTTGTCTGGTTCAACTGTTCATCATTTATTTCGGCGGACCGCAAATCGGGCTTGAGTTGGAGCCGTTAACGGCGGGCGTCATCGGTTTGGGGCTGAATATTGCCGCCTACATGGCTGAATCTATTCGTGGCGCTATCGCCAACGTTGATCCTGGGCAGGTAGAAGCTGCACGTTCAATTGGTTTCGGCAGAGGGCAAACCTTATTGCTTATTACCCTGCCGCAAACAGCAAAATTAATGATACGGCCGCTGGGCGTTAACGCTGTCGCACTGATCAAAGGGTCTGCTTTAGTGTCGACGATCTCAGTGGTTGAACTGTCCTATACCGCGCAACGCTTTATCAGCTCTACGTACAAGCCTTTTGAAATCTTTATCGTGTCTGCGCTGCTTTATATTGTGATGGTCTACTCGGTCAGGTTAGTGGTTGACTATCTCGATAATCGCTTCGCCGCTAGGTGAGAGTATTCATATGCAGAGTCTGGACCTTAGTATAGTTGCGCCTTATTCCGAGTTGCTGGCGACGGGGCTGGGGTGGACAGTTGTTATGTTCATCAGCTCCAGCCTATTGAGTGTGATCGCGGGAATAGCATTTGCACTGATCGTGCTCTATGCCCCTAAACTTTTGGCGTTGCCCGTGCGCTTTATGACGTGGTTGCTAATGGGAACGCCACTGTTGCTTCAGTTGTACGTGATTTATTACGGACTGGTGCAAGTTGGAATTGATATTCCTGCGCCGGTGGCCGGCATTATTGGTCTTAGTTTGCACTTCGCGGTCTACAACGCTGACGTTATTCGTGCCGGGGTGTTATCTGTAGACCCTGGGCAGATTGAAGGTGCCCGATCTATCGGCCTTAGCCGTGGGCAGACGCAGTGTTACATCGTGGTTCCGCAAGCACTTCGCAAGACCATAGCGCCGCTCGGAAACAACCTAATAGTTCTATTAAAAGACACGTCTCTGGTGTCTATCATCGGCATTGCCGAGTTGGTCTACAGCGCGCAGCTCGCCGTGAGTGAAACCTACAGCCCGTTTGAGTTTTATCTGGCTGTTGCGGTTATTTATTATGCAGCCAACCTTGTTCTCGAAGCCGGCCTGCACCTTCTCGAAAAAAAGGTAGAGATGTCACGATGATCAAAAAAGAATTCATGATTGAGGTCAAAGGCGCGCGCAAGGCTTATGGCGCACTTGAAGTTCTTAAAGGCATCGACCTTCGCGTATCGCGCGGACAAATCATCGCGATCATCGGCCCAAGTGGATCAGGAAAAAGCACGCTACTGCGCTCAATCAACCACCTGGAAGTGCTAAACGACGGTGAAATATGGTTAGAGGGTGAGCAAGTCAATCGGCCTTTGAAAGGTCGTGCCTTTGAACAGCACATTAATGCGGTGCGGCAGCAGATGGGGATGGTATTTCAGCACTTCAATTTATTTCCACACTTGACCGTGTATGAAAACATCGCACTCGGCCCGGTAAAACTTAAAGGCCTTACGAAAAAAGCCTCCCGCGAGTTGGCCATGGAATATCTGGCAAAAGTGGGGTTGTCCAACAAATTCGATGAATACCCGTCTCGCCTGTCCGGTGGGCAAAAACAGCGGGTTGCGATTGCAAGGGCTTTGGCGATGCAGCCCAAGGTGATGCTGTTTGACGAAGCGACATCGGCCTTAGACCCGGAGTTGGTTGAAGAGGTCAACCTGGTCATGAAGCAACTCGCTGCCGAGCACATGACCATGCTCATCGTCACCCATGAGATGCGCTTTGCAGGGGAGGTGGCAGACCGGATTGTCTTCATGGACGGTGGCGTAGTGGTAGAAGAAGGCGCCCCGCATGACATTCTGCAAAACCCGACTCAGGAACGAACCCGATCATTCTTGAAAAACCACCTGCACGCCTGAGCACGACTTGCGCGGTATGTCGTATACGTAACCTCGTAGCAGTTGCCGCGCTGTGCCCATCGCGCGGCATTTGTTAATTCTGCATTAATCCCCCTGCGACACTTTCCCTACACAGTCTCCTACATCCAGATCAAAGACCTGGGTGTAAACTGCGCGCCTTGTGACAGCGGCTAAACTCCATACATAACCTGGCAAAGGGAAGCAGGATGACAGATGAAATGATACGACTGAGCCGCGAGAAGCGCTTTTTGGTCTTGCTCGGGCTGATCTGTCTGGCACTGATTGGCGGCGCGTTGTACATGCAAATCGTGCTTGGCGAAGCGCCTTGTCCGCTGTGTATCCTGCAACGCTACGCATTGCTGCTGATTGCGATCTTTGCCTTTATAGGCGCCGCAATGCCGACGCGGCGCAGCCTCACGGTGTGTGAGGTGCTGGTGGTGCTGAGCGCCATTGGCGGTGTGATCGCCGCCGGGCGTCACGTCTTTATCCTTGCGAACCCGCAAGTGAGCTGCGGCATTGATGTGTTGCAGCCGATCGTTGACGGCTTGCCGCTGGCGACGGTTTTCCCGCTGGGCTTTCAGGTCGACGGCTTCTGTTCCACCCCTTATCCGCCGGTGTTCGGCCTATCGTTGGCGCAGTGGGCGCTGGTGGCCTTTGTGCTAACCAGCGTTCTAGTACCGTTGGGGATCTACCGCAATCGGAAAAAACACAGCTGAGTTGTGAAATTTGGCTTGAGCCGCCCCGCACTTTTCTTGAGAATGCGGGGCGTTTTTTTGGCCTCGCAAAAATGTCAACAGGATGTGAATCCACGCACTAAAGTTAGAGGGCGCTTGTGCGACATATTGTCACGCACAAAGTGTCGCAGATGGCGTTTTCTGTAGGACTCAAGCGTACAAAACGGTTTAGTCAGGTTTTATCGGCTTAGACATTTTTTTGCGGATCAGGCGCTTGAAGTTGCCCTTTGCTGGCTCCATGCAAACTGGCTGAAAGCCTGTTTGTTTGGGCGTTTGCAGGGTTTTGCGCCCTATTTTGGTGCGCTAAAAAGGGGTGTGTCAGTGTCGGGGGATTGCCGTGCTACAGGCTTTTTAAGGAGCATGTCTGACCCCGATACGTAACAATAGTGAGGGATTGTTACTGGAACCGAGAAGAATTATTTCTGGATGAGACATGGTGTGTAGAGAGCTTCCTATCTACAATCGCCTGCACTGAACGTCCAGCCTGCTCGTCCCTGAGCCCAAGCGGGTAGTCGGCGGTCGCCTGGGCAGTTCATGGCAGGTGTCCCGTGCGGCTTCCAGGTACTGGCAACCCTTCTAAGTTCTGCACCAAATGGAATTGGTCTGTGACAAGGCCATTGACCACGTATCGAATAAGAAATCACTGCTAACCCGGGATTTGCGAATTCACCTGATGGTGATGAGCAGGCATTTATTCAAGCCCGGAAAAGAGCCAACCCTTGGTAGGGCGAAGTGTTGGCGAAAAAAACCAACTGCATTGTGCAAGCTGTTTTAGAGGTCGTGAGATGACTAAAAAAAGGTACCCCAGACTCCTTGGCTTATTGCCACTTTTCGGCACGTTGCTGCTGGGAGGCTGCAATATGACATTGCTCGATCCGGTGGGGCAGGTAGGGATCGAAGAGCGGAATCTGATCATCACTGCAACATTGCTGATGCTTCTGGTCGTGGTTCCGGTCATCTTGATGACCCTGATCTTCGCGTGGAAATATCGCGCGTCGAACAAAGACGCCACATACGCACCGAAATGGTCGCACTCCACCAAGATCGAAGTCGTGATCTGGACTGTGCCAATTCTCATCATCATCGCCTTGGGCGTGATTACCTATAAGTCGACTCACGCGCTGGACCCATATCGTCCGCTCGAGTCTGATGTTAAGCCGATTACCATTGAAGTGGTTTCTCTGGACTGGAAGTGGATGTTCATCTACCCGGAACAGGGCATCGCCACGGTCAACAAGATTGTGTTCCCGGCTAACACCCCAATCAATTTCCGCATTACCTCCGACGCTGTGATGAACTCGTTCTTCATCCCGGGTCTGGGCGGCCAGATCTACGCCATGGCCGGCATGACGACCAAGCTGCATTTGATTGCCAACAAAAACGCCGAAATGGATGGCATCTCTGCCAACTACAGCGGCGCGGGTTTCACTGGCATGAAATTCAAAGCGATCGCCACTTCTCAGGCTGACTTCGACGCCTGGGTAAGTGAAGTCAAAGCGTCACCTAAACAGCTTGATAACGCTGAATACGCGGCCTTGACCAAACCTAGCCAGAACAACCCTGTTGAACTCTATTCTTCGGTCACACCGAACCTGTTCCAGACCATCATCGACAAGTATGAAGGTATGAACCCAGGCAAGCCTGTGAAGCACGAGAAGAAAGAAGTGTCCGGGACCCAAGGTTTGGACAACACCTCGAATTCAGCTGCCGGGGCAGAGGAGTAAACGATGTTAGGTAAATTAAGTCTGGACGCCATACCGTTCCACGAGCCGATAGTGATGGTTACCGTCGCTATGATTCTGCTCGGCGGGTTGGCGCTCGTCGCTGGTATTACGTATTTCAAAAAGTGGACCTACCTGTGGACCGAATGGCTAACGTCAGTCGACCACAAGAAGATTGGCGTGATGTACATCATCGTCGCCATGATCATGCTGCTGCGCGGCTTTGCCGACGCCGTCATGATGCGTACCCAGTTGGCCATGGCCACCGAGGGTTCGCCGGGCTACTTGCCGCCTGAACACTATGACCAGATCTTCACCGCTCACGGTGTGATCATGATCATCTTCATGGCGATGCCATTCTTCACCGGCCTGATGAACCTTGCAGTGCCGCTGCAGATCGGCGCGCGTGACGTTGCCTACCCATTCCTGAACTCCCTGAGCTTCTGGCTGCTGGTGTCCGGTGTGGTACTGGTTAACCTGTCGCTGGGCGTCGGCGAGTTCGCCAAGACCGGTTGGGTTGCGTATCCGCCGCTGTCGGGCTTGCAGTACAGTCCGGGCGTGGGTGTCGACTACTACATCTGGGCGCTACAGCTATCGGGGCTAGGTACGACGTTAACCGGGGTTAACTTCCTGGCGACCGTGCTGAAAATGCGTGCTCCAGGCATGAAACTGATGGACATGCCGATCTTCACCTGGACCTGCACCTGGGCAAACGTTCTGATCGTGGCTTCGTTCCCGATCTTGACCGCTACCCTTGCTCTGCTGACGCTTGACCGTTACATGGATTTCCACATTTTCACCAATGAACTTGGTGGCAATCCAATGATGTACGTGAACTTGTTCTGGGCGTGGGGTCACCCTGAGGTATACATCCTCATTCTGCCGGCGTTCGGGATCTTCTCTGAAGTCATCTCGACCTTCACTGGCAAGCGTCTGTTCGGTCACCACTCGATGGTCTACGCTTCCGGCGCGATCTCGGTACTGGGCTTCATGGTTTGGCTGCACCACTTCTTCACCATGGGTTCGGGTGCAAGCGTCAACGCCTTCTTCGGCTTGGCGACGATGCTGATTTCTATCCCGACGGGTGTGAAGTTATTTAACTGGCTATTCACCATCTACCGTGGCCGTCTGCAGTTCACCAGCCAGGTTCTCTGGACCCTGGGCTTTATGGTGACCTTCGCCATCGGTGGTATGACCGGCGTACTGCTGGCCATTCCGGGTGCTGACTTCGTACTGCACAACAGCCTGTTCGTAATTGCTCACTTCCACAACGTGATCATCGGCGGCGCAGTATTCGGTTACATCGCTGGTTTCAGCTTTTACTTCCCTAAAGCCTTCGGCTTCAAGCTGCACGAAGGTTGGGGCAAGGCAGCATTCTGGTTCTGGATCGTCGGCTTCTTCGTTGCCTTCATGCCGCTCTATGCACTGGGCTTCATGGGCATGACGCGTCGTCTGAACGCCACTACCAACCCTGAATGGGTGCCTTACCTGTACGTTGCTGCGGTCGGTGCTGCACTGATTGCCGTAGGTATCGCTTGCCAACTGATCCAGCTGTACGTATCGGTACGTGACCGCAACAAACCAGAGAACGCCTGCGAATTTGGCGATCCATGGAATGGCCACACCCTGGAATGGTCGACTTCGTCGCCACCTCCGTTCTACAACTTCGCTGTTGTGCCAACCGTAAACGGTATTGACCCGTTCACCGAGGCCAAAGAAGAAGGGACTGCGTACAAGGTTCCAGCCAAGTACTCGCCGATCCACATGCCTAGCAACACCGCTACCGGTTTGGTAATGGGCATGCTGCTGACCGTATTCGGTTTCGCAATGATCTGGCACATCTGGTGGTTGGCGATCGTCAGCCTGGTTGGCACTGTAGGGTATTTCGTCCTGCACGCTGCCCGTGATGACCAAGGCTACATGGTGCCGGTGGAAACCATCGAGCGCATCGAAGCCGAGCAGCACAAGCGTCTGTTGGCCGCCAAAGCAATACCGGCTGACCGTGTTGAAACCAAGTTGGGACAGGCATAAACCATGTCGAATATAGCGACCAATGCTGGACACGCTCATGGCCACGACCATGAGCACGATGAGCACCACCACGACGCGGGCGAGACAACCGTATTTGGTTTCTGGCTCTACCTGATGACCGACTGCATCATCTTTGCATCGCTCTTCGCGGTATACGCAGTACTGGTAGGTAACGTAGCCGGTGGCCCGTCGGGCCACGACATCTTCGAACTGCCGTACGTGTTGGGTGAAACCGCACTGCTGTTGTTCAGTTCGATCACGTATGGCTTTGCCATGCTGGCGTTCTACAAAGGCAACAAGAGCGGTGTGCTGACCTGGCTGGGCATCACCTTCCTGCTGGGTGCCGGCTTCATCGGCATGGAAATCAACGAGTTCCACCTGTTGATCTCTGAGGGCTACGGCCCGCACCGCAGCGGCTTCCTGTCAGCGTTCTTCACCCTGGTCGGTACCCACGGTCTGCACGTGACCTGTGGCCTGATCTGGATGGCGATCATGATGTATCAGGTCCAGAAAAAAGGCCTGACCTCGACCAACAAAACGCGTCTGAGCTGCCTGAGCTTGTTCTGGCACTTCCTGGACGTGGTGTGGATCTGCGTATTCACCGTTGTTTATCTGATGGGGACTCTGTAAATGGCTAACGCACATTCTGACGGCGCGAACCACGGCAGCGTGAAGTCCTACGCAACTGGCTTCATCTTGTCGGTGATCCTGACCGCAATTCCGTTTTGGCTGGTGATGAACCCAATCCTGGCTAAATCGACCACCTTGGCTATCGTGCTGTTGACTGCGGTGATTCAGGTCGTTGTTCACCTGGTGTACTTCCTGCACATGGACCGTTCGCCAGAACAACGCAACAGTGTTGCAGCGTTGGTGTTCTCGGCGCTGGTGATTGTCCTGCTGGTGGGCTTGTCCCTGTGGATTATGTTCAGCATCCACGCTGAAATGATGGCGAAGTGAGGTAAACCCGATGTCCTTTAAGCACTTTATCCAAATCACCAAACCGGGGATCATTTTCGGTAACGTGCTTTCTGTGGCAGGCGGGTTCTTCCTGGCCTCGAAGGGGCATTTTGATCTTGCCCTCTTCCTGGCCGCGGTAATCGGCACCTCTTTGGTCGTTGCGTCTGGTTGCGTGTTTAATAACTGCATAGACCGTGACATCGACATCAAGATGGACCGCACCAAAAATCGCGTACTGGTTCAAGGCCTCATCTCCCTCAAAGTGGCGTTGATTTATGCCACCTTGCTGGGGGTTGCAGGGCTTGTACTGCTGTATCGCGTGGCCAACCCGTTGGCGGCCTTGTTCGCCGCGATTGGCTTCGTGATCTACGTGGGTTTGTACAGCCTGTACTTTAAGCGCAAGTCGGTTCACGGCACGCTTATAGGCAGCCTGTCGGGTGCAATGCCGCCGGTCATTGGTTACGTTGCAGTGAGCAATCACTTCGACATGGCCGCGCTGACCTTGCTGGTGATGTTCAGCCTGTGGCAGATGCCGCATTCCTACGCTATCGCGATCTTCCGCTTCAATGATTACCTGGCCGCATCGATTCCAGTGTTGCCAGTGAAGCGCGGGATCAAAGTCGCCAAGAAGCACATCCTGCTCTACATCCTCGCGTTCCTGATCGCGACCCTGATGCTCACCCTCGGCGGATACGCCGGCATGAGCTACATGGCCGTCGCAGCCGCGATGGGCATGTACTGGCTGTACATGGCGTGGACCGGCTACAAAGCCGTTGACGACAAGGTGTGGGCGCGCAAGCTGTTCGTGTTCTCCATCTTCACCATCACCGCCCTGAGCGTCATGATGTCCCTGGACTTCAAAGTGCCGACCGAGTTGTTACTGACCTACGCGCACTAAGACAGCCAGACAAAAAAACCGCCCTTCGATAAGAAGGGCGGTTTTTTTCGTTTTTACAGGGTATTAAGCCCAGGAGTGTTCGTTTCCAACTTCGATAATGTATTTTGTTGCAAACGGAAAGTAGTGGTTGGTGCAGTCAATCGCATGTTTGTAATGTACGGGGTCATAGATGCCTTGTGTCTGGAACGTTCCGTACTTGGGCATCAACTGAAACACCGTTCTATACACATCAGGTACCTTATCCATCAGTACATCATTCATCAGGGCGGGGCCGGTGAGTTGAAAATATTTCTTATGATAGGTTTTGAAATCGGCCTGGTTTTTGATCAATGCTTCACCCGTCAGGGTCACATCAAGTATGGGCTTAGGCTGTAAGTAAAAAGCCTTGTTGTCTAGAAAGCGATTATGCATTTCGGCAGAGATAGCGGTTAACAGGTTGTTGTTCGGATGTGATGCGAAGTGGCTGGTGTTATAGCCTTCAAAGTCCAACGTTTTTTCCGTGACGATGCCACCTAGCAAAAGGTCATGCGGTGCTGCTTTAATATCGTCGGCAACGAGCGGGATGATCAATACATCATCCAAGTCCAGATACAGACCACCGTAATAGTTAACCAGTGGAAAACGCATAACGTCGCTGGCCGCAGACCAGGTTTTATAGTCGGCCTCTACAATGCTTGTGTATTGCTCGGCATTCGAACTGTTTTTAAATACATCGTAAAAGGCTTCCTCTCTGATGTTAGAGAGCTGTAACTTGGGTGCGTATAACGCACATGCCAGTTTTATTTTTTCGAACAGATCGGCGCTAACATCGAGATGCAAGGTCGAGGTGAACTCAGTGGACAGCCTCAAGTTTTGAGCAATGATATTAATCAAATGGTTACCCGGTGCTTGGTTGCCGATCCAGAGGTAATGAATTTGATTCGGAATGGCCACGGGATTTTGAGGCAGTTGAGGTAATTGGGGCAGGGTCAAGGGCACAAGATTTTTGGCAGGCGGGAGTGACGACTTAAGGGCGTTTAAGGTTTCAATACTGCCTTTCTGCCATTTCCCCGCAGCATTAAGCCAAAGCGGATCGCCGAAACTCATATCAACTTCGACGTTTGTCCCGGGTATTTTAAGCAGGGTACGTTCACGCCAATGGCCAAGGTTGGCGTCATACGCAACCGGAACCGCGTAGTGGCTCAACATGACTGTATAGTCGGGCGTTTTGTCAGGTGCGTTGAGATTAAGCACTTCATCCATGGGCACATTTAGACTGCGTTGAAAGAACGTGACGGTCGAGGATGTTTCCATTCCTCCTGCTAGTCCGCCACGGGCAAGTTCCCACACGTTTTCAGCTGCATTGAAGTGAACCTCTGGGCCTATGACGGTGCCCTTATATACCTTGAGTGAGGCACTGCCGGCAGGGCGTGTCACAGCAAAAATATTTCCCTGCATACTTATGTAGGTTACCCCCGCTACTTGGTAACGGTTATCGACTCGCGGAACGCTAGATAAGTCAACATCGTCGATATGAAATTGATGCTGTTGAGCAATATTCAGTTTTCGTGAACCCCATGAAAAATCAGGGTTGAAGGGAACCAGAGGTCTACTAACGAGTGGGCTGTTAAGTGTTTTTTGCTGGATTAAAGGGGCCGTTAGAAATGAGGAATAGGCGGCCTCGGGGTTCAGTGTGGTTTTAAGTTCTACCAATGAAATGACGTTATTCAGCGACATTCCGGCTTGCAGTTTTCGCTGAATGAATGCCACCCCTTTGAGGCCGCCTCGGAACAAAAGCCCCGCCAGTGCCAAGGGATTGGCGGCAGAAATCACGCCTTTGCCCAACGTCGTGGCAAAGACTTTGCTGGCATAAAGCGTTTTCATGGACGTCAGTGCAAACCTGGATACGCCGAACGATGTACTGCGCACCACAATCTTGCCCAGTGTGATTGAGGCCCTGAACCCGCTGTAAGCCGCTTTGCCGAAGGGCACAACAAACGCCAGAACTTCCAGTGCGCCAAATATCACAGTCCATGCGCTTACGTTCTTGCTCTCGATGTCTCTATAGAGGAAGTAGAACGGAATAATAACTCTGAAAATGGCTTCGGTTCGGCCGACCAACTCATCTTTGTACGACTCGTAAGGAGTGGTGCCCCTAAATGCAGGACGCAGACTCGATAGGCTCTGGCTGAAGATTGAGCCGATCAGTTTTTCGCACAGTTGGTGCACACGCACCTCCTCGCTAATCTCGGTCGGGTTAGTCCACGTAAAGCTCAACTTCAATGCTGGCGTGACCTTCAGAGCACCGGGCGTGCCTGTTAGGTAGGCTTCTTGATCCAGTTCAGGTACGCCAGTGACGTACCGCTTTGAATCGGTCGGTGCCCACTCATCCGCGTCAAACAGGACGTGTGCGTTGCCCTCAGCCCTTATTTTCCTGATGGTCCCGGAAGGGCAAAAAACTTCATAAAAGTCGGTGGTTTGCGGGTCTGCTGAAAATGCCAGTACACCATAGAAGCCAGGTACTTCTGCGCCCTCAACCGTGAAAGAGACCCTCAGGAAATAATCGACATTGAGCAGGCCGTGACGCAGTTCTGGGCTTAAGTCATTGATCGCTTGTTTGAGCAACACCATCAGTGCCGCGTTGTTTTTTTGTTGAAAGGCATCGAACTGTTCATTGAATGCTTTCAATAGCGTGCAGCCGCCTAATCCCTTGGACTCCAAGCCCAGCACGCTGTCGGATAAGGCACGATCCTGCCCGCAGGTCATATAGCGCTCCAGCAGAGACATGTTCATGTTTCGGCCGCGAGTTTTGAAGCGGGGGACGAAGTATTCATGGATTTCAGCGTCAGTAAATGGCCTCTTTTTGTGCACATCGATGAGCGGGTGTTGGTCTGACAATTGCTGAAGTGCCATCTTTTTGCGACCCGGCGGGAGTTGCACCAGTGTCGTCATGGCCAAGGCCTTTTGCTCTTCAAGGTCGATGACGTATTGCAGGGCGATCATCACGTCTTCAGATTCCACCTCTGCCGTATCGGTGATGGGGATTTTCCCGCGGCACATTGCAAAATGCAGAACCGGCTCTCGACGTAGCACGCTTATGGCCAGTTGTTCATCGTGGCTCAGCGATTGAGTGAGGGTCGTGTTCAATAGCTCGACCAGTCGCTTATACCCCAGCGCTACCGCGGCGCCGATGTGGGCTGATTCGGCCAGTGCCACGGCGTGGCGAAAGGTGATGGCGTCGTGGGTATCGCCATAGCGCAGATCCTGCGGTACGTCATACACCATCAACTGCGGGCAGTAGCGCCCAGCAATCAACTCAAAAGCCAGACGCAGGGCGGGTTCGGTCGTGCATTGGAGCGTGCTGCGCAGATGCTCCATAACCAGGCGCCGGACCTCTCTGATCGAGTGACCGCCCATTGCAGGGGTATTCAAGTTAAGCCCGCAGACATAGCCTTCGCTGTGGTTCTCGGGTGGGCATAGGTAGTCTGTGATACAGGCCCGCGCCAGCGTCCTGGTCATACTGGGCGTTGCCTCCTTGCGCTCTTGCTCTGTCCATGAGGACGTGCCGACAACGGCCCGTTCCAACTGATGAAAAGCAGGTGAATCGAGCACTATGCTCATAACCGAGGAGAGTGTCGTATCGCCATGCAGCCCTGAGTCGGGAATTCTGGGGCTAGGGAAAAAAGTGGAGAACGCCAGATACGCCGTCAGCGCATTGATATCCGGCGTGCGCTCATCTGCTGAAATAAAGCTATTGATGTCCAGCGTGGAGGAGGGTACCGGTGCGTTGGCTGATGCCCTAAGGCGTGAGTTCATCGGCCCGGTGCTAGAGCTTTCTTTAGCAGCGCTGCCCAGCAACAAAAAGCACGACGTCAGGTAGTGATAGTCGGCGGGGAAAAACTTGTTTTTTCGAACCGCTTGCTGCGTCGCAATGATTACCCGGTGATTAATGCTATCAATCTCGGGTATTGCTCGAGTGTGGCTGACATATTTATGGACCAGCGTCAGGCCAATTTCGAAGGTGATCGGCACGCTTTCTGAAATCGGATCAAGTCCCTCGTCAAGCACCTTCCTCAGCAACGTTTTGTTGTGGGGCTTAGCCAGCAGGTCGCTGGCGAATGCTCTGAATTGGGCATCGGTGATCAGTGTTTGCAGCTCCTGCGATGGCTTCAGTTCGTTGGCAATATTGGGCATTGGCAGCGGGCGATGAAGGGGCAACTCCATACCCGGGTTTTGCTGGATAAAAAAAGCCTGAGCTATCGCTTCGGGGGGGATGCGTTTAATAACACGGTCAGCGCGGGCATTTAAAAAATCGACAATGGAGGGCTCCAATGTACGTCGTGTTGCTATGTCGAACACGGTGCTCAGGTGCGCCGCGTGTGTTTTGGTTTCAAGCGTACGGGACTGTTTAAAAACGGTGTTGATGTCCTGATAACTTTGTTCGAGCTCAAAAGCGATCAGCTCTTCAACGGTGTTTTTTCTGAGGGGGTCCGCTTTCACGGTTTTGTTTACGTGGTGACTGAAAAACGCCGTTTCAGCCTTATGACCAAAGGCCACCTGCTCAACCCAGGCTGGGAGCGTTTGGCGGTTGTTTAACTGCCGGTTTAGTGCGGCTCTTGCTTGCCGCATGTTGGCGAACACTTCAAAGCCGTTTTGCAGGGTGAACACATACGTGGTCAATGGCGGTGCACCGGTTGAAGTGCTGACCTTGAATGCCACGGCCAATGAGCAGCGCCGCGGTGTTAATGATGTGGCATTGCGTATGGCGATACGCGCAGCCCGCAGTGTATTTGGCGCTTGAGGAGTGTCTTGATAAATCAGGGAGCGGATGGCCATGTCATCGTCATGGTCAAGGCTGCCATCGGCGCACAAAAGCTGCAGTTGTGTTTCCAGTAACAACCTGAAGAGGGCCGTGTAGCTCTGCTCTCTTGTCGGGGCCTCGGCGCGGGTATCTATGGGGCTGCCCCAGTAGTGCTTTAAGCTTTCGATGTAGGTCGTGTTGAGATTTTTGATGCGCTCATAGAAGGCCCTGTACTGAGGCTCAGTGATCGACAGGTACTCTTCCTGGGATGAGTTCAGTTGCGTGCGAAAGCGAATTTCAAGGGGCAGATGCACCGGCTCTATGGGAGGGGAGGTCGCTAGCGATTGCCGAATCAGGCTCGATAGGCTTTGTTCAAGCACGTTGTCATCTGTTCTGTCGACAAACCACAGTGAGTCGAAGTTGGCGAGCAGCAGCGTATCCGGTAGGTCGGTAAAAGTGGCCTTGAGTTGCGCGTGTATACAGTCCATCAGGCTTGGTTGCCTGGCTAACAGCATCTCAATGCTGTTGTTAGTTATCAGTCTGTTGGTCAGTACTTGTTGAAGGTTGTTCAGGTGCTGGCGGTCGAGCAGAGTGGCGATGAAATGGGTGGTGCATTCGCTCATCACCCGGTTCAGCGGAAAACTGGATAGCGTCGCAACAATGGTCTCTCTGAACCTAGCGCGTGACGTTTGATGCGGCTGGAGCAGGGGGTAACTCAGTGACGTAAATTCGACGCGCCAAATCAGATTGGCCAATTTGCAAACAAGGTCCCGTACGTGCTGATGATCTGTTTTATCAAGATCAGTGCCAATGGCCTGCGCGGTTGTGCGGCGTGCACTGAGTTGTGTGCAAAACGCCTTAAGGAATAGTGGGTCAGCGCACTGTTCCTTCGAAAGATCAGTTACGGAGGACTCTCTGAGCAGTCCGGCAATGATTTTCATCGCCAGATTAAAAGCGGCTGAGTCGCTGCGGTCGGTCGTGCGGTAGCCTAAGTTATTAGCAATCTCATAGATATCAATGTTCGCCAATTTTTGGCTGCTGTGGGTGTTCATGGGATGTCACTTACTGGTGGGGAGTAACATCAAGGTAAGTCAAGAGTTCAGGGGCGGGTGGTAGATATGTATATATAAAGTTGTTTGGCTAATTAATTAAGATATAGTGCTTTACTAAAGTTTTAGGTCGTAGGCGTATTCTCTGGAGGGTGTATTTTATAGAAAGTATTTCTTTTTAATGCTATGAGGGCTCCTGTGTGTATAACGTGCCAATTAGACAGTTTTTATAATCTGTTCGGCACTAAGCGTTAAGGCTTTTTGAACGTTAGTGCAATGGAATGTGAGCACAAACAGTTCACACCTAGATAACTTCGCATAAAGGCTAAATCGCCACTTCTTTCCTAGCATTCGGCATCACCGGGAACACGTTCGCCACCCCGGATGCCCCTCCATAAGGGCGCAACACCAAGCAGAACTTCTTGGGCAGTAACCACCCAGCCCGCAAGAGTTTAGATGACGGCGGCGGGTGATCTATTTGGCAAGCCTGACCAAAAATCTGTTGTCGGACCTGCGTCTGGGGTTTATTGCGGCGGATCCCGAGTGACCGATTGGCGCGAGCAAGCTTGCTCCAAGGGCTGCGTTTGATTTAAGGGCCGCCGTCTTGATGGTTAACTACAAAACTTCGCGTCCCAAGGTGTCTTTGAGAATGTCAAACATCGCATCCAGATCCGCCCGCCCAGTCACCAGTGCCGGTGCAAAAATGATCGCGTCGCCCGTGGTTTTTACATGCAGCCCCGCGTCATACAACGCCCGCTGTGCCCGTGCGCCTTTGGCTCCCGGCGCCTGCCCAGGCGTCAGTTGAATCCCGCTGAGCAACCCGTAACCCCGCAAGTCACTGACCTGAGCCAAGCCCTGTAGAGCCCTTAATGACTCCAGAAAATACGGCGCCAGTTGCGAGCCTTTATTGAACACATCCTCGTCGCGGTAAATATCCAGCGAAGCCAACGCCGCCGCGCAGGCTACAGGGTGCCCGGAGTAGGTGTAGCCATGTAAGAGTTCCGGGCCGCCGTCTTTGCTGGCGTTGATTACCGTGTCGTAAACCCATTCGTCGACCGCCACCGCGCCCATCGGGATCGCCCCATTGGTCAAGGCTTTGGCCATGGTGATGAGATCGGGCTTAACCTCAAAGCTCTGTGCGGCAAACGCTTGTCCGGTGCGTCCAAAGCCGGTGATTACTTCATCGAAGACCAGCAAAATCCCATGTTTGTCGCAGAGCTCGCGCAAGCGTTTGAGATAGCCCACAGGCGGCACGTACACGCCAATCGAACCGGCAATCGGTTCTACAAAACACGCGGCAATGCTGTCTCCACCGTGCATGGCGATGATCCGTTCGAGGTCGCTGGCCAGGTCGGCGCCGTGCTGTGGTTCGCCCAACTGGTAGCGCTGATCTTCTTGCCAGGTATGGCGCATGTGGCTGACGTGGGGCAGCCCGCCCGCGGCAAACGCCTGGCGATTGCGCATCATCCCGGACAACGCGACGCCGCCGAAGTTGACCCCGTGGTACGCCCACTCGCGGGACACAAAACGGGTGCGCTGGGCTTCACCGCGTGCGCGGTGGTAGGCCAGGGCAATCTTCATGGCGCTGTCGACCGACTCGGAGCCGGAGTTGGTGAAGAACAGTTTGTTCAGGCCTTGTGGCAGCAACTCGCTCAGGCGCTCGGCCAGTTCAAAGGACAGCGGCGAGGCACGCTGAAAATGCGGGGTGAAATCTAAGGTCAGCAGTTGTTTGTACACGGCTTCGGCAATTTCGGTACGGCCATGGCCGGCGGCGCTGCAAAACAGCCCGGAGCTGCCATCGAGCAACTCGCGACCTTCGGCATTCCAGTAGCGCACGCCCTCGGCGCGGACAAACAACTGCGGTGCACGCTGGAACTCGCGGTTGTCAGTAAAAGGCATCCATTGGTGGTTCAGATTCGTCGCCATGCGGGTCACTCCTGAGTGAAAGGACTGGGCGGTCCAGTTGCTCGCAGACTAGTCACGCCGAGGCCTGCGGTTTAGATCCAGCGAGGGTTTTCTATAGGTCCAGTCTTGGCACCATCGAAAGCCGCGGCTGGATCTAAGCCCCAGGTTTGCGGCTGACTACAGTGGCGCTATTGAGCACGCCGGAGCTGTGTATGAACCCTGAAGTCTGTTGGGCCTTAAGCGCCGCGTGTGTGCTGATGGCGGCGATTGTTCGCGGCTTGACTGGCTTCGGTTTTGCCGCAATTGCAGTGGTTGGGCTGGCGATGCTCGGTTCATTGCCGCGGGCGGTTGCGCTGGTGTTGTTTCTGGAAGTCGCCTCCAGCGTGCTGTTGTTGCGCAGCGCTTGGCGCGAAGCGGATTACAGGTTGCTCAAGCGCTTGTTGCTGGCTGCCACCTGTGGCGTGCCCTGCGGGATTTGGCTGTTGACCGGACTCGACAGTGCAGGCCTAACGGTTGGGGTGTATCTGCTGGTGGGGTTGCTGGCGACTCTTGGGTTGGCGCGGATCCGCTTGCCGATGGGTGAGGGTCGCGTGGGCGCCTGGTTGATTGGCGGCAGCAGCGGCGCATTGATTGCCGCATTCTCGATTGGCGGCCCGCTGGTGGTGGCCTGGCTCAGCCATTGCGGGCTGCGGGCGCAGGCGTTGCGGGCAACCTTGATCATGTTTTTTTTCGCCGTCGATATTGCTGCTCTGCTCGGGTTGGCGGCCGCGTCGGCAATTCCAGCGGGCACCGCTTGGCAAGCCCTGCTGATGTTGCCCGCTTTGCTGATCGGGTTGTGGTTGGGCCAGCACTTATTCCTGCGGATTCAAGCCGAGCAGGCCGCACGTTTCACTCAATGGCTATTGCTGGTGCTGGCAGGCGTGGGACTGCTGGGCCGGGTGTGGTCCTAACGTTTTCAAAGGAGCCTTTTTATGACCTCGACTGTGTTTATCACCGGCGCCACCTCTGGTTTCGGCGAAGCCTGTGCCCGACGCTTTGCTGCTGCCGGTTGGTCGCTGGTGCTCACCGGGCGTCGGCAAGAGCGCTTGCATTCGCTAGCAGACGAACTTTCGGCGCGCGTTGAGGTGCTGCCACTTGTACTCGATGTTCGCGACCGCGCTGCCATGCAATACGCTATTGAGCAACTGCCGCCCAGCTTCAGCACCTTGCGTGGACTGATCAACAACGCCGGGCTTGCGCTGGGTACAACGCCAGCGCCGCAATGTTCGCTGGATGATTGGGAAACCATGGTCGACACCAATATCAAAGGCCTGCTGTTTAGTACGCGTTTATTGCTGGCGCGCTTGATCGCCTATGGTGCCGGGGCAGGGATCGTGAATTTGGGATCGATTGCAGGTAATTGGCCGTACCCCGGCAGTCACGTGTATGGCGCGAGCAAAGCGTTTGTCCGCCAGTTCTCGCTCAACCTACGTTGCGACTTGCAAGGTACGGGTGTGCGGGTCACCAACCTAGAGCCGGGGTTGTGTGAAAGCGAGTTTTCACGGGTGCGTTTTGCTGGGGATCAAGCCAAGTACGACTCGGTGTATGCCGGTGCTCAGGCCGTCCAGCCCGCCGACATTGCCGAGACCATTTTCTGGATTCTCAACCAGCCCAAGCACATCAATATCAATAGCCTTGAGCTGATGCCCGTGAGTCAGTCGTGGAGCAATTTTGCGATTGAGCGGGGTTAACACCCATCACTTGGAGCCGCAGCCTGCGGCAGCGGCCACTAAGTTAGTCAGCTTTCATGCCTGCTTTCCAGTGCGCTTACTCAACTCTCTGAAACAGGTTGGGTGTGAAGCCGCTCTGGGGGTTGGCCAGATTGCCTGCGCGACCCAATACGTTGCTGATGCGTTTTTCATAAACCACGAGTTGCGCTGCTTGCTCCTTTTTCTGGGTCGGAGTGAGCACGGTTGCATCGGGGTTTCTGGCGTTGGGAACAAAAGCCGGGGGCACCTTGGCGCCTCCGGCTAACCGCGATGGATCAGAACAGCCATTGGGCGCCGATGGAGTAGCCGGTCTGGCTGCCTTCATCGTTACCCATACGGCCGTTGATCTCGGCGAACAGTCCTAACTGCGGGGTGATGGCGAGTTGGCTGCCGACTTGGGCGCGGCCATAGCTCTTATCGACACGGCCCAAGCGAGCGCCGCGTGCCTGGCCGTCGGCCTGGCTGGTCAGCAGTATGTCGTCCAGACGTCCGTCACCCATTTCCTTGACCCAAGCAATGTCGCCATAGGGTTGCAGGCTCATGCCAGCAGGCAGCTCGAAGGCGCCACGGGCGCGCCAGCCGAGGCTGGCTTGCAGTGAGTCAAAGCTCTGCTCTTCATAGGTGAGAGCAGTGCGCAGGTCTTGTTTCTCATGGAATTTGTCGATGCGGTAGTGGCTGTAGTCCAGACCGGCGAACGGGCCGCTTTTGAGTGGGCCGAAGTCGAAGTCATAACCGCCGATCACCCGGGCGCCAAGGCTGAGGGCGTCAGTCTTGCCGGTCAGTTTCTGGCTCAGCAGCACAGGCCCGCCGTTGGCCTGAATCACCAGATTACGCTTGCTGTCGAACTGGGTGGTGCCTGCGCTCAGGTCACCGGCCAGCCAGAGTGGGCCGCCGTCATTGAGCAAGGCGTAGATCGCCGCCTGCCAGCTTTCGCTGTCGAGTTTGCCACCGCGCTCCAGTTTGTCGCGCCCGTTCAGGTAGCTGAGGCTGGCGCCCACGCTCAGGCTGGTGGTCAGTTGGTAGTCGCCCAATGCATGCAGGCCAAGGCGGCGCCCTTCATTGAACGGGCCGCTGTCAGCAGTGTATTGCCCATCAATACCGATTTCGCCGTCGAAGCTACCCACGTCACGGCTGGCGGCTTGCAGCGTCAACCAGCGGCGATCGAGCAGGTTGACCTGGGCCTGATGCTGGCGTTGCAGGTTGTCTTGTTGAGCACGCGCGACCGCGCCGCCCGATGCTGTGGAAGCCATCAAGTCAGCGTTGGTCAACTCCAGCACCAAACGGCTGAGCAGTCGCGAGTAGTCGCGCAGGCGTTGGTCGATACGCTCTTGACCGAAGGCGTTGGTGAGGACGGTTTCGTTGTCTTTTTTCGGGTCATGCCACGTCGAACCCCCAGGGATAGCCGGGCTGTCTGTTTGGGTGTAACCGTCCAGATCGCCGAGTTCCCAGTTGGTGGCTTCGATGTAGAGAATGGGGATTTTCAGCGCTTCGAACGCTTCACCATCACTGCAACAGCCGGTGCCGGCAGGGTAGGCGGCATCGAGCCCAGGGTTGGTGAACAGGTTGATATTGAGCTCTTTGGCGAGCTTGAACGCGTGTTCGCGCAACGAGGTCAGGCCCGGGTTGTTGACGCTGTTTTGGCCCGAGTGGGCGTACATCATGTCGCCGGTGATGAGGCTGTCGAGGTTGATCATGGCCAGCATGTTTTCGCGCTGACTGGCGTTCAAGCTTTTAACGAAGGCTTTGGAGCCTTGCAAGCCTTCTTCCTCAGCGCCAAAGCCGATGATTTGCAGGCCGTATTCCAACGGTACGCCGTTGAGGTTGCGGGCGATTTCGGTGAGTACGCTGGCGCCTGAGCCGTTGTCATCCAGGCCTTGTAGGGTTGGGCGGCCAAAGTAGGTATCGAAGTGGGCACCAACCACCACGTATTGCGGTTGGGTACCTGCTGCATAAGCAACCACGTTTTGCGAGCTGCGGCTGTTACCCGCGCCCCAGGAGAAATCCTGGCGGCTAATGCTGTAGGCATCGCCCATCTGGCTTTGCATCAAGTCGGCGGCACCGGCAAAACTGGCCGTACCCCGGTAGCGGCCAGGGTAGTCGTTTATCAGCTTATCGAGGGTAGTAGCGGCATGTTCGCCGTAGTTGTAAGCATGGCCTGAAGTTGACAACAGGGCGCCAGCAACACTGATAGCAAGTGCGAGGGGTTTAATCACAACGTCTTCCTTGGAGTTATAAGTAGTAGGCAAGTAATCCATTTGCAGGATGTGCGCCCTCTATTGGGCGTGTACGGCAGATTGACGCGCTGTATTAATCCTTTGTCGCTCCTGTATAAACTGGCGCAGTTTTTTGCGCCCGAACACGATCATTTAGATCAGGGCGTGGCTCGAAATTGGGCAGGATTATGCGTCAGCGCTGCGAAAAGTAGCACTTTGCTATTGGCCGTGAAGCCACAAGGTTGGATGGTTTTGGGAAGTGCTCGGCGAGAACGTAGCTTGTGTACTGCGTGGGAGCCGCAGCAGGCGGCGATCTGTTGAAGGTCAAAAGATCGCGAGCGTGCTCATACGGGGGGAGGGCGTTCGGTCAGTAGGCAAAAGCACTGCGGTGCTTGTGTATAAAGTCTTCCCAACGCACGGGCTGGCGGCCGGTGATGGCCTCGAAGTTGTCACAGGTATCCCGCACGCCGGGGATGGTGTCTGCGGCCATGCGCTTGAAGTTGTCGTGCACACAGTTCATGTAGGCCATCTCGGCTCCTGCCGCGCGCATGTTTTCCAAGAACACTTCAGGTGGCTGTGCGTCGTAGCGAAAGGGCTGACCCAGCAGGCGAGTCATGATGTTTGCGACGTCGCCGTAGGACTGAATGTCATAGCCCAAACGGTACGTTTGCCCCGCGTGTTTGTGCGGATGCAACAGGGTTTGCGCCGCTACTCGGGCAACGTCTTCGCCATCGACCCAATTGAACGCGGTGTCACCCGTGTATTGCTCAATTACCCCGGATTTAACGGCTTGAGTGCCGTCATAGCTCAGCAGGTTTTGCATAAAGCATTCTGGGCGCAAGTGGGTGAACGAGAAGCCCGACCATTCAATGTAACGTTCTACCAATTGGTGCCAGACCCAATGGCCAATGGTGGTGTCATCGCGCCCGCACGCACCGAGGTGCACGATGTGTTGCACGCCGGCTTTTTTCGCTTGGTCCAGAAACGCTTTGCTTTGGCGCAGCATGTCTACGGTGTAGCCGGTGACGAGAAAGGCGCGATCAATGCCTTGCAGCGCGGGTGCTAGGGTCTGTTCTTTGTCGAAGTCCATGATCGCTGTGCGAATGCCTTGCGCCTTGAACGGCTCGGCCTTGGCCTCTGAGCGCACGGCCGCGACCAAGGTGATGCTGTCGTCTGCCAACAGCAGGCGCAGGGTGTCACCGCCGATCTGGCCGGTGGCGCCGGTGATTAATACGGTGGGCTTGAGCGAGGTCATAAATACGCCTTATTGAGGATCAACGTCGTGATGCCCAAGCTTACTGGGGAAAATAGAGCCTATTTGCGATACCTTTTACCGAATTACGTGAACTTAATTCACGAATAAGAGGTTGCCATGTTTTCTTCCGAGCGCTTAAAAGGGATCGATGTCTTTGTCTGCGTGACCGACTCCGGCAGTTTTAAAGCGGCTGCCGAGCGCATGAACCTCACGGCGTCTGCGGTCAGTAAGGGCATCGCCAGGCTGGAAAGTCGGTTGCAAGTGCGCCTGTTTAATCGCACCACGCGGCGTTTGTCACTCACTGATGCGGGCGTGGCGTTTTACCAAACCTGTACCGGTGTGTTGGCTGAGCTGGAAGAGGCCGAATTATCGTTGCACGCTGAAAACACCGAACCACGCGGTCGGATCCGCATTGACCTACCCGCCGCCTTCGGGCGTTTGCAGGCGTTGCCGGTGGTCTTGAGGTTCGTTCGGCAACACCCGCAATTACAGCCGCACATTTCGTTTTCGGATCGTTTTATCGACCCGGTTGAAGAGGGTGTCGACATTGTGGTGCGGGTGGGCGGCCCGGATGTGTGGCCTGCGGCGTGGGGGCATCGTTATTTGGGCAGCGAGCGGCATGTGTTCTGCGCAGCACCGGCCTACCTTAAAAAGCACGGCGAACCCTTGACCGACCGCGATCTGGAGCGCCACGCGTGCGTTGCTTATGGTCGAGCAGACGGCAGCGTCAGCCCTTGGCGCTTTGCGGGTAGCCGCCCCGGTGAGATGGAGCTGCGGGTGATGCGCGCGCAGTTCGTTGTGGGCGATGGCGAAGGGCACGTCATGACGGTGCAGGCGGGATGCGGCATTGCGCAGTTGCCCACGTGGTTGATCAAGCAACAACTGGCAGACGGCACCTTGGTTGAAGTGCTTCCACATTTGGCCAGCGAAGGGCTGGCGATCAATCTGGTGTGGCCCAAAAGCCGCGAGGCGCTGCCCAAGGTCAGGGCGTTGCTGGATGCGCTGGCGGCGGGTTTGATGCCCGGTTTATAGCGGCAGCACGCGGTCATGAATGACGCTTTTCATCACCAGCGTGGAGACCAGTCGCTGCACGTTGGGCAGCGAGGTGAGGTGTTCATCGTAGAGGCGCTGGAAGGCGGGCAAGTCTTTGGCGATCACTTGCAGCAAATAGTCGGGGTCGCCGAACAGTCTTTGCGCTTCGACGATCTGCGGGATCTGCGGCAACGCCGCCTCAAAGTCAGCGATGGCCTGACGGGTCACTTCGCGTAAGGTCACGAACACAATCGCTGAAAAACTCAGGCCCAGCTCTTTCGGCGCCAGCAGGGCGCGATAGCCCAGAATAACGCCCGACTCCTCAAGTGCCCGTACCCGCCGGTGGCAGGGCGACAGGCTCAGCCCTACGCGTTCTGCGAGTTCAGTGAGAGACAATCGTCCATCGGCGTGCAGCTCGGCAAGAATCTTGCGGTCAATTCGATCCACGTGGAATAACCTTCTAATCAAGCAATAGCTTTAGGGGATAAACGAAAGATAATCCTAGCAGCATTTGCCTATTCTTCTACGGGCTGCTTTGGCTTTAAACGGCCTGAAGCACCCCCCACCCGGCCCCTGTAGAAGGTAGACCCCCGTGACTTTAAGCGTATTGGCCGCCTTTTGGGCGGTGTCTTTTTTGTTCATCATTACCCCCGGCGCGGATTGGGCGTACGCGATCTCAGCGGGGATACGCGGGCAGCGCGTCACCCCTGCGGTGGCGGGGATGCTCTCGGGCCACGTGTTGGCGACATTGATTGTGGCGGCGGGTGTGGGCGGCCTGGTGTCGCGCAATCCGATGATCCTCAGCGTGCTGACGATTGCTGGCGCTCTGTACCTCTTATGGTTGGGCGTCAGTATGCTGCGCCGCCCCTCGGCCCCTGAATCAGGTCAGGTATTGGTCAATGACTCCTGGGGACGCTGGGCATGGAAGGGGCTGTGCGTCAGTGGCATGAACCCCAAGGTCTTATTGCTGTTTTTAGCGTTGTTGCCGCAGTTCACCAACCCGTCGTCCACGTGGCCCATTCCTGCGCAAATTGTGGCCTTGGGCGCACTGCACGCGTTGAGTTGCGGGGTGGTGTACTTGATGGTGGGTTTCGGCGCCAAGGCCGTCTTGCGGACCCGACCCAGTGCGGCGAAAAATGTCAGCCGGGTGTCAGGCGCCGCAATGATTGTGATTGCCGGGGTATTGCTGGCAGAGCAAATGCTGCGTTAAGCCTTGGCGGGGAGTCTGCAATCGACAGCATCCGCCATTCGGTTCCCTCTCTTTCGGGAGAGGCGTGGTGAGGGGCTCTTGATCGATTGAAATGATCTGGGTCTCGTGATGCGCTTTATCGCTGGGCTATATTGGCGCCTGCACAATCCGACACTGATGTGGAGTCGCCTATGAAGCACCGAGCCTTACTGACCTTGTTTCTGACGCTCACTACCGCGTTGTTCTGTTCCTGGGCGACAGCAGCGGGCGATGCGGAAGCGGGCGGCAAGTTATTCACCAAGACCTGTGGTGGGTGTCACAGCATTGGTGAAAACGCACGAAACGGGTTCGGCCCGCAATTGAACGGCGTGATTGGCCAATTGGCCGGGACGGTTCCTGGCTATCAGTTCTCTGACGCCATGAAAAACTCAGGGGTGGTGTGGACGCGCGAAAACCTGGCCGCCTACATCGAGGCACCGAAAAAAGTAGTGAGTGGCACGCGCATGATCTTCTGGGGTATCAGCGACCCTGAGAAAATCGAAAACCTGCTGGCTTACATCGAAACCTTTCAAAACCACTGATCACTGAATGTCTTTCAAGTAATCCTTGAGGCTCAACAGCGGCGCGTGCAGTTGCTCAAGGGTTTGAGCGTTTTTGACCCCCAGCGACAACCTATGCAGCTCGCGACCCATGGGCGTGTCCGCACCGCCAATAGCGTTCATGGCCAAGTCGACGCATTCGTCCATTTTGTTCTGGATGCTGTCGAGATCGCCCTTGCGCACCAGCAAGGCAAACACATCGCGCTGGTAATCCCCCATCACCAGATCGTCGCGCAAAATCGGACTTTGGCCGTCTGATTCGTAGGCGAGCTTGAGAGAGAAAAGAGCGACTGTCTCCAGCGGGAGTTCCATGCTGCGGGTTCCTTGTGGGGCTTAAGGGTGTGGCGCGATTGTAGCGTTCCTGCTGTTTACCCAACAGCGGCGGCTAGATGTTTAAGCGCATCGCGTGCTTATGTGGCTGAGGTTCATCTGGCTTCTATCTGGTCAGGCCAATTCATATTTTTATGCATTGGTCTTGCCAATATTTTTTGCTGCGTGTAGGTTTCGAGCCGTGATCATCCATGCGGCACTCAAGCCTGCACACAATAAAAGGAGATCCAGATGCCTAGTCTCTATCTCCCTTTATTGCAATTCCCGCCGCTATCCGCCCCTGCCACGTCTTGCCCAAAACCCGTAGCCCGTGTGCTATTGCCGGAGAATAAAAAATGCTGACTGTGATCTGTAACGAGCCACGCTCGCTCACTGCTGTTGAAAGCCCGATACCGACTCGCCAGCCAGGCGAAACCCTGATCCGGGTCAAACGTGTAGGGGTGTGCGGCACGGACCTGCATATTTTCACCGGCAACCAACCCTTCCTTGAGTACCCGCGGGTTATGGGCCACGAGTTTTCCGGCATTGTCGAAGCCAGCGACGAAGGCAGTGGCCTGTTCGCTGGTGACGTGGTCTACGTCATGCCCTACATCTCATGCGGCACCTGCATCGCGTGCAGCAAAGGCAAGACCAACTGCTGCACCCGCATCCAGGTGCTCGGCGTGCACTGCGATGGCGCTTTTACCGAATACTTGAGCGTTGCTCATCAGTTTATCCACAAGGCGGTGGGGGTGACGCTGGACCAGGCGGCAATGATCGAGTTTCTGTCAATCGGTGCCCACGCGGTGCGCCGCTCCAACCTGCAGATCGGACAGCGAGTGCTGGTGGTTGGTACTGGCCCTATTGGTATGGCAGCGGCCATTTTTGCCGGGTTGCGTGGGGCGAAAGTGACCGTGCTCGACACCCGTCAAGACCGCTTGGATTTTTGCCATCAGCACCTGGCAATTCATGCCGCAGTGAAAATTGGCGAGGGCGACAAAGACGCATTGTCCGACCTCACCGATGGCGACTTTTTTGACGTTGTTTTCGACGCCACCGGCAACGCCCGGGCCATGGAACGCGGCTTTGAATTTATCGCCCATGGCGGCACCTACGTGATGATCTCGGTGGTGCGTGACGCCATTACCTTTTCCGACCCCGAGTTCCATAAACGTGAAGCCACCCTGATGGGCAGCCGCAACGCGACCGTCGAAGACTTCCGCTACGTGGAGCAATGCCTGCGCGACGGCTTGATCCCGGATCAGGCATTGAACACTCACCGCATTGCGCTCAGTGAAGTCGTCAATGCATTTCCCACCTTGCTGGACCCGCAGCAAGGCGTGGTCAAAGCCATTATCGAGTGCTAGATGATGAGCGATAAATCCTTCCCGCCGATCCTGCAGTTTGGCACCAGCCGTTTTCTTCAGGCGCACGTCGACCTGTTCGTGTCTCAAGCGCTTGAGCGCGGCGCTGCCTTAGGCACTATTGCCGTGGTCCAGAGCACGGACAGTCCGGCTAGCAGTGCCCGTACAACGGCGCTGGCCAGCGGCATGCCATACCGGGTGTTGATTCAGGGTGTCGATAACGGGCAGTTGATCGAGCAAAACCTCTCGGCCTCGGCGATCAGCCATGCGCTGCATGCCGCTGAGCAGTGGCCGGCGTTACGTCTGGGCTTTGTCGAGCAGGTCAAGGTGGTGGTTTCCAATACCGGTGATCGCGGTTATCAACTCGACGCGCAAGACACGCCTGCGCTGCTGGCCGAGGATGCCCCGGCGCCGATCAGTTTTCCGGCCAAACTGTTGGTGTTGTTGCATGACCGCTGGCAACACAACCCTCGCGCCCCGTTGTCGCTGTTCCCGTGTGAGTTGGTGGCGCGCAACGGCGATGTGTTGCGTGACCTGCTGATTGACCTCGCCCGTCACTGGGCGCTGGGCAGTGCCTTTGAGACTTACCTGACCCACCACTGTCGTTGGGCCAACTCGTTGGTTGATCGCATCGTTTCGCAGGCATTGGAACCAGTGGGAGCAGTAGCTGAGCCTTATGCGCTGTGGGCTATCGAGCGCCAGGCAGGGCTGATTCTGCCCTGTAGCCACGAAGCTATTGTGCTGACCGATGACCTCGACCATTACGAACGCCTCAAGCTGTTTACCCTCAATCTGGGCCACAGTTATCTGGCCGAGCGCTGGCTCAGTGATGCGCGGCCTGAAAACGAGACCGTGTACCAGGCCATGCAGAGCCCGGCATTGCGTGCCGATCTGGAAGCCCTGTGGGCCAACGAAGTGCTCCCGGTGTTCGCAGCCCTTGGCCAGTTTGACGCTGCCCAGCGCTACGTCGACAGCGTGCGCGAGCGCTTCGCCAATCCGTTTTTGCAACACCGCTTGGCCGATATTGCCAGCAACCATAAAGACAAGAAAAAGCGCCGTCTGCTGCCCTTGGTCGAACTCGCCGCACAGGTCGCGCCGAACCTTGAGCAACCGATGTTGCGGGCCGCCCTGCACGCTGTCTGCCATAGCAGATCGGCGCCGTGATGTGACATACCAGCAACGGAGTTGCTTGAAATCGTAATGTGCGGCGAAGCCATGGGGCTGTACGGTGCACCTCGGCCCCTGTGGTAGCCTTTGGCATCATTTCTCGGACGCTGCCTCGATGGTCTCCTCGTATCCTCCTTCAGAGCGCAAGCTCTATCAGAAAATTGCCGACCGGCTGCGTGAATACATCGTCCAGGGTGACTTCAAGGTCGGCACGCGCCTGCCTCCCGAGCGTGATCTCACGCAGTTGCTGGGCGTATCGCGTCCGTCGCTGCGCGAGGCGCTAATCGCTTTGGAAATTGAAGGCAGCATTGAAATCAAGATGGGTTCTGGTGTGTATGTCGCTGCACGACTCCAAGAGGGGAACACACCCACCGTCACCCTCGGCGAGAGCCCCAACGAACTGATGCAAGCGCGTGCACTCATCGAAGGCGAGGCCATCGTGCTGGCCTGCGTGCACGGCAAAAAAAGCGATTATCGCTACCTGCAAGCGTGCATCGACGCCATGCGCGCCAGCATCCAGGCCAATCGCCCGCCCTTGGCTGACGACCGCAAGTTTCACCATCGACTGGCGAAAATGACCGGTAACTCAGCGCTGGTGCGGATCATTACCTCACTGTTCGACGAGCGCCACAGCCCCATCTCTTCGCACCTGAGCGAACACTCAGAAAACCCCGGCACGTGGGAGGCGGCAGTTATCGAGCATCAAGCCATCCTGCGGGCGTTGGAATGCAAAGACGTCATGGCCGCGCAAACTGCCATGCGTCAGCACTTACTGCGTTCGGAGGCGCGTTGGTTGGTGGCGTTGGAGGGGGAGTGAGTGGGATTATTTGGGGTGTGCGCAGGCGCTGCCGTCACGGGGTGGGGCTTGATCTACAAGAAACTGGTTACGGACAGACTCTTCGGTCTGCCTAAAAATGCTGACCCTCGCATTTCAACCCCGTTCAGCAGTTTCATGATGGCGGCCTTCTGGGGGTGCTGGTTTTGTTGGTCATAAACAGTAGGGAAGGTGTAGGTCTGAGTTTGGCCGAAGCAGTCATTGCCAGCACCTTCCAACGGCCGACGTTGTTGAAATATCGCGTACTAAAGCGGTTGGGGCTGGTAAATGCGCTTACTTGCCGATTGGCGCCTTTCGCAAGCAAGCGCAAGGCCTTACCAGTTGTAACTCACCGTGCCGGTAATATTGCGGCGATACCCGTATTTGCAGCTGTCGCCCGTGTAACCACATTGAGAGACATAGGTTTCGTCGGTCAAGTTGGACGCGTTCAGCGCCAGCTTCGCCCCTGCATATGCCGAAGACAGTTTGCCAAGGTCGTAGCTTAGGCTGGCGTCAAACAGGGTGTAGTGAGGAATGCTTTCGCTATTTTGAGCGTCGATATAGCTCGGGCCTACATAGCGTACCCCGCCCCCTATTGCTAAGCCCGACAGTGCACCGCTCTGAACGGTGTATTGCGACCAAAGCGAGGCCAGTTGTTCTGGGGTGTTGCCCGGTTGATTGCCTTTTTCATCGGCCGTATTGCTGCGGGTAATTTCAAGGTGTGAATAGCTGTAGTTGGCTATTAACTCCAGTGCATCGGATAACTGCGCCTTGCTTTCCAGTTCGATACCTCGAGACTGGATTTCTCCGGTGGCCACCGAAAAACGATTGTTGACAGGGTCGGCTGTCAATACGTTTTGACGCGTCAGGTCGAACACCGAGACGGTCATGTAGCTTTCACTTCCCTTGGGCTGAAATTTGATCCCGACTTCGTACTGGCGACCTGTTTCGGGTTTAAATGCACTGCCGTCGCGCGCCACTGCCGTGATGTTTGGGAAAAACGACTCTGAATAGCTCGCGTAAGGGGCCACGCCGTTGTCTGCCAGATACATCACTCCGGTTCGCCAAGTGAAGGCGTGATCGCGCTGCTTAAGGTCTGCCGCAGTGTCGGTGGCGTAATGGGCAGTTTTCGACCGTGCCCAGTCTTGGCGACCGCCTAGGTTGAATACCCAGCGCTCGTCAAATTTGAGCTGTTCCGAGAGATACACACCCGCCTGATCAAGCTGACGACGCTGGTTGATGTCGTACAAGGCATCCAGGCCGCTGTAATCCTGGTGATAAACCGGCGCATAGATATCCAGTGGATCCACCACGTTGCCACCCCCCAACTGGTTGGTGCTAGCGTGTTGCAAATCGATACCGACCAACGTGGTGTGTTCAAAACGCCCGGCGTTCCACTGGGCTTGGAAGTGGTTATCGAGCAGCGCATTCTTCACCTTTTCGTGGCCCAGATAACCGAAGCGGCCCACTGTGCGCTGGTCGTCATCCAGGCCGTATTGGTAAATCGTGCGCTGTTCCTGATAGGAACGGCTGTAGCGGGCGTTTTGGCGGAATGTCCAGATATCGTTGAGGTGATGCTCAAATTGGTAACCCAGCGACCACTGTTCTACATCGTACTTGTCGAAGTTAGGGTCGCCGACAAAACGATCCGTGGCGATCCGTCCGTAACGCGAGCTGTCGAGAGTGCCTACCCGCGGCAAGGCGTAGTAGCCCAACACATTGCGGTCTTTTTGAAATGACGCCAGAACCGTCAACGAGGTGTCTTGCGAAGGGCGCCAACTTATGGCCGGGGCGATGAATTGACGGTCATCACGGGCGTAGTCGATTTGCGTACCGCTATCCCTCCAAAGCCCGGTGAGGCGATACGTGAACACGCCATCATCCGTAAGCGGCCCGCCGAAGTCTGCAGCCAATTGCTTGCGATCAAAACTACCGGTTTGTGCTATCAGTTCATGCAGCGGCTCATCGGTTGGACGCTTGCTGATCACGTTGACCATGCCGCCCGGTGAGCTTTGGCCGTAGAGCACCGACGATGGGCCGCGCAGTATTTCCACACGCTCCAGCCCATAGACTTCACCCACGGCACGGCTTTGGTTGGCAAAGCTGTACTGGCGCAAACCATCGCGATAAATACCACCGCCAGTCGTTGCGTCAAATCCACGAATACTAATAGTGTCGCGTCGGGTATCTACACCGTTGGCTTCGCCATTGACCCCTGCGGTGTAGCGCAGCACCTGTCCGATGCTTTGTGGCTGCTGAGCATCCATCTGCTTGCGGGTGACCACGCTGATCGATTGAGGGGTTTCCATGATCGACGTATCGGTCTTGTTGGCACTCATGGTTCGGCTGGCGACCAAGCCATCGTTGCGGCCCAGTGAGGTGTCGTACGCGGTGCCGCTGATGGCGGTCGGCGCCAACTCCAGTACGTCGCTGTTGATTGATATCAGCAGCAGGCTACCGTCGTCCTGGCGCTCAAATGTCAGCCCCGAGCCCAGCAAGAGTTGCGTCAGGCCTGCCTCAGTACTGAAGTCGCCTTGTAGCCCTTGGGTATTCTTGCCAGCCGTCAGCGTTGAGCTGCCCGCCATGGTAATCCCCGCCTGTGCGCCAAAACGTGACAGCGCAGAATCCATGGGGCCTGCGTCGATGCTGTAATGCTGTGAACTCCCAGCGGCAAAGACTGGAAAGCTGCAAAGCGGTTGTACGCTAAGCAATAACAGTCCAAACGTACGGGCGCGCAGGGCACGGGAAGGTGAAGTCATACGGGGCTCCTAAGGGGTTAAGACCCACCTCTGGCGGGTGGGTGATCCCTATAGGCCAAGCGAGTTTGAAAAAACTATTGCGCAGCGAAAAAAATAATTCAGGCAGGTACGATCGAGACCCAATACCGGGTCATGCGCTCGATACGCACCGGGAGCGTGCGAGCGAGTAGCGTCAAAGCTGCATCGGTGTCATCCAGCGAAAAACTGCCTGTGAGGCGTAACCCGGACACCTGCTCATGACAACGCAAAACACCGGGACGATAACGCGAGAGTTCAGCCACTAGGGCATCCAAGCGCAGGCGATCCGCTGGTAGAACTCCGCGCAGCCAAGCCTCGGAGATCAAGAGGTCAGCGCGGTTTGGTACGCCGATCCCGAAGCGGTTCACTCGGGCCTGCCATCCTGCTGCTAGCGAGGATGACGCTTGTTGGCCTCGTGAGTACACCTGTACTTGGCCTTCTCGCACGGTTACCTGAGTACCCTGCCGATCATGGCGCACTTGGAAATGCGCTTCACTGCTTTGCAGGATTGCGTGCGGTGTGATCAGTTGCAGCGAGCGCGACTCTGTCTGCACACGCAAGTCCAGTTCGCCCTCGATCATCTGGATGCGCCGCATCTGATCAGTAAAATCTAGGTTTACTGCACTGGCCGTGTTCAGCCATAACGAGCTGCCATCAGCCAGAGTCCATTGATGACGTTCGCCCGTTCCTGTGCGGTGGTTTGCCAGTGCGGCGCGCACCGGCGTGGACCCCGCGCCTTGCCAGCAAACCCCTCCAACTGCACCAAGGATCAACAGGCGCTTGAGTACCTGCCTACGTCTCTGCGTGTCAGGTCCGGCCGACTCCAGTGCCCTGCGCGCGGTTGCATCGCGCAAAAGATATGCGCCAGGGTGCTGCAACAGTGGCAAGCTGGTGACACGTTGCCAGGCCAGTTCATGCTCAACGCTCGCATCGCGCCAGCACTGCAATGCCTCCAAGTCAGGCGTATTCATAAGCCCGGACTGCATCCTGACAAGCCAATCAATGGCGGCATCGCGCACCAGCGGATTAACTTCAGCCCTCATTCGAAACGGCTCGCATAGCAAACACTGAAGGCTTTGCCCATGGCCCGTTGAACTTGAGCCACCGTCAGCTCCAGCGCCGTAGCGATCTGCGGATATGTCATTCCATCGAGCTGAGACATAAAGAAAATCTGCCGTATGCGTTCAGAGAGACCAATCAGCAGCGAGTCGAGCTGCAACAAGGTTTCGATCACCAGATACCGGTCCTCGGGTGACGGTTCCACGCCTTCGGGCCGGGCAGCCAACGCTTCAAGATAAGCCCGCTCAATCTCCTGGCGGCGCCAGCGATTGATCAGCAATCCATTGGCAATCGTCGCAAGAAACGCCATGGGTTGGCGCAACTCTCGCACCTGCTGAGGGGAGCGCAACACGCGAATGAACGTGTCATGGGCCAGATCCTCGGCATCTGCACTGTGCCCCAATCGCCGGTTCAGCCAGCTTTGTAGCCAGCCGTGATGGTTCTCGTACAACTGTTCGACGGACGATGTTGGACTGGCATCCTGCATGTGAGACTCGCAATGCGTGAATGATAATGCTTCTCATCGTATTGATCGGGCGGATGGTTGTACAGCGTTTACACAGGTTTGGTGCGGTGGAATTCTCCGCCAACATTGTCTGAAGACTTTTGAGTTGCCCTGTCTGCGTTTATTTCATGCTCGAACACTCATGTAAGCGTTCGCAAGCATGAGCAGCCCGCAATTCTGATTGTGTGCGGGGAGGACCTTCCGTGCTCGGCTGACGATTCCTCGTTGGAAATCGAGGAGGCTTTCGTTCGGTGCCAGTAAGTCGCGGCGGCCATGCGGTAAGAACTGCATGCTTCATTATTCTTGTATCCCAAAGTTAGGGCTTCTTCTCGGGATAAAGGAGGGATACAGGGATACAACGGATAGAGGGGAGACAGGAGTAGAACGTCAGGCACAAAAAAACCGGCTCAGCGGCCGGTTTTCCTGTGCTGCGAGTCTTGTTAGAGACTTGCAGATACTGCTAGATGGTGCCCCGAGGGAGACTCGAACTCCCACTTCTTGCGAAAACGGATTTTGAATCCGCCGCGTCTACCAATTCCGCCATCAGGGCTCAATGGCGGCGAAGTATAGAGATGACATTGAGGTCGGTCAACAACTTATTGGTCTATTTTTACTAAGTCCGTTAAACTCCCCGGCCCTGCTAGACGAAACCTATCATGCGCGTTGCTGACTTTACCTTCGAGCTCCCTGATTCACTCATCGCACGCCATCCTTTGGCGGAGCGCCGTAACAGTCGCCTGCTGACCCTAGATGGGGAGAGCGGGGCGCTGGCACATCGTCAATTTACTGATTTGCTTGAGCATTTACGCCCAGGCGATTTGATGGTGTTTAACAATACCCGGGTGATTCCAGCCCGCTTGTTCGGCCAAAAGGCCTCGGGCGGCAAGCTGGAAATTCTGGTTGAGCGGGTGCTCGACAGTCATCGGGTGCTGGCGCATGTGCGCTCCAGCAAGTCGCCGAAACCAGGGTCGAAAATCCTGATTGATGGCGGCGGTGAAGCCGAGATGCTGGCACGCCACGATGCGTTGTTTGAGCTGGGCTTTGCCGAGGAGGTGTTGCCGCTGCTGGACCGCGTCGGGCATATGCCGTTGCCGCCTTATATCGATCGCCCGGATGAAGGTTCGGACCGCGAGCGTTATCAAACGGTCTACGCTCAGCGCTTGGGCGCAGTGGCTGCGCCGACTGCCGGGCTGCATTTCGATGAGCCTCTGATGCAGGCCATTGCCGCCAAAGGCGTCGAAACGGCGTTTGTGACGCTGCATGTGGGCGCGGGCACGTTCCAGCCAGTGCGGGTGGAGCGTCTTGAAGATCACCACATGCACACTGAATGGCTGGAAGTCGGCCAGGATGTGGTCGACGCTGTGGCGGCATGCCGTGCGCGTGGCGGGCGAGTGATTGCGGTGGGCACCACCAGTGTGCGTTCGCTCGAGAGCGCAGCGCGCGATGGCGTGCTGAAGCCGTTCAGTGGCGACACTGATATCTTTATTTTTCCGGGCCGCCCGTTTCATGTGGTCGATGCCCTGGTGACCAATTTCCATCTGCCGGAATCCACGCTGTTGATGCTGGTTTCGGCGTTCGCCGGTTATCCCGAAACCATGGCGGCCTATCAGGCTGCGGTTGAGCATGGGTACCGCTTCTTTAGTTATGGTGATGCGATGTTCATCACCCGCAATCCTGCGCCGACGGCTCCAGCCCCGGCCCCAGAGGATCAAGCATGAGCAACTGTCGTATGTCCTTCGAGCTGCTGGCCACTGATGGCAAGGCGCGTCGCGGTCGTCTGACCTTTCCCCGGGGTGTGGTTGAAACCCCGGCCTTTATGCCCGTGGGCACGTATGGCACGGTCAAGGGCATGTTGCCGCGTGACATTGAAGCCATTGGCGCGCAGATGATTCTGGGCAACACCTTCCACCTGTGGCTGCGCCCTGGCACTGAAGTAATCAAGAAGCACGGCGACTTGCACGACTTCATGAAGTGGCAGGGCCCGATCCTGACGGACTCCGGTGGTTTTCAGGTGTTCAGCCTGGGTGCCATGCGCAAGATTAAAGAAGAGGGTGTGACGTTCGCGTCTCCGGTCGACGGCGCCAAGGTGTTTATGGGGCCGGAAGAGTCGATGCAGGTTCAGCGTGATCTGGGCTCTGACGTGGTGATGATTTTTGACGAGTGCACCCCGTACCCGGCGGATGAAGACGTCGCCCGTATTTCCATGGAGCTGTCGTTGCGTTGGGCCCAACGCTCGAAAAATGCGCATGGCGACAACACGGCTGCCTTGTTCGGTATCGTTCAGGGCGGTATGCACCAGAACCTGCGCGAGCGTTCGCTCGAAGGTCTGAACAAAATCGGTTTTGACGGCCTGGCCATTGGCGGTCTATCGGTGGGTGAGCCTAAGCACGAAATGATCAAGGTGCTGGATTACCTGCCGGGGATGATGCCCGCTGACAAACCTCGTTACCTTATGGGGGTTGGCAAGCCGGAAGATCTGGTCGAGGGTGTGCGCCGCGGTGTGGACATGTTCGATTGCGTGATGCCAACCCGCAATGCCCGCAATGGGCATCTGTTCATCGACACGGGTGTTTTGAAGATCCGCAATGCGTTCCATCGCCATGATGATTCGCCGCTGGATCCGACCTGCGATTGCTATACCTGCCAGAACTTCTCTCGCGCTTATCTGCATCATCTGGACAAGTGCGGCGAAATGCTGGGTAGCATGCTCAATACCATCCACAATTTGCGGCACTATCAGGTGCTCATGGCTGGTTTGCGCGAGGCTATTCAACAGGGTACATTGGCCACCTTTGTCGACGCCTTCTATGCCAAGCGCGGGCTTCCTGTGCCGCCTTTGGACTGAGTTTCGGACCTTTAAGAAACAACATTGCAACTGGAGTGCTTAATGAGCTTTTTCATCTCTTCCGCTTTCGCGGACGCTGCTGCACCTGCCGCTGCTGGCCCTATGGGTGGCGGTTTTGAATGGATTTTCCTGGTCGGCTTCCTGGTTATCTTCTATCTGATGATCTGGCGTCCACAAGCCAAGCGCGCCAAAGAGCAGAAAGCCCTGTTGGGTAACCTGCAAAAAGGTGACGAAATTGTTACCACTGGCGGCATCGCTGGCAAGATCACCAAAGTATCTGATGCTTTTGTTGTGATCGAAGTGTCTGACACTGTCGAGCTGAAAATTCAAAAGGGCTCTGTTGCAGCCACGCTGCCTAAAGGCACGCTGAAAGCGATCTAAGTTTCAACTTTTAACAATCGACGGGGCGCGCAAGGCGCCCCGCGTTTTAAGCGGGCGGCGTGATTGATGCTGAACAAATACCCTCTGTGGAAATACATACTGATCCTGGCTGTGCTGGCGATCGGTTTTATTTATTCCGCTCCCAATCTGTACCCGGATGATCCGGCCATTCAAGTGTCGGGCGCGAGCACGGCATTGCAGGTTACCGAAGCTGATCTGGATCGCGCGAGCAAGGCACTGACTGACGCCGGTATCGTTGTTAAGGGCGCTTCTTTGGCTCAGAACGGTAAAGGTGGTTTGCTGCGTCTGGCCAAGAAAGATGACCAGTTGCCAGCCAAAGACATCGTGCGCAAAGCGTTGGGTGACGACTATGTCGTAGCACTTAACCTCGCGCAGACCACGCCTCAATGGTTGCGTAGCCTAGGTGCTCACCCAATGAAATTGGGTCTGGACTTGTCTGGTGGTGTGCACTTCCTGTTGGAAGTGGACATGGACAAAGCCGTCGATGCACGCATGAAAGTGTATGAAGGCGATGTAAAAAGCCTGTTGCGTAAAGAGAAGGTGCGTTATCGCAGTCTGCCGCAACTCAATGGCGCTATTCAGCTGGGTTTTGCTGATGAAGCAACCCGTGAGCAAGCGCGTGGCCTGATCCGCAAGAGCTTCAATGACTTCGACGTAACGGCAGCAGACCTCAACGGTCAGCCGGTTCTGCGTCTGGCGATGACCCCGGCCAAGCTGGCGGAAATCCGTGAATATTCCATCAAGCAAAACCTGACAACGGTCCGTAATCGGGTCAACGAGTTGGGTGTTGCCGAGCCTCTGGTTCAGCGCCAAGGTGCTAACCGCATCGTGGTTGAGCTGCCGGGCGTGCAAGACACCGCCGAAGCCAAGCGTATTCTGGGCAAGACGGCTAACCTTGAGTTCCGTCTGGCAGCCGAGCCGGGCGCTTCGAAAGCCACTTCCGAGACGTTCGAGTTCCGCGAGGGCAATCGTCCTAGCGCGCAGATCGAGCGTGGCTTGATCATCACGGGTGACCAGGTCACTGACGCGCAGGCAGGCTTTGACGAGCACGGTCGTCCACAAGTGAACATCAAGCTTGATGGTCATGGTGGTGAGCTGATGAGTCGTTCGACGCGCAGCAACGTGGGCCGCAGCATGGCGGTAATCTTCATCGAGCAGAAGCCGGTGACGACTTACACCAAGCAAGTGGTCGACGGTGTTGAGAAGGACGTGCCGACTCAGACGTTCAAAGAAGAGAAAAAAATCATCAGTCTGGCGACTATTCAGTCGCCGCTTGGCAGCCAGTTCCGTATCACCGGGCTGAATGGCCAGGGTGAAGCTTCCGAGCTAGCTCTGCTGTTGCGTGCCGGTGGTCTGGCAGCGCCGATGTACTTCGCTGAAGAGCGCACCATTGGTCCGAGCCTGGGTGCAGACAACATCACTAAGGGTGTTGATGCTTCGCTGTGGGGCATGCTGTTTGTGTCGATCTTCATCATTGCCATTTACCGTTTCTTTGGTGTGATCGCGACAGTGGCACTGGCAGGCAACATGGTCTTGCTGTTGGCCTTGATGTCGGTGTTGGGTGCAACCCTGACGTTGCCGGGTATTGCCGGTATCGTTCTGACGATGGGTATGGCGGTCGACGCCAACGTGCTGATCTTCTCGCGTATTCGTGAAGAGTTGGCCACTGGCATGACACCGCAGCGGGCAATCAATGAAGGTTTCAATCGGGCATTCACTGCGATTGTCGACTCCAACCTGACTACCTTGCTCGTCGGCGGGATTCTGTTTGCCATGGGTACCGGACCGGTTAAAGGCTTCGCGGTAACCATGTCCCTCGGTATCTTTACCTCTATGTTCACGGCCATTATGGTGACCCGCGCAATGGTCAACCTGATCTATGGCGGTCGGGACTTCAAGAAGTTGTGGATTTAAGGGGCTGCCATGTTACGTACAATCAACTTCATGGGCGTCCGCAACGTTGCGTTCGGCGTCACTGTGCTGCTTACCGTGCTGGCTTTGTTCAGCATGTTCCACAAGGGCATGAACTATGGCCTGGACTTCACTGGGGGTACGCTCATTGAGCTGACCTACGAGAAGCCGGCCGATCTGACGAAGGTGCGTGCAGAGCTGGTTTCTGCCGGCTTTCACGATGCTGTAGTGCAGAGCTTTGGTGCGACTACCGACCTGCTGGTGCGTATGCCGGGCGATGACCCGCTGCTGGGCAACAAGGTCGCGGCTGCCTTGGGGCAGGCAGATACTGCCAACCCTGCGGTGATCAAGCGCGTTGAGTTCGTGGGTCCGCAAGTCGGTGAAGAGCTTCGCGATCAAGGCGGTCTCGGCATGCTGATGGCGCTGGGCGGCATCATGCTGTACCTGGCTTTCCGCTTTCAGTGGAAGTTTGCGGTCGGCGCGATCGTGTCTCTGGTTCACGACGTAATCGTGACCATGGGCGTGTTGTCATTCTTCCAGATCACCTTTGACCTGACGGTGTTGGCGGCAGTACTGGCGATCATCGGTTACTCGCTCAACGACACCATTGTGGTATTCGACCGGGTGCGCGAGAACTTCCGGGTGCTGCGCAAGGCAACGCTGGTTGAGAACATCAACATCTCGACGACGCAAACGCTGCTGCGTACTGTGGCGACCTCGGTATCGACCTTGCTGGCAATCGCCGCACTGTTGATCTTTGGTGGCGATAATCTGTGGGGCTTCTCGATTGCCCTGTTCGTGGGCGTGATGGCGGGTACTTACTCGTCGATCTACATCGCGAACGTGGTATTGATCTGGCTCAAGCTCAGTGCTGAGGACTTGATCCCGCCTGCAGCGAGCGAGAAAGAGGTCGACGACCGTCCATAACGATTAGTTGTCTCTGGCAGTTATTAAAAGGCGCGAGTATTGAACTCGCGCCTTTTTTTGTGCTCCAAGGCTAGGATTGATGTGGGAATCTTCCCACCTGTGATGGTCTGGAGGTTCAAGTGAACAAATCTTTGCTGGTGGGCGCAGTATTAGGTGCTGTCGGTGTGACTGCCGGGGGTGCTTTTGCCACCTACAGCTTGGTGAAAAGCCCTGAGTCTGCTCAGGTGTTGGCTGTTCAGCCGGTCACGCAGCAAATCAAAACCCCGCGCGAGGTCTGCAAGGATGTGGTCGTGACGCGTCGAGCCCCGGTCAAGGATGAGCACCAAATTGTCGGCAGCGTCATCGGTGCGGTGGCGGGTGGTTTGCTGGGTAATCAGGTTGGTGGCGGCAATGGCAAGAAAATTGCCACAGTTGCAGGTGCGCTGGGTGGTGGTTACGCGGGTAACAAGGTTCAGGAAGGCATGCAGGACCGCGATACGTACACCACGACGCAGACGCGCTGTAACACCGTTAATGACATTAGCGACAAGGTAGTCGGTTACGACGTGCGTTACTCGCTGGATGGCAAGGAAGGCAAAGTGCGTATGGACCATGAACCGGGCAACCAGATTGCCGTGGACAAGCAAGGTCAGCTGATTCTGAATTGAGTATTTGTGGAGGCGAGCTTGCTCGCGATCGCATCGCCGCGACTTGCTTGACGGGTCGCGTTGGCTGCATTGCGAGCAAGCCCGCTCCCGCAGGTGGTTAGTTTCAAGTCCAAAAAAAAGCACCTCGAGAGGTGCTTTTTTTGTGTCCGATTTCGCTTAGCGTTTCAGCGAGGCTGGCAGGTGTGGCTGGATTGCAGTCAGAACGGCTTTGAAGCACTTGGTGTTGCCAGCAACGATGTGGCCTTTTTCAAGGAAATCGTGGCTGCCAGTGAAGTCGCTGACGAGGCCGCCTGCTTCTTGAATCAACAGTGCGCCTGCTGCCATGTCCCATTCGGACAGGCCTGACTCCCAGAATGCATCGAAACGACCAGCGGCAACGTAGGCCAGGTCTAGGCTGGCTGCGCCTGCACGGCGGATACCGGCAGTTTGGCCAACCAGGCTGCGGAACATGCCCAGGTAGTTATCTAGGTTGTCCATTTGGTTGTCGCGGAACGGGAAGCCGGTACCCAGCAGGGCGCCTTCAAGGCTGGTGCGACCGCTGACGCGCAGGCGACGACCGTTCAGCTGAGCGCCACGGCCACGGCTGGCGGTGAACTCTTCCTGGCGAACTGGATCAAGAACAACTGCGTGCTCAAGGCGGCCGCGGTATTTGCAGGCGATGCTAACGGCGAAGTGTGGAACGCCGCGCAGGAAGTTGGTGGTGCCATCCAGTGGGTCAATGATCCACAGATAGTCTTCACCTTCACCGCTGCCTGGGTGCATGCCGGTTTCTTCACCGAGGATGCCGTGCGTAGGGTAAGCCTTGCGCAGGGCGTCGATGATTTTCTGCTCGGCAGCACGATCAACTTCAGAGACGTAATCCTTGGCGTCTTTTTCGTCAACCTTGATGGTATCCAGGCGCTCGATGGAGCGGAAAATCAATTCACTGGCGCTGCGGGCGGCGCGCAGCGCGATATTCAGCATGGGCTGCATGGACGTTTCACCTAGGTCGTTAAAGAAAGCCGGACATTCTAACAGAAAAGTTTGGCAGATGAAGGTTTGCATTAGCTTTCATAGCTTAAGGTGATTTGCTTAGGTAAGATTTGCTCCCTTTTACCGGTCTGTGAGCGCTCCCATTGCTGTCAAATATTCGTGTCGTTCTGGTCAATACCAGTCATCCCGGCAACATCGGCGGTGCTGCGCGTGCCATGAAAAACATGGGATTGTCGCGGCTGGTTCTGGTGGAGCCAAGATTGTTTCCGCACCACGAGGCTGATGCTCGAGCGTCAGGGGCGGGGGATATTCTTGAAAATGCGCAAGTCGTCGCCTCGCTGGAAGATGCGTTGGTGGGTTGCAATTTGGTCCTGGGTACCAGTGCGCGTGATCGTCGTATTCCTTGGCCGCTGCTGGATCCGCGTGAATGCGGGCAAAAAGTAGTCGAAGAGGTAGTGCAGGGCGCTGAAATTGCCTTAGTGTTTGGTCGTGAAGACTCCGGCCTGACCAATGAAGAGCTTCAGCGTTGTCACTTTCATGTGCATATTCCGTCAGATCCCGGTTTCAGTTCCTTGAATCTTGGGGCTGCGGTGCAAGTACTAAGTTATGAAATTCGTATGTCATGGCTTGCCGTGCAGGGGCAGCCGAGCAAAGTTGAAAAAGAGGAGGTCGCCTCCACCAAAAGTGGAGAGTTGGCGACCATGGATGAGCTGGAGCGCTTCTACGAGCATCTGGAGCAGACGTTGGTGGCTATCGAGTTTCTTGATCCGGAAAAGCCGCGTCATCTGATGGCGCGTCTGCGCAGACTCTATGGGCGTAGCTCGGTCAGTCGTGCGGAGATGAATATTTTGCGTGGCATTCTCACCGAAACCCAAAAAGCAGCCCGCGGCGAGCTGCTAAAGCGCAAGGATTAATGATGTTCGAGCGTCTGCGTGAAGATATTCAAAGCGTTTTCCACCGTGATCCGGCGGCGCGTAATGCATTCGAAGTGTTGACCTGCTACCCGGGCATGCATGCGATCTGGATTCACCGCCTGTCTGGGTTGTTGTGGGGTAAGGGTTGGAAATGGCTCGCTCGGCTAGTGTCTAACTTTGGGCGGTGGTTGACTGGGATCGAGATTCATCCGGGGGCCAAGGTCGGTCGTCGCTTCTTTATCGATCACGGCATGGGCATTGTGATCGGTGAGACTGCTGAAATCGGTGATGACGTAACCCTGTATCAGGGCGTAACTCTGGGTGGCACAAGCTGGAATAAAGGCAAGCGCCACCCAACACTGGAAAATGGTGTGGTAGTCGGTGCGGGAGCCAAAGTGCTTGGGCCTTTCACTGTTGGTGCGGGCGCCAAGGTGGGTTCCAATGCGGTTGTCACCAAGGCTGTGCCTGCGGGTGCAACCGTGGTTGGTATTCCGGGTCGGATCATTGTCAAAAATGACGATGAAGCTGAAGCCAAGCGTAAGGCCATGGCTGAAAAGATTGGTTTTGATGCCTATGGTGTTGGTGAGGATATGCCTGACCCGGTGGCGCGTGCCATTGGCCAGTTGCTGGATCACCTGCAAGCGGTAGACGGCAAGCTGGATGGTATGTGTGGGGCATTAAAAGAGTTGGGCAGCCCTTACTGCGCCAAGGAATTGCCAGAGTTGCGTGAAGAGGACTTCGCCTGCGTCCAGGGCGAGGGCGAAAGCAAAACTGTGTAAATGACCTGTAGCCGCTGCCGCAGCTTGCGGCAGCGGCTACAAAGTTGCGTATGTGCCATTACGCCGCAGACCCTGCTACAATGCCGCCGCTCTTTTGCGGGTAATCCCGACTAAAGTACTAGGTCTAATAGTTGACTTAAACAGTCGGGAATATCATACTCGCCCTCATTCCGAATTCCGTGGTACCTGTCCATGAGACTGACTACAAAAGGCCGTTACGCCGTTACTGCAATGCTCGATTTGGCGTTGCACGCACAGCACGGGCCGGTGTCCCTGGCTGATATTTCCGAGCGCCAGGGCATCTCTCTTTCCTACCTTGAACAACTGTTCGCTAAGTTGCGCCGCAGCAGCCTGGTTTCCAGTGTGCGTGGCCCTGGCGGCGGCTATCAGCTGTCGCGCGACATGCAAGGTATTCAGGTTGCCCAAGTTATCGATGCAGTGAACGAATCCGTCGACGCAACGCGTTGTCAGGGCCTTGGCGATTGCCATGCTGGCGACACATGCCTGACCCACCACCTGTGGTGCGATTTGAGTCTGCAAATCCACGATTTTCTCAGTGGTATCAGCTTGGCTGATCTTGTCACTCGCCGTGAGGTACAAGAAGTAGCCCAGCGTCAGGATCAGCGCCGCTGCAATAGCAAGGCGCCGCACCTGGATAAGATCGAAGCGTCCGCCGTCGAGTGATTGCATAGAAACGACGGTGCGCCAGCCAGCCTGATTTAGGAGATAGTCCATGAAATTGCCGATTTACCTTGATTACTCAGCCACCACCCCGGTTGATCCGCGTGTTGCTCAAAAAATGAGCGACTGCTTGTTGGTTGACGGGAACTTCGGTAACCCGGCTTCGCGCTCTCACGTCTTTGGCTGGAAAGCCGAAGAAGCAGTAGAGAACGGCCGTCGCCAGGTCGCTGATCTGGTTAACGCTGATCCGCGTGAAATTGTCTGGACCTCCGGTGCGACAGAAGCCAACAACTTGGCAATTAAAGGTGCTGCACATTTCTATGCCTCCAAAGGCAAGCACCTGATCACCGACAAAATTGAGCACAAAGCCGTTCTCGACACCATGCGTCAGCTGGAGCGTGAAGGCTTTGAAGTGACTTATATCGAGCCAGGTGAAGATGGTCTGGTGACGCCGGCCATGGTTGAAGCGGCTATGCGTGAAGACACCATCCTGGTGTCGATCATGCACGTGAACAACGAAATCGGCACCATCAACGACATCGCAGCCATTGGCGAACTGACGCGTTCGCGCGGCGTGTTGTTCCATGTCGATGCGGCGCAGTCTACCGGTAAGGTTGCAATCGACCTGGCTAAGTTGAAAGTCGATCTAATGTCTTTCTCTGCTCACAAAACCTACGGCCCTAAAGGCATCGGCGCACTGTATGTAAGCCGTAAGCCGCGTGTGCGTATCGAAGCTGCCATGCACGGCGGCGGTCACGAGCGTGGCATGCGTTCGGGCACCTTGGCCACCCACCAGATCGTGGGCATGGGCGAAGCGTTCCAGATTGCCAAAGAAGAAATGGCGGCTGAAAACATCCGTATCAAAGCCTTGAGCGACCGTTTCTTCAAGCAGGTTGAACACCTTGAAGAGCTGTACATCAACGGTAGCTCGACCGCCCGCGTTCCGCATAACCTGAACCTGAGCTTCAACTACGTTGAAGGCGAGTCGTTGATCATGGCGCTCAAGGATTTGGCTGTGTCGTCGGGCTCTGCTTGCACCTCCGCTTCCCTCGAGCCGTCCTACGTATTGCGCGCCTTGGGTCGCAATGACGAATTGGCACACAGCTCGATTCGTTTTACCTTCGGTCGTTTCACCACTGAAGAAGAAATCGACTACGCCGCGCAGAAGGTTTGCGAGGCTGTTACCAAGCTGCGCGCTCTTTCGCCGCTGTGGGACATGTACAAAGACGGCATCGACATTTCGAAAATCGAATGGGCGGCGCACTAATAATTTAAGTCGCCGCAGGCAGGCGCTGTAGAACGCAGCGAATCGCAGCCTTTACAGCGTCTCAAGAGCGACTCTGATGAGTGAGGATTAGTACCATGGCTTACAGCGAAAAGGTCATTGACCACTACGAAAACCCGCGCAACGTCGGCAAGATGGACGCGGAAGATCCAGATGTCGGCACCGGCATGGTGGGTGCGCCTGCGTGCGGCGACGTGATGCGTTTGCAGATCAAGGTGAACGAGCAGGGCATCATTGAAGATGCCAAGTTCAAGACCTATGGTTGCGGTTCGGCAATTGCTTCTAGCTCTTTGGCAACCGAGTGGATGAAAGGCAAGACTCTGGATGAAGCAGAGACCATCAAGAACACTCAGTTGGCTGAAGAGTTGGCCTTGCCACCGGTGAAAATTCACTGCTCGGTACTTGCTGAAGACGCCATCAAGGCGGCCGTTCGCGATTACAAGCAGAAGAAAGGTTTGATCTGATCCGAATGGTTCGCACCGGCAACGGTACGAACTGGTGATGATACTGGCGAGAGGTAAGGAGTCACGATGGCTATCAGCATGACAGAGGCGGCGGCCAAGCATATTCGCCGTTCCCTTGATGGGCGCGGCAAAGGTGAGGGGATTCGTCTGGGTGTTCGCACTACGGGCTGTTCCGGTCTTGCCTATGTGCTGGAGTTTGTCGACGAAGTGGGCGACGAAGACCAGGTCTTCGAGACTCATGGCGAAAAAGTGATCATTGATCCTAAAAGCCTGACCTATCTTGACGGCACTGAGCTTGATTTCGTCAAGGAAGGCCTGAATGAAGGCTTCAAGTTCAATAACCCTAACGTTCGCGGCGAATGTGGCTGCGGCGAGAGCTTCAACATCTGAGGCTAGTCGTGGGAACTCCTTGTCATTTTGCTTTGTTTGAACTGCAGCCGAGCTTCACTCTAGACCTCGATCAGTTAGCTGTGCGCTACCGTGAGTTGGCGCGTGGTGTGCATCCAGACCGTTTTGCTGACGCTTCCGAGCGTGAGCAGCGATTGGCGCTAGAGCAATCCGCCAGCCTTAACGAGGCTTACCAGACGCTCAAAAGCCCACCTAAGCGTGCGCGTTATTTGCTCGCGATGAATGGGCGCGAGATGCCGCTGGAAGTCACGGTGCACGATCCCGAGTTTCTGATGCAGCAGATGCAATGGCGCGAAGAACTTGAAGATCTGCAGGACAGCGCAGATATAGCCGGTATTGCAGCATTCAAGCGTCGGTTGAAAGTCGCTCAAGAACACTTGAACGACACCTTCGCTGCTTGTTGGGATGATGCTGCGCAGCGCGAACAAGCTGAACGCCTGATGCGCCGCATGCAGTTTCTCGACAAGCTCACTTACGAAGTGCGCCAGTTAGAAGAGCGCCTCGACGATTAACCCAGTGCCGCCACGGTTGCACGCCTGATATACAGATAAGTCCTGATAACGATGGCCCTACTGCAGATCGCCGAACCCGGCCAAAGTCCTCAACCGCACCAGCGTCGTCTGGCTGTGGGGATCGACTTGGGCACTACCAACTCGCTGGTCGCTGCATTACGCAGTGGTCTTTCCGAGCCGCTAGCTGATGCCGAAGGTCGAGTCATCCTGCCCTCTGCGGTGCGTTATCACGCAGACCGCGTCGAGGTAGGTGAATCTGCGCGCCTGGCGGCCTCCAGCGATCCTTTCAATACCGTGCTGTCGGTCAAGCGCCTGATGGGGCGTGGTCTGTCCGACGTCAAACAATTGGGCGAGCAACTGCCTTACCGCTTTGTGGGTGGTGAGTCGCATATGCCGTTCATTGATACCGTGCAGGGCCCTAAAAGCCCTGTAGAAGTGTCGGCCGACATCCTGAAAGTATTGCGCGAGCGCGCCGAAAAGACCCTGGGCGGTGAATTGGTGGGTGCGGTCATCACCGTGCCGGCCTATTTCGATGATGCTCAGCGTCAGGCCACCAAGGACGCTGCCCGGCTTGCTGGGTTAAACGTCTTGCGCCTGCTCAACGAGCCTACGGCAGCAGCGGTAGCTTACGGTCTGGATCAGCACGCTGAAGGCGTTGTGGCTATCTATGACTTGGGCGGCGGTACATTCGATATTTCGATCTTACGTCTAACCGGCGGTGTGTTTGAAGTGTTGGCGACGGGGGGTGACAGTGCTCTCGGTGGCGACGATTTTGACCATGCAATTGCCAACTGGATCGTTGAGCAGGCGGGTTTGTCCGCTGACCTTGATCCTGGGGTCCAGCGCCAGTTGTTGCAAACTGCCTGTGCCGCCAAAGAAGCGCTGACGAACGCATCGTCTGTCCCTGTTATCTATGGCGACTGGCAAGCAGATTTGACCCGGCAAGCCTTCGATGCGCTTATCGAACCGATGGTTGCGCGCAGCCTCAAGGCCTGCCGTCGTGCCGTGCGTGACGCCAATATTGAGCTTGAAGATGTTCAAGCGGTCGTGATGGTGGGTGGTTCGACCCGTGTGCCGCGTGTGCGCGAAGCCGTTGCTGAAATGTTCGGTCGCCAGCCGCTGACGGACATCGACCCGGATCAAGTGGTTGCCATTGGCGCTGCGATTCAAGCAGATACCCTGGCCGGTAATAAGCGCGATGGCGGCGAGTTGTTGTTGCTTGACGTAATTCCGTTGTCGCTCGGTCTTGAGACCATGGGTGGCCTGATGGAAAAAGTCATTCCGCGCAACACCACAATTCCGGTGGCTCGCGCTCAAGACTTTACGACGTATAAAGATGGCCAGACGGCCATGATGATTCACGTACTGCAAGGCGAGCGCGAACTGATCAGCGATTGCCGCTCGCTTGCGCGCTTTGAGTTGCGTGGTATTCCGCCGATGGTAGCGGGTGCTGCGAAAATCCGTGTCACTTTCCAGGTGGATGCGGATGGCTTGCTCAGCGTCTCAGCACGTGAGTTGGGTTCAGGTGTTGAAGCTAATATTCAGGTCAAGCCGTCCTACGGTCTGACCGACGGCGAAATCGCCAAGATGCTCAAGGATTCATTCCAGTACGCCGGTGATGACAAGGTCGCCCGCGTTCTGCGTGAGCAGCAAGTCGATGGTCAGCGTCTTATCGAGGCAGTACAGGCCGCGCTGGAGGTTGATGGTGAGCGCCTGCTTGATCCTGAAGAGCGCATGGTCATTGAGCTGCAAATGCAGGAACTCTCCGAATTGTTGAAAGGCACCGATGGTTACGCCATCGAGCAGCAGACTAAGCGTCTGTCGCAAGTGACCGATGCTTTTGCAGCCCGCCGTATGGATTTGACCGTCAAAGCCGCTCTGGCCGGGCGCAACTTGAATGAGATTGAGGAATAACGATGCCGCAGGTCATTTTTTTGCCACACGCCGAGCATTGCCCGGACGGTATGGTTGTTGAGGCTGAGACTGGAAAGTCGATTCTCGAAGTGGCACACGACAATCACATCGAAATCGAAAGTGCGTGTGGCGGTGTCTGCGCCTGCACCACCTGCCACTGCATCATTCGTGAAGGTTTTGACACGCTGCAAGAGGCTGATGAGCTGGAAGAAGACTACCTGGATCGTGCTTGGGGTCTTGAAGCTCACTCGCGCTTGAGCTGTCAGGCCAAGGTCGGGACTGAAGACATTACCGTCGAGATTCCGAAATACTCCCTCAACCATGCTGCCGAAGCGCCGCACTGATTCAAGGAAGTGTCATGAGTCTGAAATGGGTTGATGTACAAGAAATTGCTATACAGCTGGCTGAGGCTCACCCGGATGTCGATCCGCTCTCGGTGAACTTCCTCAAGCTGCGTAACCTGGTTATGGCGTTGCCGGAGTTCGACGACATCCCGGATCGCGGTGGGGAAAAAGTCCTCGAAGCCATTCAGGGTTTGTGGATCGAAGAGGCTGACTAAGCCCGCAACGTTCGTAATTATGCAATACCCAAGAACCCGCGTATAATTCGCGGGTTTAATTTTTCGCTTAAATCACTGTTTCTGGAGTTACACCATGGCTGTTCAACGTACTTTCTCCATCATCAAGCCTGACGCCGTTGCTAAAAACGTTATCGGCAAGATCGTTACCCGTTTCGAAGACGCTGGCCTGAAGGTTGTAGCTTCTAAACTGAAGCAACTGTCCAAAGCTGAAGCTGAAGGCTTCTACGCTGAGCACAGCGAGCGCGGCTTCTTCGGCGACCTGGTTGCTTTCATGATCTCCGGTCCTGTTGTTGTTCAGGTTCTGGAAGGCGAAAACGCTATCGCTCTGAACCGTGAGCTGATGGGCGCTACCAACCCTAAAGAAGCTGCTGCTGGCACCATCCGTGCTGACTTCGCAGAATCCATCGACGCTAACGCTGTTCACGGTTCCGACTCTGAAGCAGCTGCTGCTCGCGAAATCGCTTACTTTTTCGCAGCTACTGAAGTAACCACTCGCTAAGCATTGGCTTGTGAGTGAGGGTGAAGACATGATTGCAACGACTGGCAAAACTAACCTGTTGGGTCTGACTCAGCCGGAAATGGAGAAATTCTTCGACTCAATCGGGGAGAAGCGTTTCCGTGCCGGTCAGGTCATGAAGTGGATTCACCACTTTGGCGTCGATGATTTCGACGCCATGACTAACGTCAGCAAGGCCTTGCGCGACAAGCTCAAGGCTATTGCTGAGGTTCGTGGACCTGAAGTCGTCAGCGAGGACATCTCCAGCGATGGCACCCGTAAGTGGGTGGTGCGCGTTGAGTCCGGCAGCTGCGTCGAGACTGTTTATATTCCTCAGGGCAAACGAGGTACCTTGTGCGTTTCGTCCCAGGCGGGCTGTGCCCTGGATTGCAGTTTCTGCTCCACCGGCAAGCAAGGCTTCAATAGCAACCTCACCGCCGCCGAAGTTATTGGCCAGGTGTGGATTGCCAACAAATCCTTTGGCAGCGTCCCGGCGACCGTCGACCGTGCCATCACCAACGTGGTGATGATGGGCATGGGTGAGCCGCTGCTGAACTTCGACAACGTCATTGCCGCCATGCACTTGATGATGGATGACCTGGGCTATGGCATCTCCAAGCGCCGGGTGACCTTGTCGACCTCGGGCGTGGTGCCGATGATTGATGAGCTGGCCAAGCACATCGACGTCTCCCTGGCGTTGTCGCTGCACGCACCGAATGACGAGCTGCGCAGTCAATTGGTGCCGATCAATAAAAAGTACCCGCTCAAAATGCTGCTTGAATCCTGCCGTCGCTATATGTCGACCTTGGGCGAGAAGCGCGTCTTGACTGTTGAATACACCCTGCTCAAAGACGTCAATGATCACGTCGATCACGCTGTGGAAATGATCGATCTGCTCAAGGACACTCCGTGCAAAATTAACCTGATTCCGTTTAACCCGTTCCCGCATTCGGGCTATGAACGCCCAAGCAACAACGCCATTCGTCGTTTCCAGGAGTTGTTGCAGCAAGCGGGTTATAACGTGACCGTCCGTACGACTCGCGGTGAAGATATCGACGCGGCGTGTGGGCAGTTGGTAGGTCAGGTTAATGACCGTACTCGCCGTAGCTCGCGTCTTATCGCGGCCCGTGAACTCAATGCTGAGACTGATCTGGCGCAAAACGCTGCGACTCAGCCCTGAGAGAGAAAACCTATGATCTTGCGCGCTGCGCTCTCTGTCGCAATGGTCGGCCTGCTGGCTGGCTGCGTTTCATCGGGTGGTTCAAACCCGTTGAGCAACGATAAAGGGCGTGATGAAGCGCGCGAGGCCTATGTTCAACTTGGGCTCGGTTATCTTCAGCAAGGGATGACCGAGCAGGCCAAAATTCCGCTTGGCAAAGCTTTGGAACTCAACAAGACCGACCCGGACACCCACGCCGCATTGGCCTTGGTGTTTCAGTCTGAAATGGAGCCTGAGCTGGCTGAACAAGCGTTCAAAATGGCGTTGAACGAGCGACCGGCGGACACGCGAATCCTGAATAACTACGGCAGTTTCCTGTTTGAGCAACAACGCTATCAGGAGGCTTACGGCCAATTCCAAAAAGCCTCGGCAGACAGCCTCTATCCCGAGCGTTCTCGCGTTTACGAGAACCTGGGCATGACCTCGCTCAAGCTGGGGCAGCGCGAAGCAGGTCGTCAGCAGCTTGAAAAAGCCTTGCGCCTGAACCGCCAACAACCCCGTGCACTGCTCGAAATGGCTGAGTTGTCTTACGAAGATAGGCATTATGTGCCCGCACGCGACTTTTACGATCGTTTTAGCCTGCTTAGCGGGCAAAATGCACGTAGTCTATTGCTCGGTGCGCGACTGGCGAGTGTTTTCGATGAGCGCACCCCAACAGCCAACTATGGCCAGCAACTAAAACGACTCTATCCCGGCACGCCGGAATATCAGCAATACCTGTCGGAGCAATGATGAAAGCGGTGCAACCCGAAGTTCTAGCAGCGACTCGTGGCAATCCCGGTGAGACCTTGCGTCAGGCCCGTGAGAGCAATGGATGGACCTTGGCTGAAGTCGCCCTGAAACTCAATCTCACGGCCAGTTCCTTGAGCAACCTTGAGGCTGGAGCGTTCGACAAGCTGCCAGGTCATACCTTTGCGCGGGGCTATATACGTGCCTATGCCAAATTACTGGGCATGGACCAGGCCAGCCTAGTGCACGAATTCGATCTGATCACCGGCACCGACGCTCACGGCAGTAACGTACACAGCTTGGGCCGTATCGAAGAGCCCGTCCGCGTATCGCATACCATTCTGCGTATTGTCAGTTTGTTGTTGCTGCTGGCCATCATTGGCGGTGGTTTTTTCTGGTGGCAAGACCAAACGTCTATGCGCGCCAAGGACTTGATCGGCCTGGCCCCAGAACACGTTGAAGTTGAAGGTGCTGACGGTAAGACCCAGATCCATCCGCTCGACGAACCGGAAGATCAGGCGGTAGCTCAATCCAAGGTAGAAGACGAAGTTGCAGCGCAAGCTGAGCCAGAGCAAGCAGGCAGCACTGTGCTGGCATTGCCAGCAACCCCATCGGCAACCCCTGCGGCCTCGGCTCCAGCAGCCGTTGTGCCACATTCGACTGCCGCAACGCCAACAGCGCCGGTTGCCGCACCTGTTGCTCCGACTGCTACCAGCACCGAAGCAGTTGCGGGCGCAGGCAAGGTCACTATCACCTACACCGCCGATTGCTGGACTCAAGTCACCGATGGCGCCGGTAAGGTGCTGTTTGGTGGTGTGAAGCGCAAGGGCGAAACGCTTGATGTGAGCGGCAAGGCTCCACTCAGCCTGCGCTTGGGCTATGCCCGTGGCGCACAGGTCACCTACAACGGTCAGCCTGTGGATGTGGCTCCTTTCACCAGTGGCGAGACTGCTCGCCTGAAGTTAGGTCAATAAGTCATGCACGGCGAATCACCAATTAAACGGCGCGAATCGCGCAAAATCTGGGTTGGCTCTGTACCGGTAGGCGGCGACGCCCCTATTGCAGTGCAGAGCATGACCAACAGCGACACTAATGATGTCGCTGCTACCGTGGCTCAAATCAATCGATTGGAAGCTGCTGGCGTCGACATTGTTCGTGTCTCTGTACCAGACATGGACGCGGCAGAAGCCTTTGGCCGTATCAAACAGCTAGTTAAAGTGCCATTGGTCGCCGATATCCATTTCGATTACCGCATTGCTCTGCGCGTTGCGGAATTGGGTGTGGACTGCCTGCGGATCAACCCGGGCAACATCGGTCGTGAAGACCGTGTGCGCGCAGTGGTTGATGCTGCGCGTGATCGCGGTATTCCGATCCGTATCGGTGTTAACGCAGGCTCGCTTGAAAAAGACCTGCAAAAAAAATATGGCGAGCCTACACCTGCCGCGTTGGTTGAGTCTGCACTGCGCCACGTTGAGCACTTGGAGCGCCTGAATTTTAAGGACTTCAAGGTCAGCGTAAAGGCCTCTGACGTGTTCATGGCCGTTGAAGCCTACCGCTTGCTGGCCAAGGAAATCGTCCAGCCACTGCATTTAGGCATCACCGAAGCCGGTGGTTTGCGCTCTGGCACAGTGAAATCTGCCGTGGGCCTAGGTATGCTGCTTGCCGAAGGGATTGGCGATACTATTCGCATCTCGTTGGCGGCAGACCCGGTAGAGGAAGTAAAAGTCGGCTACGACATCCTCAAGTCCCTGCACCTGCGTTCGCGAGGCATCAACTTTATCGCGTGCCCAAGCTGCTCCCGGCAGAACTTCGACGTGGTTAAAACCATGAACGAGCTGGAAGTGCGGCTTGAAGACTTGCTGGTACCGCTGGATGTGGCGGTGATTGGTTGTGTGGTCAACGGTCCTGGCGAAGCTAAAGAGGCTCATGTGGGCTTGACCGGTGGTACACCTAACCTAATTTACATCGACGGTAAGCCGTCGCAAAAGTTGACGAATGAAAACCTGGTGGACCAGCTTGAAAAGCTGATCCGGCAGAAGGCGGCCGACAAGGTCGAAGCTGACGCAGCAGTCATCGCGCGCGGCTAACCAAACGAATAAAGGATTTTTTGTGAGTAAGTCTTTGCAAGCCATTCGTGGCATGAACGACATCCTGCCTGAACAGACGCCGCTGTGGCGCTACTTCGAGGGTAAGGTCTCGCGTTTGCTGGATAACTACGGTTACAAGCAAATCCGCATGCCGATCGTTGAGTTTACTGAGCTGTTCAAACGCTCGATTGGTGAAGTCACCGACATCGTCGAAAAAGAGATGTACACCTTCGATGACCGCAACGGCGATTCGCTGACCCTGCGTCCAGAAGGCACTGCCGCGTGTGTGCGTGCTGTGCTTGAGCACGGCATCACTGGCGCAGGCCAAGTGCAAAAATTGTGGTACATCGGCCCGATGTTCCGCCACGAACGCCCGCAGAAAGGCCGTTATCGCCAGTTCCATCAGATTGGGGTTGAAGTGTTCAACCTTGATGGGCCGGACATCGACGCCGAACTGATCGTGCTGACTTGGCGTCTGTGGGGCGAGTTGGGTATCCGTGATGCGGTCAAGCTCGAACTCAACAGCTTGGGGACCAGCGAAGCCCGTGCTCGCTACCGCGCGGCATTGGTTGAGTACTTGTCCTCGCGCTTGAGTGAACTTGACGAAGACAGCCAGCGTCGTTTGAAATCCAACCCACTGCGTGTTCTCGACACCAAAAATGCCGACACGCAGGCCGTGCTGGTTGATGCGCCGAAACTGGTCGATTACCTCGACGAAGAATCGCGCGTGCACTTTGAGGGCCTTAAGGCGCGCCTCGATGCTGCCGGTATTCCTTACGTCATCAACCCCAAACTGGTACGCGGTCTCGATTACTACAGCAAAACTGTCTTTGAGTGGGTCACTGACAAGCTCGGCGCTCAAGGCACCGTGTGTGCTGGCGGTCGCTACGACGGTCTGGTTGAACAAATGGGCGGCAAGCCGACGGCGGGTGTTGGCTTTGCAATGGGCATCGAGCGTCTGATTCTGCTGCTCGAAACCTTGGAGCAAGTCCCTGAAGAAATCGCGCGGCAGGTGGATGTCTACCTGTGTGCGTTCGGTGAGGCCGCTGAACTGGCCGCCCTGACGCTAAGCGAGCGTGTTCGCGATCAGTTGCCGAACCTGCGCCTGCAAATCAACGCAGGCGCTGGCAGCTTCAAAAGCCAGTTCAAAAAGGCTGACAAGAGCGGTGCGCTGTATGCACTGATTCTGGGTGACGACGAATTGGTCCAGCAAGTGGTAGGTGTCAAACCCCTGCGTGGCCAGGGCGAACAACAAACTATTGCCTGGGATGCTCTTTCCGAGCACTTGGCCACCTGCGTCGTGCAGGGTTGAAGCTGTAAAACAGCCGATTTATCGAATAAGGAGTGTTGGGGTGTCGAGTAACGAAGATGATCAGCTGGGCGAGTTGAAAGACTGGTGGCAGCGCAACGGCAAACCCCTGGTCACTGGCGGCTTGCTGGCGCTGGTGGTGGTGTTCGGCTGGCAGGCTTGGCACAAATACCAGAGCAATCAGTCGCAAGGCGCGTCCATTCTCTATCAACAATTGCTTGAAACCGCGCTGACGCCTAATGGGCAGCCAGATGCGGGCCGTGTGGCCGACTTGTCCAACAAGCTGAAAAGCGAATACGGCGGTTCGGCCTACGCACAATTTGGCGGTCTGTTTGTGGCCAAAGTGGCTGTAGACACTGGCAAGCTGGATGATGCGGCCACCGAGCTCAAGGCAATTGTCGACAAGCCGGCTAACCCAACGTTGGGTGAAGTGGCGCGTCAGCGTCTGGCACAGGTTCTTGCAGCACAAGGCAAGGCTGATGACGCCTTGAAGCTGCTCGAAGGTGACTCGGACAAAGCATTCCTGGCTGGCCGTGAAGAACTGAAAGGCGATCTGCTGGTTCAGCAGGGTCGTACTGATGACGCACGTGTAGCCTACGAAAAAGCCAAGGCTGCACTGTCGGATGAAGCGGCGGTCGGTGGCTTACAAATCAAGCTTGATGACTTGGCCAAAGGGGATGCGTGAAGTGATGCGTTGGAAACATGCGGCATTGCTGGCTCTGGTCGTTTTGGCCGCGGGTTGCAGCAGCAACAGCAAAAAAGAACTTCCACCCGCTGAGCTGACTGACTTTAAAGAAGAAGTCGTTCTGCAAAAGCAGTGGGATCGTTCTATCGGTGACGGTCAGGGTAAAACCTACAACATGCTGACTCCAGCGGTTGAAGGTAATACCATTTACGCCGCTGACGTGAACGGTATTGTGATGTCTCTGGACCGCATGAACGGTGACGTTCAGTGGAAGAAAGACCTCGAGCTGCCTGTTTCCGGCGCAATCGGCGTTGGCTACGGTCTGGTCATGCTCGGCACCTTGCAAGGTGACGTGATTGCCCTGGACGCCAGCACTGGCGAACAAAAGTGGCGCACTCGCGTTAACAGTGAAGTGCTTGCGCCGCCTGCCACCAATGGTGACATCGTTGTGGTTCAGACCCAGGACGACCACCTTGTTGGCCTGGATGCCTCGACCGGCGACCGTCGTTGGATCTACGACAGCACGCCAGGTGTTTTGACCTTGCGTGGTACCGGCGCGCCGCTGGTGACTAATCATCTGGCAATTGCAGGTCTTTCGACCGGCAAAGTAGTTGCCCTTGATACTCAAAACGGCGTGCCAGTGTGGGAGCAACGCGTTGCTATCCCGCAAGGCCGTTCGGAACTGGAACGTATCGTCGATATTGACGGCGGTCTGCTTCTGTCCGGTGGCACTTTGTATGTCGCCAGCTATCAGGGCCGCATGGCGGCACTGGAGCTGGAAAGCGGTCGCGTGCTCTGGCAGCGTGATGCTTCCAGCTATGCAGGTGTTGCTCAAGGTTTTGGCAACGTCTACATCAGCCTGGCGTCGGGCACCGTAGAAGGCGTTGACGAACGTTCTACCACCGTACTGTGGAACAATGAAGCCCTGGCTCGCCGCCAATTGTCGGCTCCCGAAGTCTTCTCCAGCTATGTGGCAGTCGGTGATATGGAAGGCTATCTGCACCTGTTGAGCCAGGTCGATGGTCGTTTCGTAGGCCGTACTCGCATTGACAGTGATGGTCTTCGGGCGCGTCCGCTGGTGGTCGGTGACATGATTTACGTGTTTGGTAACAGCGGCAAACTGGAAGCCCTGACCATTCGCTAAGGCGTCTATGCTTGAGGCTCTAGAGTCTCAAGCGGCCTTGCTCTGGCAAGGTTTGCGGCACATCTGTGCTGTTCCGAACTCTGGCCGCTGCCTTGCAGCGGCTTTTGTATTTTCTGAAATAACGAAGTGGAGAGCCGCATGGTTCCCGTAATCGCCCTGGTGGGCCGACCAAACGTCGGCAAGTCCACCTTGTTCAACCGCCTGACCAGGACTCGCGACGCCATTGTCGGCGACTTGTCCGGTCTGACCCGTGATCGCCAATACGGTGAGGCCAAGTGGCAAGGGCGTTCCTACATTTTGGTCGACACCGGCGGTATCTCTGGTGACGAGCACGGTATGGACGAAAAAATGGCCGAGCAGTCGCTGCTGGCCATCGAAGAAGCTGATGTCGTTCTGTTCCTGGTAGATGCAAAAGCAGGTTTTACCGCTGCTGACCAGATGATCGGCGAGCACCTTCGCAAGCGTAACAAGCGTTCTTACGTGGTGGCTAACAAGGTCGACAACATCGACCCGGACATGGCTCGCGCCGAGTTCGCACCGTTGGGCATGGGCGACGCGATCCCGATCGCTGGCGCGCATGGTCGCGGTATCACGCAACTGCTGGAAATTGCCCTGAGCAACTTCCCGCGTGACGAAGAAGAGCCAGAAGACGGCGAAGAAGAAATCGTTCTTGAGGGCGAGGAAGCCAAGCGCATTCCTGGCCCAAGCGAAAAAGACGGTATCAAGATCGCTATCATCGGTCGGCCTAACGTCGGTAAATCGACGCTGGTTAACCGCATGCTCGGTGAAGACCGCGTCATCGTGTATGACCAGCCCGGCACCACGCGCGACAGCATCTACATCCCGTTTGAGCGTAACGACGAGAAGTACACGCTGATCGACACCGCCGGTGTGCGCAAGCGCGGCAAGATCCACGAAGAAGTCGAAAAATTCTCCGTGGTCAAAACCTTGCAAGCGATCAAAGACGCCAACGTGGTGATCTTTGTAATGGACGCCCGTGAAGGCGTGGTTGACCACGACCTCAACCTGTTGGGCTTTGCGCTGGAGGCCGGTCGTGCTCTGGTTATCGCGATCAACAAGTGGGACGGCATGACCCCAAGCGAACGTGAGTTCGTGAAGGTTGAATTGACCCGTCGTTTGTTCTTCGTTGACTTCGCTGACATCCACTTCATCTCGGCATTGCACGGCACTGGCGTGGGTAACTTGTACCAATCGGTGCAGAACTCCTTCAAGTCGGCTGTAACGCGCTGGCCAACCAACCGTCTGACCCAGATCCTGGAAGACGCAGTCAGCGAGCACGCGCCGCCGATGGTTAACAGCCGCCGGATCAAGCTGCGTTATGCCCACTTGGGTGGTGCTAACCCGCCGATTATCGTGATCCACGGTAACCAGGTTGAAAAGGTTCCGAAGTCTTACGTCCGTTATCTCGAAAATACCTACCGTCGTGTCTTGAAGTTGGTCGGTACTCCGATCCGCATCGAGTTCAAAGGTGGCGAGAACCCGTACGAAGCCAATAAGAACTCGTTGACCGACCGTCAGGTCAACAAGAAGCGCCGCATGATGTCGCACCATAAAAAAGCGGACAAGAAGCGTAGAGACAAGCGCTAACGCGCTAGCTGTAAGTTTTTAGCTGCAAGCTGTAAGTTAGAGCGGATATGCTTTTAGCTTGCAGCTTGAGGCTTACTACTTGCAGCTCCCTAAAAGGGTCACGTCCATGATTGTCAGTAAGTTGCCGAATGTCGGCACCACCATCTTTACGCGCATGTCGCAACTCGCGGCTGAAACCGGCGCGCTTAACTTGTCTCAGGGTTTTCCTGATTTTGATGGCCCGCAAGCGCTCCGCGATGCGGTTGGCCAACATATCGCCAGTGGCCACAACCAATACTCACCCATGACCGGCTTGCCCGCCTTGCGTATGCAGGTTGCGGCAAAAATTTCCCGCAGTTATGGCGTACACGTGAATGCCGATACCGAGGTGACCATCACCCCCGGTGCCACTCAAGCTATTTTTTGTGCAATTCAGGCGGTGATTCACGCCGGTGACGAAGTCATCGTTTTCGACCCGTGCTATGACAGTTACGAGCCCTCGGTTGAATTGGCGGGTGGTCGTTGCGTGCATGTGCAGTTGGGGCTGGACGACTTTTCGATTGACTGGCAAAAGCTTAAAGACGCGCTGACACCGCGCACGCGAATGATCATCCTCAACAGCCCGCACAACCCAAGTGGCGCATTGATCAGCCGGGCCGAGTTGGACCAGTTGGCTGCATTGATCGCAGACCGCGACATCTACATCGTCAGCGACGAGGTCTACGAACACTTGGTGTACGACGGCGTGCCCCACGTCAGTGTTTTGTCGCACCCCGAGTTGTACCATCGTGCTTTCGTTGTCAGTTCATTCGGCAAGACCTACCACGTCACCGGCTGGAAAACCGGTTATGTCGTGGCACCGCCGACACTGACGGCTGAGTTGCGCAAGGTGCATCAATACGTGAGTTTTTGTGGTGTGACGCCGCTGCAATACGCGTTGGCCGACTTTATGGCGGCCAGCCCCGAGCACGTTGAGGAGTTGCCTGCGTTCTATCAGGCTAAGCGTGACCTGTTTTGTGATTTGTTAAAGCCATCGCGTTTTAGCTTTAAACCGGTGGCGGGGACGTACTTCCAGTTGGTGGACTACTCTCACATTCGTCCGGACCTGAATGATGTCGACATGGCCGTATGGCTGACCCGCGAGCACGGTGTTGCGACCATTCCGGTGTCGGTGTTCTACCAGAGCCCGCCTGAAGGGCAACGGCTGGTCCGTCTGTGTTTTGCCAAACGCGAGGAGACGCTGCGTGAAGCAGCAGAAAAACTATGCGTGATCTAAGTGGTTTACCCGATCTAACCCTGGCGTTGGTGCAGACCACATTGGTCTGGCACGACCGTCAGGCCAATTTTGAGCGTTTTGAAGAATTGCTTGAGCAAGCGCGTGGCGCAGATTTGGTGGTATTACCAGAAATGTTCACCACAGGCTTTAGCATGCAGTCCGAGACCCTTGCAGAGCCCGAAAATGGCCCAACAAGCGAGTGGTTGCGGCGCCAGGCTAAAAGGCTCAATGCGGTCGTGACCGGCAGCGTGATTGTGAAGGCCGCTGATGGCAGCCATCGCAACCGCTTGCTCTGGGCGCGCCCTGATGGCGAAGTGCTGCATTACGACAAACGCCACTTGTTCCGCATGGCGGGGGAGCACGAGCACTTCACGCCGGGCGAGCGTCAGGTTCAGTTTGAAGTCAAAGGCTGGCGTATTCGCCCGTTGATTTGCTACGACCTGCGCTTCCCGGTGTGGAGCAGCGACCCGCATGACACAGACCTGCTGCTGTACACCGCCAACTGGCCGGGCGCGCGCCGACTGCACTGGAATCGTCTGCTACCAGCTCGGGCGATTGAAAACCTGTGTTATGTAGGCGCGGTAAACCGCGTTGGCACAGATGGAAAAGGTCTGGTCTACACCGGTGACAGCCACATCTTAGACTTCCAGGGTGAATCATTACTCAGTGCAGGCGAGGCAGATGGCGTGTTTCAGGTTAGCCTGAGCGCCAGCGACTTGGCGGCATACCGTGAGCGTTTTCCGGCGTACATGGATGCCGACAACTTTGATCTGATTTAACTGACACACCCTCGCGATCTTTTACAAAATCAAAAGATCGCGAGCACATAGCCAAAACCTGTAGCAGTTGACGAGCTTTGCGAGGCTACGTCCGGCTGCGCAGCAGTCGCAAAACCTGTGCACTGTATCTATCTGACAAAACCAAAAGATCGCGAGGCAAGCTCTCTCCTACAGAACTGAACTGCCCCCCAAAAGTTGGACAGATTAACTAGCGCCCTG
>NZ_ALJC01000039.1 GCF_000282975.1 Pseudomonas psychrophila HA-4
TCGGTTCGTAGCCGAGTACTCTATCCAGCTGAGCTACGAGTGCATTTGAAGCTGCGTATTATAGACCGTTGAATCTCTCTGCCAAGTGTTTTTTTCAATAAATTCAACAACTTACTGAAATGGCTAGATTCGAACGTGCTACATAAATAATGGCGGAGAAGGGGGGATTCGAACCCCCGACACCCTTTTGAGATGTACTCCCTTAGCAGGGGAGCGCCTTCGGCCACTCGGCCACCTCTCCGCAACACGGGGCGTATAATAACCAGCCTTTTCCCCGTATGCAACCAAAAACTTAAATAAAATTAAAGACTTGGTTCTTCGTCCTTTTCCTTCTTGATCCGCAGGTAGATTTCCTCGCGGTGAACAGCCACTTCCTTGGGCGCATTCACACCAATTCGCACTTGGTTTCCTTTGACGCCGAGCACGGTCACAGTAATTTCACCATCGCCTATGATCAGGCTTTCTGCGCACCGGCGAGTCAGAATCAGCATACGTTTCTCCTCACGCTTTCATTTCAGGGACAACAGTCTGCAAAAAAAAAGGGCTTGGGCCTACTAGCTAAACAGCTATATCGGCCCCTCGCCCTTAGTATTGACCAACATGACAAAAGTTAAAGTCTTCGGTCACACCAATCAAAAAAAACAAAGGGCGCGGATTAACCGCGCCCTCTGGGCAACGCTTTACTCACCCTGTCGGGCAGGTGCATCCAATTCAAAAGCGGTGTGCAGGGAACGCACAGCCAGCTCTAGGTACTTCTCTTCGATCACTACCGAGACTTTGATCTCGGAGGTGGAGATCATCAGGATGTTGATGTTCTCTTTGGCCAGCGATTCAAACATGCGGCTGGCAACACCCGCATGAGAGCGCATGCCCACGCCGACAATCGATACCTTGGCAATGTTGGTATCACCAACCACTTCACGCGCGCCGATCTCACGCGAGGTGTTTTCCAGGACCTGAGAGGCCGCCTGGTAGTCGTTGCGGTGTACCGTGAAGGTGAAGTCGGTAGTGTTATCGTGCGCAACGTTCTGCACGATCATGTCGACTTCAATGTTGGCCGCGCTGATCGGGCCCAGGATCTTGAACGCAACGCCCGGGGTGTCTGGCACGCCACGGATGGTCAGCTTGGCTTCGTCGCGGTTGAAAGCGATGCCAGAAATGATCGGCTGTTCCATGGATTCCTCTTCATCAATAGTAATGAGGGTGCCCGGACCCTCTTTGAAGCTGTGCAATACGCGCAGCGGAACGTTGTACTTACCTGCGAACTCGACAGCGCGGATCTGCAACACCTTGGAACCCAGGCTGGCCATTTCCAGCATTTCTTCAAAGGTGATTTTTTCCAGACGCTGAGCCTTCGCCACAACCCGCGGGTCGGTGGTGTAGACGCCGTCAACATCGGTGTAGATCTGGCATTCATCCGCTTTCAAGGCTGCTGCCAGCGCCACGCCGGTCGTGTCCGAGCCGCCACGGCCCAAGGTGGTGATGTTGCCGCCTTCATCCACACCCTGGAAACCTGCAACCACCACCACGCGCCCTTCTTTCAGGTCGGCGCGAATTTTCTGGTCATCAATTTTCAGGATGCGCGCTTTGGTGTGCGAACTGTCCGTCAGAATTCGTACCTGACTGCCGGTGTAGGACACCGCAGGCACGCCGCGCTTGTTCAGCGCCATCGACAGCAGGCCAATCGTCACTTGCTCGCCGGTGGACACAATCACATCCAGCTCACGGGGCAACGGCTGATCGCTGATCTGTTTGGCTAGCTCAATCAAACGATTGGTCTCGCCGCTCATCGCAGACAGCACAATCACCAAGTCGTGACCAGCTTCACGGAACTTCTTAACTTTATCGGCGACCTGCTCGATTCTTTCGACAGTGCCGACCGAGGTGCCTCCGAATTTCTGTACGATCAAAGCCATTTCAAAGCAGCCTCAGCCCATAAAGGGCGCCCATTTATCATTCAAACGACGCGCCGCCAATAGACGACGGCGCGTACTGGACCTCAGATACCCTGTTCGACAAACGGCACAGTCAGGGCCAACGCGGCGTCCAGGGCTGCAGCATCAACACCACCGCCTTGCGCCATGTCCGGACGACCACCGCCCTTCCCACCCACTGCCGCAGCAGCCTGCTTCATCAAATCACCGGCTTTGAGTTGGCCAGTCAGGTCTTTGGTTACGCCTGCAACCAGTACGACCTTATCTTCATGAACACTGCCGAGCAGGATCACCGCGCGGCCGAGCTTGTTCTTCAGCTGATCTACCAGCGCCAATAGCGCCTTGCCATCTTGACCGTCCAGGCGAGCGGCCAACACGTTCACGCCTTTTATATCCACCGCAGACGATGACAGATCATCGCCCGCAGCGCTTGCGGCCTTGGCCTGCAATTGTTCCAGTTGTTTTTCCAACTGGCGGTTACGCTCCAGCACAGCCGACAGTTTGTCGACCAGGTTGTCACGCGAGCCCTTAACCAGGCTCGCGGCTTCCTTGAGCTGCTCTTCGGCGGCATTCAGGTAAGCCAGCGCGGCTGCGCCCGTGACCGCCTCAATACGACGAATACCCGACGCGACACCGCCCTCGCTGGTGATTTTCATTAGGCCGATATCACCGGTGCGCTTGGCGTGGATACCACCACACAGCTCCACCGAGAAATCGCCGCCCATGCTCAGCACGCGCACGTTGTCGCCGTACTTCTCGCCAAACAGCGCCATGGCGCCTTTTTGCTTGGCGGTTTCGATATCAGTTTCTTCAGTTTCGACCGGGGTGTTCTTACGAATCTCGGTGTTGACGATGTCTTCCAGCGCCTTGATCTGCTCAGGCTTGATGGCTTCGAAATGGCTGAAGTCGAAGCGCATGCGCTGACTGTCGACCAAAGACCCCTTCTGCTGAACGTGTTCACCGAGCACCTGGCGCAAGGCGGCGTGCAGCAAGTGAGTTGCCGAGTGGTTAAGCGAGGTGGCATGACGCACATCGCCGTCAACCTGAGCCTCAACGGTTTCGCCGACCTTGAGGCCGCCCGCAGCAACCACGCCATGGTGCAGGAACGCACCGCCGGTTTTGGTGGTGTCACGCACGTCAAAGCGCGCTGCGCCGACTTGCAGGTAACCGCAATCACCGACTTGACCACCGGACTCCGCATAGAAAGGCGTCTGGTCAAGAACCACCACACCTTCGTCACCTTCATTCAGGGTGGCAACGGACTGGCCTTCTTTATAGAGAGCAATCACCTTGGCCGAACTGTGGGTCGCGTTGTAGCCGACGAACTCCGTTGGCACGTCAACTTTGACCAGCGTGTTGTAGTCCAGACCGAACGAGCTGGCCGAACGTGCACGCACACGCTGTGCTTCCATCTCGCGCTCGAAGCCTTCTTCGTCCACGGTTAGGTTGCGCTCGCGGGCGATGTCGGCGGTCAGGTCCATCGGGAAACCGTAGGTGTCATACAGTTTGAACACCACGTCGCCCGGCACCACGGTGCCTTTGAGCTCAGCCAGATCCTGTTCGAGGATTTTCAGGCCCTGCTCCAGGGTCTTGGAGAATTGCTCTTCTTCGGCTTTAAGTACGCGCTCAATGTTGGCCTGCTCGCGCACCAGTTCCGGGAAGCCTTCGCCCATCTCGGCAACCAGCGCTGCGACGATTTTGTAGAAGAAGTTACCGGTAGCGCCCAGCTTGTTGCCGTGACGGCAGGCGCGGCGAATGATGCGGCGCAGCACGTAGCCACGGCCTTCGTTGGAAGGCAGCACGCCATCAGCAATCAGAAAGCTGCACGAACGAATGTGGTCAGCCACTACCTTGAGCGAGGCCTGACCTCCGTTATCGCAGCCAATGGCCTGGGCGGCGGCAGACAACAGGCTCTGGAACAGGTCGATTTCGTAGTTGGAGTTTACGTGCTGCATCACCGCACTGATCCGCTCCAGGCCCATGCCGGTGTCTACCGACGGCGCTGGCAACGGATGCAACACGCCATCGGCGGTGCGGTTGAACTGCATGAATACGTTGTTCCAGATTTCGATGTAACGGTCACCGTCTTCATCTGGCGAGCCCGGTGGGCCGCCCCAGATGTCCGCGCCGTGGTCATAGAAAATCTCGGTGCACGGGCCGCACGGGCCAGTATCGCCCATGGTCCAGAAGTTATCCGACGCGTACGGAGCACCTTTGTTGTCGCCAATGCGGATCATGCGCTCGGCAGGCACGCCCACTTGTTGGGTCCAGATGTCATAGGCTTCGTCGTCGCTGGCGTAAACCGTCACCCAGAGCTTGTCTTTCGGCAGTTTCAAAACGCCGGTCAGGAAGGTCCAAGCGAAGTTGATCGCGTCTTTCTTGAAATAATCGCCAAAGCTGAAGTTGCCGAGCATTTCAAAAAACGTGTGGTGACGAGCGGTATAACCGACGTTTTCCAGGTCGCTGTTCTTACCACCGGCTCGCACGCACTTCTGGCTGCTGGTCGCTCGGGTGTAAGCACGTTTTTCTTGACCCAGGAAGCAGTCCTTGAACTGGTTCATCCCCGCGTTAGTGAACAGCAGGGTCGGGTCGTTATTCGGGACCAAGGAGCTCGAAGGGACACGGGTGTGACCTTGCTCCTCGAAGAAGCGAAGGAAGGCTTCACGGATTTCTGCGCTTTTCATAGGTTCTTCCACGGAGGCTGCGGCCAGAGGCAAGTAAATCACGTCAATCGACAGTGCGACTCGCAAAGGGCCGCATTATATCGGCCCTTCGCCTCGGGTACAGCGTGTTTATACGATAGCGACAAGCAATTGGACGGATTGCAAGCTTATTGGTGGGAAAAGGTGCTGAAAACTTCGATGGTTTGCTCGATCTGACTGCGACTGACGTCCATGTGGGTCACCAGACGCAAGCGCGGAGCCGCGCTGATCTTGATCCCGTGCTCGTGTGCAAAGTGTTTGAGCGCCTCGGCTTTCCCATCTACCTGCGCGTACACCATGTTGGTCTGCACAGGCTCAACGTCGTAGCCGGCAGCGCGCAGGCCTTCGGCCAATAACTGAGCATTCGCATGGTCATCGGCCAAGCGCTCGACCTGGTTGTCTAGCGCGTACAAACCTGCTGCAGCCAGTTGGCCCGCCTGACGCATGCCCCCGCCGAGCATTTTGCGCAAGCGCCGGGCCTTGCCAATCAGGTCAGCGGTGCCGCACAGCACCGACCCCACGGGAGCGCCCAAGCCTTTGGACAGGCACACCGAGACCGAGTCGAAATGGCGGGTAATCTCGCCGGCATCAACACCTTGCTTGACCGCCGCGTTGTACAACCGCGCGCCATCAAGGTGCAACGCTAAGCCATGTTCGCGAGTCAGTCGACTGGCGGCGGCTAGGTACTCGGCCGGCAACACCTTACCTTGCATGGTGTTTTCCAGCGCCAGCAAGCGAGTGCGGGCGAAGTGAAAGTCGTCCGGCTTGATCGCGGCAGCGACCTCTTGCAGATCCAGACTGCCATCAGCCTGTACGTTCAGCGGCTGTGGCTGAATGGACCCCAGCACCGCTGCACCGCCGCCTTCGTACATATAGGTGTGCGCCTTCTGACCGACGATGTATTCATCGCCACGCCCACAATGCGCCATCAACGCCAGCAGGTTGCTCATGGTTCCGGTGGGCACAAACAGCGCCTTGGCAAAGCCCAGACGCAAGGCCATCTCGGACTCCAGCCTGTTCACCGTAGGATCTTCACCATAAACATCATCCCCCAACGCAGCACTCGCCATGGCCTCACGCATACCGGCACTGGGTTGGGTCACGGTGTCACTGCGCAGATCAATAACAGTCATGTAAAAATCCTCAGCCATGTGAGATGAGTACCCTGGGATACTCATCGGGAATATCCCTGTGGGGCAAGAATACCCACATACAGGCATCAAAAAAACGATGGCTATTAGCAAAAAGCAGCGATGCATCTTTGAAACATATGTGATACAAAATGCCCGCGACCAGAAATTCTGGTGGCAACGTTCTCAGGGCGGGGCGCAACTCCCCACCGGCGGTAATTGCGCGCAATGCGTATAGCCCGCGAGCGCTTGACACTTACGGCAGCTTTTAGCTTAAGAGGTGGCAAGGTCAGCAGACTCGGTGTGATTCCGAGGCCGACGGTCATAGTCCGGATGAAGAGAGAACGGGATTGGCGCCAAAGGGCCGTCAACCGGACAGGTGTGTACCGTTGCTTGATCTCGGTATCCACGTTCTGGAACGCACCCTTAAATCCCATTCAATTCATATGCCCTGTTTTTCACACAAACAGGAGTCAGAACATGCAACCCACCGCAATTCACCACAACGAACGCGTCGCCTTTATCCAAGCCAGTTGGCACAAAGAGATCGTCGATCAAAGCCGTAAAGGCTTTTTGGCCGAAATGCTGCTGCAGGGCTATCAGGAAAGTGATATCGACTTTTTTGAAGTTGGCGGCGCCTTTGAAATCCCACTGCACGCCAAGCTGCTAGCCAAAACCGGTCGCTATGCCGGTATCGTCGGCGCTGCGCTGGTCGTTGATGGCGGCATTTACCGCCATGATTTCGTGGCCCAATCAGTCGTTAGCGGCCTGATGCAAGTGCAACTGGAAACCGAAATCCCGGTGTTCTCTGTCAGCCTCACACCACACCACTTCCACGCGGGCGAAGAGCATCAGAAGTTTTTCTTCGACCACTTCGTGCACAAGGGTCAGGAAGCGGCGAAAACGTGCGTTGATACCCTGCAGAAAATCCGCGCTATCAAGCGTCTGGATACCCAGCAAAAACGCGCAATGTAATTAGCCCGCCAATAAAAACAGGCCCTTTTGAGGGCCTGTTTTTGTTTGCGCCTTCATTTAGGAGCGAGCGCTTTAACGGGTTCAATGATAATGCCCGCACGTAAGCCGTTCTTGACCTTGGGGTTCGGGAAGATAATTCGGGCGCCTTCTTCCTCGATAATCCAGCGGGTTTTCGGCGTGTCTTGCGCCAGCACGTAACCCTTGGGCAACTCGCAAAAGTTCTCGACATCTACCGGCAAGTGCAAAATGAACGCCTCGCTGTGCTTGATCACTTCACGTGCCACGCGAAACAACTGCAAACCCTCCAGAGAAGCGTCTTCCAGAGGTGGCTCGGTGCCTTCAATGATTTGCTGCAAGCGCAATTCCAAGCGCTCGACATTGACACCAGCGTTTTGCCCAAACGGCCGCGCCTTGCCCAGCTCCAGGGTGAAGGCTTCTGCACCCAACTGATCGTAGGTGTAGGCGCTAAACACAATAGAAGGCTTGTTCTGCAACAGCACCGCTTCCATCCCGGCAGCCCGCAGGCGCGCAAGCTCCAGGCGGGAGTGCTCACGCCCTTCTTTATAGGGATACAACGCGAACTGCTCGATTTTCGAACCACGAATGGCCGTGTGCAGGTCGTAATGCAGACGAGTGCGCTCAGGCTGATTGAAAAATGTCTTAGCCAGATGCTCAAGTTCACAGGCGCGCAAGGCTTCTGGCCCGCTACTGGTTTCGTGGCGGCCATTGAACAGGCGGTTAAGGTCTTCTTCGACAAACCGGGCGCCGGTGCGCATCGCTCCAGGGTTGCCAAACAGAAATAGAATTCGGACTCGCGGCTTAACTTCGCCACGAGCAATGGCATTCAACAGACGATCTAACAACTCGATCGGTGCTGTTTCGTTACCGTGGATGCCTGCAGACAGCAGCACATCCATGCCGCTGTCGCGTGCCTCGGGAGGACGCACTTCGAGCGCGCCCTCGGCAAGCCAGCGCATCCGCACGCCGTCGACAGTCAGTTGAGTTTTCTCAGCCGGTTCACGTCCAGCCAAGGTCAGTTCAAGCAGTTTGCCGAGAGCGAGCATAGCGCTTCCTTAATCAGTGATTACAGTCTGGGCCGTGCACGTGACCGTCTTCGCCATCTTCGTCACTCATGTCAGCCGGTTCCATTTCCAGTTGCAGACTAACAAGGTTAGTTGCCAATGGACGCAGCAGCAGGTTGGCGTATTCAGCATCGCCTTCTTCAACGTCAACACCGATCAGTAACTGGCCACGGCCATCTTGCTGAATCCACAACTCTTTGCCCTGCCACAGGATTGCGACGCGGGTGCAGGAGGTTTCCAGTTGCGTGCCATCAGTGTCTTCAAGGATCAACTGCAGGGAATCGCTCATAATTTCGCTCTCATTGGAAAGTCAGGTGGCACGCCTAAAAGGTCAGCGCACGCACGTTCAATTGATCTGAAACGGGTAAACCGAGCCCAGTTTAAGGATTTGCGTCAGTTCATCCAATGCCGTCCGGCATTCAAGCAACAACTGGGGGTCTGCCAAGTCGCTTTCGCGCAAGGCATCGCGGTAGTGCTTGCTCACCCAACCGGTCAGCGTGTTGTACAGCGGGGCGGTCATGATAACCCCCGGATTGACCGCCGCCAGCTCAGTTTCATTGAGCGCGACGCGCAGTCGCAGGCACGCCGGGCCACCGCCGTTTTGCATGCTCTGCTTAAGATCAAACACCTTCACTTCTCGAATCGGGCCGTCTGCACTGGTCAGGCCTTGCAGGTACTGCCAGACACGTGGGTTCGCACGGCACTCTTCGGGCACGATCAGCAGCATCGAACCGTCGGCACGGCTTAGCAGCTGGCTGTTGAACAAGTAAGAACGCACCGCATCATCGACGGCCACTTGGTCACGCGGCACGCTGATGGACTGGAACTGCGCCCCACGTGCGGCCAACTTGCGGCGCAATTCGTCGAACATGGGTTCGGTATTCAGGAATGCATCTTGGTGATGGAACAGCAACTCACCGTTGCCGACCGCGATCACGTCGTTATGGAACACGCCCTGATCGATCACCGACGGGTTTTGCTGGGCAAACACCACGCCCTCCTCGCTCAGGCCGTGCAACCGCGCCACGGCTTGCGATGCTTCGAGGGTTTGACGGGCCGGGTACTTTTGCGGCGCCGAGTAACGGCTGTCGAACGCACTACGCCCGTAGACAAAAAACTCAACCCCGGCCTCGCCGTAGTCACGGCAAAAACGTGTGTGGTTAGCCGCGCCTTCATCACCGAATTGCGCCACGGCAGGCAATGCCGCGTGGTGCGCAAAGTGTTGCTGATCGGCAAACATCGCGCCCAGCACGCGGCTGGTAGTCGGGTGCTCGATGCTGCGATGGAATTTACAGTTGAGGTTGGCAGCAGTGAAATGCACCCGACCATCCGCCGTGTCGGCGCTAGGGCTGACCGTGGCGGCGTTAGCCACCCACATGCTGGAGGCCGAGCAACTGGCAACCAGCAATGGCATGGCTTCTTTTGCAGCGCGTTCAATCACTTGCGCGTCAGTCCCGGCAAAGCCCAGGCTGCGCAAGGCGCCGACGTCCGGGCGCTCTTGCGGGGCTAGCACGCCTTGGACAAAACCCATGTCCATCAGCGCTTTCATTTTTTCCAGGCCTTGCAGCGCCGCTTCCTTGGGGTTGGAAGCTTGCTGGCTGTTGCTCTGGGACGCGACGTTGCCAAACGACAAGCCGCCGTAGTTATGGGTTGGCCCCACTAGACCGTCAAAATTGACTTCAAAGGATTTCATCGGTGAGGCTCCGGCAAACGGTTGTAATAGACATGAATCAAAATTCTGTAGCCGCTCTTTTTATTTAAAAGCAGGGCCGCTACGCGCCCCATCGCAGCCTTTGGCAGCGGCTACAAGGTCTGTCTGCATCAGGCCAAGCGCACGCCCGGGGTCAACGTCGCTGGCAACGCCAGGGTCGGGGTTTCCAGCGATGCCACCGGGTACGCGCAGTAATCGGCCGCGTAATACGCACTGGCGCGATGGTTGCCCGACGCCCCTACACCCCCGAACGGCGCACTGCTGGCTGCACCCGTCAGTTGTTTGTTCCAGTTCACAATCCCGGCCCGGCTTTCTAACCAGAACTGCTGGTAACGCGCTTCGGAATCTGACAACAAGCCCGCCGCCAAACCAAATGCGGTGTTGTTGGCTTCGGCAATTGCCGCGTCAAAGTCAGCGTAACGAATCACCTGCAACAACGGCCCGAACAGTTCTTCGTCGGAGCGTTCGCTAACAGCGGTCACATCAATAATGCCGGGGGTCAGCAACGCAGCTGTCGCGTTCGGCTGGGTCATTCTGAGCAGTACCTGCGCACCGCTTTCGATCAGCAACGTCTGTGCGGCCAGCAAATCACGCGCGGCTGAAAGGGAAATCACCGACCCCATGAACGGCGCTGGCTGCTGATCAAACGCACCGATGTCGATGTCTTTGCTGACCGCGACCAAACGCTCAAGCAGCTTGTCGCCCCAGGCACCTTGCGGCACCAGCAAGCGGCGAGCACACGTGCAACGCTGCCCAGCCGAGATAAAGGCCGACTGAATAATCGTATAAACCGCGGCCTCCAGATCGGCCACCTGATCAACCACCAGCGGGTTGTTACCGCCCATTTCCAGCGCCAGAATCTTGTCCGGACGACCCGCGAACTGCTGATGCAGGCTGTTGCCCGTGCGACTCGATCCGGTGAAAAACAAACCGTCGATGCCCGCGTGAGCCGCCAGTGCCACGCCAGTCTTGCGTGCGCCTTGCAACAGGTTCAACACGCCTGCCGGCAGACCGGCTTCAATCCAGCATTTAACCGTCAGCTCAGCGACTTTAGGGGTCAGCTCACTCGGTTTGAACCCCACGCTGTTACCCGCCAATAAGGCTGGGACAATATGCCCGTTAGGCAAATGGCCAGGGAAGTTGTACGGGCCGAACACGGCCACCACGCCGTGCGGTTTATGGCGCAGGACAGCGGTGGCATCGCCCAACGGACCACTTTTTTCACCGGTGCGTTCGCGATAGCTTTGTACCGAGATCGCTACCTTGTTGATCATGCTGGTGACTTCGGTAGCCGACTCCCACAGCGGCTTGCCGGTTTCTTCGCCGATGCAATGCGCCAGCTCATCGGCGTGGGTTTTCAGGCTTGCGGCAAAGGCCTCGAGCACTGTGAGTCGTTCCTCAAAAGAACGTTTGGCCCATGCCGGAAAGGCCTGGCGCGCCGCCTTTACTGCCTCGAAAACCTGCTCGGCATTGGCTGCATTGCCGGTCCATAGCACCTGCTGGGTGACCGGATTCAGCGATTCCATGGCTTCGCCCTGACCATTCTGCCAGGCGCCTGCGATGTACAACGTGCTCATTATTTGGACTCCCGTGGGGCAACTGGCTGCGCGGACAACGGTACGGCGCGCACTTGGTCGCCCGCACTCAGTTGCAGGCGTTTAGCGGTCAGCTTGTCGACCACTAGGGTGCCGGCAGCCCAACGCGCCGGGGCGGCGGTGATGCGGCAATCTTCGCGTTTGCGGTTGTGAATCAGGTAAGGCGTAGCGTCGTCACCCGGCGTGCCAATGGCCAGCACCAGCGTTTCGCTGTCACGTACGGCGCGAATTTTGGTGGTTTCGCATTCCACAGCCGGACCAGCGTCGAAGATATCGACGTAGCCCTGATAGCTGAAGCCTTCGCTTTTAAGCATGTTCAGCGCGGGCTCGGTGTGGGTATGCACCTTACCGATCACCGCGCGAGCATCTTCGGACAAGAAGCAGGTGTACACCGGAAATTTGGGCATCAGCTCAGCAATAAAGGCTTTGTTGCCCACGCCGGTGAGGTAATCAGCTTGGCTGAACTCCATCTTGAAGAAGTGCCGGCCCAGGCTTTCCCAGAACGGCGAGCGGCCACTTTCATCCGACATGCCGCGCATCTCAGCAATGATCTTGTTGCCAAACAACTCGGGGAACTCAGCGATAAACAGCATCCGCGCCTTGGCCAGCATGCGGCCATTGAGGCCATTGCGGTAATCGGCACTGAGGAACAACGAGCACAGCTCAGAGTTGCCCGTCAGGTCGTTGGCCAAAAACAGGGTCGGGATTTCACGGTAGATGTTCAGTTCTTGGGAAGCGCTGACAGTCAAGCCAACCCGGAAGTTGTACCACGGCTCACGCAGGCCGACTGCGCCCGCAATGGCTGAAATGCCGACGACTTTACCGTCGTCATTTTCGAGCACAAACAGGTAGTCCGCATCGCCGCGCTCGGCTTCGCCACGGAAGGTTTTTTCAGCCCAGTTAACGCGGTGCAGCAAGCGCTGCTCGTTGGCCGGCAAGGTGGTCAGGCCGGTGCCGGTGCTGCGGGCCAGTTCAATCAGGGCCGGTAAATCGCTATTGCGTACAGGACGAACGATCATGCTATCTCCTCAAACAGGGCTCGCGGGCGAACCCCGTGAAACTCGCTCAAACGCGTTAAACCGCAACCACTCGCACGCTGGCACCTTCGCCAACGCCCAGTGCTTCGGCCGCTTCTAGATCCAGCGTGACCGGTTTGCCCGGCGCCCAGTCGAGCTCCAGCAATACGGCGCGGTAGTCCTGCAACTGGGCATTTGCCACCAGATACTGGCGACCGCCGCCTTTGCTCAGCTCACCGAGCTTGACCGGGACTACGCGACTTTGAGCGATCGAGCGAATGCCCGAAACGCGAGCATGCAGCGTCGGGCCGCCGTCGAAAATGTCGATGTAATGATCAGTTTCAAAACCTTCGCGCATCAGAATGTCGAAGGTAATTTGCGCACGCGGGTGCACCTGCCCCATCGCCTCTTGAGCCGTGTCGGGCAGTAACGGTACGTAAATCGGGTAATGCGGCATCAACTCGGCGAGGAACGTACGGCTTTTCAGCCCGCACAGACGCTCGGCGGCGGCGTAGTTCAAGTCGAAGAAGTTGCGACCAATGGCGTCCCAGAACGGCGAGTCGCCATTTTCATCGCTGTAACCGACGATCTCGGTCACTACCGAATCAGCAAAACGCTCCGGGTGATTGGCCACAAACAACAGGCGACCCCGGGAGTTGAGCTCGGACCAGGCCGTGCCGACCAGATCCGGCACCACGTAAAAGCTGGTCAACAGGCTGTTGCCGGTCAGGTCGTGACACTGTGAGAGCACGTGAATCTTGTTGTGGATCTTCAGCTCGCGTGAGGCGTGAACAAAGGTTTCATTACGAAAACTATAAAACGGCTCGGAGTAACCGGCCGATGCCACGATAGCTGCACACCCCACCAGCTTGCTGGTGGCCGTGTCTTCAAGAACAAAAAAGTAGCTTTCTTCACCGTTAAAGCTGACTTCGGCTGCAAACGAAGCTTCGGACGCAGCGATCTTGTCGCGTAGGCGTCCGGTGTCGTCCGGCAGTGAAGTGACACCAATCGGGCTGTCCGCAGCCAGACGCTGTACCTCGTCCAGGTCAGCCATTTGCGCGGGGCGCATCACCAGCATGGTGTCACTCCTTAATCCAGAAAATAAAAGGGGGGCCCTGTTGGAACTCGCCGCGTGATCTTTTTTAACATTCAAAGATCGCGAGGCGGGCTCCTAGAGGGGGGCGGTGTGGATCAAGCGGTCAGGTTTTTCACTGCACGCTCAAAACGATCCAGACCTTCGGTGATGTCTGCGTCTTCAACCACCAGGCTAGGCGCGAAACGCACCACGTCCGGGCCAGCTTGCAGGATCATCAGGTTTTCTTTTTCAGCGGCGTTGAAGACGTCCTTGGCACGGCCTTTCCAGGCATCGCTCAAGACACAACCGATCAACAGACCCATGCCACGCACCTCAGTAAACAGGCCGTATTGCTGGCCAATCTGCTGAAGACGGGTTTTGAACAGCTCGTGTTTGGCTTTAACGCCATTGAGCACTTCTGGCGTGTTGATCACGTCGATTACTGCATTGCCGACCGCGCACGCCAGCGGGTTACCGCCATAGGTGGTGCCGTGAGTACCCACGACCAAGTGTTTGGCCAAGGCTTCGGTGGTCAACATGGCAGCAATCGGGAAGCCGCCACCCAAACTTTTGGCGCTGGACAGAATGTCCGGCGTCACGCCGTAATGCATATAGGCAAACAGTTCGCCAGTACGGCCCATGCCGGTTTGAACCTCGTCAAACACCAGCAGCGCATTGTGCTGATCGCACAGTTCGCGAGCACCTTGCAGGTAAGCCTGCTCGGCAGGCAGAACGCCGCCTTCGCCTTGAATCGGCTCCAGTACCACAGCGCATGTCTTGTCCGAAATCGCCGCTTTCAGCGCGTCGAGGTCATTGAACGGGACGTGCGTAATACCGGTGATTTTTGGACCAAAACCGTCGGAGTACTTTGACTGCCCACCCACATTGACCGTGAACAGCGTACGGCCGTGAAAGCTGTTGAGGGCGGCGATAATTTCGTACTTCTCATCACCGAAGCGGTCGAACGCCACGCGACGGGCCAGCTTGAAAGCGGCCTCGTTGGCTTCGGCGCCCGAGTTACAGAAGAACACACGCTCAGCGAAGGTCGCATCCACCAGCTTTTTAGCCAGGCGCAGCGCAGGCTCGTTGGTGAAGACGTTGGACACATGCCACAGGTTATTGGCCTGTTCGGTCAGCGCGCCAACCAACGCCGGGTGGGCGTGGCCCAACACGTTAACCGCAATGCCGCCTGCGAAGTCGATGAGTTCGCGGCCCGATTGATCCCACACTCGGGAACCGGCACCACGCACAGGAATGAAAGCAGCAGGTGCGTAGTTCGCAACCATGACCTGATCGAAATCGGCGCGTTGCACCGGGGCTTGCTCAACGGACATCGGAGTCTCCTGATGAGAAACGCCTGCCTAAAATGGCGAGCGATGGGGGATTGTAAGGACTGATGGGGATGCGGCCTTGCCGCCAAGCGACAACTTCTTATAGCGCCCAACCACGGTTGATCGGGGTTTACGCCAATGCGACATATTACGTCGCAAAGACGCAGTTTAAACGTTGGACAGCCCGAACGGCAGCGCTAGCTGGCTTTGTTTTAACCGCAAGCCATGACGCTTTGCACACCCTGCGGATGTGTGCGTGCTAATGGGGCTAATTATTTATTCGTTGAACGCTGAATCCTGATCTGTCGCGGTCGACTTCCAGCAGGTATTTGCGCTTTTTTTCAGTGGCCCCAAAGGCGATGTTGGTGGCTATGACAGCCCTAACTTATGGCTCACACAACACGCAGATTACAGAGTCTTTATAAAAGACGAGAACATAGCCCATGGATACGCACATCGCCGCCGCGCTGCAACCGAATCATCCTGCCTTAATTCACCACGAAGTTATTAAGGCCCTGCTTCCTGGACTTGCCCCTACAAAACCGGACACCAACTCCCTGTTAAA
>NZ_ALJC01000040.1 GCF_000282975.1 Pseudomonas psychrophila HA-4
TGGCACAGCGGCAGCGGCCTGGTGCCTGAAGAACCGGCAATCAGTCGTTTTGACGTCGGCCTGAAGACCTGCTCCACCCGCAGCACCTTGCGCGACTACAACTTCGAGACCGCCAGCCGCGAGGTCGTCGCGGACTACGGGCCGGATGGCCGATCCACCGAGCGCGACCTCGAAGACTACCGCTACCCCGGCCACTTCAAACGCGAACAACGCGGCCAACTGCTGAGCCAGCGGGCATTGGAGCGTCAGCGTGCCGAGCGCTGTCAGGCACGCGGGGAAAGCGACCAGAGCGCCCTAAGCAGCGGCCATTTCATGACATTAAGCGAGCACCCACAG
>NZ_ALJC01000041.1 GCF_000282975.1 Pseudomonas psychrophila HA-4
GTGTATCCAACAATCGCCAATATCTTGCATGGGTTCTTCACCTGCGTATTTCCCCTCACCACTTTTTATCCGCTCGCGCATCGCCAGAGTATCTAGCGGATTACCAATCATGGTGATATCTAGGTATACATTACTAGGCTCGGCGCCTGGCAGGTCTATAGTGAGTGTTTTGATCGCAGTGGTCATTACGCCTGATTGCAAAGCATTCATTACACTTTTTGGTTCGGCGGATTCGAAGCTGACTCTAGGGGTATAAAGAATGCCGTAAAGACGATCAAGTTCGCCTTGCTGGGTATCGAATGCAATGGGGCTAAGGTCGCGGGCACGCGATTTTGACCAGCAGCAATCATTTAGAAAATTCTGCATAGGTTTTTGCTGAAAATACCAAGCAATCAGGTAGAGCACACCCAGTACAACAACCAGGAAATTCAGTGGCCCCATCCAAAATAAAAACCGTGAAAGCGCCATTGCAGCACTTAGATTTCCAGTGAGAGCTCTTAAAGTAAAAACTACGCCATTGAGTGCCACAGCCCCCCAAGTAACAATTTGACCACCGACTATATTTCTACGCATTTTCAGCCAAGGATCGATAGAGCCTTGTGCGTTTTCAAGTTGCAACTGCAAAGAGTAAAACTCATTGAATGCAGCTGTAACAGAAAGTGCTCCAAGAATACCGCCCAAGAGAGTCCGTAAAGGCGTTGTAGCTAAACCAATCGAAAACCGAGCATTCTTACTCACCTGACTATCAATCACTGCCACCAATGCAGCCCCGGCATATAACTTCGCGGACGCGGTGTCGTATATCCGTTGCTCATCCATCCCTTCCAGAACACCCGCCTGCGCCAGATAATTACTCGCATTCCAGCTATTGAGCAATAACGCTGTCAACGCTATCAAACCACCACTGTTTTTAACTGCCACAGAGTCGACGATTTTTGAAACATGGCCGCGCCCTATGGCTTTACCCGTGGTATTGACCCA
>NZ_ALJC01000042.1 GCF_000282975.1 Pseudomonas psychrophila HA-4
GCAGGGCGCTAGTTAATCTGTCCAACTTTTGGGGGGCAGTTCAGGGGTTTCGTCAATTACTGATCATCAAAATACCGTTCATGCCAGTCCACCAGTGGCTGTGGCACGTTAAGTTTCTGTCCGTAGATCACCGAATAAGACAACACGTTCTGTACGTATTGGCGGGTTTCGTCGAACGGAATGCTTTCAATCCATACATCAAAGCCCAAGTGATTTGCACCTTTGAGCCACTGTCGCACCCGGCCCGGACCTGCGTTGTAGGCTGCGGAAGCGAGCACGCGGTTGCCATTGAATTGACCATGCACCTGACTCAGGTAGGCAGCGCCAAGCTGGATGTTTTTATCCGGGTCCAGCACTTGCTGCGGCGAGGCCAGTGGGATGCTGAATTTACGGGCTGTCTCTTTGGCCGTAGCTGGCATCAATTGCATCAAGCCGCTGGCGCCGACGCCGGAACGGGCGTCGTCCATAAAGGCACTTTCCTGACGCGTAATGGCGAAAACCCAGCTTGAGTGCAGCCCGCGCACTTTAGCTTCGCGCACCAGAGTGTCTCGGTGAGCCATTGGGAAACGAATATCTAGATCGTCCCAATATTGCGCCTGACTGATGGTGCGGATGGCCGGGAAATACCATTTCAGGTCGTACGCCAGCTTGGCCTGGGCGACCATTTCGTCTCGATTGAAATGGCGGCTGACGTAATACCATTCGCGTCGACCATCCACCACTTGGCCGCGTGCATGGAACTCCAATGCACGCTGCACGCCGGGTGTATTGCGCACTTTGTTGATCAGTTGCGGACTGAGCATCAGGGGTCTGTTGTTGAGCTGATAAGGCGTTTGCGCCCGATCAGCGGCCAGGAAACCATAGAAGTCACGTTCCTTGGCGACATTTTTCAGCAGTACCAGCGCCTGCGGATTTTTTGGCTCGGCCAGTTCCAGGCTGCGAGCTTGCCAGTAACGCCAGCGGTTGGTGGTTGCCAAGTCTTGCGGCAGTTTTTTGGTCAACTGGTAGGCGTCTTCCCAGCGCGCGAGGCGCAACAGCAGGCGCAGGCGCCATTCGGTGACAGTGTTGTCACGCAACTCCGGGTCGTACTGGGTCATGATGTTCAGGCCGCGGCTATCGTAACGGCGGGCGAACGTCAGGCCGATTTCTCGGGCGATGGACACTTTTTCGTCACGAGAAAAGTGCATGTTAGTGGCATAGGTGTCGAGCAGGGCTGCAGCCTTTTCCGGGTCTTGGCGTGCCAAGCGTCGCAGGCCAAGGCCGACCGCGTCCGACATGGCCTCGCTGGCCGGGGCAAAGCGTGACGGCTGGCTGAGCATATCGGGCTTCTGCGCCACGTCGATCATGATTTTGGCTTGCGGGCCCAAGGTAGTGAGGCCGCTGGCCAGCGAGGTGGCCAGCGCGTAATTGCGTGCTTCGGCGGCAAGCTTGACCCGCTGCCAGCGTTTTTGCTCGGTCAGTTGGCCCTCGGCGGCCCATTGGCTGAACAGTGCATCACAGGCGGCCGGTTGTGCTTTGCCAACCAGCCAGAGCTTCTCTGCGTTGGCATAACCTTCGGCCTTGAGGTTGTGATTGAGCTGATACTGGCCGTTGAGGCAGTCGAGTTCAGTGAAATTGAGCTTGGGGTCGTAGTACTTGGTGAAGGTGGCCCAATCGCCACGGTCTGCCAGCCAACGCAGCCAGCGCAGTTTCATCCAGTTGGCTTGCGGCAGGTCGCCATGTTCGGCCAAAAACTGCTCGATTTCGGTGTTGCTGGCGGACTTCAGGCGGGCGGTCAGCTCGTCATATGCCAGGTAAGGTGTCAGTGGGTAACTGCGCAGGGCGGTGGCATTTTGAAAATATGGGCTGGAGTCGCCTTTGGCCAAGGCACGCTTAGCGTCGTCATACAGTTGGCGTTGTTGAGTCAGGTCTGCGGCCAGCGTGGATTGCACGGCGCAGCTGGTGAGAAGCAGGCAGGATAAAAAGTTGAAAAGACGACTGCGCATGAGGCTTCCGTACAGGTAAAGATCACGACAAGTGCGGGGGTGTACCGCACTGATTGCCTCGTAGCTTAGCCTTTTGCCAGCGAGCCGTGAAAGCCTTGCCGGCCAACCGGTGCAACTTGGTACTAATTGAGGGGTTGGCGCGTCCGTACAAGAAATACCCGGCCGCCTGCGGGCTCAAATCAGGTAGAATGCGCGCCCAGTTTTTGGAGAAGCTCATGACCCTGCTCAAATTCAGCGATGTGTCCCTTGCTTTCGGCTCTACGCCGTTGTTGGACAAGGTGTCCTGGCAGATCGCCCGTGGAGAGCGGGTGTGCATCATCGGCCGCAACGGCACCGGCAAGTCCAGCATGATGAAGCTGGTAAAAGGTGACCAAAAGCCCGACGACGGCTCTGTCTGGCGCGCACCCGGCCTCAAGATTGGCGAATTGCCGCAAGAGTTGCCGGTGGCCGACGGACGGACAGTGTTCGACGTTGTGGCCGAAGGCCTAGACGGTGTCGGCGAGTTACTTGCGCAGTACCATCACCTCAGCCAGAACATCGTCACCGATGCCGACCTGGACAAGCTGATGCACGTCCAGCAAGACCTTGAAGCCCGTGATGGCTGGCGCTTGCAGCAATTGGTCGACAGCACCCTAAGCCGCTTGCAGTTGCCGGCAGACAAAACCCTCGCCGAATTGTCGGGTGGCTGGCGTCGCCGCGTCCTGCTGGCGCAAGCACTGGTTTCCGAGCCGGATTTGCTGCTGCTCGACGAACCGACCAACCACTTGGACATCGGTGCAATTGCGTGGCTGGAAGAGGCCTTGAAGGATTTCCAGGGCGCTGTTCTGTTCATCACGCACGACCGTTCCTTCTTGCAGAACCTGGCCACCCGGATTCTGGAACTGGACCGTGGCGGCCTGATCGACTGGAATGGCGACTACGCCAGCTTCCTAGTACACAAGGAAGCCACCCTGGCGGCAGAAGAAACCGCTAACGCGCTGTTCGACAAGCGTCTGGCTCAGGAAGAAGTGTGGATCCGTCAGGGCATCAAGGCCCGTCGTACCCGTAACGAAGGCCGTGTTCGCGCCTTGAAAGCCCTGCGGGTAGAGCGCAGCGAGCGTCGTGAGCGCACGGGCAAGGCCAACATCCTGCTCGACACTGCCGACAAGTCCGGCAAGCAAGTGATGGTGCTGGAAAACGTCAGCTTTGCTCACCCGAATGGTCCGTTCCTGATCAAGGACTTCTCGATGGTCCTGCAGCGTGGCGACCGTATCGGTTTGCTGGGCGCGAATGGTACAGGCAAGACCACACTGTTGAAGCTGATGCTGGGTGGTCTGCAACCGACTGACGGCAAAGTGGAAGAAGGCACGCGCATCGACGTGGCGTACTTCGATCAGTTGCGTCACCAGTTGGACCTGGAAAAAACCGTGATCGACAACGTGGCTGAAGGCCGCGACTTTATCGACATCGACGGTCAAAGCCGCCACGTCCTCAGCTACCTGGGTGACTTCCTGTTTAGCCCTCAGCGTGCCCGCACGCCGGTCAAGGCGCTGTCGGGTGGTGAGCGTGCGCGTCTGTTACTGGCCAAATTGTTCAGCAAACCAGCCAACTTGCTGGTCCTCGACGAACCGACCAACGACCTAGACGTTGAAACCCTGGAGTTATTGGAAGAGGTGCTGCTGACCTTCCAAGGTACCGTGCTGATGGTCAGCCACGACCGGGCATTCCTCGACAACGTGGTCACCAGCACCCTGGTCTTTGAAGGTGAAGGCAAGGTGCGTGAATACGTAGGCGGTTATCAGGACTGGCTGCGTCAGGGCGGCTCGCCGCGCCTGTTGGGCGTCACCGAGAGCAAATCTGGCAAAGCTGACTTGAACTCGGCAGTGGTCACTGCTGCACCGGCTACGGCCGCTGCACAGCCCGCACCTGCGGCAAAAAAGAAACTCAGCTACAAGCTTCAGCGTGAGTTGGAAGCGTTGCCCGGTGACATAGACGCCAAGGAACAAGCCATTGCGGCCGTTGAGGCTGAAATGGCGAAAGCGGATTTTTATCAACGTCCTGCTGCGCAAACGGCTGAAGTGATCGCCAAGCTTGAGAAACTGCAAGCTGAGCTTGAGCAATTGGTTGAGCGTTGGGCTGAGCTGGATGCCTGATTGACCGTTTGCTGAAATGAAAAAGCCCGGCCTTTTAATCAAGGGCCGGGCTTTTTTGCTGTTGCCGAACAGGGATCTTCAATCGCAATGTCGCTCGCCTATACGAGAACTGACCCGGTAGGAGCGAGCAGCATTAATCCGCTTTTTTCAGGCTAACGGCCAGTACATCGCATGGTGCGCCGTGCAGCACGTCATTGGCGGTTGAGCCCAGTAGCAGCGCTAGGCCATGGCGGCCATGGCTGCCGACCACGATCAGTTCGCAGTGGTGCTCTTTGGCAAAGCCATGAATCTCCTGGCGTGGCTGGCCGTATTTGAGGTGGCAGTTTTCTTTGTTCAGTTGCGGGTATACATCTATCAACCGCTCAAGGCGTTCTTTGGCTTGGTCGAATTGTTGCTGCTGCAATTGCGACAGATCCATTGGGACGTCGCCGCCAAAGGCCATTGCCATCGGCTCGACGATATGAATGAGTGACAGTTTTGCATTGTTGGCTTCAGCGCTGGCGCTGGCGCGATAAATTACCGGATCGCATTCTTCGGTCAGGTCGACGGCAACCAAAATATGTTTGTAGGGCAACGGCGAAGTCATATGAAGCGCTCCTGTAAATGGCGATTAGTTATGAGTATGGCCCCTTTCTAGAGGCTTGGCTTGGATCGGGGTCAACTCGTTTATCAGGTAATGAGAGTAGAAATATGACGGTATGGATAGTGGTGTCAATCCTGGCGCTGGTTCTGAGCCCTCTGGCATGGCTGCGTCCTTCGCGGCGCCAAAGTGGTCGAATGGCATTGCGTATGGAGGCGCGGCGCATGGGTTTGGCAATGCAACTCGCGAGCCAGGAATGGCCACATTGGCTAGAACCTGAGCCGCCGGGCTCCTGCGCGCAATTCCATCGCCCGCGGCGCGGTACTAAACCTGAAATATGGTGCTATTGGCAATCATCGCCAAGAATATGGGTCAATCAGTGGCGTGAAGAGTGTGTCGATGAACGCTTGTTGGCGCAGTTTAAAAAACTGCCGGCGAATGTGTACAAGGTCGAAGCGGGCGCCCAAATGATTGCACTGTATTGGGGCGAGAAGGGTGAGCCAGAAGTTTTGCTGGCTATTGACCAGGTGCTTAAAGCATTGGCGTGAATAATAGCGCCGTAGCAGTTGACGAGCTCCGCGCGCTCGGCAACTGCTACGGTCTGCCGGACGTTTCAACAAGGCAGTTGTTCCCATTGGCAAAACCCTCTCTGTACTCAGCAAAACCCTGTCTATCCTTGTCTGCTCTTTCGCGGGTTTTAAAACTGACTGGCAAGTCGTTTTGTCATCGTTGTTTTGGACAATTGACAATCGATGGCTTTTCCGTGAAGGTGTCCACACCCAAATCAAACGGGCGTATGAATCGAGTGTTTGTCTTGTCAGACGGCACTCGCAGAACCCCGATTATCGCGTTGGCGGGTGTGCCTGGCGGATTGGCATCAACATTGACGCAAAGGTCAATGACAGCCAGACGCTAGCGTCCGACGTGTACTGTTCAGCTTCCATATCGTGGAGATCAGTTGATGATTTACGAAGGTAAAGCCATCACGGTTACGGCTCTTGAAAGTGGCATCGTCGAACTCAAGTTCGATCTCAAGGGTGAGTCCGTCAACAAGTTCAACCGTCTAACCCTGAACGAATTGCGTCAGGCAGTGGATGCGATTAAGGCAGATGCTTCGGTCAAGGGTGTCATCGTTTCCAGTGGCAAAGACGTTTTTATCGTCGGCGCAGACATCACCGAATTCGTCGAAAACTTCAAGTTGCCGGATGCCGAGCTGATCGCGGGCAACCTCGAAGCCAACAAAATATTCAGTGATTTCGAAGACCTAGACGTCCCGACTGTGGCGGCCATCAATGGCATCGCCTTGGGTGGCGGTTTGGAAATGTGCTTGGCAGCGGACTTCCGTGTCATGGCCGACGGCGCCAAAATTGGTCTGCCAGAAGTCAAACTGGGCATCTACCCAGGCTTCGGTGGCACCGTGCGTTTGCCTCGCCTGATCGGCGTTGATAACGCTGTTGAGTGGATTGCTTCCGGTAAAGAAAACCGCGCCGAAGACGCGCTTAAAGTCAGTGCTGTTGACGCTGTAGTGACCGCTGACAAGCTGGGCGCTGCCGCGCTGGACCTGATCAAACGTGCCATCAGTGGCGAATTGGATTACAAGGCCAAGCGTCAGCCGAAGCTTGAAAAACTCAAGCTGAACGCCATTGAACAAATGATGGCTTTCGAAACCGCCAAAGGTTTCGTTGCGGGTCAAGCCGGCCCTAACTACCCCGCGCCGGTTGAAGCGATCAAGACTATCCAGAAAGCCGCGAATTTCGGTCGTGACAAGGCGCTGGAAATCGAAGCCACAGGTTTTGCAAAACTGGCAAAAACCAGCGCTTCGCAATGTCTGATCGGCCTGTTCCTGAATGATCAGGAACTGAAGAAAAAAGCCAAGATCTACGACAAGATCGCCAAAGACGTGAAGCAAGCTGCCGTGCTCGGCGCAGGCATCATGGGTGGCGGTATTGCCTATCAGTCGGCCTCCAAAGGCACGCCGATCCTGATGAAAGACATTAACGAGCACGGTATTGAGCAGGGTTTGGCTGAAGCCGCCAAGTTGCTGGTGGGCCGTGTTGATAAAGGTCGCATGACCCCGGCAAAAATGGCCGAAGTGCTTAACGGTATTCGTCCCACGTTGTCCTACGGTGATTTCGGCAACGTCGACCTGGTGGTCGAAGCCGTTGTTGAAAACCCGAAGGTTAAGCAAGCAGTACTGGCTGAAGTGGAAAACCACGTTCGAGAGGATGCCATTCTGGCGTCCAACACCTCTACTATTTCCATCAGCCTGCTGGCCCAAGCCCTTAAACGTCCTGAAAACTTTGTCGGCATGCACTTCTTCAACCCCGTGCACATGATGCCGCTGGTTGAAGTGATTCGTGGCGAGAAGTCCAGCGACCAGGCCGTGGCTACCACCGTTGCTTTCGCCAAAAAAATGGGTAAAAACCCAATCGTCGTTAACGACTGCCCGGGCTTTTTGGTCAACCGTGTCCTGTTCCCGTATTTCGGCGGTTTCGCCAAGCTGGTCAGTGCCGGTGTCGACTTCGTGCGTATCGACAAAGTGATGGAAAAATTCGGCTGGCCGATGGGTCCAGCGTACTTGATGGACGTGGTAGGCATCGACACCGGCCACCACGGTCGCGACGTGATGGCTGAAGGCTTCCCGGACCGCATGAAAGACGACCGCCGCTCAGCGATCGACGCTCTGTATGAGGCAAAGCGCCTAGGCCAGAAGAACGGCAAGGGCTTCTACGCCTACGAGGCTGACAAGAAGGGCAAGCAGAAGAAAGTCGTTGATTCGAGCGTACTTGAGGTGCTCAAACCGATTGTCTACGAGCAGCGCGATGTTACTGACGAAGACATCATCAACTGGATGATGATCCCGCTGTGCCTGGAAACCGTGCGTTGTCTGGAAGACGGTATCGTTGAAACCGCAGCCGAGGCCGACATGGGCTTGGTGTACGGCATTGGCTTCCCGCTGTTCCGTGGCGGCGCGCTGCGTTACATCGACTCGATCGGTGTTGCACAGTTTGTCGCCCTGGCTGATCAGTACGCTGAACTGGGCGCGCTGTACCACCCGACTGCGAAGCTGCGTGAAATGGCCAAAAACGGTCAGAGCTTCTTCGGTTAAGCGCCCCATTAGAGTGAGAGTGAAATTATGAGCTTGAATCCTAGAGACGTGGTGATTGTTGACTTCGGTCGCACCCCGATGGGCCGCTCCAAGGGTGGCATGCACCGCAACACCCGCGCTGAAGACATGTCAGCGCACCTGATCAGTAAAGTGCTGGAGCGCAACAGCAAGGTTGACCCGGCTGAAGTCGAAGACGTGATCTGGGGCTGTGTAAACCAGACCCTGGAGCAAGGCTGGAACATCGCGCGCATGGCGTCGCTGATGACCCAGATCCCGCACACTTCGGCGGCACAAACCGTGAGCCGCCTGTGCGGTTCCTCCATGAGCGCTTTGCACACTGCGGCACAAGCGATTATGACCGGTAACGGTGACGTGTTCGTGGTTGGCGGCGTCGAGCATATGGGCCACGTGAGCATGATGCACGGTGTTGACCCTAACCCTCACATGTCGCTGTACGCGGCAAAAGCATCGGGCATGATGGGTTTGACCGCTGAAATGCTCGGCAAGATGCATGGCATCACTCGTGAGCAGCAGGATGCCTTTGGCGTGCGTTCTCATCAGTTGGCTTACAAGGCGACGATTGAAGGCAAGTTCAAAGACGAAATCATCCCGATGCAGGGTTATGACGAAAACGGCTTCCTGAAAATTTTCGACTACGATGAAACCATCCGTCCGGAAACGACTCTGGAAAGCTTGGCAGCATTGAAGCCTGCGTTTAACCCTAAGGGTGGCACTGTCACGGCGGGTACGTCGTCGCAGATTACCGACGGTGCTTCTTGCATGATTGTAATGTCGGCTCAGCGTGCTAAAGACTTGGGTCTTGAGCCGTTGGCTGTGATCCGCTCAATGGCTGTAGCGGGTGTGGATCCGGCAATCATGGGCTATGGTCCAGTACCGGCTACACAAAAAGCATTGAAGCGCGCGGGCTTGAATATGACCGATATCGACTTCATTGAGCTTAACGAAGCTTTCGCAGCACAGGCTCTGCCAGTGCTGAAAGATTTGAAAGTGCTCGACAAGATGAATGAGAAGGTTAACCTGCACGGCGGTGCAATTGCTCTTGGCCATCCATTTGGATGCTCGGGTGCTCGCATCTCCGGCACTTTGCTCAATGTGATGAAGCAAAATGGCGGCACTTTCGGGTTGTCCACCATGTGCATTGGTCTTGGCCAGGGCATTGCCACTGTCTTCGAACGCGTTTAAAGCGTTGCGTTGATGGAAGCCGGGGCCATGTGCCCCGGTTTTTGTTTTTAGGTGTTTTTCTTTTTTTTATTTGCAGGGGGCCGCAACATGAAGCTACAACCTGGGCTCTATCAGCATTACAAAGGGCCGCAATATCGGGTATTCAATGTGGCGCGCCACTCGGAAACCGAAGAAGACGTTGTCTTTTACCAAGCCTTGTATGGCGAATTCGGCTTTTGGGTTCGCCCGTTGAGCATGTTCCTTGAGACGGTCACCGTTGACGGTGAACAGGTCCCGCGCTTTGCTTTGATTCAGGCTGAACCCAGTCTTTTTTCTCGGCCATAAGGCCTGGTCGCGCAGCACCCTGTGCTTGACCTCGCCTTGTAGCCACTATATACAGCGGTGCCGCGTCAGGCGCTCACCGCCTTTCACTTCTAGAATTCAGGAATTTTCTGATCCATGGGCAAATCGCTGGTCATTGTGGAATCCCCGGCTAAGGCCAAGACCATCAACAAGTACTTGGGTAACGAGTACGTGGTGAAGTCGAGTATCGGCCATATCCGAGACCTGCCCACCAGCGGTTCGGCTAGCGCCAGCAAAGAACCTGCTGCCAAGCGTGGTAAGGCAGCGGCGGGCGAAGCGCCGGCACTATCGCCTAAAGAGAAGGCTCAAAAGCAGCTGATCTCGCGCATGGGGGTCGATCCCGAGCATGGTTGGAAAGCCAAGTACGAGATCTTGCCTGGCAAGGAAAAGGTCATCGAAGAGCTGCGCCGGCTCGCCAAAGATGCTGACACCATCTATCTCGCAACCGACTTGGACCGCGAGGGGGAAGCTATTGCTTGGCACCTGCGCGAAGCCATTGGTGGTGATGACAGCCGCTACAAGCGCGTGGTGTTTAACGAAATCACCAAGAAGGCGATTCAAGAAGCCTTCTCTAAGCCGGGTGAACTGGATATCAATCGGGTTAATGCCCAGCAGGCGCGACGCTTCCTTGATCGCGTTGTGGGTTACATGGTGTCGCCGCTGCTGTGGGCGAAAATTGCCCGTGGCCTGTCGGCTGGCCGTGTGCAGTCCGTTGCTGTAAAGCTGGTGGTTGAACGTGAACGTGAAATTCGTGCGTTCAACCCTGAAGAGTACTGGGAAATCCACGCTGACCTTGGCACTGCCAAGGGCGCGAAAGTACGCTTCGACGTTGCCCGTGAAAAAGGCGAGGCCTTCAAGCCGCTGAACGAAGTCCAAGCCATGGCCGCGTTGGAGAAGCTCAAAGCCTCCAACTACACCATTGCCAAGCGCGAAGACAAACCGACCAGCAGTAAGCCGTCGGCACCGTTTATTACCTCCACCTTGCAGCAGGCCGCGAGCAACCGCCTGGGCTTCGGGGTGAAGAAAACCATGATGATGGCCCAGCGTTTGTACGAAGCGGGCTACATCACGTACATGCGTACCGATTCCACCAACCTCTCGGCTGATGCGGTCGCGATGGCGCGTACCTACATTGAAGGTGAGTTCGGGGAGTCCTACCTGCCTCCGACGCCTAACGTGTACAGCAGCAAGGAAGGCGCACAAGAGGCTCACGAAGCGATTCGTCCTTCTGACGTGAATATGCACCCGAGCAAGCTGTCGGGCATGGAGCGCGACGCTGAGCGCCTCTACGAGCTGATCTGGCGTCAATTCGTGGCGTGCCAGATGCTGCCGGCCAAATACCTGTCGACTACCGTTAGTGTGGCGGCGGGTGATTTCGAGTTGCGTGCCAAGGGCCGCATCCTGAAATTCGACGGTTACACCCGTGTGATGCCGCAAATTACCAAGCCGGGTGATGACGACGTATTGCCGGACATGGCTCAGGGCGACGTGCTCAAACTGATCGATCTCGATCCGAGTCAGCACTTCACCAAGCCACCTGCGCGTTACTCCGAGGCCAGCTTGGTAAAAGAAATGGAAAAACGCGGTATTGGTCGTCCTTCGACCTACGCGGCGATTATCGGGACCATTCAAGACCGTGGTTACGTGGCGCTGCATAACCGCCGTTTCTACTCCGAAAAAATGGGCGATATCGTTACCGAGCGTTTATCCGAGAGCTTCTCTGACCTCATGGACTACGGCTTCACCGCCGGCATGGAAGAGAACCTCGATGACGTGGCACAAGGCGAGCGCGACTGGAAAAACGTGCTTGACGAGTTCTATGGCGACTTCAAGAAAAAACTGGAAGTAGCGGCTGCGCCGGATGGCGGCATGCGTGCAAACCAGCCAGTCATGACCGACATTCCGTGCAAGGAATGTGGTCGTCCGATGCAGATTCGTACGGCTTCGACGGGCGTGTTCCTAGGGTGCTCGGGTTACAGCCTGCCGCCGAAAGAGCGCTGCAAGGCCACCGTCAACCTGGTGCCTGGCGACGAAATCGCTGCGGACGACGAGGGTGAATCCGAGTCGCTGGTACTGCTGGGCAAACACCGTTGCCCGATTTGCAGTACGGCGATGGATGCCTACCTGCTGGATGAGAAGCACAAGCTGCACATTTGCGGTAACAACCCGGATTGTGTGGGTTACGAAATCGAAGAAGGCAACTACCGCATCAAGGGCTACGAAGGGCCGAGTCTTGAGTGCGACAAGTGCGGCAGCGAGATGCAGCTTAAAACGGGGCGTTTCGGTAAGTTCTTCGGTTGCACCAACGCAGAATGCAAAAACACCCGCAAACTGCTGAAAAGCGGTGAGGCTGCGCCGCCGAAAATGGACCCGGTAAAAATGCCGGAGCTTAAGTGCGAGAAAGTTAATGACACGTACATCCTGCGTGACGGTGCTTCGGGCTTGTTCTTGGCGGCTAGCCAGTTTCCGAAAAACCGTGAAACCCGAGCGCCACTGGTGATCGAAATCATCCCGCACAAGGACGAGATTGATCCTAAATACCACTTCCTGTGTGAGGCGCCTAAGAAAGACCCGGATGGCCGTCCGGCGGTTATCCGCTACAGTCGCAAAACCAAAGAGCAGTATGTGCAGACTGAAGTGGATGGCAAACCGACAGGCTGGCGTGCGTTCTATGATGGCGGGAGCTGGAAAGTCGAAGACAAGCGTAAAGAAAAAGACGCTTGATACCGAGCTGAACGGCTAAAAAACCGCGCAAGGGCTGCATGCCTTGCGCGGTTTTTTGTTTAGGTGGGGACCCTTCTCCACAAGTTTTATATAGGAGCCAACTTGCTCGCGATCTTTTGATATTGGGTGGGGCAGTTTCGCTACTCATCGCAGCCTTCGAGCCTCGGCAGCGGCAACAGTGATTTTTTGATCAGGGACGGAGAAAAATCCTCTCGTAATGGCCTTGCGCCCTTATCCCCTATACCTGAGACTGCTGTCAGCCCTTACCCCATTCGCTGTGGAGCGCCTCAACATGGCTCACGAACTCTATACCCGTACCAATCAGAAAATATATTTCGCCGGTTTGGCCCTTGAGGCCATGAATAAGGCCGGGGAGGGGCGGGCTATGAATGCTCAAGCGCTGGTTCAGGCTGAGCGCGAATCGGCTGTGTTCCATTTGTACGGGGCGCTTTTGGGGTTGTGCCACGAAATCGCAGGTTTTTATCGCTTGCCTCAGGCCAATGCCTCCCGCGTTGAGTTGTTGTTGACGCAAGAAGTGTTGGATGCGGCGGCGATTCCCGAGCTGGCTGAAATGGTCGAGCTGGCACGAGCGCCGCAAACATGGCTGGCGCAATTAGTTGCCACTCACGCGGCCTTGTACCAGCCGTTGCAAGCACCAAAGAAGGTTAAGGCAGACGTATTTCAGCCTCTGATCGAGACGGTCAGCCTAGAGGACGAGACCCCCGAAGGGTTGAGTCGCGAGACGTTGGAGGAGTGGCGTCAGAACCTCAAACGTTTGGCCGTCCGGTTTCGTGATGGACTAAATGAGTGTTGATGGTCGCGTATAAAACTGTACAGTCATTCATCAGTCAGTCACTAAACTGTCTCAGATCCTGGAAAAATTACAAAGGATGACTGATATAATCCCGCGCTTTCGTGGAGAACAAACTTTTATGCCAACGTCTTTTCTAGAAATTGTCGAATTGCCAGACGGCCGTATCGAGTTGCGCCGGGCTGAAGACGAGGGGTCTTTGGTGACGCTCAACTTCTCGGAAGACGCCAAGGCTTTTCTTCAAGGTCAACACGTCGAGGTGGCCAAAGCCATGCTCAGCGTAGGTGTTCAGATGGCGGGTCGATTGGCCGAAGGCGAGCTTGAAAAAGACGAAGGACCGCGCATCCTGCACTAAGTGCTTAGTGAGCAGTGCGTGCCACACGGAGGCTTGTGCGATGCGCTCAAGCCCTGTGCTTAGCCAAGACGAATATTCAAGCTTTGCCCGCGTCCGGTACGTGCTGCGCCAATCAGTTGTTGGCGAGCGGCGACGGTCAACGGGTTAATCCAGCTGACCACGGTATGGCTGCGACCCAAACGCAGCGCTTCGCAGGTAAGTTGCATGGCGCTTTTATTGCCGTTGGGTTGCAGGAGCAAAATGCGCTCGCGGTTCAACCCAGCATCGCGTAGCCAGCTTTGAGTCAAGCTGGCAGGCGGTGCTATCAGGGTTAGCCAGCGGTCGTCTTGTTGCTCGCTCAATTCGCGGAGCATGGGAGCCAGTAGGTTCAAGCAGTTCCCGGCAGCACCGCGCAGCGACAACTCACTGAATACTTCAGGTTCGGCGCTCCAGGGCGCTTCGAGCACTTCTTTCATCGTAGAGGGCATGGGTTGTGCCATGAACACTTCGAACAGAGGGAGTTGTGCTGGCAGCGGTGTGTGTGGGAACTGCATGGCGTCTCCTTTTAGCGGCGTATAACGCCGACACTCAGGCCTTCGATAACCAGATCTTGCTCTTTGAGATTGACTTCAATGGGCGCGAAATCCGGGTTTTCAGCGATCAGCCAGACCTTGCTGCCTTCACGCTTGAAGCGCTTAACGGTGACTTCGTCGTCAATGCGGGCCACAACAATCTGGCCGTTTCGGGCTTCGCGGCAGGTATGCACGGCCAGAAGGTCGCCATCAAAGATGCCGACATCCTTCATGCTCATGCCTTGTACCCGTAGCAGGTAGTCAGCGCGAGGGTGGAAGAAGGTTGGGTTTATGTTGCAGGACTCTTCGACGTGCTCTTGCGCCAGAATCGGGGCGCCGGCAGCGACTCGGCCGATGATGGGAAGGGTAGATTCGTCAGCTTTGGCCTCAAAGCCGGGTATGCGAATACCGCGAGAAGCGCCGGGAGTCATTTCGATAGCACCCTTGCGAGCAAGGGCTTTGAGGTGCTCTTCGGCGGCGTTGGGGGATTTGAAACCCAGCTCCTGTGCGATCTCGGCACGGGTGGGCGGGTATCCGTTGTCATCCAGGCATCGCTTGATGAAGGCCAGGATCTCAGCTTGGCGTGGCGTCAGTTTTATCATAGTGATCGCTCTGTCTTTTTATACAGTGACTGGGATTATATACAGTGAAGGCTCATTGGCAATCACCCATTTTCAGCCATCCGCTGGACGGTCACTGGCAGTTTGTATAATCCGCCTTTTACCCGGCTAAGCCTTGCTGGCGGCGGCTGTGGTTAAATGCGAGACCGCCCAGTCGCAAACCGAACACGTCGCCTTGACTTTTTACAAGTCGAAACGTATGTTTCAAACAAGTGTTTAAATGTTTTGTCAGGCGGAGTAGCCATGGCCCAGTCGGAAACCGTTGAACGTATCCTTGATGCTGCCGAGCAGCTGTTCGCGGAAAAAGGTTTTGCTGAAACTTCATTGCGGCTGATTACCAGCAAAGCCTCGGTCAACCTTGCGGCGGTGAATTACCATTTTGGTTCAAAAAAAGCGCTGATTCAGGCGGTTTTCTCGCGTTTCCTGGGGCCGTTTTGCGCCAACCTTGATCGCGAGCTCGAGCGTCGTCAAGCCAAGCCTGAAAATCGTCCCAGCCTTGAAGAACTGTTGGAAATACTGGTTGAGCAGGCGCTGGTGATTCAGCCGCGCAGTGGTAATGATCTGTCCATTTTCATGCGCTTGTTGGGGTTGGCGTTCAGCCAAAGCCAAGGGCACTTACGTCGCTATTTAGAAGACATGTACGGCAAGGTGTTCCGCCGTTATATGGTGCTGGTGAACGAAGCCGCGCCTCAGATCCCGCCCATTGAGCTGTTTTGGCGTGTGCACTTTATGCTTGGTGCCGCGGCGTTCAGCATGTCTGGGATCAAAGCCCTGCGCGCCATCGCCGAAACCGATTTTGGGGTTAATACCTCAATCGAGCAGGTGATGCGCTTGATGGTGCCATTTCTTGCTGCGGGCATGCGTGCGCAAAGCGGTGTGACTGATCCGGTGATGGTCGGGGCCCAGCTTCGTCCCCGCACTAAAACCCCGCCGGTTGCCGTCAAGGTTTGACCGCTCGCGGGTGGGCGCGGCAGCTTTGTTCCGCTAAGCTAGCCGCCATGCCTAGCCCTGACTTATTCCCGTCTATTGATTCGTCGCTGCCTCTCTGGTGTGCGGCGATCAGGCGTGCGCCCGCACCTCTGAACCGGGAAATAAGCGCTTTCTCTCTTAAGGATTTTCCATGAGTTCTGCCTTGCAAGGCTCCTTGATGGTGGACGTCGCCGGTACCTGGCTGACGGCTGAAGACCGGCAACTGCTGCGCCAGCCTGAAGTGGGTGGCTTGATCATCTTTGCCCGCAATATTGAGCATCCGCGGCAAGTGCGTGAGTTGAGTGCGTCGATTCGTGCTGTGCGCCCCGACTTGCTGCTGGCAGTCGACCAAGAGGGCGGCCGGGTGCAGCGTCTGCGCCAAGGCTTTGTGCGTCTGCCAGCCATGCGCGCAATTGCCGACAACCCCAACGCTGAGTACCTGGCAGAGCAATGCGGCTGGTTAATGGCCACTGAAGTCTTGGCCGTAGGCCTGGATTTAAGCTTTGCCCCGGTATTGGATCTTGATTACCAGCGCAGCGCTGTGGTGGGCAGTCGTTCTTTTGAAGGCGACCCTGAGCGTGCGGCACTGCTGGCGGGCGCCTTTATTCGCGGGATGAATGCAGCGGGCATGGCTGCAACGGGTAAGCATTTTCCTGGGCATGGGTGGGCAGAGGCTGACTCTCATGTAGCCATTCCTACTGATGAGCGCAGTCTTGAGCAGATCCGTGCCCACGACCTGGTGCCATTTGCCCGTTTGAGCAAGCACTTAGCAGCTGTGATGCCAGCACATGTGATTTACCCGCAAGTCGATAGCCAGCCAGCCGGGTTCTCGCGACGCTGGTTGCAGGATATTTTGCGTGGCGAACTGCAATTTGACGGGGTCATTTTCAGTGATGACCTGTCGATGGCGGGGGCGCACGTTGTGGGCGATGCGGCCAGCCGCATTGAGGCGGCTTTGTCTGCCGGTTGCGACATGGGCCTGGTGTGCAACGACCGTGCCGCCGCCGAGCTTGCGCTCAGCGCAGCGCAGCGTCTTAAGGTCACGCCATCGGCACGTATTGCGCGTATGCGGGCCCAGGCTTGGGCCAGTACTGACTGTCGCCAAAGCCCGCGTTGGCAGGTGGCGATGGGCGCGCTCAAAGATGCTCAATTAATCGATTAACTGACGTTTTAAGAGGCATGGCTCAATGACGGTTTACGCAATTATTGGTGGCACGGGGCTGACTCAACTCGAAGGGTTGACCATCAGCCGCTCGCTGGCCCTCGATACCCCTTACGGTCCGACCTCGGCCGATATTCAGATCGGTGAGTTTGGCGGTCGAGAAGTGTTGTTTCTGGCGCGCCACGGTCATCCGCATCGTGTGCCGCCACACCAAGTCAACTACCGTGCCAACCTATGGGCGTTGAAACAGGCTGGGGCCGAGGCGATTTTGGCGGTGAACGCTGTGGGCGGGATCCACATGGCCATGGGCACCGGGCATTTCTGCGTGCCGCACCAGTTGATCGACTACACCAGTGGTCGTGAGCACACCTATTTCGCCGGTGACCTGGAGCATGTGACCCACATCGACTTCAGCTTTCCCTACACCGAAGCCTTACGTGAAAAGCTGATCAGTGCGCTGGCGGCTGAGGGGGGTTCCTACAGCAGCCACGGCGTATATGCAGCGACTCAAGGCCCGCGCCTTGAGACGGTGGCTGAAATTGCCCGCCTTGAGCGTGATGGTTGCGACATTGTCGGCATGACCGGCATGCCCGAAGCGGCGTTGGCTCGCGAGCTAGACTTGGATTACGCCTGTTTGGCGTTGGTGGTCAACCCGGCAGCGGGCAAGTCCACGGCGATCATCACCATGGCCGAAATCGAGCAGGCACTGCACGATGGCATGGGCAAGGTCAAAGCGACCTTGGCGCGAGTGTTGGCGGGTTAACACACACACACCTTGCCCCGCGATCCTTTTAAAAGATCGAGGGGCAAGCTAGCTTCTATTGATTGGCGCTGTTTTAGCGTTTCTCGACTTTAGGCGGCAGTGGCGCAAACAGCGCATCGATGTCGTCGTCTTGCAGTTTCCAGTCTCCGGCGATTCGGTCGTCTAACACGCCCGCAGCCAAATCCGACTTTTCCTGCTGCAGGTGCTGGATTTTCTCTTCCACGGTGCCGCGCGCAATCATTTTGTACACAAACACCGGTTTTTCCTGGCCAATGCGATAGGCACGGTCGGTGGCCTGATTTTCAGCGGCCGGGTTCCACCACGGGTCGTAATGAATCACCGTGTCGGCTTCGGTCAGGTTTAATCCCACGCCACCCGCCTTGAGGCTGATCAGGAAGATTTGCAGTGTGCCGCTCTGAAAATCTTTAACCGGTGCTCGTCGATCACGGGTTTGCCCGGTAAGCAGCGCGTAACGGACATTGCGCTTTTTCAGTTCCGCTTCGATCAGCCCCAACATCGAGGTGAACTGCGAAAACAGCAGAATGCGTCGACCTTCGGCAAACAGTTCTTCAAGCATCACCATCAGGCTGTCGAGCTTGCCCGAGGTGCTACCTTTTTTCGGCGGGGTGTCGCTGACCAGTCGCAGGTCACAACACACTTGGCGCAGTTTAAGCAACGCTTCCAGGATGATGATCTGGCTACGGCCTACGCCTTTGCGGGTGATTTCGTCGCGGACTTTTTTGTCCATCGCTAAGCGCATGGTTTCGTATACATCGCGCTGCGCTTCGTTGAGATCGACCCAATGGATAATCTCGGTTTTCGGTGGCAACTCGGTGGCCACCTGTTCTTTGGTGCGGCGCAACAGAAAGGGTTTGATGCGCGCATTGAGGTGTTGCAAGCGCTCGTTGTTGCCCTGACGTTCAATCGGCACCCGGTAGTCGCGGTTGAACGCCTTGACGTCGCCCAGCCAGCCGGGCAGCAAGAAGTGAAACAGCGACCACAACTCGCCCAAATGGTTTTCCAGCGGGGTGCCGCTGAGGCACAGGCGCTGACGTGCGCTGAGTTCGCAGGCTGCCTGTGACGCCTTGCTGCCGGGATTCTTGATGTACTGCGCTTCGTCCAGGATCAGCACGTGCAGAGGTAGCTTGGCCAAGTGCTCAATGTCCTTGGGCAGCAGTGCGTAGGTGGTCAGTATCAGGTCGTAGTCGTTGAGGCGTTCAAAGTGTTTTTTACGCGTTGCGCCATACAGCGCCAGCACGTTGAGTTGCGGGGTGAAGTGCGCGGCTTCGTCCAGCCAGTTGGGAATCAGGCTGGTTGGCATCACCACCATGGCCGGGCGGTCTAGCCGACCCGCATTTTTTTCGCACAGAATATGCGCCAGAGTTTGCAGGGTTTTGCCTAGGCCCATGTCGTCCGCAAGAATGCCGCCGACTTCCAGTTGGCGCAGTGACTGCATCCAGCTCAGCCCTTCAAGCTGATAAGGGCGCAGGTTGGCATTCAAGCCTTCTGGGGCTTCGACGCTGAAGTCTTTGATGTCGCGCAAGCGCTGGGCAAAACCGCGAATGTGCTCGCCGCCCTCCCAGCGCAAGGGCAGTGCATCCAGCGCATTGAGGCGTGGTGCATCGGCACTTTTGATTCGCAGCGTGGTGGCGCCCGGTTCGCCTAGATAGAACTCGCCCAGCGTCGCCAGTACCGGCTTCAGACGCCCATACGGCAGGGCCACTTGTAGCGGGCCATGACTGCTGTTCGGCGTGGCCGGGATATTGACCAGAATCAGTTCGTCGTCGCGGCGTTTGGCGAGTTTTTCGGGGCTCAGGATGTCGGTGTGCGAACGCATCAGGTTCAGCAGAATGGGCAGCAAGCTTAGGCGCTGGCCGTTGACGATTATCCCCAGTTCTAGGTCGAACCAGTCGTGTTCGGGGGCTTCGTCGACGTTCGCGTACCAGTCTTCGACCGGGCTCAGGTCAAAGCCGAAGTCCTCGTCAATCTGCAACTCCCAGCCTTGCTCGCGCAAGCCGGGTATCTGGTTCAGGGTGAAATTGAGCCAGGCGCTGTCGTTGACCATCTCAAACAGCTCGCCAGCACTCTCCGGGAGGGCTTTGCTCTGGCGGGTCGCAATTTTAAAGCCCAGCACGCGCAACTGTTCGCGAAAGGCATTTTCAGCCTCGGGGTGGCGCTTGACTCGCAGGGTCTGGTGTTCCTGGCGAATCAGCACGTCGGCATTTTTTTGTCCGCTGACGTACTGCTCCAGGTAGTTGAACGACAGTGCGGCGCGATGTTGGATGTAGCGCTGCATTTTGCCGTTACGCGGTTCAAAGGCGCTGAATTCGGCGCTGGCCAGCCACAGGCGCGGTATCGGTTGCACGTCATCGCTCAACACTTCGGGCAGGTTGTTAGGACGGCGCGAGTCGAGCACAGCCTGGAGTTTTTCCAGAAGCTCGGCGTCCTGGGCGGCAGCGGGGTATTTCAAGGTGTCTTCAATCTTCAGTAATACGGCAGCGGTGTGCTTGCAGTTGGTGCGGACGGGGCAGGTGCAGTTCGCGCTCACCAATAGCAGGGTGCCCTTGGCTGACTCGCGTAGTTGAATGGTCTGACGGTAAACGTTCTCTGCGGAGCCCTGACAGCTAGCGGTAATCAGGCTGTCGCCGATTTGGGCGATCCTGACACGGTTTTCCCGAGCGTAGCGGCGGCCACGCTCCAGGCTTTGCTCTTTGAATCGACTGACCCAAGTCGGTGCGAGCGGCTTGGTCAGTCGGGCGGTCAGGTGCTGAGGCATGGGTGTTTCATTGCGCAGGGCTCATTAGGACGACTTCGGTGTGAGCCGCTCAAACAGCGCCTCAAGGATGTTGAAGCGTTCTTCTGGGCGCTCCATAGGCACCATAAATTTAAACAGGGTGGCGCCTTCGAACTTGTAGCGGTTGGGTTGGCTTTGGATCAGCTTGATCAAAGTCAGCGGGTCAACCGGTGTGTCGGAAGTAAATTCTATTCGCCCGCCCTGTGGCCCCGCATCGACTTTTTTGATGCCCAGTTGTTCGGCCTGCAATTTGAGCAGAGTAATGCGTACCAGGTTTTTGGTGGGCTCTGGGAGCAGACCAAAACGGTCGATCATCTCGACTTGCAAATCCTTGAGGCCGTCTTCATCGCTGGCCGAGGCTATGCGCTTGTAGAGAATCAGGCGGGTGTGCACGTCAGGCAGATAGGCTTCGGGAATCAACGCAGGCACGCGAAGGTTGATCTCTGGCCCGCCACCCAGCGGCTGGTCGAGGTTGGGCTGTTCGCCCTTGCGAATCGACTTCACTGCACGCTCAAGCATTTCCATGTACAGGGTAAAACCGACCGCCTGAATCTGGCCGCTTTGGCCGTCCCCAAGTAGCTCGCCTGCGCCACGGATTTCCAGGTCGTTGGTGGCCAAGACAAACCCGGCACCTAGGTCTTGGGTGTTGGCGATGGCTTCGAGGCGCTTTTGCGCGTCGCCGGTAATTTGCTGGCGCGGTGGCGTCAGCAGGTAGGCGTAAGCCTGGTGGTGGCTACGCCCCACGCGGCCGCGCAGTTGGTGCAGTTGCGCCAGGCCGAACTTGTCGGCGCGCTCGATGATGATGGTGTTGGCGCTCGGCACGTCGATGCCGGTCTCGATGATGGTCGAAGCGATCAGCACGTTAAAGCGCTTGTGATAGAAGTCGCTCATCACCTGTTCGAGTTCGCGTTCGCGCATCTGGCCGTGGCCAATGCCGATTCGCGCTTCGGGCACCAATGCTGCCAGTTCTGCAGCGCATTTCTCGATGGTTTTGACATCGTTATGCAGGTAGTACACCTGGCCGCCACGCAGCAATTCCCGCAGCAGAGCCTCTTTAACCGTGCTGTTGTTTTGCTCCATGACGAAGGTGCGTACTGACAGTCGGCGTGCCGGTGGCGTAGCGATGATCGACAAGTCACGCATACCCGACACCGCCATGTTCAGCGTGCGCGGGATTGGCGTGGCGGTAAGCGTCAGAATATCGACCTCACTGCGCAGCGCCTTAAGCTGTTCTTTCTGGCGAACCCCAAAGCGGTGCTCTTCGTCGATGATCACCAGCCCCAGGTTTTTGATTTTGACGTCGTCTTGCAGCAGCTTGTGGGTGCCGATCACAATGTCGATCTTGCCTTCAGCTAGGTCAGCCACGGCTTGGTTGATTTCTTTTGCCGACTTGAAGCGGCTCATCACCTCAACCCGCACCGGCCAATCGGCAAAACGGTCGCGAAAGCTGTTGTAGTGCTGTTGAGCAAGCAAGGTGGTCGGCACCAGAATCGCCACCTGACGGCCGCCGTGCACGGCAATAAAGGCGGCGCGCATGGCCACTTCAGTTTTGCCGAAGCCCACGTCGCCACACACCAGGCGATCCATCGGCTTGGGCGACAGCATGTCGGCACGCACGGCTTCGATGGTGGTTTGTTGGTCCGGGGTTTCTTCAAACGGGAAGCCGGCGCTGAACGTGGCGTAATCGGCTTTCGGGTCGGCAAATGCATAGCCTTCGCGAGCCGCACGGCGGGCATAGATGTCGAGTAATTCGGCAGCCACATCGCGCACTTGTTCGGCGGCTTTGCGCTTGGCTTTTTGCCAGGTCTCAGAGCCCAAGCGATGCAGTGGCGCCAGTTCGTCATCGCTGCCGGTGTAACGGGCGATCAAATGCAGGTTGGCCACCGGCACGTACAGCTTGGCGCCCTCGGCGTATTCGAGGGTCAGGAACTCGGCGACCTGATTGTCGACTTCCAGCGTGGCCAAGCCTTGATAACGGCCCACGCCGTGGTCGATGTGTACCACGGGCGCGCCTTCGCGCAGTTCGGTGAGGTTTTTGATCACCGCATCGTTGTTAACGTCGGTGCGCTTTTCGCGGCGCCGACGCTGCATCACCCGTTGCCCGAACAGCGGGCTTTCGGCGATCAGCGCCAATGCCGGGTCATCCAGCAACAGGCCTTCATCCAGCGGCGCAATCGTGATCGCCAAACGGTGTTTGCTGGCGACAAAGTCAGGCCAGCTGTCGACGGTTTTCGGGCGCAGTTTCAAGCGTTCGAGCAGTTCGAGCAGTACTTCACGGCGCCCCGCCGACTCGGCGGTGAACAGCACGCGGCCATCAAACTGTTCAAGAAAACCCGACAGTGCGGCCAATGGCTGGTTGGCCTTGGCTTCAATGGCCAGGTTCGGCAGTGGATGGGCCGGGAAGCGTTCGCGACCGCTGCCGGCGTCGATGTCGTCTTGGCTTGCGACCACGCGCGGCCAATTTTTCAGGCGTGCAAAGCAATCATCAACCGGCAGGAACAGTTCGGCCGGGGGCAATAAAGGACGTGATGGATCAATGCGGCGTTCTTCATAGCGGTTACGCACGTCCGACCAGAAATTTTCGGCGGCTTGTTCGATCCCCGGTAGCGAGAACACTTGGGTGTCGCCCGGCAGGTAGTCAAACAGGGTTGAGGTTTCGTCGAAAAACAGCGGCAAGTAGTACTCGATGCCCGCGGGTGTGATTCCGCTGGTCAAGTCCTGAAAGATTGGGCAGCGACGGAAGTCGACATCAAACCGCTCGCGAAAGCGTGCCTTGAAGCGGGTCACGGCGTCCTTTTGCAGCGGGAACTCTCGTGCAGGCAGCAAGCGTACCGATTCGACCTTGTCGATGGAACGCTGGGTTTCTGGGTCGAAAGTGCGCAGGGTTTCGATTTCGTCATCGAACAAGTCGATCCGGTAGGGCAGTTTGCTGCCCATCGGGAACAGGTCGATCAGCGCACCGCGCACTGCAAACTCGCCGTGCTCGTACACCGTGTCGACGCAGCGATAGCCGCTGGCTTCGAGGCGAGTGCGCATCTGTTCCACATCCAGCTTCTGCCCAACATCGAGCACCAGGCTGCTACCCAGCAGGAACTTGGTCGGCGCCAGACGATGTAGGGCGGTAGTGATCGGCACTACCAAAACCCCGTGATCAAGCTCTGGCAGCCGGTACAGGCTGGCGATGCGCTGGGAAATGATGTCTTGGTGCGGCGAGAACAGGTCGTAGGGCAGGGTTTCCCAGTCAGGGAAATGCAGCACCGGCAGTTCGGGGGCGAAAAACCTCAGTTCCTGCTCAAGGCGTTCGGCACTTTGGCTGTCGGCGGTCAGGAGCAGGGTGAAGCGCTTGGCGGCGCTGGCAGCTTCGGCAATGGCGAGGCTCAGGGCGGCACCGGGCAGATTGCTCCAGTGCTGTTTACCTGCCGTAGCAGGAAGTTTGGGTAGACGCAGTACGGGCACGGAAGGTTGAGCTCCAAGCGTTGCGACAAAGTTGGCAATTGTAACGGTCAAGGGGTTGGCTGTCAGTTACCGTCTTTAAGGAGGCGAGTAAATCAGCGCGTCGCGATGAAAAAGAGTGTTTCAAAGGGTGCTGGTGGGCAATTAATCAGGGAGAAAGTCGGTTTGTTAAAAATCTTTTCACCTTAATTTGTTGGAGCTTAATCGTTTCAGTCGTTGTGTGTGACAGGCGTGCATTGCCCATGTCTGGGCGCAGCGGCATAATGTAGCCCCTTTTTTCAGCCCCTACATGTGGAAGGTTCCCGTGACTCAGAAGCCCGACCAGTGTCTTGGTGAATGGATCGACCGTGAAGCACTCGCAGAAGCGATGATTCCGCTTATCGGTCAGCTTTACCGCAATAACAATGTGGTGAGTTCGATCTATGGCCGCAGCCTGATCAACCGTTCAGTCATTGCGATTCTCAAGGCTCACCGCTTTGCCCGCCATCGCCAGTCTGACGACAGCGAGTTGTCCGTACACGAAACGTTCCCGCTGCTTAAAGCGATGAGCGAGCTTAAGCTCGGTGCCGCCTCGGTAGATCTGGGCAAGTTGGCTGTCAAGTTCAAGACTCAAGGCAATGGCCGTACTGCTGAGCAGTTCGTGCGTGAAGAACTGGCCGATGTAGTGGGTCAGCAAAACGCCTCTGCACGCAAAGGCACTGACGTTGTGCTGTACGGCTTCGGTCGTATCGGCCGTCTGCTGGCACGCATCCTGATCGAAAAGACCGGTGGCGGCGACGGCCTGCGTTTGCGTGCCATTGTTGTGCGCAAAGGCGCCGACAACGATCTGGTTAAGCGCGCAAGCCTGCTGCGTCGTGACTCGGTACATGGCCCGTTCGATGGCACCATCGTGATCGATGAAGCCAACAACACCATCACCGCGAACGGCAACTTGATCCAAGTTATCTACGCGAAAAACCCTACCGAGGTGGATTACACCCAGTACGGCATTCAAAACGCGTTGCTGGTGGACAACACCGGTGTATGGCGTGACGCCGATGGCCTAGGCCAGCATTTGGCTTGCCCAGGTATCGACCGCGTTGTTCTGACCGCGCCAGGCAAAGGTAAGCTGAAGAACATCGTTCACGGCATCAACCACGGCGAAATCACCGCAGACGACAAGATCATCTCGGCGGCATCCTGCACCACCAACGCCATTGTGCCGGTGCTCAAGGCTGTTAACGATAAGTTCGGCATCGTCAACGGTCACGTTGAAACCGTTCACTCGTACACTAACGACCAGAACCTGATCGACAACTTCCACAAAGGCGATCGCCGTGGTCGCTCGGCAGCGTTGAACATGGTAATTACCGAAACCGGCGCTGCGACCGCTGCGGCCAAGGCATTGCCTGAGCTAGCTGGCAAGCTGACCGGTAACGCGATCCGCGTTCCAACGCCAAACGTGTCGATGGCTATCCTCAACCTGAACCTTGAGAAGCCGGCTACCCGTGAAGAAATGAACGAGTACTTGCGTCACATGGCGTTGCACTCCGATTTGCACAAGCAAATCGACTTCGTGAGCTCGCAGGAAGTGGTTTCCACTGACTTCGTCGGTTCGCGTCACGCCGGTGTGGTGGATGCTGAAGCGACCATCTGCAATGACAACCGCGTTGTGCTGTACGTGTGGTACGACAACGAATTCGGTTACAGCTGCCAGGTGGTGCGCGTGATGGAAGACATGGCCGGGGTTAACCCGCCAGCGTTTCCACGCTAAGCACTCGCTGCAACTAAAAACGCCCCGACTGGTTCGGGGCGTTTTTTTTGCGGCATTTAAAAGCCCTGTAGAAGCGAGGTTGCCGCTTAAGCTGCTTGCGCTACACGCAACTCATGCTTGTTACCGCGGAACAACACCACGGTCGCAATCAGGCCCAGAACTGCGGCGCCGGTGAGCCACAAACCGGGTGCTGCCTTGTTGTCCAGCACGTGGATAAGGTAAGTGCACGCTGCTGGGGTGAAGCCGCCAAAGGTCGCTGTCGCCAAGCTGTAAGCCAGTGAGAAGCCGGTGGTACGCACTTCAATCGGCATGATCTCGGTTAGGGCAACCACCATGGCGCCGTTGTACGAGCCATACAGGAACGACAACCACAGCTCCACAATCAGCAAGTGACTGAAGCTGGGGTTGGCCACCAGCCATGACAGTGCTGGGTAGGCCGTCAGAATTGCCAGAATGGTCGCCCCGAGCAGCAAGGGTTTGCGACCAACCTTGTCGGACAGTGCGCCCATGACCGGCAGCCAGAAGAAGTTCGACAGACCAATGCACACAGTGACCAACAGCGCTTCTAAGTCGGTTAGGTGCAGTTCTGCCTTGCCGAAGGTCGGGGTGTAGGCGGTGATCAGGTAGAACGACACCGTGGTCATGACGACCAATGCCGTGCCGCCCAGCACCAAGCCAAAGTTCTGGCCTATGGAGGTTACGATTTCACGCAGGGTAGGGTGATGCTTGCGGGCTTCAAACTCAGGTGTTTCTTGCATTGATTTACGAATGACAAAGATCACCGGCACGATCATGCAGCCAATCAAAAACGGAATACGCCAGCCCCAGTCACCCATGTCTTCTGGGCTTAACCAGTGGTTGAGGCCTACGCCGAGCAAACCGGCGAACACCACGGCGGCTTGTTGGCTGGCGGACTGCCAGCTAACGAAGAAACCTTTGCGACCCGGTGTGGCGATTTCCGCCAGGTACACCGATACGCCGCCCAGTTCCACGCCCGCCGAAAAGCCTTGCAGCAAGCGTCCAAGCAATACCAATAGCGGTGCTGCGACGCCCAAGGTGGCGTAACCCGGTACGCAGGCAATCAGCACGGTGCCCATGGCCATCAGTGCGAGGGTGATGATCAAGCCTTTGCGACGGCCATGACGGTCGATGTAGGCGCCCAGAAAAATTGCACCCAGTGGGCGCATCAGGAATCCTGCACCGAAGGTTGCCAAGGCAAGCATGAGGGATGCGAACGCGCTGTCGCTAGGAAAGAAGGTCTTGGCAATGGCCGTGGCGTAAAAGCCAAAGACCATGAAGTCGAACATTTCGAGAAAGTTACCACTGACAACGCGAAAAATCGCCTTGCCTTTGCCCGTACTGGAGGCCATCAGAAATCACCCGCTTTTATCTGTTTTATGCGTAATCCATGTTTTTTACTCGTCCACACTGCAAGATCAAGGCGTACGCCGTTGTGCAAAACAGTTTTGTAACGATATGTGTATCGGTGAGTGTAGGCAACTTCTGTTACGGCTACACCTCGGCGTTATTGCCTTTGGGCTAATAGATCCTGGCGAAGTTTTTCGGGCAACCCTTCGGGTGCGAGCCAGATGCCTAGATAGAGTTTGGCCAGTTCATGATTTTGGCTGTTGTAGATCACCGTGCCATTACGCTCAATGTTCAGACCGCGTTTTGGGTCGTAGTCCAGCGCGTAGCGATCACCGCGCTTAATATCGCCGAAGCTGCTTTGCAGTTTTTTGAGTGCGGCCTGTTGGCTGGCTAGAAAAGCCACAGAGTGTTGGCGTTTTAGAATGGTGGTGCAGGCGTCGGTGATATCGCTGTGGTCCAGATCTCGCAGGTAGAACAATTCCAGACGCAAGTCACGCTGTTCGTTGAAAGCCTGTTGTGGGGTGATGTCGGGCTGGGTGAACAGTGCCGCCGCATAGATATCTGCCCACAAATACGTCAGCACAATCTGGCTTTTGCGCGGCATGACCTGTGAGCCGTCATTCCATTGCACAGGAAAATTCGCTTGCTTGAACAGCGCCGCTTCATCGGCAAGGCTAGTGGCGCTGTACGCCAACAAAAGAACGATCAATATCTGGCGCATGGTGGCGGGCTCTGATCGACAGGTGGTTAAAGGTTATGCCAATTTTGTGAATTGAGTGTGTGGGCTGTTACAAATCTGTGGGCGCTGCCGAGAGTGTCATGTAGTGAATGCAAAATTAGCCTACGACAAGACCAAGGGTTAATGTTCGCGGCGTTCAGGCTTCTATAGACTGTGCCCCACGTTTTGACCCTTCATGACGCTGGCCGCGACATGATTTAGCCGTAGGTGCCCAAAGCGGTGCCACGGCCTGTTCTGAGGAGTACGCATGGCTGTCTACAACTACGATGTAGTGGTACTGGGCTCTGGCCCTGCAGGAGAAGGTGCGGCAATGAACGCCGCAAAAGCAGGGCGCAAGGTGGCAATGGTCGATAGCCGGCGTCTGGTCGGCGGCAACTGCACGCACTTGGGCACGATCCCGTCCAAAGCCTTGCGTCACTCGGTTCGCCAGATCATGCAGTTCAACACCAACCCGATGTTCCGGGCCATTGGTGAGCCGCGCTGGTTCTCGTTCCCGGACGTGCTCAAAAGCGCCGAAAAAGTCATTGCCAAGCAAGTGGCTTCGCGCACCGGTTACTACGCCCGCAACCGCATTGATTTGTTCTTCGGCACCGGCAGTTTCACCGACGAACAAACCATTGAGGTGGTATGCCCTAACGGCGTCGTTGAAACCCTGATGGCCAAGCAAATCATTATCGCCACCGGCTCGCGTCCTTATCGCCCTGCCGACATCGATTTCACGCATTCGCGGATTTACGATAGCGACACCATCCTGAGCCTGGGCCACACCCCACGTAAGTTGATTATTTACGGCGCGGGCGTGATTGGCTGTGAATATGCGTCGATCTTCAGCGGTCTGGGTGTGTTGGTAGAGTTGGTAGACAACCGCGAGCAGTTACTGAGCTTCCTCGACTCCGAAATCTCGCAGGCATTGAGCTACCACTTCAGCAACAACAACATCACCGTTCGTCACACTGAAGAGTACGAGCGCGTTGAAGGCGTTGAAAACGGCGTGATCCTGCACCTCAAGTCTGGCAAGAAGATTAAGGCCGACGCCTTGCTCTGGTGCAACGGCCGTACCGGTAACACCGACCAGTTGGGGCTGGAAAACGTCGGCCTCAAAGCCAACGGCCGTGGTCAGGTGCATGTCGATGAAAACTACCGCACCGATGTACCGAACATTTATGCCGCTGGTGATGTGATCGGTTGGCCAAGCTTGGCCAGTGCCGCCCACGACCAGGGCCGTTCAGCTGCAGGTAGCATTGTCGACAACGGCAGTTGGCGTTTCGTGAATGACGTGCCGACCGGGATTTACACCATTCCGGAAATCAGCTCGATCGGTAAGAACGAGCAAGAACTGACTCAGGCCAAAGTGCCGTATGAAGTGGGCAAGGCGTTCTTCAAGAGCATGGCGCGGGCACAGATTGCCGGCGAGCCTCAGGGCATGCTGAAAATCCTGTTCCACCGTGAAACCCTCGAAGTGCTGGGCGTTCACTGCTTCGGTTATCAGGCCTCAGAGATCGTGCACATTGGTCAGGCGATCATGAACCAGCCTGGCGAACTGAACACGTTGAAATACTTCGTGAACACCACGTTCAACTACCCGACCATGGCCGAAGCCTATCGGGTAGCTGCTTACGATGGTCTAAACCGGCTTTTTTGAGCGGCTCCGGCCGGTGGCCTGAGCCGGCCGGGGAGACCGATTTCAGCTATTCCCGAGGGTGGCAATGGCCAAACCGGGAAAGTCTGTAATCAGGCTGTCGACGCCGAAATCAGCGAGTCTGCGCATCAGCGCAGGTTCGTTGACTGTCCATACCGACACATGCAAACCCTGGCGCTGAGCTTTTTCCAGGCGTTCAGGCGTGCAGAGTGTCCAGTTCAACGCCAAAATCTCGCAACCATAACTCTGGGCGACCTTTAATGGGTCGAGCCATGCGTATTCGGCTACCAGTCCGCGGGACAGGTCTGGGGTTAATTCCTGCGCAGCCCTCAGCACTTCGCGCGAGCTGGAGGTGACGGTCACCTTGTCCGTCAGGCCGTGGCGCACAGCCATTTCGCGAATCGCCAGTACGGTCGTGGCGGCGCGAGTGCGCGATGCGCTTTTAACTTCAAGCTGCCAGTGTTCGAAATCGCACTGTTCAAACAGTTCTTCAAGGCGTGGGATTGGGCACGGATGCACCCAGCCCGGGCCGCCTTTGCGCGCATCAAAGGTCACCAGGTCATCTGCCATCTGTTCGATGACCTTGCCCCGGCGATCAGTGGTGCGCTTTAGCGTCGGGTCGTGAATCACCATCAGCTCGCCATCTTTGGACAAGTGCAGATCGAGTTCGCAGCGACGAACGCCATGTTTGAGGCATTGCTCAAAGCTTGTGAGGGTGTTTTCCGGTGCTTCGCCTTTGGCGCCGCGATGGCCATAAATCAGGGTCACAATTGCTCCTTTTTGCAGCTTCACTGCGTCTACAGAGGTGCCATTGACGGCTTATTCGGTCGTTGGTTCGTCCAATTCGCGGGCTAGGCGTCTTGCCTGAGCTTGTTTCTGCAAAATGTAACGGGCCAACAGTTGGCGTTGAGTCTCGGTCAGCGATTCAAACTCGGTAACAAATTGGTAGTGATCCTCTTGTGCCTGGCACTCGACGACGCGGGCGCGCAGCAGCAACCCAAGGGCTTGCGGCATCAGCACCAGCTTGACGGACAGATGGCTGCCGGGCGGGTAGGCGTGCGGGTGATGAAATTCGATACCGCCTTCAGACAGCTTGACCGGTTGCAGTTCACCAATTTTGCCCAGCACTGTTTGCGCCACGATCTGACTGAGTAGATCGACGCGTTTGTTCAGGGTTTTCAGGTAGCTGGACAGCGTTCGGTCGCGCTCGCTGATCTGTCGCAACAGGTGCTGGGACTCAAATTCGCTGAGGTGCAGTTCACTGAGTAAATTGAACAGTGGCGATGCATCCTGCAACAGTTTGCCGCTCTCGGCCTCCAGGGGCGAAAGCGGGGTTATTTCCAGTGCGATCACATCCTCGATACGGTAGTATTCGCGGCGATTTGCTTCATCTAATGTCGACATGGCGAACCCATGATGGCGGCTGTGGTCAGAGTGTAAAGCTGCTTATCAGGCCCCGCCACAAGGACGCCTTCTTTTCCCTAGAACAAGCCCCGACATGTTCAGACCTCTCTTCGTATTTATTGGCACGCGTTATACCCGTGCAAAGCGCCGCAATCATTTTGTGTCGTTCATTTCTCTGACTTCAATGATCGGACTCGCCCTCGGCGTGGTTGTAATGATTGTTGTGCTCTCGGTAATGAACGGCTTCGATCATGAAATGCGCACCCGCGTGTTGGGCATGGTGCCCCACGCGACTATCGTCGGCGATCAGCCCATCAGTGACTGGCAAGGCTTGGCAACCAAGGTTCAGCAAAACCCGAAAGTAGAGGCCGTCGCGCCGTTTACTCAAATGCAGGGGCTGCTGACCCACGATGGCAATGTGCAGAAAGTGCTGCTCAATGCCATTGATCCGGTGCAGGAACGCAAGGTTTCGATCATCGACCACTTCATGCTTGAGGGTCAGTTGGATTCGCTGACCCCCGGTAGCTTCGGCATCATTATTGGTGACAAGGCCGCCAAGGCGCTCGGCGTGGTGGTGGGTGACAAGCTGACATTTGTTGCGCCGGAAGTCACCGTGACCCCGGCCGGGATGTTCCCGCGCATGAAGCGTTTCACTGTGCAGGGCATCTTCCATGTCGGCGCAGGTGAAATCGACGGCTACCTAGGGCTGACCAACTTGCAGGATCTAGCGCGTTTGCAGCGCTGGAAGCCAGATCAGGTGCAAGGTTTGCGCCTCAAGTTTGACGACCTGTTCCAGGCCCCGCGCACCGCATGGGAAATCGCCCAGCAGTTGGGTGATGGCCAGTATTACGCCCGTGACTGGACCCGTACCCACGGCAACCTGTACCAAGCCATCCGCATGGAAAAAGCCATGATCGGCTTGCTGCTGTTGCTGATTGTTGCTGTGGCAGCGTTCAACATCATTTCCACGCTGGTGATGGTGGTCAATGATAAAAAAGGCGACATCGCGATCCTGCGCACCCTGGGCGCGACGCCGGGCACTATTATGGCGATCTTTATGGTGCAGGGGACTGTCATCGGTGTCGTCGGGACCGCCATTGGCGCGGTGGTCGGGATATTGGCAGCGTTGAATGTCAGCGCTGCAATCTCGGCCCTTGAGGGCCTGATCGGTCATAAGTTTCTCAACGCAGACGTGTACTTCATCGACTACCTGCCGTCGCAATTGCAGGCCCAGGATGTGTTGATGGTGTGCGGCGCAGCGTTGGTTCTGAGTTTCCTTGCGACCTTGTACCCGGCTTGGCGTGCTGCGCGCACCCAGCCTGCGCAGGCGCTTCGTTATGAGTGAGTTGGGCATGAAAGAACAATCAGTATTGAGTTGCCGCAACTTGGGCAAGTCCTACGAAGAAGGCCCGGAGTCGGTGGTGGTGTTGTCGGGCCTGCAATTGGAGCTGCGTCCGGGTGAACGCGTAGCGATTGTCGGGACCTCGGGCTCGGGCAAAAGTACGCTGCTCAACCTCCTGGGCGGCCTAGATACCCCGACCACCGGCAGCGTCTGGTTGGCGGGCGAAGAGTTATCGGCGCTGGGCGAAAAGGCCCGTGGCCTGCTGCGTAATCGCTCGCTGGGCTTTGTTTACCAGTTTCACCACTTATTGCCTGAGTTCACTGCGCTTGAAAACGTGTGCATGCCGCTGCTGATTGGCAAAACCTCGATCCCTGAAGCGCGTGAGCGGGCGACGGCCTTGCTGACCCGCGTCGGCCTGGGCCATCGCCTTGAGCACAAGCCCGCCGAGTTGTCGGGTGGTGAGCGTCAGCGTGTGGCAATTGCCCGCGCACTGGTCAACAACCCAGGGCTGGTGATGCTCGACGAGCCGACCGGCAATCTCGACTCGCACACCGCCCAAGGTATTCAGGACTTGATGTTAGAACTCAGCACTTCGATGCGCACCGCGTTTCTGGTGGTGACTCACGACATGAACCTGGCCCGGCAGATGGATCGCGTGCTGCACCTTCAAGAAGGTCGCCTGACCGCGATTTGATCGGCCAAACCCGGCGCCGTCTGACGGCGTCGGGTCTTTTATTTTTATACGGTGCCCGCGAATGTTCAGACCGTTATCGATTTTCATCGGCACGCGCTATACCCGCGCCAAGCGCCGCAATCGTTTTGTTTCGTTTATCTCCATGACCTCGATGATCGGCCTCGCCCTGGGCGTGCTGGCTATGATCGTAGTGTTGTCGGTGATGAACGGTTTCCAGCGTGAAATGAGTAACCGCATCCTCGGCATGGTGCCGCACGCGACCATCGTGGGCGTCAAGCCGATTGATGACTGGCGCCCGGTGGCCGAAGCCGCGATGAAAAATCCGGAAGTGACGGCCGCCGTGCCGTTTACCGAGATGGACGGCATGCTGTCCTACAAGGGCTCAATGCAGCCAATTCAGATCAGTGGTGTTGATCCAGCATTGGAAGGCCAAGTGTCGATCGTCACCCAGCACATCGTGCAGGGCAAACTTGAAGACCTCAAACCCGGCGAGTTCGGGGTTGTGCTCGGTGACATTACCGCGCGACGTTTTCGCTTGAGCGTGGGCGACAAGATTACCTTGATCGTGCCTGAAGCCAGCACCGCGCCGGGCGGCATTACTCCGCGTTTGCAGCGTTTGAACGTGGTTGGCATCTTCAAGGTCGGGGCCGAGTTGGATGGCTCGATGGGGCTGGTGCACATGGCGGATGCTGCGGCCATCCAGCATTGGCAGCCGAACCAGGTGCAAAGCGTGCGTCTGGCAGTCAAAGACCTGTACGCGGCGCCGCAAGTCTCGCAGCAAATCGCAGCGAACCTAGGGGCGGATTACAAGCCTGACGACTGGACCCACACCCAGGGCAGTTTGTTCAGCGCCATGAAAATGGAAAAAACCATGATTGGCCTGTTGTTGCTGATGATCGTCGCCGTGGCGGCGTTTAACATCATCGCCACCTTGATCATGGTGGTGAACGACAAGGGCGCGGACATCGCGATCTTGCGCACCATCGGCGCAACACCGCGCCAGATCATGGCGATTTTCATGGTGCAAGGTACCGTGATCGGCATTGTCGGTACGTTGATTGGCGGCGTGCTGGGGGTGATTGCGGCGTTGAATGTGAGTGAGTTGGTGGGCTGGATGGAGCGGGTATCCGGGCAGCACATATTCAGCTCGGACGTGTACTTCGTCAGCAACTTGCCGTCAGAGTTGCAAGGTGGCGACGTCGCATTGATCTGCGGCGCGGGGTTTTTGTTGAGCTTTTTGGCGACGCTGTACCCGGCTTACCGCGCAGCCAAAATTGAGCCTGCGCACGCGTTGCGGTATTCCTGATAGCTAAGTCAATTACACCC